>DXMC01000001.1:0-4275 GCA_019414365.1 Collinsella sp.
CGGGCCGTGTTCCGCTATGCGGTTGTCAATTTGCGAAAGAAATTATGCGTCACCCCTCAATCGTCGGTCGCGTACATAAAGTACGCTTCCCTCCTCTTTCGCGGCAACCTGGGGCACCCGGAGCCCGCTCGCTGTCGTGGCCGGGAAAGTGGGTCTTCCGTTCTTTTCACTAATCGGTCGATTCGTCCCAGGAGGCTTGAACCCGAGAGGGGGCGAGCGTTTTGGGTCGTGGCTGTGGCGTTGTTTGCCGCGAATGTCCGCTTTGGGCGTATCATCGTGGGCATCTCGCATAACCTCGTTGCAAGGGAGATACGCCCCATGGCTACAGAAAAGTCTTCTTCGCGCTCATGGATGTCCGATGCCGCGATCTATCAGATCTACCCGCGCTCGTTTAAGGATTCGACTGGTTCGGGTCTGGGCGATATCGCGGGCATTACCCAGCAGATGGACTATCTTGAGCGGCTGGGTATCGAGGCCATCTGGCTGAGCCCGTTTTACCCTTCGCCTCTTGTCGATGGCGGCTATGATGTGGCGGACTACTGCGATGTCGACCCACGTCTCGGCTCGCTTGACGACTTCGATGACATGATCGCTGCGGCTCACGCGCGCGGCATCAAGGTCATCGTCGACATCGTGTCCAACCATTCATCCAACCAGCACCCCTGGTTCAAAGCCGCTCTTGCCGCCGGCCCCGGATCGCCCGAACGCGCCCGTTATATCTTCCGCGATGGTCGCGGCGAGCATGGCGAGCTGCCTCCCACCAATTGGAATGCCAACTTTGGCGGCCCCGCATGGACGCGTGTTGCGGACGGTCAGTGGTATCTGCACATGTTTACGCCCGAGCAGCCGGACTTTGACTGGTCATGCCCTGAGGTTCACGCGCTCTTTTGCGACGTCCTGGCGTTTTGGAGCGATCGAGGCGTCGACGGCTTTCGCATTGATGTGGCGCAGGGTCTCGCCAAGGATCTCGACCGCGATGACCTCGACCGGTGGCATCTCGCCGAGGGCGATGACATGGTTGACGACGGCACCCATCCGCTGTGGGACCGCAATGAGGTCCATGAGATCTATCGCGAGTGGCGCCGCGTGTTCGACCGCTATAATCCGCCGCGCAGTGCCGTTGCCGAGGCGTGGGTGCTGCCCGAGCGCCAGTATCTCTACGCGCGTCCCAGCGAGCTTGGCCAGACATTCAACTTTGAGTTTGCCAAGGCCACTTGGACCTATGATGACATGCACACTGCAATCGAGAAGGGCTTGAAGGCAGCCGTCGAATCCGATTCCGCCTCGACCTGGGTACTCTCCAACCACGACGTGCCGCGCGTGGCGACACGCTATGCCCTGCCGCAAATCAAGGCGACGCGCTACCACCAGATTGCGCTCGACTGGCTCTTGCGCGACGGGTCGTCTTATGACGAGGACCGTGAACTCGGCGAGCGCCGCGCGCGGGCGGCCCTTTTGCTTGAGCTGGCGCTTCCGGGCTCGGCATACGTGTATCAGGGTGAGGAGCTCGGCCTTTTTGAGGTGGCTGATATCCCGTGGGCTGCACTCGAAGACCCTACTGCGACCAATACGCACGGACCGAAGCGTGAGAAGGGGCGCGACGGCTGTCGTGTGCCCCTGCCGTGGGTGGCGGCGGACGATCCCGCGCATGGCGGATCGTTTGGGTTTTCGCCGGCAGACGCCGATGCGGCGCCCCATCTGCCGCAGCCTGCATGGTTTTCCGATTATGCTGCCGATAGGGAAGAAGTGGACCCGACATCGATGCTTGCGCTCTATCGTGACGCCCTCTGGCTGCGGCGCAAGCTGCGCGGGTGCGCCAACGATCTTGCGTGGCTCGATCTTGACGGGCGCACCGGTCTTGCGGATGGTGCCGAGGGCGCTGAGGGCGGCGTCATCGCCTATCGCCGCGATAACGGCTGGGCGTGTGTGACGAACTTCGGTGCAGCACCCGTGGAGCTGCCGGCGGGCAGGGTCCTGCTCACCTCATCACCGCTTGCAGACGGCAGGCTCGCGCAGGACAGCTCTGCCTGGATCATGCTCGGTGAGATGTAGGGGCATCTCGCTGCGAGCCTGCGTTTGTTCGCGCCTTTCGTGACGACTGATGCCCTCGCGAGAGCGTCGCAAAACTTTTCAAAAAAAGTTCTTGCATAGGATGCGGGCATCACGTAAGATTAATCCTCGTAAGCGGACATGGCTCAGTTGGTAGAGCACAACCTTGCCAAGGTTGGGGTCGCGGGTTCGAGCCCCGTTGTCCGCTCCATTTGGGCGTTTAGCTCAGGGGGAGAGCGCTTCCCTGACACGGAAGAGGTCAGAAGTTCAAATCTTCTAACGCCCACCAAATGTTCGCAGCTCAGAGGCTTCGCCTCTGAGCTGTTTTGTTTTGGTCGCCAAATCGCCGGAAAAGGTACCTCGATTCATGAAAGAGCGGTTCTGAGCGTCAGTTTAGCCTTGTCATTTCAATCGAGTGGGGGTTGACCATTTTGAACATAACCGTGCATCTCGTTGACGTTTCTGCGATCGATCCCAGCGAGACCGTTGCTATGGCATCAATCGCGGGACGCTATGCCTTACGTGCCTCCAATGGGGACCTCCCAATTGCGTCTCGGAGGGAAGCTGCAGGCGTGGGTCTGCTGCTTCGCGACGCCCTAGGTGTCTTCGACGACACCCAGCTTGCGCGTTCTGCATTCGGCAAGATCGAGCTTGCGGATGGGGAGGCACCCTCTATTTCCATTTCACATGGCGGAAGCGTGGCCGTCCTCGCTGTTTCCGATGTTGCTCGGTCGGTCGGAGGATCTATTGGCGTGGATATCGAGGCGATCGATGAGGTTGCTCCCGTTGCGGTTGGACGTATGGCAAACGACGACGAGCGCGCGTGGATTAACGCTGCCTCCAATTTGCAAGAACGCAATCTTCGCATGAGCCAGGTGTGGACGCGCATCGAGGCCATCCTCAAGGCTGAAGGCGTCGGGTTTTCGATTGACCCTCGCAAAGATGGTATGCCCGATGGATGGAATACTTCGTCGGTGATATACGGTCGCTGCGTCATTTCTTGTGCGGCGCGCTCTATGCCTCGTATCGTCCTCAAGGAGCACACCTTTCGGGTAGCATAGGAGTCAATCGCCAATAGGGGAGGCCGCTATGTCACTGAACGCTCAAAACGATATCGCTTCACGGATCGAGGATGCCGTCTTTGAACTTATGGCGACAACTCCGGTGCAGTCGATTAAGGTGGCCGAGGTACTTCACCTTGCCCATACATCCAAATCGACGTTCTATCGCTGTTATCGCTCTGTCGATGATGTGGTTAAACGTTTTGAAGATGAGCTGCTCCAGAATATGCAGGACATCAACGATGTTGCGTTGGAGGCTCGTTTTGGCGACGCGCAGCTGGACCCTACGCCCACGATGATCAAGCGCATGGAGATTCTCCAGGCTAATCGCTCGAAAGTTTTGGCGCTTAACAGCGATAACGGCGATCCCGTGTTTGCTCACAAGGCAACGATCTTTATGCATGACTATTTTCGCAATCGGCTTCGCTCGACATTTTCCGATGAAACGGACCTCGACCTGTATCTAGCCTTTGCGCTTGCGGGTCACCATAACCTCATTCAGTATTGGCTCGAGGCCCGGCCCGACCTTGAGGCGCGCACCGTTGCCGCCGCCCTCAATCGCATGTTCTACGCACCGCTCTTTGTCGACGATGCGTCGCGTCACTGGCACCCACGTATTCCCGATTTTGAAAGGCCGGTCGCGTGAGCGGTCGATATTTGGGGATAAACGGTTGTATTCAGGGCGAATTATAGATATATCGGATCATTAGCTCAAATAATACGAGTCCGTTTATCTGCTATTTGGAACGCCTAGCCACGATGCGTCCCATATGTTGGGACGCATCGGGGCTTTTTGTCTCATGCGTCTCGTTTAACCCCTCATAAACTAAAGCTACGTTCAAGAGAACCACTGCAGTAGTTCAACGTGTGACGGCACAGAAAAGCCGCGAGCGCTCTCTCACCTTCGCTCGCGGCCGGACTGCGCCATCACTCCGTACACCTTCACATGATTAGGATGTGATATTCAGTGGTTACGCTCGGAAAGAACATGCGCAGCGTCTCGATTGTAGGCGTGGGCTGCACCCCGTTCAAGGATTTTGAGGAGCATCCCGAGACCCAGGGCATTGGCGAGGGCGAGGCGTTTGGCTATGCAGCCCTCGAGGCTATTGCCGATGCCGGTCTTGAGCCCCGCGATATCGACTTTTTCTACCACGGCAGCGCCAAT
>DXMC01000001.1:4285-121103 GCA_019414365.1 Collinsella sp.
CTCGTTGGCGATTGCATTACCCCCAACATGCAGGTTGCCGATTGGTTTGGCGTTCGCGCCAAGGGCTCTGTCCATCATTCCGAGGCTTGCTGCACGGGCTATGTCGCCCTTGAGCAGGCCGTGATGGCAGTCGCCTCCGGTGCCTACGATGTCGTCCTTACGGGTGCCTGCGATTTGGCTTCGACTCTTCCCGTTGAGCACATGCCTTCCCATATTCGTCAGGACTTTACGCTCGACGTCATGATTCCGTCGCTCGATAAGATCTATGACCGCGCTTATGGTCGTCCGCTCGACGGTGCCTTTGGCGTGTCGTTCGACAACTGGATCAACGAGTATTCGATGCAGTACGACCTTACCGCCGATCAGATCGATGACGCCCTGAACGGCCTTACCAAGAGCCTTCGCCGCGGTGCCGTCCTGAATCCCCTTGCCTGGTACGAGACCACGGTCGAGGAGGACGCGAAGGCAGTTGGGTTCGATACCGCCGATGAGTATCTCAAGAGTATGTACAACCCGCGCGTTACGCAGTATCTGCGCGTTACCGGCTTTGAGAAGAAGTGCGACGGTGCCGCTGCTGTTGTCGTGATGCCCACGGAGAAGGCCAAGGCCATGGGCGTCCCGTACGCGCCTATCGAGGTTCTGGGCACGGGCGCCTCTGCCGTCGAGGCCGGCCTGCTTCACAACGAGCACTGGGCTACCGAGCTTGCCGCCAAGCAGGTCTACGACCTTACCGGCGTGAGCCCCGATGAGATCGACCTGTTTATGTGCAATGACTTCTTCCTGGCTTCCGAGATCGTTTCGGCCGAGGAGTGCGGCTATATTCCGCGCGGCGAGGCCTGGAAATACGCGATCGACGGCCGTACCGCTTTTGATGGCGATAAGCCCATCAACCCGCACGGTGGCCGCTGCAACTTCGGTCACGCCCATGGCGCATCGGGCATCGCCGATATCGTCGAGGCCGTCAAGCAGATGCGCGGCGTCGCCGGTGCCACCCAGATGAAGAAGGTTCCCGAGACGGCGTTCCTGCGCGGTTTTGGCGGTTCTCAGAACGTGCGCTGCCAGATTCTTCGTACCGTCGCCTAAGCGACCGCGGTTTTCGATTTCCCATAAGGAGTATTCTCATGCAACTCAAAGATATGGAGCCCGTGGTCAAGAAGTTCTACGCGGGTCTTGAAGAGGGCATCTATTGGGCACGCCGGTGCCCCGAGTGCGGAGCCGTCGAGTTTCCGCCCCACCTTGCCTGCAATGCCTGCGGCTATCACAAGACCGATTGGGTCCAGGTTTCTGGTCACGGCCATCTGATCGATTTTACCCTGCCTGGTCCGCAGAACGACAAGCCCTACCTCAAGGAGTATGGCAAGTACGCCTACGGCGCCGTCGATATCGACGAGGGTTCTCAGTACACCTACGTCATCTACGGCATTACCAAGAAGAAGGCCCCCGAGATCCGCGCAAAACTCATGGCGGGCGAGATCGTTGGCGTCCATGCCAAGGTTATCGACCGTCCGGGCTACAAAGAGCTTACGTTCGAGCTTGACGACTAGGTTTTCACCCTTGTAACAATTCGATTCCTCTCTTAGGCCACGGCGGGACCCATGTCTCCAGCCCGCCGTGGTCGCCCCTCTTTTTATTTTAGAAAGGCTTTGTCATGAATGAAGAACTCACTCAGCAGATCTGCGATTTTGCCAAGTCCGCTTACAACTACGATGGCGATGTGACTCCCGAGACGACGTTTGAGACCCTGGGCAAGGGCTCGATGAAGATGATCGCTCTGACCTCCATGATCGAGAACGAACTCGATGCCGAGGTTCCCGTTCGCGAGGTCATGGTCATGAAGACCATCGGTGAGCTTATTGAGCGCACTGCCGAAGAGATGGAGTAACTGCCATGGACCTGATGCAGACCCTGCGCGAGCAGGCTGCCGCCAAGCCTATGCGCGTTGCTTTTCCCGAGGGCGAAAACGAGACCATGATGCAGGCGGTCGCAAAGATCGCCGCCGAACATCTTGCCGAATGCGTGCTGGTCGGCGACGGGGGCAAGCTCAAGGAGCTTGCCGATGAGCGCGGCATCTCCCTTGACGGCATCGAGATTGTCGATGTGACCGACGAGGAGGCAAACGCCGCTTGCTGCGAGCGCTATCTTTCTCATCCGGATTGCAAGTTTAAGCCCAAGGGCGCCGCGCGCCGTATGACGCGTCCGCTTGAGCGCGCCCTGATTTTGCAGGTGCTCGGCGATGTCGACGTTATGTTCGCCGGTATCGATAACGCTACGGGCGATATCATCCTGGCGGGTCAGACCATCGTTGGTCTTGCTGACGGGGTGGACACCGTGAGCTCGTGCGGTATCGCCGACATTCCCAACTGGAACGGCGGCGAAGGTGGCCTTTTGGCTTTTGGCGATTCTGCCGTTTGCGTTGACCCCACGAGCGAGGAGCTTGCCTCGATCGCGATTTCGTCGAGTGAAACGGTGCGCTCGCTGACCGGATGGGATATCCGTTGCGCGCTGCTTTCGCATTCGACTGACGGTTCGATGGATAACGAACTCGTCGATAAGGTACGTCGTGCTCGCGAGATTGCCAACGATCGCCGTCCCGACCTTGCCATCGACGGTGAGTTCCAGTTTGATTCGGCGATTAACCCCAAGGTCGCGGCCAAGAAGGTGCATCGTGAGTCTGCTGTTGCGGGCCAAGCCAACGTGGTCATCTGGCCCGATATCAACGTGGGCAATATCGGTGTCAAGATCATCCAGAATCTGACCGGCGCCAATGCTTACGGCCCCATGCTTCAGGGCTTCAAGAAGACCGTGTGCGATTGCTCGCGCTCTGCGCCCGTCGATGAGATCGTCGGCAACGTGGTGATGAGCTGCGTGCGCGCTCAGGCGCTTAAGGAGGCTTAAGGTATGTCCGATAAAAAGACTCCCTGGCGCGTTCTGGTAATCAACCCGGGTTCCACTTCCACGAAGGTGGGCGTGTTTGAGGGTGATGAGTGCAAGCTCAGCAAGAACGTTGCGCACGATGCGAAGGACCTTGCCCAGTTCGACGGGGTTTCGGCTCAGATGCCGTATCGCTGCGATCTGATCCTTGGAGCGCTGGGGGAGGCGGGCCTGAAGCTCGAGGACTTTGATGCCTTTGTCGGTCGCGGCGGCGGTCTGCTTTCGCTGCCCGGTGGTACGTATGCCATCAACGAGGTCATGCTCGAGCATGCCCGCATCGGTGCGAATGGCGTTCGGCACCCGGCGCAGTTGGGTCCCCAGATTGCCCATGAGTTTGCCTCAAAGACGGGAAAGCCTTCTTTTGTGGTGAATCCTCCCGATACCGACGAACTGTGCGACCTCGCACGTATGACGGGCATTAAGGGCGTGTATCGAAACGTGCACCTGCACGCCCTTAATCTCAAAGAGACCGCCATCCGCCATGCGGCAAAGCTCGGTCGCGCATACGACGAGTGCAACTTTATCGTCTGTCATATCGGCGGCGGCATCTCTATCTCGGCCCACCTTAAGGGCAAGATGGTGGACGGCAACGATATCGTCGGCGGCGAGGGTCCCATGGCGCCTACGCGCTGTGGATCGGTTCCCGCGATCGAGGTCGCAAAGTACACCGCAGAGCACGGTCTTGATGTCGCCCGTGCCCATTGCATGAAGACGGGCGGCTTTGTCGATCTTTTGGGTACCTCCGATGCCATCGAGGTGTGCGAACGTGCTGCAGCGGGCGATAAGGCCGCAGCTCGCGCCTGGGATGCGATGGTCTATCAGATCTGCAAGTGGATCGGCGAGATGGCCAGTGTGCTGAAGGGCAACGTCGACGGTATCTTGCTCGGAGGCGGCATGGTCCACAGTAAGGAACTCGTTGCCTCGATTGAGGAGTGCTGCTCTTGGATCGCGCCCGTATCGGCTTATCCCGGCGAGTTTGAACTCGAGGCGATGGCGTCTGGCGCCTGCCGCGTGCTCGATGGCATCGAGGAGGCGCTCGTGTACAGCGGAGAGCCCGTGTTCACCGGATTCAACGACTGATAGTGCTGTGTTTGGGGCGGCCGATGGTGACGTCCGACCGCCCCAACCTTTTTCTCTAAGTGTAAGGATGAATCATGGATAAAACCAAGATCAAGTACCTGGTGGGCATTTATGCTGCCGCCATGTGCATTATGGGCATGCTCGTGCCCGTTCCCATCGTGGCCTCTGTTGCGGCGGCGTTTCCCAACGAAAACATCGCTGCCGTTCAGATGATCATCGGCATCATCCCGTTGATGATGGCGCTGTCCGCCATGCTCGTCTCTTCACAGCTCGCCTCTCGCTTGTCCAAGAAGAAGACGACGCTCGTCGGTCACGTTATCGTGATGCTGGCAGGCGCCTCGGTGCTGGTGTTCCACGACTCGCTCGGCCAGGTCTTAGCGGCTTCTGCTGTCATGGGCCTTGGTCTCGGCGCCGTGCAGAATTCAACGGACGCTCTTATCGCGGATTACTTTGGCGGAAAGCAGCGCTCGTTTGTTATGGGCATCTACTCCACTTTTGTTGCACTGGGCGGCATTATCTGGACGATGGTTTCCGGCATTTTGGGTTCTGCCGAGTGGTTTCACAGCTATGCGGCGTACTTCATCATGATCATTTTCATCGTGATCGAGGCTGTTTGCCTTCCCGAGGGTCATCTTGAGCCTAAGCGTAAGGTCAACGTGTTTGCCAACATGCCCAAAGAGGTCGCAATTATCACGGTCATGAGCTTTGTGTTCGTACTCACGTTCCAGCTCTTTAGCTCCAATGTCTCGCTGCTTGTCGTGGGCCGCGGCTTTGGCGGCACTGTTGAGGCTGGCCTCGCTTCGACCGTCATGACGGTCGCCGGCATTGCGGCCGGTCTTTTGGTGGGCCCGTTGTTTGCCAAGTTCAAGAACCTGTCGATGCCGATCGCGTGGGGCGTGACGCTCGTTGGCCTGGGCCTGACGCTGGTTGCACCCGCCTTTATGGTGCTGTGCGTTGCGGGCTTTGTCGTCGCTCTTGGTAAGGAGACATACGTACCGCTGGAGGGCAATTTTGCCGCCGGCAACTCTGCTCCCGAGGGACGTGCGTTTAACCTTGCCATTGGCATGGCAGGCATCAACTTTGGCATGGCGCTGTCTCCCATTGTGTTTGAGGCCGTGACGTCGCCGTTTGGTGCAACGATTGACCAGAAGTTCATCGCCGGCATGATTGTCTGTGCGGCTTGTGTCGTCTTTGGCGCCATTAAGTATCGTAAGCTGACTCCGGCGCAGCTCGCCGAGGCCGAAAAGATGGCGGCCAGCGGCGAGGCGGAGTAGCCACTCGAGTAGTTGCTTTGCCGCATATCATGTTTTATCGGGGCCGCCGACAAATGCCGGCGGCCCTTTTTCTATCAATTGTTCTGAAAGGATTTAGGCTATGAAGCTTCCCGTCGGCCGCGTCATCGGCGTTCTCAATGGCTTCTTTAACCCCTTGTTGCTCTGTGCATTTCTCCCCATTATCGAGGGGGCACCCGGTTTGGACCTGACAAGTCCCACGGGTTTTGGGGGCAGCTCGTGGTCGCCACGGTGATCGCCGAGGTGTTAAGCGCGCTTCCGCTGTTTGGAAAGACGGTTGGCATGTGCCTGGACTTTTTTGGTTTTGAGGAGGGGAGCGCATCGGCAAAAGTCGCCGGTACGGTTATTGGCGCAACTCTGCTCTTTATGGTCATCGGGTTTGGCGAGATTGCCTTCCAGGGAGGATTCGGAACGATTGAAGGCCGTACGTTCTTCGCGCGTTGGGCAGGTCTTGTCACAAAGGGATGGGCCTTTGTGGTTATCGCCGGCGTGCTGCTCGATCCCTTTACAGCGGCTCTCGGCCGCACGATAGCTCACGAAGAGAAGAAATAGTTCCTCGCCTATCGAATGCCGGCGGACGGGGTGCCGGGGCTGTAGTCTTCCGAGCGTTTGCAGTCCTGTCGCTCCGTCCGCCGGCATTCGACCGCAACATGTTGGTCAAGCATAATCTTTTGGATTCTTTTGGCGTGAGCGGCTTGGTTTTGGTAGGATTTGTCAGCGGCTTGACTAAGGGGGTTTTATAACTGCCATGCAGGTAGCCGTGTTGGTAACGTTTTACCGACTTGCCAAGAACCCCTCATTTTTAATGCGTCTGCAAAATGACTAATTGCTTTGACCTGCTGAAACACTATATGTTGTGTTTGACCTTAAAAAAGAATACAGGATATAGATGCCTCTTTGTCGTATGATAGATGGCGGACAGAGAACGAAGACCTTAACTGCCTCTTTTGAACGTGTCCTTGAGCCGCTTGATCGGCTCCAGGGAATGTCCGCATGGAGGCTTATGGTTTATCGAGAACACAGATTGCGCGACGGCGCCGCAAGACAGGGGCAAGCCCTGCCGGGTATCGTTTGGCTCTGAAGCGCGATGAGGCTACGATGCGAAAGAGGCAAGAGGATGAAGATCATCAAGCGCAGCGGCACCGAGGTTGTCTTTGACATCGATAAGATCGTCAATGCCATCCGCGCCGCAAACTTGGAGGTCGAGGAGAGCTCTCGTCTTACCGACCGCCAGGTGGTTTACGCGGCGCAAAACGTCGCCGAGGCATGCGAGAACGCGGGTCACACCGTGTCGGTCGAGGAGATCCAGGATCTGGTCGAGGACGAGATCATGCGTCTCGACTGCTACGAGGTCGCCCGCCACTACATCATCTATCGCTATGTTCAGAGCCTGAAGCGCCAGAAGAACACGACCGATGACAAGATCCTGTCGTTGATTGAGTGCAATAACGAAGAGGTCAAGCAGGAGAACTCCAACAAGAACCCGACCGTCAACTCCGTTCAGCGCGACTATATGGCCGGCGAGATTTCCAAGGACCTGACCCAGCGCGTGCTGCTGCCCCAGGAGATCGTGGACGCCCATAATGAGGGCCTGATCCACTTCCATGATTCGGATTACTTTGCTCAGCACATGCACAACTGCGACCTGGTGAACCTGGAGGACATGCTCCAGAACGGCACCGTTATCTCGGGCACGCTGATCGAGAAGCCGCACAGCTTCTCGACCGCCTGCAACATCGCGACGCAGATTATCGCCCAGGTTGCTTCCTCCCAGTACGGCGGCCAGTCGATTTCGCTGACTCATCTCGCCCCGTTCGTCGAGGTGAGCCGTCAAAAGATTCGCGGCGAGGTCGCCCGCGAGCTCGAGGAGCTCGGCGTTTCCGCATCTCCCGAAAAGGTCCGCGAGGTTGTTGAGGATCGCCTGCGCGATGAGATTCGTCGCGGCGTCCAGACGATTCAGTATCAGGTCGTGACCCTTATGACCACCAATGGCCAGGCGCCGTTCGTGACGGTCTTTATGTATCTTAACGAGGCCCGTACGCCTCAGGAGAAGCACGACCTTGCCATGATCGTGGAGGAGACGCTTCGCCAGCGCTACGAGGGCGTTAAGAACGAGGCCGGCGTTTGGATTACCCCGGCATTCCCCAAGCTCATCTATGTACTCGAGGACGATAACGTTCACGAGGATTCCCCGTACTTCTACCTGACCCAGCTGGCTGCCAAGTGCACCGCCAAGCGCATGGTTCCCGACTACATCTCCGAGAAGAAGATGCGCGAGCTCAAGCTGTCGAAGGGCGAGACCGCCGGCAACGGCGACTGCTATACCTGCATGGGCTGCCGCAGCTTCTTGACGCCCGACCGCTCGGGCAACGGCTTTAACAACGTTGCCAACGCGCTGAACTACGACCCGAACAAGCCCAAGTACTATGGTCGCTTTAACCAGGGCGTCGTGACCATCAACCTGCCTGATGTCGCGCTGAGCTCGCATCAGGACATGGACAAGTTCTGGAAGATCTTCGACGAGCGCCTTGAGCTGTGCCACCGCGCCCTGCTGTGCCGTCATGAACGTCTGATGGGTACGCTTTCTGACGCCGCACCGATTCTTTGGCAGTACGGTGCCCTCGCCCGCCTGAAGAAGGGCGAGACGATCGATAAGCTGCTCGTGGGCGGTTACTCCACCATTAGTCTGGGTTATGCCGGCTTGTACGAGTGCGTCAAGTACATGACGGGCCACAGCCACACCGAGAAGGAGGGCACGCCCTTTGCCATGGCCGTCATGCAGCGCATGAACGACAAGTGCGCCGAGTGGAAGGCCGAAAGCGATATTGACTTCTCGCTGTACGGTACCCCGCTTGAGTCGACGACCTACAAGTTCGCTAAGTGCCTGCAGCGTCGTTTTGGCATCATCCCGGGCGTGACGGACAAGGGCTACATCACCAACAGCTACCACGTCCACGTGTCCGAGGAGATCGACGCATTCGACAAGCTCAAGTTCGAGGGTATGTTCCAGCAGCTTTCGCCGGGCGGTGCCATCTCCTACGTTGAGGTTCCCAACATGCAGGACAACCTCAAGGCTGTCATTCGCGTGATGCAGTACATCTACGACAACATCATGTACGCCGAGCTCAACACCAAGAGCGACTACTGCCAGGTGTGCGGCTACGACGGTGAGATCAAGATTGTCGAGGATGACGGCAAGCTGGTGTGGGAGTGCCCCAACTGCGGCAACCGCGATCAGGAGAAGATGAACGTCGCCCGTCGTACGTGCGGCTACATCGGTACCCAATTCTGGAACCAGGGTCGAACCGAGGAGATCCGCGACCGCGTGCTGCATCTCTAATAACCATCCCAGGCCGCCCCGTAGCGAGGCCCCGGACCTTTACTCGCTATTTCGGACAGTCCTGGCTCACGACGGAGGCGCCACTGGCGCCTCCTGTTCGTGCGGAACTCATATCGAGCAAAGGTCCGGGGCCTCGCTACGGGGCAGCCAAGTTGACGTAGATGAGATGCAGCGCGCAGCCTGCTCACTCCTCGAAGTTCTTAGCGGAAATGAGTTGACTTGCAACAACGCTTTGCTTGTGATGACGGTTGAGCTACAACAAAGTTTTTATTAGACCTCGAACCCTATACTCGATGTTCGCTTCGTTCATTGAGTTACCCTTTGCATGAGGCCGGGACATATCGTCCCGCCCGCAGTTTCGCAGGCCGAAGGCCGAGAATGTTTGAGGACGGGATGATATGTCCCGGCCTCCCGGGAGAGTTACTTATGAACTACGCGAACATTAAGTATTTCGACATTGCTGATGGGGAGGGCGTTCGTACTTCTCTGTTTGTGAGCGGGTGCCGTCGCGGGTGCAAGAATTGCTTTAACTCTGTCGCGTGGGACTTTGCCGCGGGCGAGCCGTTCGATCGTGCCGTCGAGGACAAGATTATCGAGAGCCTCGATCATCCCTTTATTGACGGCCTGACGATTCTGGGCGGCGAGCCTATGGAGCCCGAGAATCAGGCGGGGCTTGTTGACTTTATCGAACGCGTGCGTGCGGCCTATCCCGAGGGGTCGGGTAAGACCATTTGGTGCTTTACCGGCGACGTGCTCGAGGAGCTTATGCCGGGTGGCCGTCATCATACCGAGGTGACGGACCGTATCCTGGCCTGCCTCGACATGTTGGTGGATGGCCCGTTCGTTCAGGATTTGTACGATATCTCGTTGCGCTTTAGGGGCTCGAGCAATCAGCGCGTGATTGATATGAACGCCACGCGCGCCCGTGCTGTGCGCGAGGGCGTTGCGCTTTGCGACGCTGTGGAGCTTTGGCGGGACGATCCAGTCTATTCGACCCATACTATGTAGCTTGTGGCCGATGCCAAAGGGCGTGGTACCATAGCGCGAACGCAAAATCGGAAAAGTGAGGCCCAGATGGTCGATCAGGAAAAAGTCGAGGCCGCCATTAAGCTGTTGCTTGAGGGCATAGGCGAGGACCCAACTCGTGAGGGCCTGCTGGAGACCCCGGCGCGCGTTGCCCGTATGTATGGTGAGATCGCCGGTGGTATGGACCAGAGTGCCGAGGAGCACCTGTCCAAAACCTTTGCCGTCGCTTCGAACGATTTGGTTATCGAGCGCGACATCACGTTTTACTCGCTGTGCGAGCATCATCTGCTGCCGTTTTACGGCAAGGCTGCCATTGGCTATATCCCCAACGGCCGTGTCGCAGGGCTTTCTAAGCTTGCCCGCACGGTAGAGGTCTACGCCCGTCGTCTGCAGCTGCAGGAGCAGTTGTGCGCACAAGTTGCCGATGCCCTCATGGAGTATCTCGCTCCCCAGGGAGCGATCGTGCTGATGGAGGCCGAGCACATGTGCATGACCATGCGCGGCGTGCAAAAGCCTGGCACCAAGACCGTGACGCTCGCTCGTCGCGGCGTCTTTGAGGCCGATCCGGCGCTCGAGGAGCGATTCTTTAGGATGCTGGGACGCTAACTATGAGAGTCGTCAACGACTTTACATCGAATACTGACGAGGGAACGCCGCGTCGCGGTTTTATGGCTTCGGGCCTGGCGCCTTTTGGTGCCATGCCTCGCATTGATTACATCTGTGCCAACGGTCTGTTCCGGCGGCACCTGGGCAACATTGCACAGTTGGAATCGGGGCGCATCTTCTGCCGCCACGGTATTGACCACCTGCTGGATGTCGCTCGCATTATGTGGATCAAGAATCTCGAGGAACAGCTTGAATTTGACCGCGAGGTCATCTACGCCACGGCACTTCTTCACGATATCGGCAAAGATGAACAGTATGAATCGGGTATATCCCATGATGTTGCAAGCGAACGCGTCGCTGATGCGATTCTCGGCGGTATGCCCGATGACGTAGCGTTTGAGCCGGCCGATGCCGCAGCCATTAAGACGGCCATTCTGGGCCATCGAAAGCTGCGCGTGAACAGCCAACCGCTTGAGCGCCTGCTCTATGCAGCCGACAAAGCGTCGCGCGCCTGCTTTGCATGTCCCGCGCGCAATGCTTGCAACTGGAGCGATGATAAAAAGAACCTGTCGATTCGCGTGTAGTTAGTTTGCGCGGTCGGGGTTCTAAACGAAGGAGACGATCGCGATGAGCAACAAAAAACTGCCCGAGAATGCAACTAAGACTGAAGGTGCCGAGCTCGCTCGCCGTGGAAGGGGCGAAATATCCACCGCAACGGCGGTGCCCCACGTGAGCTATGACGACCTTCGCCATGCCGATCGCATCACCGTTGAAGGACTTGAGGTTTTTGCTAACCACGGCGTGTATCCCGAAGAGAACGCGCTGGGCCAGAAGTTCATCGTGTCCCTGGTGCTCTATGCCGACCTGCGTGCAGCGGGGGAGCACGATAACCTGGACGCCTCGATTGACTACGGCTCGGTGTGCCATGATGTCGATGGCTATCTGCGCGAGCATACGTTTAAGCTCATCGAGGCTGCAGCCGAGGGTGTGGCCTCGATGCTGCTGCGTCGTTACCCTCTGCTGCTTGGCGTGCGTGTTAAGCTCGATAAGCCTTGGGCGCCCGTCGGTCTTCCCCTGGCAAGCTGCGGTGTCGAGATCGAGCGCGTACGCTAATCGGTCCTACAGCCCGTTGACAGGTGGTTTTTTGAGCCGCTGCGACAGAGCTCTATTGTTGGGGCAGTACGTGTCGAGCAGGGCGTGAAACCGCTGATTGTGGCTTGGTTCGAGCATGTGGACGAGCTCGTGGGCGACAACCATGTCGAGGCATTCGACGGGGTAGGCGGCAAGTTCTCGTGCGATGCGAACGGTGCCGGATTTGGGCGTGCAGGAGCCCCAACGTGTCTTCATGCTGCGCACGGAGACACGGGCCACGGTGACGCCCATTGCGATTTCGTATGCGTGCACCATGTCGCGTAGCGCTGCGGCGACCTCGGATGTATAGAGTTGGTCGATACGGGTCTGGAGTTCTTTGCGCGTTAGGCCGTCGAGGGCTGTGCGCTGCTTTGCCTGCACGCGCCCACCTGGCTCGTCGACACCCATAAAACTTGCGAAGGTTGCTTGCTTGGGCCGCGGTGCGGGTGATGCGAAGTTGTGATCGAGTGCGTCCTGTACCGTGATGGGCTTGCCCCAAAGTGCAATGATGGACGAGGGGCTGAGTGGCTCTTGCGCCGTCGCCTGACGTTGCTCACGCTGGGCAAGTCGGTTGACAATCCAGGCACTGTTACGTTGAACGAATGCCTCGATACGCTCGCGGCTGGCGCCGATCGGTGCGCTGGCGTGGACCTCGCCGCTCGATGTGACGCGTAGGTTGAAGTTCTTGACGCACTTTTTGGTAACGACGACGGGGATGGGCGTCCCATCCGGTCGGGATACGAAAATCGTAAATTGCTGCGTCAAAAGCGGTCCTTCAGATTGGAGCCGGGCCGGCATGTCGACCGTTCGGCATGCCGGCCCGCTCAAGGGATGTGAAATTAATAACGCTCAAAGAAGGCAAGCGCGTTGTCGCTGCAGAGCTTCTGCATCACGGTCTTGCCAAAGTGCTTGGAGAGCATGTTCTGGAATTCGGGCATCTTGCTGGCATCGGAGAGGAAGACGGGCACCGTGGCACCGTCCCAGTCGCCGCCGAGCGCGATGACGTCCTCGCCACCCAGGTCGAGCCAGTGTTCGATATGTGCCGCCAGCTGGTCGAAGGTGACGTCTGCGGCTGTCTTGTCGGTTGCGTCGCTGGAGAGGAACTCGCTGCAGTAGTTGAGGCCGACGATACCGCCCATGTCGCGAATGGTGCGGAACTGGTCGTCGGTGAGGTTGCGCTTGACGCCGCAGACGGTGCGGGAGTTGGAGTGGCTGGCGACGAAGGGACGCGTGGCGTGGGCGACAACCTCGTCAAAGCACTCATCGTTGAGGTGGGAGACGTCGAGTACCATGCCGGCGTGCTCCATCTGCGTGAGCGCCTCGATGCCGGCGGCGGTGAGGCCGGCGTGGGTGTCGTGGCCGCTCGCGAGCGGTCCCTGCGCGTTCCAGCTGAGTGATGACATGAGTACGCCCAGGCTCTTAAGCACCTCGATCAGCGCGGGGTCCTCGGCAAAGAACGTGGCGTTTTCGATGGTGTGGATGCAAGCGACCTTGCCGTCCTTGAGCGCGGGGCGAATGTCTGCGGCGCTGCGCACGTTGACCATGCGGTCGTGGTTGAGCATTGCCTGGCCGCTCATATGCGCCATGATTTGCGCCTGGAAGCGCGCGGCGTGGGCGGTGGGAATCTCGTCGGGGACAAACGTGGCGAAGCACTGTGCCCATGGCGTGTTGCCGATCTTTGCGAGCGAGATGGCGCAGGCGTTGCCCTCGATGAGGTCGAAATCTTGCGGATGCGTTTCGTCGCCGGGGAAATAACCGTCGGTGCCGGCGGTAAAGCGCAGGTCGAGATCGAGCGTGGCCCAGCCGATGCGGTCGGCGGTGTCGCAGTGTAGGTCAAATACGGGATATGCCATGGTTCCTCCGGTTGCAGCGTTTCTTTGCAAACTGTCATTGAATTGTATGACTAGGGTATAGTTAGCGCCATATGTTCACGGCGGCCCGCGTTGTGCGCCGCCCTTATCACGGAGGTTACCATGTCCAACCAGGGCAAGAAGGTCAAGACTCATTATCGCGGCACGCTTGACGACGGCACGCAGTTCGATAGCTCCTACGATCGCGGCGAGCCGCTGGAGTTCACCTGCGGCGCCGGTCAGATGATCAAGGGCTTTGACGCCGCTGTTGTCGACATGCAGGTGGGCGAGAAGAAGACCGTGCACATTCCTGCTGCCGATGCCTACGGCGAGCACAATCCCGAGATGGTTATTACCTTCCCGGCCGAACAGGTTCCCAACATCGAGCAGATCGAGAAGGGCATGAAGCTTTTTCTGTCCACGCCGAGCGGCATGCCCGTCCCCGCCGTGGTCATCGACGTAACGCCCGAGGCCGTGACGCTCGACGCCAACCACGAGCTGGCCGGCAAGGACCTCAACTTTGATATCGAGCTCGTCGAGGTCGAGGGTTAGAGTATGCCTGAGCGCTTGGTTTCGACGACATGCTTGGGAAATCTCAACGATCCGTCCTATGAACTCCTGCTTCGCCGGAAGCTGGGCGGCGTCTTTGAAGTTGACGAGCTGCTGCTCGATTGGGACCAGGCTGATGTATGCGCTCTTGTGGGCGTGACGGAGCTGGGGCGCACGGTCGATGTTCGGCTGGATACTGCCGACGGCGGTCGTCTTGCCGACGGTGACGTGCTCGCTATCGACCACACGGGTGCGGTGCCCGTGGTGGTTGTCGTACGTCTGCGCAGCGCTGAGGTTTATTTGGTCGAAGTCGACCGCATGGACCCGATTGCGCTCGCGCATGCGTGCTGGGAGATCGGCAATATGCACACGCCGCTTTTCCGAGGCGATTCGGACGAGCATACCGTGCGCATGTATACGCCGGTGCAGCCTGTTTTGGGCCGCATGCTCCGGGGCGTCGAGGGCGTACGGCTCTCGGTGGTTACCCGTGAACTCGATACGGACCGGCGCTTTGCGTCGAGTGCGGCGGATGCCGTTGTGAGTATGGCTCCCGACTTTACCATCGTAAAAAAGACGCGCGGCTAAGCGCGTGTATACGCAAGGCGGGCTTTGAGGGGCGACCAATCAAGGTCCGTCTTGCTGTTGATAGGAGGCTTTGGGGAAGCATATGGGTCTTGAGGGAATCAAGCTGATTGCATGCGATTTGGACGGCACGTTGCTGCATCCGGGGGAGCACGAGCCGCGTTCCGAGGCCTTTGAGCTCATCGATGAACTGCATCGTCGCGGCATCGTGTTTATGCCGGCGAGCGGTCGTCAATATGCGAGCTTGCGCTACCTGTTTGCCCCGGTGGCCGATGAGCTCGCCTATGTATGCGAAAACGGAGCCCTAGTGATGAACGAGGGGCGTGCCGTTGTCAAGCGTTCCATGGAGCGTAGCCTTGCTATGGATATCGCGAATGCCGTGGTTGCGTATCCCCATGCCGACGTGACCCTTTCGTGTGAGGGACACCTCTACACCATGAGCGGCAACGATGCGTTCGTCGACCATTTGCGCTATGAGGTCCACTGCGATGTGGCGGTGGTCGACCGTCCTGAGGACATCGACGAGGACGTCATTAAGATTGCCTTCCAGACGCCCGAGGTGGATCAGCCGGCGGCCCTGGAGTATTTTGAGCGCCTCTTTAGCGACCGTGTCGACGTGATGACGTCGGGAACCGAGTGGACGGACTTTATCGGCTTTGGTTCGGGCAAGGGTTCCGCGCTTGCCGATTACGGTCGTGCCCTGGGAATTTCGCCCGACGAGATGATGGCGTTTGGCGATAACGAAAACGACCGCGACATGCTCAACGTCGTGGGCCATCCTTATCTAATGGAGAGCTGCAATCCCTCTATGCGTGGCATCAACGACCGCGTCCGCTACGTGCGCACGGTCGAAGAAGAACTGCGCCGCCTGCTCGCCGAGTAGATATATGTGGCATGCCTAGGAATCTCTTTTTGCTGCAGAGTGCAGAAAGGTGGATTTTAAGGCATGTCCCGAACATCTACCGGCAGTCGGGGCAGAGACCCTCGAAGATGGTGTAGTGCGACGTGACGTGCCAGCCGATTTGCTCGGATGCCTTGGCGTCGAGTTGGGCATCGAAGGGGAGCGGTACGTCGATGACGCGGCTGCACGAGGTGCAGATGATATGCGCATGCGGCTCGATCGTGCGATCGAAGCGGCTGCCGCCCGGCGTCTTGATGGAGAGAATCTCGCCGGCGTCGGCCAAGAGATTGAGGTTGCGGTAGACCGTGCCGCGGCTGTTTTTGTCATCCTGCGCGCGCACGACGTTGTAGATTTCGTCGGCGGTGGGATGGTTATAGCTTTGGCGCACGGCGTCAAGAACCAGCTTTCGCTGCCTGGTATTCCTTCTTTGCACCGCCATGCGCCTCGCCTCTTTTCTATCAACGGTCGTAGGTAAATGATACCGTATTTAGCACACAATACTAATAACGAGGCGTGAAACCGTCTTCATTGGCAAGTGGGGCTCGGGCCTGGGCGTCTACGAGGCGAAAACGCGTTCCCATACGCTCGTAGGAGGCATGAAGCGCCTCGAGATGAGATAGGATATTTGCCGGAGCCCCCTGTATCTCCATCTCGACTGAGCCGTCTTCCATGTTACGCACCCAGCCGGTGAGCGCGCGTGCCTGCGCGAGGTTGGTGTTGGTAAAGCGAAAGCCAACGCCCTGGACTTGCCCCGCCCAGCGCAGGAAATAGCGCAGGGGAGTGTCTTGAGTGGCCTCGTCGCTTGCGAGCACAGTAAGCCTGCGGCGCAGCTCGAGCTCGACGTTTGATGGTTTTTGAGGCTCTCGACTGCCGCCGGTGACGCTGGAGAAGAACGTATCGAAGAGACCCATAGCTATGCCTGCTTGCCTGCGTCGGCTGGGAAGGTTATGCCGGCCTGCTGGCGCACGGCATCCATGATGCGCAGTGAGACGAGTGTGACATCGCGGTAGTGGCCAAGCTCGTGGCGTCCCGCCGGGGTCTCCCAAATCTCTTCCTTAACGCTATCGATGCCGCCGATGGCGGTGATAAAGTCTGTGAGTTCGTATTCCATAGTGTTGCTCGATTTGGGCAGGTCGAGCACGCGGCCGTTGTCTCCCTGTTCGCGCGGTGCCTCGGTCGCCGAGCCGCGTACGACGTCGCCGCGATAGTCGATGCGGACGTTGCGGGGCGTGGACAGATGGTCGATCTGGATAGTGCCACGCTCGCCTTCGATCTGCGAGGGCAACAGGTCGTTCGTAATTTTGGAGTGCGCGAGCTCGACGGAGATACGGCCACCGCCGTAGCTGGCGAGGATGGAACCGCAGCCATCGATGGGGCCGTGCGTGAGCTGTCGCGTGGTGGGATCGAGCAGCGTGGTCATGCTCGTAAGGCCGGAGGGCATGCCAAAGATCTCGACCATGGGCTCGACGGTATAGACGCCAATGTCCATGAGGGAACCCGATGCCATATTGCAGTCGAAGATATTGGTGGCGCGTCCCGCGAGAATCTCGTTGTAGCGCGAGGAATACTTGCCAAAGCGCAATGAGGCGCGGCGGATGGGGGCGATCTCGCCCAGGGCGTCCTCGATGGCGTGGAAGGCGGGATCGTGGAGGGGACGCATGGCCTCGAGGGCCACGACACCTGCTGCCTCGGCAGCGCGGAAGACTTCCAGCGCCTGCGCTTCGGTGGCGCAGAAGGGTTTCTCGACGATGACGTGCTTGCCACCGGCGATGCAGGCAAGGGCCTGCTCGTAGTGGAGCGCATTGGGGCTGCCGATGTAGACGGCGTCGACGTCGTCGGCGGACGCAAGCTCGTCAAGTGCGGTGAAGTTACGCTCGCCGCCGTGTTCGGCGGTAAAGGCGGCGCCGCGCTCGGCATCGCGCGAGAGCGTGCCCACAAACGCGGCTTGGTCGTTGGCGTTGACGACCTGGATAAAGTCGTCGGTAATCATGGATGTGCCGATGGTCGCGATGCGCAGCATACGTCCCCCTTGCGTTGTTTGGTCTACAGGATGAGTGTAGCGCGTGGGGATATAAAGCTGCGCGAAAACGCTATTACAGGTCGCTCTCGTTAAAGCCGGTGTCGATATCGAGGTTGCTGCCGTCGGCCGCCGTGGTGGCGAGCTCATCGCAGTGCTCGTTGAGCTCGTGGCCGGCATGCCCCTTAACCCAGATGAACTCCACCTTATGCTTGCTTTTGGCGGCAAGCAGGCGCTCCCACAGGTCGCGGTTCTTGACGGGCTGCTTGTTGGCAGTTTTCCACCCGCGCTTTTTCCAGCCGTCGATCCAGTGTTTATTGAAAGCGTTGACGACGTACTGCGAATCGGAATGGACTTCGACCTCGCAGGGGCGGTTGAGCGCCTCGAGCGCCACGATGACCGCCATGAGTTCCATACGGTTGTTGGTGGTCTTGGCGTAGCCGCGTGAAAGCTCGGAGGTGAAGGTCTTGCCGGCGGGGTTGGTGTATTTGAGTACGGCGCCGTAGCCGCCGCGTCCCGGATTTGATCGGGCCGAGCCGTCGGTGTAGATGATGACCTTCACATGGTTCCTTTCGTTGGGTACGTTTCGTGTGAGTGACCATTGTAGCGCCATGCCCGCCGGGGGCTAGCAATCTACGATTTCTACCCCGTCTTCCGACAGTTAGTTGGCATGGATGATGCGGTTGAGCTCGTCGAGGTATTGCTGCAAGAGGGGAGAGGGCTTGCGCTCGTCGTGCATGATATAGCCTACGTGCATCGTTGGGGCGTCTGCTAACGGGATCGATGCCATACCCCATTGCATTTCATTGGAGAGGACACCGGTCGACAGGGTGTAGCCGTTCGACGTGATAAGTAAGTTGGTAAGTGTTCCGCGGTCCGAGATTCGTATGTTGCGGTCGCAAGGGATATAGCTAAAAGGTTCCTCGGCGTAATAGAAGGAGTTCGAGGTGCCTTGCTCAAAGCTGTAGCGCGTATATGGTGTGAGGTCGGCAAGGGACAGCTGCGGGCGGCGGGCAAGCGGGTGGCGCTCGCTAACGAAGACGTGGACCGTCGCGTCGAATAGGGGATGGAAGCTCGCGCGCGCATCGGCAAAAGCCTTCTGCAGAACGCGGACGTTAAAGTCGTCCAGATAGAGGATGCCGATGTCGCTGCGAAACGCGCGGGCGTCATCGATGATCTGCGACGTGGTGGTCTCGCGCATGATGAACTCGAACTTGTCGTCCCGGCAGCGCTCGACCACGTTGACAAAGGCCTCGACCGAAAAGGCGTAGTGCTGGGCGGAAATGGCGAGGCGGGCTTGCGGGGTGCCGCCGTCCTCGTAACGCGCCTCGAGCATGTCGGCCTGCTCTACGACCTGGCGCGCATAGCCCAAAAGCTCGGTGCCGTCGTTGGTGAGCGTGACGCCGCGGCTGGAGCGCGTAAAGATCTCCAGGTGGAGTTCCTGCTCCAGGCTTTTGACGGCGTTTGAGATGTTGGACTGAGCGGTATAGAGGCGTTGAGCTGCGGCATTGATTGAGCCGGACTCTGCTACGGCGATCAGGAAACGAAGCTGCTGGAGGGTCATCGGCGCCGTCCTTTCGAGCGTTATCTATAAAACCGATAACAGGTTAGCGCTTTTAAGTGATTGACCGAGCGAAACAATGCTCGTACTATTCAAAACACACAAGGGCGGTAGGTAATTAAACCGACCACGGAACCGGGATGCGAAAGGAGGCCCGCATATGAATTGCTTACCAAGACGAATGCCGGGCTCCTGTTTGCGCCCGTCGGCGTGATCAGGAGACAGCGACTTACTTCTCTCTAATTAATTTACTTTTGTTCGATCAAGGAGATCATCATGAGCCAGTTCATCAACAACCCCGAGCACACCTTTGGTTTCGATACCCTGCAGCTTCACGTTGGCCAGGAGAGCGCCGATCCCGCATCCGACTCCCGCGCCGTGCCTATCTACCAGACCACGAGCTATGTGTTCCGCAACTCCCAGCACGCCGCCGACCGCTTTGGTCTTGCCGACGCCGGTAACATCTACGGCCGTCTGACCAACTCCACCCAGGGCGTCTTCGAGGACCGTATCGCCGCGCTCGAGGGTGGTGTGGCCGGTCTTGCCGTTGCCTCCGGTGCTGCTGCCATCACCTATACCCTGCAGGCTCTTGCCCAGGCCGGTGACCACGTGGTGGCTCAGAAGACCATCTACGGCGGTTCCTACAACCTGCTGGAGCACACGCTCTCCCAGTTTGGCGTCGAGACCACCTTCGTCGATGCCCACAACCTGGACGAGGTCGAGGGCGCCATCAAGGACAACACCACGGTCATCTACCTCGAGACGCTCGGCAACCCCAATTCTGACATCCCCAATATCGACGCCATCTCCGAGATCGCCAAGAAGCACGGTCTGCCGGTTGTCGTCGACAACACCTTCGGCACCCCGTATCTGTTCCGTCCGCTGGAGCATGGTGCCAACATCGTCGTCCACTCCGCAACCAAGTTCATCGGCGGCCACGGCACCTCGCTGGGCGGTGTGATCGTCGACGGCGGTAACTTCGATTGGAAGGCGAGCGGCAAGTATGCGCAGATCGCCGAGCCCAACCCCTCCTACCATGGCGTCTCGTTTGCCGAGGCTGCCGGTCCCGCCGCCTTCGCAACCTATGTCCGCGCCATCCTGCTGCGTGACGAGGGCGCCTGCATCAGCCCGTTCAACGCTTGGATCCTGCTCCAGGGCACCGAGACTCTGTCGCTGCGCGTTGACCGTCATGTCGAGAACACCAAGAAGGTCGTTGAGTTCCTGGCTGGTGATTGCCATGTCGCCAAGGTGAACCACCCGAGCCTGTCTGAGCACCCCGATCACGAGCTCTATCAGAAGTACTTCCCCAACGGCGGTGCCTCGATCTTTACCTTTGAGATTAAGGGTGGCCAGGAGGCAGCTTGGAAGTTCATCGATCATCTGCAGGTCTTCTCGCTGCTCGCCAACGTGGCCGACGTCAAGTCGCTCGTCGTGCACCCGGCTACCACTACGCACTCCCAGCTCTCTGCCGAGGAGCTCGCCGAGCAGAACATCACGCCCTCCACGATCCGTCTTTCCATCGGTACCGAGAACGCCGAGGATATCATTTGGGATCTGAAGCAGGCCTTCGCCGCGCTGGACGAGTAAGGCGACTTGTGCAAGGACCCCTTGCGACTCGATAGGTATAACTGCATAAAATGCCTGCTCAAGGCGCCTGTGCGAACAATGGTTGCACAGGCGCCTTTTTTGCATAGAGCGGGTGCAAAAACAGGGTTTTGGCATGCTTTATGCAATCGAGATGTGGAAAACTCCTGTTAAGAGGATGTGAGTTTTACGCAATTGACGTGCGCCTTTTAAGTAAAACCGCAGGTCGCGATTTGCTCGGGGTACTATGCAGCGCGATCGAATCACACGCAGCTCAAACGCAGCAAAAATGCACTACGGAGGTTTCCAGCTACATGAGGATTGATTCACGAAAACCGAAAACCGCCGCCCTTTCCGCCGCTCTGACCGTGGCACTTTTGGCGGGCGCCGGTGCAACTGATGCCCACGCCGCAACACTGTCCGATACGGTTGGATCTACTCCGTCCGAGACGACGCTGGTGCAGCCCGTTGACTATCGTGGCGATGGTTATGGTTCCATGCAGGAGTGGAACGCCTCGATGGAGGCCAAGCGCGATTCCCTGGAGATGCGCGCTCAGATCATCATGAATATGTATGGCGACTATGCCACCGATGACGAGCGCGCTGTGCTGCAGGGTTGCATCGACGGTGCGGGTAGCCTGTTGACGATGGGGGAGGTCGACGCCAAGTCGACCGAGCTCGATGAGCTGCGCGCTGCGCTTGAGGATGCCAAGTGCGAAGCGCTCGAGGCTGCCGCCGAGGCGGAGGCTGCCGAGGCCGCCCAGGCTTCGTACTACAACGCCGGTTACACTCCGCCTTACGCGTCTGCCGCGTCCTACGCGAACGGATCGGGCCTGACGCGCTCTGCGGGTGTCAATAACTACAACGGGCGCCGCGAGACCTATTACAGCAGCAATGTGCTTTATCACTATCGCACGGGCGAATGGACTCAGGATTCTGAGGGCTTCTGGCGCGATTCCGACGGCTATTACGTTGTTGCCGCGGGCGATATGGCCCAGGGCTCGACCTTTACGGGCTCCAAGGGTGATTGCAAGGTCTATGACTCCGGCTGCGCTGCCGGAACCACCGACTACTACACCGGTTGGTAATCTGCCATAAGCAAAATAGGCACATGATGGGCGGACGTCTTTACTGAGCTTTTAGGCAACGTAAAGCCGCCCGTTCTTTATGCGCGTTTGAGTTAACAGAGCCCTTACCGTGGCGGTACGCTGGGCGTATGGATGCGGGGCACACTAGTTCATGAGAAATAAGGTCTTTCTCTTGGAAGAAGTGGTCTTGTGAATGCTCGAGATATTGCCGTTGCCGCCGTCGCGTTGATGCTCGGCTGCCTTGGTCCCACGGTCGCGCTCGTCGCGGGCATGCAGGGGACATGCGGGACTGCTCCTATCGTGGTCGGCGCGCTGATCGCGGCCGCACTGCTGGGAAGCGCAGGCGTGGTTCTTTGCCGCGACGATGAGGACGAGGTGCCGGGGTCGCAACGCTAACTGTTGTGAGATCGGCCGCCGGTCATAGACGAAGATGAAGGCCGCCGCAGGGGAAAGGTTCCCTTGCGGCGGTTTTGCTGTTAAGGCTGTTGAATGCGGCGCGTCGGCGCTACCAGCTTTTCTCGATATCGCGGATGCGCCGATAGAGCCACTCGTTTTGCGGTGCCTGGATATCGTGTTTGGCTGCGAGGCGGCAGATGGTGCCCGCGAACTCATCAACCTCGGTTTTGCGCCTTGCGATGCGGTCTTGAGCCATCGAGGGCATACCGGCGGGGTCGATTCCCTCGATGAGGTGCACCATTTGCGTCAGGTCTGCCTCGGTCAGTTCAACGCCCTCGGCGTTGGCGACCGCAAGCGTTTCGCGCATGGCGGAAACAAAGCAGCGACGCTGCTCGGAGCCCGGCTCCGTGGCGCTTCCGTAGGTCCCGCCGTAGGCCATGCAGGTCTGGTTGATGCCGTCGTTGAGCATGAGTTTGGCCCACATGCGGTGGGCGATGTCGTCCTCGACGGTATGGGCGATGCCGCAGCGCGTATAGAGCTCGTCGATTGCGGTGATGGTTGCGGGGTTCGTGCCGGCCGCCGCGCCAAAGCGGATTTCGCCCGCATTGGTAAAGGTGAGCGCGCCGTTGAGAAACACGGCGTCCATGCCCTGGCAGATACCAAGAACGGTATGCTCCCAGCCAAAGCGTTCGGCAATCTTTTGCTCGCTCGTAATGCCGTTGCACAGCGAGGCGATGAGCGTGTTGGGTCCCACGACGCGCTCCATAGTCTTGAGTGCTTGGTCGAGACCGGTGGTCTTGACTGTCAGGATGACCAGATCGGCGGGCGTCGCCTCGCTGGCACGGACGGACGTGAGATCGCAGGGCTTGCCGTTGACGGTGAGCGCGTCGTTCGCGTGACGCTCAAAACGGGTGTCATCCATAACGTATTCGACGGCGTCATTGCCGAGGGCCTTGGCAATCATGCTGCCGTAGAGCAGGCCGACGCCGCCCTTGCCGATAAAGGCGACCTTGTTGATCTGCATGTGAATCATCTCCCCATGTAAAAGGCGCCCGCGTAAGGGGCGCCTGATGGATTGTATGCTGCCAGGGTGATTGGTGGGTGCGCGGGGCGGCTGTTATGAAAAAGAAACTATTGCGCTGTGCGCTTATGCCGCGGGGCAGACCGCAAAGACATGCGCGTGGTCATGCCCGGCCCCTTTCATCGGGCTTTTTGCTGATGTTAAAGCGGTGCCGTGACGGCTCGATTTCTGCTGCGTTACGATACGTTCTCAATTGCGATTCCGATGTGTTTCGATGACGTGACGGGTTTGTTTCGCCTTGTCAGGGCTTCGATGGGAGGGGAGGGGCCGTGCAATACCGCGTTGACCCTAAAAGTGGTAACCGAATATCCGCTCTGGGTCTGGGCTGCATGAGGTTTCCCGGTGCGCCGGGACGTCCGGATGCGAAGACAGCCGATGCCATCATTTCCCGTGCGGTGGAGCAGGGGATTAACTACCTGGACACGGCCTATCTCTATCCCGGCAACGAGGCGTGCGTGGGTGCGTCGCTTGAGCGCCTGGGCTTGCGCGACCAGGTTTTGCTCGCAACCAAGCTGCCGCATGCTTCGTGCAAATGCGCGGAGGATTTCGACCGGTTCTTCGACGAGCAACTGCGCCGCCTACGGACTGACCATATCGACTATTACCTCATGCACAACATTACCTCGCCCGCCCAGTGGGAACGTGTGGTGGCGTTGGGCATCGAGGACTGGATCGCGCAGCAAAAGGCTGCAGGGCGTATTCGTCAGATAGGCTTTTCGTACCACGGCAGCGCGGCGGACTTCCTTACGATGCTCGATGCGTATGAGTGGGACTTTTGCCAGATCCAGTACAACTACGCTGGAGAACGATATCAGGCGGGAACGGCGGGGCTCATGGCCGCCGCCGAGCGAGGTCTCGCGGTGTTTGTGATGGAGCCGCTTTTGGGCGGACGCTTGGCAGGCAAATTGCCTCCGCGGGCGCGCGCTGTTCTCGATGGTGCATGCGATCGGCATTTGCATACGCCTGCCGCTTGGGGGCTCTCGTGGGTGTGGAATCATCCCCAGGTGACCATGTTGCTTTCGGGTATGACCGATACCGCGCAGGTGGACGAGAATTCGTCACTGGCAGACCTCGCGTTGCCGAATTCGATGACGGCCAACCAGCTCGACACGATTGCGCGCGTGTTGATGGAGTTTGAGAAATCGAACCGTGTGCCCTGCACGGGATGCGGCTATTGCATGCCGTGCCCTAAAGGCATCAATATCCCTGGATGTTTTGCCGCCTACAACGCAAGCTATGCGCACAGCTGGTTTACGGGGCTGTCTCAATACTTTACGGCGAGCGCGGTGCGCACAAGCGAGCCCAAGTTGGTGAGCAATTGCGTCAAATGCGGCAAATGCGCGCGGCACTGCCCGCAGCACATCGATATTCCCGAGCGTCTCGACGATGTGCGCCGACGTTTCCAGCCTGGTCCCGTGACGGCGGTGCTTAAGGCCTTCGGCAAAACGCGCTCCTCATGACCCTTTTATAACTTGCGGTGGAATAGTTCCTGTTTGCGGCAGAATAGGGGCCAAACAGGAACTATTTCACCGCAACTGAAGGGGGCTGTCGTGGGTCATCGAGATTCATGTGATGATTTGCGTGAGGTTCGTTGGGGCGTTTTGGGCGCCGGGCACATTTCGCATCGATTTGCATCGTCGCTCAAGGAGGTGGACGGGGCACGGCTTGTGGCTGCGGCCGGCCGCACTCCTGCACATGTCGAGGAATTTTGCCGAGCGTTTTCGATCGATGCTGCGCATGGCCATGCCTCGGTCGACAATAACGGCGACGCGGCTTATGGCGCGCTGATTGCCGCCCCCGATGTCGACGCAATCTACTTGGCTCTTCCGCATGGCATGCATACGCGTTGGGCCTGTCGCGCGCTGCGCGCCGGAAAGGCCGTGCTGTGCGAAAAGCCGGCCGTTTTGAGTGAGGAAGAGGCTCTCTCGATTGCCTCCATCTCTCGCGAGCGCGGCGTGCTGTTTATGGAGGCGATGAAGAATCGGTTTTGCCCGATGCGCACTCGCGTGAAGGACTTGCTTGCGTCGGGTGAGCTTGGCCGTATTGTCTCGATTGAAAGCGTGCAAAAGCTCGATTACGGCGAGTCTCCTTCGGGCTATCTGCTTGATCCGTTGCAGGGCGGCTGTCTATATGACATGGGCTGCTATGCGGTCGGTTGGTTTGAGGATTTGCTCGCGGGCGCGTGCGAGGTTTCGTCCCGTGAAGTTCGCTGGCGTGACGTATCGGGCGGTCGCGTCGATTGGGCCGACGAGATCCATATGAGCGTCGGCGGTATACCCATTCATATGGTGTGCGACGGCAAAGCAACATATGAAAGCCGCTTAACGATTGCCTGTGAGCGGGGTTCGTTGGAAATCGAGCGTCTCCATCGCCCCGAGCTCGCCCATGTGAAGTACTCCGACGGGCGAACGCTCGAAATAAATGCCCCGTTTGAGGTCGATGATTTCTACGGCGAAATCCAGCATGCGACGCAGCTCATTCAGGCGGGGAAACTCGAAAGCCCCGTCATGCCCCTTGCCGCCACGCAGCGCTGCGCGCACATCATCGATGCGATTCGTTTGAAACTTTAGGGCGTGGGGGCATGGCACCAGCGCTTGGAATGCCTGGAGGCCTTTGTCCCTGATGCCCCTTTTATAACTTGCGGTGGAATACGGTCTGTTTGCGCCAAAATAAGGCACCAATAGACCGTATTTCACCGCAACTGATGAGGGGGAGTTGGAGATGCTGACGATCGGGTGCCATCTTTCGACGACGAAGGGCTATCGGGCGATGGGGGAGACGGCGTTGTCCATTGGCGCCAATACCTTTGCGTTCTTTACGCGCAACCCGCGCGGTGGCAAGGCAAAAGACCTTGACATGGATGACGTGGCGGCCCTGCGCGAGCTTATGGAGCAAAACGACTTTGGCCCGCTGGTGGCGCATGCCCCGTATACCTACAACCCCTGTTCTGCCAAAGAGCGGGCGCGCGAGTTTGCCTTGGAGGCAATGGCCGAGGACTTGCAGCGTCTGGAAGCACTGCCCGGCAACTACTACAATTTTCATCCCGGTGCGCATGTGGGACAGGGGGCAGACGTCGGCATTCAGATGATTGTCGACACGCTGTGCCAGGTGATGTTTGAGGGACAGCAGACGACGGTATTGCTTGAGACCATGGCAGGCAAGGGCACCGAGGTGGGCCGTAGCTTTGAAGAACTGGCGTGCATTATCGAGGGCGTTGCCGCCAAGTGCCCAGAGCTGTCCGATAAGCTGGGCGTTTGTTTGGACACCTGCCATGTGAGCGATGCCGACTACGACATCATCCATGATCTGGACGGCGTACTCGACGAGTTCGACCGCGTGGTGGGTATCGATCGCTTGCATGCCGTACACATCAACGATTCGAAGAACCCTTGTGGCGCCCATAAAGATCGTCACGAGTGCATCGGCAAGGGATACCTTGGCAGCGAGGAATTTGGTGGCGGTATGCAGGTTATACAGAATATTGTATCGAATGGCCGTTTGCGTTCGCTGCCGTTTATTTTGGAGACTCCGAACGAACTTGCAGGTTATGCGGCTGAAATCAAACTGTTAAGGTCATTGCAGCAGTAACAACTGTCACAAAGTGGAGTGTTCGATTCACGTTATGGGTTTGTTTCAATCAGTTTTCTCATTGCAGATTCGCACTTACGGGTGCATAATAGCCCTCAGTTTTTGCAGACCTCTGAATCAAGTGGGGTCATTGGAAGGAGACTGATCATGAAGCTTAAGAAGCTTGGCGCATTTGCCGCCACGGGTGCCATGGCACTCGCTCTTGCACTGACGGGTTGTGGCTCGTCCAACGCCACCTCTGGTTCCGATGCCGGTTCCAGCAGCTCTGACGACGTGAAGGTCGAGAAGGTCGACGGTTCCAAGGAGTACGCGCTCGTCAAGGATGGTACGCTCACCGTCGGCACCTCTGCCGAGTATGCGCCGTTTGAGTACAAGGATGACAACGGCGATTACCAGGGCTTTGACCTTGAGCTCATCAAGGCTATCGGTGACAAGCTGGGTCTGGATGTCGAGTACGTTAACAACGACTTTGACACGCTGGTCCCGGGCGTTGCTTCGGGCGCCAAGTACGATGCCGCCATCGCGGCTATCACTGACACGCCCGAGCGTGAGAAGGAAGTCGCGTTCTCCGACTCTTACTACATGGACGATCAGGCTATCGTGACCAAGGTCGATAACACCGACATTACGGCCGATAACTTCAGCGAGAAGCTCAACAACGCCGACGCTACCATCATCGTCCAGTCTGGCTCGACCGCCGAGGCCTTTGCCCAGGAGAACTTCCCCAAGGCCAAGATCGTCCCCTACAAGGACGCCACCGAGTGCTTCAGCGCCCTGCAGTCCGATAAGGGCGATGCCGTAGTCACCAACCGCTCCGTTGCCAGCCAGCTGACCGCCGAGCAGTTCAACACCTGCCAGACCATCAAGCAGATCAGCACCGGCGAGGAGTACGCCATTGCCATCAACCAGGGCAACACCAAGCTCAAGGATGACATCAACCAGGCCATCAAGGACCTGACCGACGACGGTACCGTTGACGCCCTTATGGCTAAGTACAACATCAAGTAAAATAGCTACTTGATTGCACGCGGGCCCTTTCCGTTTTGGCGGAGAGGGCCTTTGCGTTTCTTGAATGGGCGTCATCCCGCCCCGTTATGTCGGCAACTTAAACGTTAGGAGCCACCTTGTCTCGATTGAACCAAGGAGCTATGGGCCAGAGCTATCCACTGCCCTCGATGCTCCAAAAGCTGGCCTGTGCCCTGGCTGTGGCGCTCGCCCTGGTATGCGCGGGGGCCTGCGTGCCCTCGACCGCTCAGGCGCTTGAGACCGCAAAGATCACCGCCCGACCCAATACCGGTTCGGGTAGCGACGTGGTCGGTGGCACCGAGACTCGTATCACCTGGGAGGTCCAGGCCGATGCCGACGAGGAGCTGAGCGGTCTTTCGCTGACCTTTGCCGATGGTGCGACCTTTGGTGCGGACGACACGCGTCTGACGATGCTCTCGGGCGATGACCTTATGGACCGTACTCCCATGAAGCCTACGTGCAAGGTCGACGGTCTGACGCTCAAGATCGATTTTGGCGAGACGGCGCCCGCCGGCGGCTATTTCCGCGTCGAGGTCTACGGCGTGACCTTCCCCGTCGAGGGCGGCGACGAGGCCTTTAGCGGCACCTACACTTTGGCCGATGGTTCGACCAAGAAGATCTCCAAGATTCCGTCGGTGGAGATCAAGGGCGTGACGGCATTCGATAACCTCCTGGCCGACCTTAAGGAGCAGCCGTGGGTCGAGGCATGGAATTCCAACATGTTCCTGCGCCTGTTCCTGAACCCGGTCATTTTGGTCCAGAGCCTGCCGATCGTCTTCAAAGGCTTCCTCATGTCGCTCTCGATCGTGCTCGTGGCGTTTCCGCTGGCGATCCCCTTTGGCTTTGCCCTGTCGCTCATGCGCATCTCCAAGTCGCGCATCCTGCGCTGCCTTGCCGGTATCTACGTGAATATCATCCGCGGCACGCCGGCGTTCCTGCAGATCTATATCGCGTTCTTCGGCCTGCCGCTGGCCGGCGTCAAGGTGGACGACTATGTCCTGGGCGTCATCGTCATGGCCATGAACTCGTCCGCGTATCTGTGCGAGATCTTCCGTGCCGGTATTCAGTCGATCCCTAAGGGTCAAAACGAGGCCGCTCGCTCGCTGGGCATGAATGCCTTCCAGACACTGCTCTACGTTATGATTCCGCAGACGTTCCGCAATGTCCTGCCCACCCTGACCAGCGAGTTCATCCTGCTCTACAAGGATACGTCGCTGCTCGCCGCCGTGGGCGTGGTCGAGATCGTCATGAACGCCCGTACCATCGTGGCCACGACGGGCTCCATTACGCCATATGTGGTTGCCGCCCTGTTCTATCTGGTCATTACCCTGCCGCTTGCTCGCTTGGTGAGCGGCCTTGAGGCGAGGCTTCTGGGTACGGCCGAGACAAAAAAGAAGCGTCTCACTAAGAGCGCCGGGCAGGTTGTCGCGACGCCCGCCGATCACATCGCTGGTCTGTAAGGAGGTCCTATCATGAGCGAAACCAATAACTCGAACGAGGTTGTCGTCAGCATCAAGAACCTTCAGAAGGCCTTTGGCGACAACGTAGTTTTGCGCGATATCGATCTGGACGTGCATAAGGGCGAGGTCGTCGTTGTTTTGGGCCCCTCGGGCTCGGGCAAGTCGACGATGCTTCGCTGCATCAATCGCCTGGAGGATCCCACGAGCGGCTCGATTGTCGTTGAGGGCGTGGATGTGTGCGCCAAGGGCGTCGACCTCAATAAGGTACGCACACATCTGGGCATGGTGTTTCAGCAGTTCAACCTGTTCCCACATCTGTCGGTCAAGAAGAACGTTATGCTCGCGCAGCAAAAGGTGCTCAAGCGCAGTAAGGAAGAGGCCGAGAAGATCGCCGTCGAGGAGCTGACCAAGGTCGGTCTTGCCGAGCGCATCGACTTTATGCCGAGCCAGCTTTCGGGCGGCCAGCAGCAGCGCGTGGCCATTGCTCGCGCCCTGTCGATGAACCCTCATGTCATGCTCTTTGACGAGGCCACGTCGGCGCTCGACCCCGAGCTGGTTCGCGACGTTCTGGGTGTCATGCGCGATTTGGCACGTGATGGCATGACTATGATCGTGGTGACGCACGAGATGGGCTTTGCCCGCGATGTCGCCGACCGCGTTGTCTTTATGGACGGCGGCGTTATCGTGGAAGAGGGCACGCCGAGCGAGGTCTTTGACCATCCCAAGAGCGAGCGTACCAAGGCGTTCTTGGGCAATATTTCGTAGCTGCTTCGCAAAGCTATCGTTGCAGAAAGCGGGGGCTGGATTGGATCCAGCCCCCGCTTTTGTTGGGACGCGAATATGTGTTGTCGTGACTCAGCCTTGTCGGTCCCGTGGCGTTGCTAGGCCAGATCGGCGCCCAGGGCGCGACAGGCGGCCTCGCCCTCATCGTCGGGGGCGTCGTAGCAAATGACGGAATCGACGACGTTGACACCCGCCTCGTCGGCGTCGGCCTTCCAGTTGTCCATCCATTCGCCCTCGGCCCACGAATAGGAGCCAAAGAGGACGACCTTCTTGTCGCCGAGAGTCTCCTTGACCTCGTCCCACATCGGCTGGAACTCATCGTACTCGAGTTCCTCGGAGCCCATGGCGGGGCAGCCGAAGGCGAAGGCGTCGTAGTCGGCGGCCCTGTCGGCAGAGAAGTCGGCGCAGGGGATGACCTCAGTCTCGGCACCCGCGGACGTGGCGCCTTCGGCGACGAGGTTTGCCATGGCCTCGGTATTGCCCGTGCCGCTCCAGTAGACGACGGCGATCTTGCTCATGTTGAGTCCTTTCAGTTGTGCGGCAGGTTGCCGCGGCTTCTATGTTCTATCGGGTTGCCTGGGCAAGTTGCGCCAAGCTGCAGCCCTGCTGATAGACAAAGGTGAGGTATTGAGTGCAAGCGCGGTAGGCGTCAAACATCGCAAGCGCTTGCTCGACATTCGTGTAGACCTTCCAAGCTCCAAAGACCTTGTAGTTCTCGCCGCGCTGGACGATAAACTCGTGCACGTCGTCGTAGGGATATCCAAGGAAGTAGCCTATTTCGTGCGGAAACTCGCAGGTGCAGTCGTTGCTGCAGCTAGCTTGCTGGGGTAGTGCGCATCGAGTCTGGCTACAAGCGCATTCCGCGACGTTATTGCTCGCGAGCGTGATGCGTGATGCCAAATGCACAAGGCATGTCGAAAGGTCTCTCGTGTCGTAGCCTTCCGAGGCGAGCGCTGTTTGGGCGCGAGGGTCTGCGAAATAGGTGGCGAGGCTTTTGGCTCGGTACACGTACACGAGTGCTCCGCAGGGCCGCCAAACCAAAACACTCAGGTGGATGCCGAGCGGGTCAAGCTCGCGATTGCACTGGGCGATAACGTCGAGCAGGCGTGCTCGGCGTTCTGCGATGGTTTCGGTTGTGGTCGAGCCGTTCCCGTGGGCGTAGGTGCCTGGATAGGTAAAGAGCGATGCCGGCTTGATGCCCGCGAGCGTGGGAGAGCAGTTGCGCACGACCGCTGCCTGAAACGTTGGGATGTCTATGGTTCGAGTCACGGCGCTCCTTACGGATCTAAACTGTTAGCCTAGGAAAACTTATACACGAAAGTAAGCCATGGTCAACAAAAAAGTTTGAAGAGGGAAACTAATTGACCGAACAGACATGATTTTGGGTTAAGATGGGGACACCCCATGGGGGTATCTAGATAGTGCTACTTGAAAGGGGAGCGCATGAGTGACTTGCTCAACCCTGCGAATCTCATCGTGCTGGCCGTCATTGCCGTCGGCATGTTTTTTGGACTGCGTCGCATTGCCGCTTCGACACACGGGAAGAGTTGCTGCAGCGATGGTACGAGCGGCAAGAAGGCCAAAAAGGTTGTTGTGGTGGATACGGATGCGTCACACTATCCCTATAGCGATGAGCTGCTCATCGGCGGCATGAGCTGTGACGGCTGCGCTCAGAACGTGGCCAATGCCCTCAATGCGCTGGATGGCGTGTGGGCAACGGTGACGTATGCGGACCACACGGCACGCGTGCGCTCTAAGCAGCCGGTTGATCGTTGTGTCCTCGAGACGGCCGTGAAAGACGCGGGCTACTACGTCATGACGCTGTAAGCGCCGCCCTGGATGCGCTTCCTTGGCTAGGCTCGTCCGCGCAGTTCGATGTCTTGGATGTCGTCGAAGTCGATGGCGATGTCTCGGAGCTTGAGGAGCTTGAAGGCGGGGAGCGCCTCGTCGAGGATGCCGGTGCGGGAGCGATAGCCGTATGTATCGTAATAGGTGACACGAACCAAGTCGCCACGTTTGAGACCCTCGAGCTTTTTAGAAAGTACGAGGGCTTTTTCTTCCGTGAGCTCACGTTTTGACTCGACGGTGATTTCCTGCTTGCGCACGAGTTCGTAGTATCCCGTGAGGGCGGCAAAGGGCATAAACTGCGCGGCGCGGTTGGCGCGCACGGCACCGTTGGCAGTGAGCTTGGGGTCGGCGGCGCGGCGTCTGCCCTCGGGGTCCGCCAGGCGCTCGAAGGCGGTCGGCGGGCGCACGGGCTGCTGCTTGGGTTTAGGCACGATGTCCTCCAACTTGGCCGTTGCGTTCGCGCGCGGTGGCGCCGGCGGTAAAGCTTAATCCCTTGACGAGCGCGTTTTTGCCGTACTTGCCTTTCACGGCCAACACGGCGCGTGCCAGGTCGCGTTCGCGTTCATCGGCCTCGGCGTCGCTGAACAGATCGACGGTGGCAAATTCCTCGGGCATGAGATTGCCAAAGCCCAGGTTGATGCGCTTGACCGGTCGCTTGGGATCGACCGTCTGCGCCCAGAGCTCGTCGAAATAGCCCATGATCTTCTTAAACGAATTGGTGCGCTCGGGTAGCTTGCGCGAGGCGTTGGAGTGCGCGAAGAGCGCGGCGTAGCCACCACGCGGTTTGCCGCCGTGTTCCCCCACAAAGATGCCATCGATTGCCTGTGCCTCGCGCACCAGGCGACGCCGTTCGTCATCGCGCTGGACGGGCTTGGGCGCACGGGGTGCGAGTTCGGGGCCGGCGGTTGCGGTGGGCACGATGCTCGAGGTGCTCGAGCGCAGGTGTCCGCATCCGTCCACATATTGCGCCGTGCCGCTGGCGTCGAGCCGGCGTATGTCGGCTCGCTCGCTCGCGTAGCCCACAAAGAGCGAGATGCTGTCGCACACCACGTGCTTATCGACCAAGTCCAGCACGGCGTTGTCGACCATCTCGCGCAAGACGGTGTAGGCCTGCTCGTAGGCATAGCCCTTCGAGAGCACCTGCCCTGTGGTGGTTGAGGTTGCCTGCGGACGATATGCTTGGATATCGGCGATGGTTGTTGGCTCGTGCCCGAAGGCGTGATCGATCAGATACTCGGCATTGACGCCGAGTTCGTCGTAGAGCAGGTTCTCGTCGAGCGCTGCGACCCCCATCAGGTCGTAGACGCCGTATTTCTCGAGACGGGCCGCCACGCCGGGGCCGATGCCCCAGATGTCGGTGATGGGGCGATGGGGCCAGATCTCCTTGCGAAAGATCTCGTCGTCGAGTATGCCGATGCGACTGGGCACATGCTTGGCGGTGATGTCGAGTGCAACCTTGGCCTGGAATAGGTTGGGGCCGATGCCGACCGTCGCCGTGATGCCGGTGCGCGCTAGGACCTCGTCGCGCAGCATGCAGGCGAAGCCTTCCGCATCGGTGTGATAGAGGTCCAGATACGGTGTCACGTCGATAAAGCACTCGTCAATTGAGTAGACGTGAACGTCTTGCGGACTGACGTATTCCAGGTAGATACCGTAGATCTGCGCCGACACCTCCATGTAGTGCTGCATGCGCGGTACGGCCTTGATGTAGTCGATGCCGTCGGGAATCTCGAACAGGCGACAGCGGTTGTGGATTCCGAGGTCCTTCATAGCCTGTGTGATGGCGAGGCAGATGGTCGTACGCCCGCGCGATTCGTCGGCAACAACCAGGCACGTCGTGAGTGGGTCGAGTCCGCGGTCGACGCACTCGACACTGGCGTAGAACGTCTTAAGGTCGATGCAGATATAGGTATGTTGCCCGTGCTCCACCCGTGCCCTCCCATCAAACACATGTTCTTATCGAATACCTGTTCGATAATACCCGCTCGCCCAGACATCGTCAAAACCTGCCGAAAAGGGACAGGTTTGTTTTGGTCGGTTATGAATTGGGTTTTAACGCAGCCCTAAAGAGCGCGAAACAGCTCGGAAAAGCTCCCTTCGTAGCATGAGCCTAACGATCGATACGGCCTACATGCACGGAAGGGTTGTGGGAATGATGGTCAACTATGGGTTTGGTATGCCGACGCGCCTTGTTGCGGATGGAGACGTGGCTCGCTGGTGCGGACGATTGGTTGCCCACTATGGCGGCACCAAGGCGCTGGTCGTGTTGGGCGGCGACAAGCATACGCGCGATGAACTTGTCTCGGCGGCACTTGGCTCGCTTGATCGAGCCCTACTCGAGCGTGTACTTTTCCGCTGCGGCTCGGTTGAGGGTGCCGGGGGAGACGAGCTGATCGACGAAGCCGTGGCCCTGGCGACCGACGAAGGCGTGGACTTTGTCCTGGCGATTGGCGATGCCGATACTGCCAGCTTTGCGCGCGAGCTCGCGCGTCGCATGGCGGCGCTCGATGCCGGCGAAGACGGCTTTGTCCCTTATGGATGCATTGTCTCGGAGGGCAAGGTGCCTGTCGTCGTGGGGGCCGGCGAGGTTCCCGTTTTTGCCATCATCGCGCCCGAACTGCTGGAGGGTATCGGCTCGCCCTTGCGCGAGCTGCTCGGCAGTGTGTGCGCCGCGGCCTAATATTTACCATAAAGGGATAGGTTCTTTTTGATTGGTAAAGCGTTTGACCTGCCAAATTAAACCTGTCCCTTTTTGGTCGGTTGCCGTTTGGGGGCCGATTGGCAACGCTCGCTGATTATAGTCTTGACCTGCGCTAGAATAGTGGCATCTGAATGTCCGGGCGCATGGAGGCGTGCGCCCGTATGCTGAGGAGGACTCTATGGCAACTGTTGCCGCACCTATCGATGCTACGTCGACTGCCGCTTGGAAGGCGCTCGAGGCCCATCAGGAGAAGCTCGAGGCCGAGGGTATCGACCTCAAGGCCTGGTTCGCCGCCGATGCCGAGCGCGTGAACAAGCTGAGCTTTGACGCCGGTGACCTGCACTTCGACCTGTCCAAGAACCTGGTGACTGATGAGACCGTCAAGCTGCTGTGCGATCTTGCCCGCGAGGTGAAGCTCGAGGAGCGCCGCGACGCCATGTTCTCCGGCGAGCACATCAACACCACCGAGGACCGCGCCGTCCTGCACACCGCGCTGCGCCGTCCGGCAAGCGAGAAAGGCCAGCTTATCGTCGACGGCCAGGATGTCGTCGCCGACGTGCACGAGGTCCTCGATCGCATGTATGCCTTCGCCGAGCGCGTGCGCTCCGGTGAGTGGAAGGGTGTTACCGGCAAAAAGATCGAGCACCTGGTGTCCATCGGCATCGGCGGCTCCGATCTGGGCCCGGTCATGGCCTACGAGGCCCTGCGTCCCTACGCCGACGCCGGTATTGACTGCCGCTACATCTCCAACATCGACCCCAACGATCAGGCAGAGAAGCTCAAGGGTCTGGATCCCGAGACCACGCTCGTGATTATCGTCTCCAAGACTTTCACCACGCTCGAGACCCTCACCAACGCTCGTGAGGTCAAGACCTGGATGCTCGAGCAGCTCAAGGCTCAGGGTGCCATCGACGGCTCCGATGAGCAGAACGCCGAGGCCGTGGCCAAGCACTTTGTCGCCGTTTCCACCGCACTCGAGAAGGTCGAGGCCTTCGGCATCGACCCCGCCAACGCTTTTGGTTTCTGGAACTGGGTCGGCGGCCGCTACTCTGTCGACTCCGCCGTGGGCCTGTCGCTGATCGTCGTGCTCGGCCCCGAGCGCTTCCAGCAGTTCCTTGAGGGCTTCCACGCCATCGACGAGTACTTCTGCAACACCCCGCTCGAGAACAACGCCGTCGCGCTGATGGGCCTGCTCAACGTCTGGTACGTCAACTTCTTCGGTTCCAAGAGCCACGCCGTGCTGCCGTACTGCCAGTATCTGCACCGCTTCCCGGCCTACCTGCAACAGCTCACCATGGAGTCCAACGGCAAGCACGTCCGCTGGGACGGCAGCGCTGTGACCTCCGATACCGGTGAGATCTTCTGGGGCGAGCCCGGTACCAACGGTCAGCACGCCTTCTACCAGCTGCTGCACCAGGGCACCGTGGTGGTCCCGGCCGACTTTATCGCTTTCGCCAACACTGCCAACCCCGCAACCGACAGCGGCCAGGACGTCCACGAGCTGTTCCTGGGCAACTTCCTGGCCCAGACCAAGGCGCTCGCCTTTGGTAAGACGGCCGACGAGGTTCGTGCCGAGGGCACGCCCGAGCAGATCGTCCCGGCCCGCTGCTTTGAGGGCAACCGTCCGACGACCTCGATCTTCGGCGACACGCTGACCCCGTTCGCACTCGGCGAGCTCATCGCCCTGTACGAGCACATCACGTTTGTCGAGGGCACGGTCTGGGGCATCGACTCCTACGACCAGTGGGGCGTCGAGCTGGGCAAGCAGCTTGCCAAGCAGATCACCCCGGCCTTCCACGACGACGCCGCCAAGGCCGAGCAGGACGCTTCGACCCAGGCGCTCATCGAGTTCTATCGCGCTCATCGCAAGTAGTCTTTACGGCTGAGTTGGCTTATGGCTGAAAGGGGCCCGTATCCGTTGGGATACGGGCCCCTTGCTATTTGGATAGGATGGAATGTATCGGGAGGCGCCTCGACGGGCATCGCAATCGTCGAAGGCGCGCCGTTCATGTTTGGGACAATATGACATTTTTCCCGTTGCAAACAGCGCCGCCGTGGGTGTTCTGTATGATGGCTCAGACAAGGTTGTTCAATGACAGGGAGGCATATATGGCAATCAAAGCCATCGCAATGGATATCGACGGTACGCTCACCAACGACCAAAAGGTCATCAGCCCGCGTACGCGCGAGAAGCTGCTCGCGACGCAGGAGTCGGGCATTAAGCTCATCTTGGCTTCGGGCCGTCCCGCATGGGGGTTGCACGCCTTGGCGCAGGAGCTCGACCTTCAAAACCATGACGGTCTGCTAGTTGCCTTTAATGGCGCGCATGTGGTCGACGCTCAGACCGATGAGGTCCTTTTTGACCAGGCCATGCCGGCTGACGAGCTGCACCGTCTGATTGATCATCTGCGCAATTTCGACGTGATCCCTATGATTTCGCTCGGTCGCGATTTGCACGTCGAGGACTCGTACCATTGCATGATCACGCTGCCTGACGGCTTGCAGAAGAATATCGTCAAGTATGAGCGCGATGCGTGCGATCTTAAGATTCGCGAGGTCGAGAGCTTGCATGAGGTCGTGGACACTTATCCCGTGGACAAGCTGCTGACGGCGGGTGATCCGACCTACCTGCAGGCGCATTACGAGGAGATGTATGCGCCCTTTACCCAGACGCTTTCGGGCATGTTTACGGCCGACTGGTACTTTGAGTACACGGCGCCCGGTATCGACAAAGCCCGTGCGCTCGAGGGTGCCCTGCCCAAGCTCGGTATCGATGCCAGCGAGGTCGTCTCGTTTGGCGACGGCCAGAACGACAAGTCCATGATTGAGTGGGCCGGCACCGGTGTTGCCATGGGCAACGCCGTCGATGAGGTTAAGGCAGTTGCCCAGATGGTAACCGCCAATAACAACGAAGACGGTATTGCAGTGGCGCTGGATAAGCTGCTGGGTTAGAATCGCCGATTAATGCATGGTTTGGGCGCCTGCTTGCGGGCGCCCTTTTGTTAGGGAGGGTGCCGTGTCCGCATTTCCGTTCGACGCCGTTATCTTTGACATGGACGGTGTCATTGTCGATACCGAGTATTACTACCTGGGCGAGACTGCCGCGTTTGCCAAGGAGCTTGGGCTTAACCTGACTCAAGAGGAGTTGAATGGGCAAGTCGGTACCTCGCATCAGTTCTTCCTGCATATGCTGGTCGATTGGTTTGAGCGCGCCGGTAAGGGGCATTTCACTGGCGAGGAAGCGTTGGCCCGTTGGGACGAGTGGGCGCATAAGCGTCCGCGCGACTATCAGGCTTTGATTAACCCAGGCGCCGTGGATACGATTCGAGAGCTGCCGCGCCGTGGCGTTCGCGTGGCGCTTGCCAGCTCGTCTCCCATGGATAGCATCGAGGAAGTGCTCAACGCGTGCGGGCTGTCGGATGCCTTTGAGTATGTGGTGAGCGGCGAGCAGTTTAAGGAGAGTAAGCCCGAGCCCGACATCTACCTGCATGCGCTGGACCTGCTGGGGCTGCCCGCGAATCGCTGCTGCTGCGTTGAGGATTCGGTGCCTGGCATCACTGCCGGCAAGCGAGCCGGCCTGACGGTCGTTGCCAAGCGCGAGGAACGCTTTGGCTTTAGCCAGGATGCCGCGGACAAGATTATCGACCAGCTGCCGGACCTGCTGGAACTCGCGTAAGAGCGCGTTAGTTGCGCGTTTTTCGGGTCCGATGAGTAAATACCCGACATTTTGGTGCGACACCTAGCATACTTTAAGCTAATGCGGGCTTAAGGACTTGTTGAATGCCCTTAAGCCCGTTTTAGACGTAATTGCGCTGGGAGAGGGTATATGCCACCGACTGAAGGGCTAACTGACGGTAAAGCAGCGATACCGCTGTACCAACAGGTCATTGATATCATTAAAAACGAAATCAACTCCGGTGCCTACAAGGCAGGTGCGCGGATACCCAACGAATTCGAATTGGCTGAGAGCTATAAAGTTGGCCGCGTTACCGTGCGACGCGCTATTGAGGAGCTCGTCCAACAGGGCTATCTAACGAAGCGACAGGGGAAAGGCACGTTTGTCAATGCCCCCAAGCTCAAGCGCAAGATTCGCCAGAAGGATGACGTCCAGAGTTTTTCGGACGCATGCCGCGCTAACGGAATGGAACCGGGGGCGTGTGTCATTTCGAGAAAGATACTGCCGGCGGATTCCACCGAAGCACAGTTCTTTGGTGTTCCCGTTGGAACTGACTTGATTTGCGTTGAGCGCGTGCGTACTGCCGATGGCGTCCCTGTCATGCTTGAGAACAACATATACGTTTACGAGGACAACGCCTTTCTATCAACGGCGCCTCTATCTAACCAATCCATTTTTGAGTTCGTGCGCAACCGGACGGGGCGGACGCCTGCGTTTACCGACCCGTGCACGCTCGAGATCGCGTGCGCATCGCCCGAGGTCGCTCGGTTGCTGGCGGTTCCCGTTGGCGAACCCTTGTTTTATATGGAAGCCTTCTTCTTTGATGAGCAGCGGCGGCCGTTTATCATCGGTCGTCAGCGGATCGTTGGGTCTCGCTACGTTTTTGACATCTAGGACATTGCGAATGGAGACGCCCGGTGGATCATCTCACCGGGCGTTTCCATACCGTTCACGGCGCAAACGCAACCGTTCAACCGCGTTGCGGCAATCAGTTTGAAATTATCTTGATGACGAGAAAAGCTGCTGGTAATCTATAGAACGTCATAGAACGTTTGCCTTGTGCAAACGTTGAAGCGAGATGCGATGCAGTCTCGAGTTCTTTGGAGGTATCTATGTCAGATACGAAGGCGAAGAAGACAAACAGACGTTTTAAGTTCAAATTACCGCATGTCTATACGATCATGTTCTTGCTGATCGTTGTCTTTGCGGTCCTGACTTGGATCGTTCCCTCTGGTCAGTATCAGCGCAAGACGATTTCGACAGCGGCGGGCGAGCGTGAAGTCGCCGTTGCTGGAACCTATGAACAGGTCGATAAGAACTACACCGATTCCGAGACCGGCGAGACCATCAATCTGGGTCAGGATATCTTCGCGGTCCTGCAAGCGCCCACTAAGGGCATCCAAGAGGCTGCCGACGTCGTTGCGTTCGTCTTATTGATTGGCGGATCGTTCGCAATCATCACCAAGACCAACGCTTTGAATGCCGGCATGAGCCGTGTGATTAAAAAGCTCAAGAACAAGGACATCCTCATCATCCCCATCACGATGACGTTGCTGTCCATTTGCGGCACTACGTTTGGTATGTCTGAGGAAGCCCTGCCGTTCTATGCCATCTTCATTCCCATCATGATGGGTATCGGTTATGACTCGATGACGGCATTCATCATCTGCTTCCTTGGTCCTAACCTGGGATATTGTGCTTCGACCATCGACCCGTTTAACGTCTTGATCGCACAGGGCATTATCGGCATCGAGGGCAATCCGCAACTGTGGCTGCGCGCCGTTTCTTGGGTCATCTTCACTGCCGTCGGTATCGCATGGGCCATGCGCTACGCCATGCGCGTCAAGAAAAACCCCGAGTCGTCCATTACGTACGAGGACGATAAGCTCAAGCGTATCGAGTTTTCCGTGACCGATGCCTCCATCGAGGAAGAGTTCACTATCCGTCAGAAGCTCGTGCTTATCGATTTTGCTTGCGGTATGGGCATTATCGTCTGGGGTCTTGTTACCCAGGGTTGGTACATGAATGAGATTTCCGCCGTGTTCCTTGGCATGGGCTTGCTTGCCGGTATCCTGGGCGGTCTTGACCAGCAGACGATTGCTGAGGAGTTCGTTAAAGGTCTCGCCGACTTTGCGTACGCCGCCATCGTTATTGGTATCGCTCGCGGTATTCTGGTCATCGCCGAGGGCGGCATGATCATCGACACCATTCTCCAGGCGCTCGCTACTGCGCTCGCCGGTGCACCCGCCGCCGTCTACACCACGTTTATGTATATCGTCCTTGGCCTGCTCTCTTTGCTGGTTCCCTCGAGTTCTGGCCTGGCGGCGCTCACCATGCCTGTTATGGGCCCCCTGACCGAGCTTATGGGCCTCAATCCCGAGGCAGCCGTTACCGCGCTCCAGTTTGCTAATCAGACCATCAACACCATCAGTCCCGTGGCGGGCATGACGGTCGCCGGCCTTGCCGTGGCAAAGATCTCGTTTGGCCAATGGTGGAAGACCATTTGGAAGTTCTTCATTTTCATGGTCGTCTTTGGCCTGATCGTAACGGCAATCTCTGGCATGCTTCCGGTGTAGGTGGTTGTGATGTCTGATCGTTTGACGGTCCTGACGTCTAAGAGCGTCTTTACCGGTACGGGGGACCTGCCGTTTGAAGGTTTCGTAGCGGTCCGTGGCAATCGAATTGAGGCTGTTGGCACCAAGTGTGAGGTAGCTTCGTATTTGACCCAAGCAGACGAGGTAGTTGACCTGGGCGACCGCACCGTCATGCCTGGCCTGATCGATGTGCATACCTTCTATACGGGCTGGGCGCTGCGGACGTTGGGGTCTGATCTGTCCGGCGTCGCCGATGCCAAAGAGGCCGTGTCGCTCTTGTGTGCATGGAAAGAAGATCATCCGGATTGCGCGGCGGCTTTTGGCCACAACCTACCCGAAACGCTGGCATCGGATGCCGAGAACGCAAATACGGCGGCTGTGTTTGACGATTGTTTTGGCGATATCCCTGTCGTCTGCTTTACACCGGGTGCGGAGACCTGCGTTCTCAATGCTGCCGCCAGTGCGCGATACGGCTTTACACCGCAGGCGTGCTATGCCGAGAAGATCTGGCGCATGATGAGCGATTTCCTCGCGCTGCCCGAGGTACGTGCGGGGTATTCGGACTACATGAGCATGCTTAACGAACGCGGCGTTACCGCCATCAAGGAGATGGCGTTTGATGACTACTACGGCTTTGCCGACGAAATGGCTCGCCGTGAGGAATCTGGTGAGCTGACGGTTCGCGTCTCTATGATGTCGCAGCCGGTGGGCGCTGGTGCAAATCTGGCATATGCCCGCGAGGCACGAGAGCGCTTTCGGGGACCGTTCGTTCGTTTTTCTGGCTTCAACCGTATGACCGATCGCGGCGTATGGGCGGGGCTTGCCGAGATGATTGACCCCTATGAGGACACGGCCGATGCGGGAGCCGCCGGCAAGACGGTCGTCGAGGAGCCCGAGTGGGATCTGATTGAGAACGAGCTACGTGCAATTGATGCTGACGGCTTCCGATATTCCTTGCATTGCCAGGGAGATGGCGCCGTTCGTCGCACCGTGGCGCTCTATGCCTCGCTGCCTCGAGACGAACATGGACGGATGCTTCGCCGCCATGCGATTACCGATCTCGAGAACTCTGACCCGACCGATCTTGTCGAGTTTGGCAAGTTAGGTGGAATTTGCGAGGTCTATCCGCAGATTCTGACGCTGGACCGGCGCGAGGATTGCCTATCGATGATGCGTCGACAAATTGGCGAGACGCGACTTTTACACAGCTGGAATCGCCGCGGCATGGAAGATTCCGGATGCACGGTGTGCTGTGGTACGGATTTGCCGCTGCTGATTCCGAGCCTGGGCGAGTCAATCTACAGCGCGTGCGGCGGATACTTCGACGATGGACTGCCCGTGAATGAGGCCAACGTGCCGACGCTTGTCGAGCTCTTGCGCGCTTGGACTGCCGGGGGCGCGTACGATCTGATGCGCGAAGACGAGCTGGGTACGCTTGAGGTTGGCAAGCTTGCCGATATCTGCGTGCTCGATCGGGATGTGTTCGACCTCGATTATCGCGACGCACGCGATCTTGCGGTTGATATGACGATGTCGGACGGACAAATCGTGTTCGATCGAAATAAGGAGGCATAAGGTGTCTGAATCCAAACCGACGCTGCGCCGCGAACAGATTGCGGGCATGAATATCCACTACATCATGTGGTCGCTCGATTACTTCCTTGACGCGCAGCAGCGTTTGGGCTTTGAGTCCATTGAGCTGTGGTGTGCGGAGCCGCATGTGACGCTCGACCACACGGGCTACTTTGAGGCTGAGGTCCTGGCGAAAAAGGCTGCAGACCGTGGGCTTAGGTATCGTACTCTGTGCCCCGAGAATGTTGTCTATCCTTGGCAATACTGCGCACGCAAGCCGCTGCATGAACAGCGCAGCCTGGCGTACTTTAAGCACGGCATTGAGCTTGCCGAGGTACTTGGGTGCGATCGTATGTCCGTCAACTCGGGCTGGGGCGACTGGGACGAGGATCGCGAGGAAGCCTGGAAGCGCAGCCGCGAGCACTTGTCCATTCTGGCGGAGTATGCCGGCGAGCACGGTCTGGTGCTTACGATGGAAAGCCTGCGTCCCGAGGAGAGCAACCTTGTGACGACGGTTTCCGATGCGAAGCGCATGATTGACGAGGTCGCGAGCCCGTACTTACAGCCCATGGTTGATACAACCGCGATGGGCGTTGCAGGCGAGACGCTCGAGGACTGGTTTGCCGCCTTTGGTGATGGGGCAATTCACGAGATGCACTTTATCGACGGTGACCCGTATGGCCATCTGGTGTGGGGCGATGGCAAGCACGATATGGACGCCTTCGTCGCCACGCTCAACGCCCATGGTTTTGACGGCATGCTGGGCCAGGAAATCACGGACGGTCGTTACTACGATGACCCGGCGGCGGCAGATGCCAAGAACATGGCCGCATTCGAGAAATATCTGATTGACTAAAACAACTATCGGCCACGCAGCCAATCTCATTGATTGCGGACCAAACAAGAAAGGAACTGGATATGAACGCACACGATCTGATCAAAGAGGCAATTGCCGAGAAGGGCAAGTTCGACAGCGTCTACTGGATTGCTTGCGGTGGCTCCATGATCGATTTGATCCCGGCTCATGAGCTTCTGCAGCGCGAGGCAACCACCTTCACTTCGTATATCTATACGGCTCGCGAGTTTGATATCATGCGCCCGCGCCGCTTGGGCGAGAAATCCCTGGTCATTGCTTGCAGCCACAGTGGCAACACCCCCGAGGTCGTCGAGGGCTGCGAGATTGCCCTTGCTGCCGGCGCTACGGTAATCGCCCAGACCGACAACGCTGGATCCAAGATTGACTCCGGCAAGTGGACCACGTGGGTCTACCCGTGGGGCGAGGGCGTGCCGCAGGCCGAGGTCCCCGCTGGCATTTCGCTGTCGCTTGCGGCCGAGCTGCTCGATCAGCAGGAGGGCTACGCCGATCTTGCCGATATGTATGCCGGTATCGCCGAGATGGATAAGATTCTTCCCCCGGCACGTGAGAAGGTAAATGCCGAGCTAGGTGATCGTTTTGCCAAGCTTTGCCAGGAGCACGAGTTCTTCTACATTCTGGGCAGCGGTCCCAACTTTAGCCAGACCTACGGTTTCGCTATCTGCTCTCTTATGGAGATGCAGTGGCAGCACTGCAGCTACATCCACTCTGCCGAGTACTTCCACGGCCCCTTCGAGGCTACTCAGGATGGCGTTTTTTACTTCCTGCAGATGGGCTCCAGCGAGTGCCGTGCTATGGACGAGCGCGCCCTTGCGTTCCTTAAGACGCATACCGATACGCTGATGGTGCTCGATGCCAAGGAGTACGGTATGGAAGCCGTGCCGGCGAGTGTCCGTGCCTATCTGGACCCGGTGCTGTTCTACGCCATGAACTGCGAGCTGCGTGCTGCACGCGGCAAGGTGTTTGATCACGATCCCGATTTCCGTCGCTATATGGGTGTTGTCGAGTACTAGAAGGGGCAAAGGCCATGGCATTTAACGTTAACGCGCTCGGATTTGGCGACAACGTCGTCGATCGCTACGAGCATATCCACACCATGTATCCCGGCGGCAATGCGGTGAACTTCGCCGTTTATGCCAAGAAATGCGGTGCCGCACGCTCTGCATACATGGGCATTTTTGGCAATGATGCCGCTGCCGAGCATGTCATTGCAAGCCTCGAGGATGAGGGTATCGAGCTTGACAAGTGCGAGCAGATGATTGGCGAGAACGGAGCGGCTCGCGTGACCGTCGTTGACGGTGACCGTGTCTTCCTCGGCTCCAACGAGGGCGGTATCCGTGGCGATGCGCGCTATGTTCTCGATCGCTTTGACCTTTCGTACATGAAGCAGTTCGATGTGGTTCATTCGGGCAACTATTGCTTCACCGAGCGCGAGCTGCCCAAGTTGAAGGCTGCGGGCGTCACGGTCTCTTTTGACTTTTCGGACGACTCCACCGACGAGTACTACGAGCAGATTGCGCCCTATGTCGATTTTGCTTTCTTTAGTGCGGCGGATGCCGCGAGTGAGGACGAGATTCGCGAGCGTCTGGCATGGGTGAAGGATCTGGGTCCGCGTTTTGTGTCGGCTACGGCGGGCGCCGAGGGCTGCATCGCTTACGACGGCGAGCGTTATTACCGCCAGCTGGCTAAACCGGTAACGGACATGAAGGACACCATGGGGGCGGGCGACTCGTTCCTCACCTCGTTTTTGATGTGCTATCTCGATTCCGCCAAGCGTGGTGAGGGTGGCGCCGAGGCCATCGAGCGCGCGCTCGACTTTGCTGCCGGGTTTGCCTCGACCGTGTGCGGCATGGAAGGTTCTTGGGGCCACGGAGCACCAATCGTCGAATAGCTTAAGAAAGCGTACGGCGGTCTGGCTATGAGGCCTTGGACAGCCGATGCAAAACAATAAGCGAAACGCGAAAAGGGGGCTCGTTATGTGGTGGGTCCCCTTTTGAACATTGGAGAAGAGTATGGGTATTAAAGCGTGCGCGGCTGGTTTTTGCTGTGCGGACGTCTATCAAAACATCGGCGTGTTCTATCCGACTGGTAACGGCATTGACTGGGGTATCCATCTTGCACGAATGGGCGTTTCGGTATCCGCCGTGTCGGTTGTCGGCAAGGACGAGTACGGAGACAAGATGAGGGAGGCGCTGGCCGCCGAGGGGTTTGATATCTCACATCTGCGGGTGGAGGATGGCGACACCTCGGTGATGCTCATGGCGTTGAAAGACGGCGTCGATCGCGTACATCTCGAGGCAATCGATGGCGTAATGGAGACATATCGACCGAATGAAGATGACCGGGCGTTTATCCTAGAACATGACATCATTCACACCGACCTGTTTGGCAATTGTTTGGACCTCCTGCCCGAATGGCATGATGCGGGCAAGACGGTGGTTATGGACTTCTCGGTGTTCAGCCAGGATCCCGAATATGCCTGCGAGAACCATTTTCCCTACGTTGACTATGCGTTCATGTCGTTTGAAGAGGACACTCCGGAGCTACGAGACTGGGTACGCCGCGTGCAGGTATTGGGGCCGCGCGTTGCGGTTGCCACGCTTGGCGAGAAGGGAAGCATTGCCTATGACGGTGAGCGCTTCTATGAGTGCGGGATCGTGCCGGCGGAGAAGGTCGTTAATACCGTGGGTGCCGGCGACTCGTATATCGCCGGGTTTACCAAGGGCGTGATCGATGGCCTTGATATTCCGGCGTGTATGAAGGCGGGCGCTGAGCTGTCGTCCCGAGTGATTGGTTCGTTTGAGCCGTACTAGGGTCAAATGCCTGGAAAGGAGTACGAAATGGTTATCGACATGTTGGTCCATCCTATGCTCTACGGCGAGATCTGTACGCCGGGTGATGAGCCTGATGGATTCGGTTTTTGGTCACGAGAATTTGGTATGGGGCATATGGGCCCCATGGATTGGGATGAGCTTCAAGTCGAGATGGACGTCTGCGATGTGCAGAAGAGCGTACTCATGCCGCTCGATGTAACCACGGCATGCGGAGGGCACTTTGGCACCAATGACCAGATTGCCATGCTGGTTGCCGCACATCCCGATCGTCTGTGGGGATTTGCGAGCGTAGACCCGCAGGTGAGCGGTGCCGCAGACGAATTGGAGCGCGCCTTTACCGAGTTGGGGGCAAAGGGGCTTTGCCTGCATCCTGCAAAGCAGGGTTTTGCTCCCGATGATGCTGTGGCCGAGCCGCTTTACGAACTGTGCGAGCGCTATAACAAGCCGGTGGTTTTCCATGCCGGTATGTCTTGGGAGCCGGGCGCAGAGCTCTCGCGCAGTAACCCGCTTGCATTTGAGCACACAATCGCAACGCATCCAAATGTGCGTTTTAGTTTGACCCATTTTGGCTGGCCCTGGGTGCGCGAGACCGTGGCGATGCTGCTCAAGTATCCCAACTGCTACGCGGACACCTCTATCACTTACATCGATTCGCCCGAGGAGATGATGCAGCGTCTTTTCACGGTCGATATGGGGCCGCTGTGGTATGAGCGCGCGCTATCGCACCAAGTGATGTTCGCCAGCAATACGCCGCGCTTCCGTGCATTCAAACTCAAGCGGGCGCTCGATACCGTGCCCATGCGCGATGATGCGCGAGAAAGGCTCTACTGGGGTAATGCCCTGCGTTTTCTTGAAGGGGATGAGTGAACATGGTGACGCTCGAGACATTGAGCTATCTATCGACTGCTCCGGACCAGTTCATCGATATTACCGAGGACGTGCACGCTGCCATCGAACGCAGCTCGGTGACGAATGGCTTGGCGGCGATTATTTTGTCGCATACGACCTGCGGAATCGTGGTAAACGAGGGGCTGCCCTGCGTGGAGACGGATCTTATGGAGACGCTTGATCGCATCGCCCCACTCGATGCCCCCTATGCGCATGCACACTTCCTGCCGAGCTATGGAGCCACCGGTAACAACTCCTGTGGGCATATCAAGAGCATGATTTGTGGAAACAGTTGCTTCTTTCCCGTCCAAGATGGCCACATCGTGTGCGGAGGTGCCCAGAACATCTATCTTGCGGAGTTTGACGGTCCGCAGAAGCGAAAAGTGTACGTCGAGGTGCTGGGGGAGTAACGTCCCTGCAATGACTCTAAGAAGGAGCACGTTATGTCGTTTCTAACCTCGATGTTCAAGACCGAAAAGCCGGTTATCGGAATGCTGCACCTGCGTCCTCTGCCGGGCGATCCACTGTATTACCCGGGCGGAAGCGTGTCGCAGGTCATGGAAGCCGCCAAGCGCGATCTCGAAGCGTTGCAGCAGGGCGGTGTCGATGGCATTTTGATTACCAATGAGCTCTCGATGCCCTATGAGCAGCATGTTTCTCCCTCAACCCTTGCATCGATGGGCTATGTAATCGGGGCTCTATCCCATGATCTGTCGACTCCTTGGGGAGCTGAAGCTATTTACGATGGTGATGCCACAATCGAGCTGTGCGCTGCCGTCGACGCGCAGTTCACGCGCTGCAATTTTTGCGGTGCCTGGGCCGGTGATCTCGGGCTGATTAACCGAGATTTCGCTCACACCATGCGTCGCAAGGCGGCGCTGCGCCTGGACGACCTCAAGCTTTTTCACTTCATCACGAGCGAGGGGGAGGTTTATCTCAACGACCGCACGACTGCGGACATTGCCGATTCACTTCTCTTTAATTGCCTACCGGATGCGATGGTCATCGGCGGTTCGGCTGCCGGTCGTGGCGCTTCGGGCGAGCTTGCCGATGAGGTCCGCGAGCGTGTTGGCGAAGTGCCCGTGGTATGTGGCACCGGTTGTCGCGAAAATACCGTGGCTGACGTATTTGCTCACTACGATGGCGCGTTTGTCGGCACGTGCTTAAAGCGCGACGGAAAGCTGGATGCCCCGGTTGATGTTGAGCGGGTAGCTCGTTTTATGGCTGCCGCTCGTACGGCGCGAGGGGAGTAGGCACCTATGGCGCTCTATCTGGGTATTGATATTGGGACAAGCGCCTCTAAAGGCGTTTTAATCGATGATCGATGCAACATCGTTTGCCAAGCCTCTTGTGGACACGAGACGGACAACCCGTGTGATGGATGGTACCAGCATGATGCGGAGGCAGTTTGGTGGGGCGATTTTTGCCGCCTGTCGCGCGAGCTGGTGGCGCGATCGGGGGTTAACGCGGCACAGATCGGATGCGTGGGCCTTTCCGCATTGGGTTGCGACTGTGTGCCGGTCGATACCGAGTGCAACGCGCTGGCGCCCGCGATTTTGTATGGAGTCGATGCACGTTCTAAGCCGCAGATTGACGAGCTTCTTTCCGAATATGGGTCAGATCGCGCGCGCGAGCTTTTCGGGCACGATCCCTGTTCGTCAGATATTGCTCCTAAGATCTTGTGGTTTAAGGAGAATATGCCCGAGGTGCACGAACGTGCCGCGAAGTTCCTGACGGCGTCATCGTTTCTGTGCGCAAAGTTGACGGGGCGTTTTACGGTGGACCGTTATTTGGCGGAGGATTTTCTTCCCCTATATGACCGCTACACTTGGAAGGTTGATGCTCGGGAATGTGCTCGTTTCTGCCGGCCTGACCAGATGGCGGAGGTAATGTCGGCTACCGATATTGCCGGGGTGATTACGCAGCGTGCGGCTGAGGCGACGGGACTCGCGGCAGGGACACCTGTCTTAGTGGGAACGGGCGACTCTGGTGCCGAGGCCATTTCGACGGGTGTATTCCGTCCCGGCGATATGATGGTTCAGTTGGGGAGTACAGCGTATTTCATCTACCTAGCTGATCATATGATCGATGATGCCCGTCTGTGGCCAGGGACGTTTATCATTCCCGGAACTTACGGGATCTGCGCGGGGACCAATACGGCGGGTGCGCTCACATCGTGGCTGCGCCAAGAGCTGTATCGCGACGCCGTAGAGGCCGAGGGCCACGGTGGCCCCGATGCATATTCGGTTATGGCGCATGATGCCGCCGACGTGGCGCCGGGTGCCGATGGGCTCCTGTGTCTGCCGTACTTTGCGGGGGAGCGTACTCCGCTCAATGATCCCGAGGCGCGTGGCGTCTTCTTTGGCCTGACCGGAAGGCATACACGAGCCCATATGGTTCGCGCCGCCTTGGAAGGCGTCGCGTATACCGTTGCATCCCATGTCGACATTATCGAGCGAGAGCATGGACTGCCAATTGGGCGCATTATGCTTGTCGGAGGTGGAACCAAGAATCCAGTTTGGATGCAAGCTATCGCCGACGTATGCGGGCGCGAGGTCTCGGTTGCCAAGGTTACGGTGGGCGCATGCTTCGGTGATGCCATCATGGCAGCTCTCGCAGGTGGCGCCTATGCATCATGGGATGAACTCGCCCGAGTCCTTGGCGTTGCGCAAACAATCGTGCCCGATATGACTGCCCACGAGCTATATGCGTCGCGCCGTCATATCTTTGACGAATTGTATGCGCGCAACCGTGATCTCATGCACGAATTGGTGTAATGCTGCCGAATTGCACTGCCTATCAATAGGGACTGCGTTGTACGATTCGCATGTCCCTTGGCATTTTTGCCACATGGGTTAGCGAAGGTCAAAAACAGAGTGCGCATTTGCTAAAACTGCCGACTCGATGCGCTTTGCGTCACAGTTTTTGAGCGAGGCGATGCGCATCGAGGTCCTTGTGAGCGATCTGATGAGCGACTGCGCACTTGTTTCCGTGTTTGGCTCGGCCGGCGCATCAGTCTCGAGCAGTAGACGGTCGAGTGGAATCTGTCGGGCGTATTCGCGTCCGCGCTTGGTGGCGAGCATGCGCTCGTTCACGGAAAAATAGCAGCCTGCGTTTCGCGCGCGGGCGAGTTCGTCCGAAGTGCCGCTAAACCAGTGGAAGATGATAGCGGGGGAGTCAGGGTTTGGGATGAGTAGTCCATGCGATTCGAGGACGTCCAGTACGGCTCCTGCCGAACGAACGGCGTGAATTGATATCACGCGCCCGGTAAGAGGATGCTGCACGAGCGCATCGCAGAGCCGGTCAAGTGCCTGTATTTGAAGCGGCTCGCTTCCGGCAAAGCGCACGGAAAAGTCGAGTCCGACTTCGCCGATAAAACGCTCTTGCGCAGCGACTTCGCAAAGTAGATCGATTTCGGCGGTTCCGCATCGGCCGTCGGCGAGCCACCAGGGATGGAGGCCGACGCCCGCGATGATGCTTGGTTGGCGAAGGGCGCGCTCGTTTGCGGCCGAAAAGTCACGTGGATCGACGCCGCAATCAAATAGGCCCAAGCCCAGTGCCGTCGCCTCATCGGCAACGGCGTCCGGGTGAGCCATCAAATCAAGATGGCAGTGTGCATCATATAACCGGGGCTCCATCTCGGCGCACTCCGCTAGTCCAGGCGTTGGCCGTCGGCGCGCACACGCTCGGTGCCGCGTCCACTGATCTGGCGGATAACCTCGCCGGCAATCATCTGACCCATGATGGGCGGCATAAAACTGGCGGTTCCGAGCTCGGTACGCTCGTGGATGTTGGAAGGGTCGCGGGGCTGTGTCTTAACCGATTCCTCGCAGCTAAACAGCACGTGTAGGCTCTTGATGCCGCGCTTCTTGCATTCTTTGCGCATAATGCGGCTCATGGGGTCACGTACCGTATCGAAGATATCGGCAAAGCGGAGGCACTCGGGATGGAGCTTGTTGGCCCCGCCCATGGAGCTAACCAAACGAATGCCGTGGTCCTGAGCATATTTGGCAATGGTGAGCTTGGCCGAGATGGTGTCGATGGCGTCGACGACGTAGTCGAGCTTGCCACCCGTCTGCTCCAAAACGCTCGCGAAGAACTCGTCGATGTTGTCGCTCAGCAGGTATTCGGTGCGCTTGATAACGGTGGCGGCGGGATTGATATCGCGAATCATGGCATCCATCACGTCCACTTTGCGCTTGCCGATGGTGCTGTGAAAGGCGATGGCCTGGCGATTGATATTGCTGGGCGCGATGATGTCCTTGTCCAGAATGACGAAATGACCGATGCCGCCGCGGGCGAGTGCCTCGCAGCAGTTGGAGCCCACGCCTCCGCAGCCGAGCACCAGCACCGTAGCATCGGCGAGCTTATCGAGTGCCTCGCGGCCCATGATGATCTCGAGCTTAGTATCGCGCGTCTCGACGGGAGTGGCAGCAGTTTCGGTCATAGACATCCTCCGATGGGGAAGCGAATCGTGTTTTAGCTATCGCCATTATAGGTATTATCGCGATTCCATTTGAGCCCTTGGGCTTGTTGAAATGGGATCGGGATTCGCATAAGATTGAAGCAGATGGCACCCGTTGCAGCGGGTTGGCCAACTCCAAAACACGTTTGTAGCGTGAGAAGTGGCCGTCTTCGCATTACGCGGAGGCGGCTATTATTTTGAGTACAAGATTAGACAGTTAGACAAACATCTAAATATCGAGTATAGTGTGCGCGTCATGAGAGATGATGAGAGGAGGTCTTATGCCGGGAGAGGGTTTTAAGGCGCTTGCCGATCCAACGCGACGGCGCATTTTGGAGTTGCTGCGCGAGGGCAATTGCACGGCGGGGAAGCTTGCCGAGCATTTCGATATCAGTAAGCCGTCGCTAAGCCATCACTTGGCGACGCTCAAAAATGCCGGGTTGGTGACCGACGAGCGCCATGGCCAAAACATCGTATACAGCTTAAATACCACCGTCATGCAGGACTTGATTGGCTGGTTTATGGGCTTTACAAACACTGAAGGTGATAAGGATGAATAACGAAAACAAGGGCATTCACGCCACGGGGGTATCGTCGCGCGTGTGGATTGCACTGGTCGCTCTGTGCGTTGCCAATGTCGCAGCGCATCTGATAGTGATGCCGAGCCTGCCGGCGCAGATTCCCACGCACTGGGGCGCGAATGGCGCCGTCGACGGTTGGGGCCCTAGCTGGATGGCCTCCGCGCTCGGCGTGTTGCCTCTGGCACTTCTCGCGATGTTCTACGTCGTGCCACGCATTGACCCCAAGGGCGAGGCGTATCGGACCTCGGGTAAGTTCTATCAGGGCTTCGTAATCGCCTTCACGCTGCTCATGTGTGCCATAAGCTGGCTGGGGGAGCTAACGGTGTGGGGCATCGTGCCGGTGGTAGGAACGGTCAATTTGCTGGTATCAGGCGCTATCGGCTTGCTCTTTATTGGTATGGGCAACTACTTACCGCGCGTAAAGCAGAACTACACGCTCGGTATCAAGACGCCTTGGGCGCTTGCCGATCCCGAGAACTGGCGCCGTACGCAGCGTTTTGGCGGCGCCTGCTTTATGGTGCTGGGTGTTGGCCTGATTGTGATGGGCGTGGCAGGTAGCGTGCTTTCGAGTGAAGTCGTTGCCGCGGTGATTGCGGTTCTGGCGTTTGGTTCAGCCGGAGCTGCCTACGTCTATTCGTATCTGCTGTGGCGTAAATCGCAGCGAGCCGTTCGCTAAGGTTGCGGAAAACTAGCGTACGCAGTTCATAGTATGTTCTGGGGGACTTTTCCCAGGTAGTATTAGGGGGTGTGGGCAACCATGCCCCTTTTTCGTTAAGTTTCAGAGCTGGTTTCCTCATTTCGTTTCCACTAAAGCGAATCAAGAATAGGGAAACAGCAGGTAGAAAGGATAGAACAGGCATATGGCGGAGTTTATCTACCAGATGTATCAGGCTCGTAAGGCCCATGGCGACAAGGTAATTCTTGACGACGTGACCCTGAGCTTCTACCCCGGTGCCAAGATCGGCGTCGTGGGCCCCAACGGTATGGGCAAGTCGACCCTGCTCAAGATCATGGCCGGTATCGAGGAGGTCTCAAACGGCGATGCCAGGCTCACCCCCGGCTACACCGTGGGTATCCTGCAGCAGGAGCCGCCGCTCGACGACGACAAGACCGTCATCGAGAACGTGCGCATGGCGTTTGGCGACATGATCGCCAAGGTCGATCGCTTCAATAAGATCGGCGAGGAGATGTGTGACCCGGACTGCGACATGGACGCCCTCATGGCAGAGATGGGCAAGCTCCAGGACGAGATTGACGCCGCCGACGGCTGGGATATCGATTCCAAACTCGGTCAAGCCATGGACGCTCTGCAGCTGCCCGATTCCGACATGCCGGTCAACGTGCTTTCCGGCGGCGAGCGCCGCCGTGTGGCCCTGTGCAAGCTGCTGCTCGAGGCTCCCGACCTTCTGCTGCTCGACGAGCCCACGAACCACCTGGACGCCGAATCGATCCTGTGGCTCGAGCACTTCCTGCACAACTACCAGGGCGCGGTGCTTGCCGTCACGCACGATCGCTACTTCCTGGATAACGTTGCCGAGTGGATCTGCGAGGTCGACCGCGGCCACCTCTATCCCTACAAGGGCAACTACTCCACGTATCTGGAGACCAAGGCCGCGCGTATCGAGGCGCAGGGCAACCGCGATGCCAAGCTCGCCAAGCGCATGGAGGCCGAGCTCGAGTGGGTGCGCAGCTCGCCCAAGGCCCGTCAGGCAAAGAACAAGGCCCGTCTGGCTCGCTACGAGGAGATGGAGGCCGAGGCCCGCGCAAGCCAGAAGCTCGACTGGACCGATATCCGCATTCCCGTTGGACCGCGTCTGGGTAACAAGGTGCTCGAGGCCCATCACCTGCACAAGGAATTCGACGGTCGCGTGCTCATCGACGACCTTTCTTTCACCCTGCCGCGTAACGGCATCGTGGGCGTCATCGGCCCCAACGGTGTGGGCAAGACTACGCTTTTCAAGACCATCGTGGGCCTGGAGCCGCTGACTTCGGGCGAGCTCGAGGTGGGCGAGACCGTCAAGATCTCCTACGTCGACCAGAACCGTTCCGGCATCGACCCCGACAAGAACCTGTGGGAGGTCGTCTCGGATGGCCTGGACCACATGATGGTGGGCGAGACCGAGGTCCCCAGCCGCGCGTACGTGGCGAGCTTTGGCTTTAAGGGCCAGGACCAGCAGAAGCGCGCTGGCGTGCTCTCCGGTGGCGAGCGCAACCGTCTGAACCTGGCGCTCACGCTCAAGCAGGGCGGCAACCTGCTGCTCCTCGACGAGCCCACGAACGACCTCGACGTCGAGACGCTGTCCTCGCTCGAAGCGGCGCTGCTCGAGTTCCCGGGCTGCTCGGTGGTCATTAGCCACGACCGTATGTTCCTGGACCGCGTCGCCACACACATTCTGGCGTGGGAGGGCACCGACGAGAATCCGGGCAACTGGTATTGGTTCGAGGGCAACTTCGAGGCCTATCAGGCCAATCGCATCGAGCGCCTGGGCGAGGACGCGGCCCAGCCGCATCGTATCCACCGTAAGCTGACGCGCGACTAGATCGTTACGCGGTTTTCCAAACCGCGTAACTGCTCGACGCTGCGCGGGTCGCAAGCACCCCATCTTGCCGTTCAAGCCGTCGCTCGCGTATCGAAGTACGCGTCGCTCCTCTTTCACGGCAACCTGGGGCACTTGCGGCCCGCTCGCTGTTGGTTACGCAACATCAACAAATAAAAACGGCTCAAATCCTGATTTGGATTTGAGCCGTTTGTCGTTACTGCTCGGGTTCTTCGACTTTATCGATGGTCCAGACGGCTCCGAGACCGCCGGTGGTGTTGCGGCGGATGCGCACGGTAACCTCGCGGCGCTCGCCGGCCTGCGTGTAGCGCAGGGGGAAGCTTGCGCGGTTTCGCGCGGCCTCGATGGTGCCGCGCTCGCGGGCGATCCAGTAGTACTCGCCGACGATGCCGAGCGTGTCGGCGCCGTAGGGGAGATAGGTCGACAGCTGGTGTAGCAACGGGCCGGGGCAGAAGACCTCGGTTGCGAAATCGACGGGGAAGTCCTCGGGGATGGCGGGCGCTGCAGGTGCGGGGGCTGGGGCCGCTGCGGGTACCGAAGCCGGTGCGGATGCGGGTATTTGGTCGCAAGCAGCGGCGGGCTTCACGGTGACGGGCGCGTCTGCAACTGCGGTTTCAACCTCAACCTGCGTCGCGTTCTCATTCTCGACGCTCGACTTTGCCTCGATGGGCGTGGATGCCATGGTGGTGATGCCGGCGTTTGCGTTCTCGGGGTCATAGACAACCGTGAGCGAGATGGCGGGCTGCGGCGTCTCGGGCTCTGGTGTTGCCTCGGTGGCGTCTTGATTCGCGGGCCCGTCGGACTGAGCCTCCTCGTCGTTGTCGCCAAAGACATCGCTGTTTTGGAACGCAGACGTCTCGGGCTGGCCAGCTGCCTCTTCTGTTGTCGACTTGGGAGCCTCGTTGAACTCTACGGTGGCTTCCTGCTCGGATATGACTTCAGGATCGGTCGTGGCGGCGATTTCGGTTTCGGTTTCTACTGCTACCTCAATAGCGACTTCGATCTCTGTCTCGGGCTCGGGCTCCGGCACAGCTTCAACCGCGGCTTCTGGTTCGGGACGCTTAACGTGCTTGGGGCGCACAGCCTTGAGGTCCTTCTCACTGCGCTTTTTCTTTTTGTAGGACTGCTTAGCGCCCTTGGCGGTCTTGGGCTTGTCCTCGCCCTTGGCAAGTGCGGCATCCCAGGCCTCGTTGGCGATGACGGTGGCATACAGGCGACCGCCCTTAAAGACGGTCAGCTTAATGCAGTCGTCAAGCTCTTCGAGCAGCTCGCGCGTGGATTCGAAGCCCAGGTCATAAGCGGTCATGTCGCCAGCGGTGAGCGCCTCCTCGACCTGTGTCATAAACGTTTGCTTGCCACACCCAATCGCATCGCGCAGCAGGCGATACAGATAGATGTGGTTGCCCAGCGATAGCGTGGGCCTAACTATTGTCTTGCTCATGGCAAATCTCCTCTTTACACATGTAAAGCATCTTACCATCGCATGGCGCTCGCCATGACGGCGCCCAAGGCAAACGGGCGCGAACCGCTGTCGATTCGCGCCCGTTGTACAGGTTGCCTATCTGGGGATGCAGTGCCTAGTTGCCCGATGTCGTGCCTTGGCTCGAGCTGTCAGATGCCGTGCCGGACGCGGTTCCGCTCGAGCTGTTGGTGTTGCTGTTGTCGGTAGATCCCGTACTCGGTGTATTGCCATTCGCCTGGTCGCCCGTGCTCGGTTGAGAGCCGTCAGTCGTTTGGCTTGAGTCAGTCGTGCCGGATTGCGTGCCGCTGTTGTTCGCAGAGGAATCGACGCCCTGCGATTGGTTTTGGGTGTTCGAGGACGAATTGGCAGAGGTAGAACTGTCTTGCGTATCGTCCGTCTGTGCCTGCTGATCCTGCGACTGGGTGTTGCCATTTGCATCGCTCTCGGTCGTGCGCGACGACAGGATTGGCTCGGGACGCTCGCCCAGACCCTCACCGGCAGTGGTGATAAGGATGGCGCCGGCGCAGGCGATGACCGCGACGATGGCGATAGCGATCGAGAAGACGATGACCTTCTTTTGCGTCTGGCTGCGCTCAGCCGCCGCCTTGGCGCGCAGGCTGTTGGGAGCGACGCGCGCCGTGGTCGCGCGTCCCGCAACCTGGCGCATCTCCTGCGTGGTTGCGGCGCCACCTAGGAGCTCCTCAACATTGGGCTCAACGGGCTCGTAGGCGCCGGTAGGGTAGTCGACAGCGGCATGCGTGCCCTTGATTGCTTCGGCGCTGGCGGAGATAAAGTGGCGATAGACCTGCGAGGACACAACAGTGATGACTGAGCTCACAGCGGCACCAATCACCGAGCCGGCAATGCCAATCTTTGAAGCGAGCGCGACACTCGTGGCGGCTGCCGCGGCACCGGCGATGATTTGGGGAATGGAAATGTCATCAAAGAGTTTTTTCTTGGGCGCAATGGCCATGGTCTGGCCGATGGAATGGTTCTCGTGAACGCCGTTGTTGAGTGCGGCCGGCGTCATGACACGCGTGCGCGGCGCGTCGGTGTACTTGGTTGTCATACGGGGTCCTCCCGATGTAAATCTGCTTCGTTTCGTGTAGCCATCAGGGTACCCACCAGATGTGAATCGTACGTGTCATTTAACAGATACCATCAACTCATCAATAGCTCACCAAGTTGGTGGGATGCGGTTGCACCCGGCGGTTGAACTACAATAAGGCTTGCTAATTGTTATGAATGGCGTCTACGCACGGGAGCATTCTTATGGATCTTCACCTTTCTCAGTCTGATGGCTTTTTGCGTGTGGCGGCGGCGTCGCCGCGGATTCGCGTGGCCGATGTCGAGGGCAATGCCGAGGTTGCGCTGACGGCTGTTCGTGAGGCTGCCGAGCGCGGCGTTCGCGCGTTGGTACTGCCCGAGCTCAACCTGTGCGGCTATACCGCGGCCGACCTGTCCCATAACCGCACGCTGCTGCATGCCTGCGAGGCGGCGCTCGTGCGCATTCTCGATAAAACCCGTGAGCTGCCGATCGTCTTTACCATCGGTCTTCCCGTCGCGGTGGCCGAAAACATCTACAATTGCGCCGCCGTGTGCTGCGCGGGCGAGCTTTTGGGCCTCACGGCCAAGAAGTATCTGCCCAACTATGGCGAGTTCTATGAGCGTCGTTGGTTTGCTCCGGCGCCTGCGGATTCCGTGTGGGTTGAATTTGCCGGTCAGGGTCCGGTCCCGCTGGGTTCGGGGCTTGTCTACCGTTGCTGTGATGAGGGCGCCGAGGACCTGGTGCTGGGCGTTGAGGTCTGTGAGGACCTGTGGGTGCCGGCGCCCCCTTCGACCGAGATGGCGCTTGCCGGTGCGACGGTGATTCTCAACCCGTCGGCCTCGGACGAGATTATCGGTAAGGCAGATTACCGCCGCAGCCTTATCTCTAATCAAAGCGCGCGCCTGTACTGCGCCTATGCCTATGCAGATGCGAGCGAGGGCGAGTCCACGACCGACATGGTCTTTGCGGGCGAGAACCTCGTCTACGAAAACGGCTCCAAGCTCGCCGCGACTAAACTGCTTACCTGCGATATGGCCGTCGCCGATGTTGACCTTGACCGCCTGGTTGCCGAGCGCCGTCGCTCGACGACGTGGACCCGCGCAGACGATGCGCCGGAGGCCACGACCGTTGAGTTTTCGTTTGAGGGCGTGTTGGCCGAAGAGCCTGTCCTGCGCGATGCCTGCGATATCGACCGTGTCTTCCCCCGCGCGCCCTTTGTGCCGGCCGACCATGGTGACCTGGCCGAGCGTTGCGAGACCATCCTTGACCTGCAGACCGCGGGCCTCAAGACCCGTCTTGCCCATACGGGTACCAAGGCGGCTGTCATCGGTCTTTCAGGCGGCCTGGACTCCACGCTGGCGCTGCTTGTGACCGTGCGTGCCTTCGATGCGCTGGGGCTGCCGCGTACGGGTATCACGGCGGTTTCCATGCCCGGCTTTGGCACGACGCATCGCACTAAGTCGAATGCCGAGTCGCTCGCTCGCGACCTAGGCGTGAGCTTCCGCGAAGTCTCGATCCATGCAGCCGTGGAGCAGCATTTTAAGGACATCGAGCACGATCCGGCCGTGCAGGACGTGACTTACGAGAACAGTCAGGCCCGCGAGCGCACGCAGATTCTGATGGATCTGGCCAACCAGGCTGGCGGTTTTGTCATCGGCACGGGCGACCTGTCGGAGCTGGCGCTCGGCTGGGCTACCTACAACGGCGACCACATGAGCATGTACGCCGTCAACGCGAGCGTGCCCAAGACGCTTGTGCGCCATCTGGTGCGCTATGCCGCTGATGTTTTTGGCGGGCGTATTGCCGAGGTCTTGCTCGATATCCTCGATACGCCGGTGTCCCCCGAGCTTCTGCCGCCCACGGGTGACGGCGAGATTGCGCAGAAGACTGAGGATTTGGTGGGCCCGTACGAGCTGCACGACTACTTCCTCTACTACCTGCTGCGTTTTGGCTTTGAGCCGGGCAAGATCTACCGCATGGCGCTCAAGAGCTTCGAGGGCGCCTACGACGTCAAGACCGTTCACACGTGGCTGCGTACGTTCTACCGTCGCTTCTTTGCCCAGCAGTTTAAGCGCAGCTGCCTGCCCGATGGCCCCAAGGTGGGTTCGGTCACGCTCAGCCCGCGCGGCGATTGGCGCATGCCGAGTGACGCCAGCTCGCGCCTGTGGCTCGCCCAGATTGACGCGCTCAATCCGATGGACTAAGGTTGCCAAATTGAACCAAAACAGCGGGTGCAAGCGTTACACTTTTGCAATCTGATGGCCCGTATCGCGCGGCGCTCTTGTCGGAGCGCCGCGTTTTTCATATCGAAAGGTGGCACCATGCAGGCATCGCAGCGTCTCGACCGCTTTGGCGCGGAGGTCTTCGCCTCGCTCAACAACAAACTGCTTGCGCTGAAGGCTCAGGGCAAGACCATTTACAACATGAGCGTGGGCACGCCCGACTTTAAGCCGTACGACCACGTGGTCGAGGCGCTCACGCAAGCGGCCCAGGACCCCGAGATGTGGAAGTATGCCCTGCGCGACCTGCCCGAGCTCAAGCAAGCCGTATGCGATTACTATGAGCGTCGCTTTGGCGTTTCGGGCATTACGCCGTCCATGGTGCAGTCGTGCAACGGTACGCAGGAGGGCGTGGGCCATTTGGGCCTGGCCCTGCTCGATCCGGGTGACACCATTCTGGTTCCCGATCCGTGCTACCCGGTCTTTGAGGCGGGTGCCAAGATCGCCGATGCCAAGCTCGAGTACTATCCGCTGGTGGCGGAGCACAATTACCTGCCCTATGTGGCGGGTATCGATCCCGAGGTGGCCGATCGTGCCAAGTATATGATCGTGTCGCTGCCCGCGAACCCGGTCGGCTCGGTGGGCACGCCCGAGGTCTACGAGGAGATTATCGCCTTTGCCCGCGAGCACGACCTGCTCATTGTCCATGACAACGCGTATTCCGACATCGTGTTTGACGGCGAGCCCGGAGGCAGCTTTTTGCAGTATCCCGGCGCGCTCGAGGTGGGTGTGGAGTTCTTCTCGCTCTCCAAGTCGTTTAACGTTACCGGTGCGCGTATCGGCTTTTTGGTCGGCCGCGAGGATGTGGTCTCGGCCTTTGCCAAGCTGCGCGGCCAGATCGACTTCGGTATGTTCTTCCCGATCCAGAAGGCCGCCATCGCCTGCCTGAACGGTCCGCGCGATGAGGTCGAGGCGCAGCGTCTGAAGTACCAGGAGCGCCGCGATGCCCTGTGCGACGGTCTTGAGGGCCTGGGCTGGGAGCGTCCCAACGCGCATGGCTCTATGTTTGTGTGGGCCAAGCTTCCCGGTGGTCGCACCGATTCCATGGCGTTTTGCGAGGAGCTCATGGAGAAGGCCGGCGTTGTGGTGACGCCGGGCGCGAGCTTTGGTCCTTCGGGCGAGGGACACGTGCGCATGGCGCTGGTCCTGCCGCCCGACCAGATCGCTTTGGCTGTCGAGGCCATTCGCGAGGCGGGCCTGTATTAGAAACTTATTTCGGCTCGTCAATAGCTCGAAACCGATTTCGTGCAGTTATTTTACGAATCCTGCAAATAATTTCGGTAAACGGTCGATATTTGTCTGCGAATAGGAGCATAATCAAAGTCCCGATTGGATGTATTGGGATTACGGCAAGCCGCTCGGGTCGTTCCCGGGCGGCTTGTTTGTGGAGAGAGATGGGAGTTTCTAATGGTTAACGAGAAGAAGGTCGCTATTGTCGGCTGCGGTTTCGTCGGCTCGTCTTCGGCGTTCGCACTGATGCAGAGTGGTCTGTTCTCCGAGATGGTCCTCATCGACGTGGACAAGAACCGTGCCGAGGGTGAGGCACTGGATATCGCGCACGGCATGACGTTTGCCGAGCCGATGAAGATCTACGCCGGCGATTATTCCGATGTCGCCGACGCCGCCATGATCGTCGTCACCGCCGGTGCTGCCCAGAAGCCCGGTGAGACCCGCCTGGACCTGGTCAACAAGAACGTCAACATCTTTAAGTCCATTATCCCTGAGATTAAGAAGTCCGGCTTCGGCGGCATTCTGCTAATCGTTTCCAACCCGGTCGACGTTCTGACCTACGCTGCCATTAAGATGTCCGGCCTGCCCGAGGGCCACGTCATCGGCTCCGGCACCGTGCTCGACACCGGCCGTCTGCAGCAGATGCTTGGTGCCCACGTCGAGGTCGATCCGCGCGATGTTCAGGCCTACGTCATGGGTGAGCACGGCGACTCCGAGTTTGTCGCTTGGTCCAGCGCTCAGGTTGCCGGCGTTCCGTTGAACACCTTCTGCGAGCTTCACGGTCATCTGGAGCATGAGGCTGCCGAGAAGCGCATCGCCGAGGACGTCAAGAACTCCGCCTACACCATCATCGAGAAGAAGCACGCCACCTACTACGGCGTCGCCATGGCCGTCAAGCGCATCTGCACCGCCGTCATGCGCGATGAGCAGACCGTTCTGCCTGTCTCCTCGCTCATGGTGGGCGAGTATGGCCTGTCCGATCTTGCCATCTCCATGCCGACCGTCGTCGCCCGCGACGGCGTCGTCTGCCGCGTCCCCGTGCCGCTGAACGATGACGAGCAGCATGAGCTCACCGCCTCTGCCAAGGCCCTCAAGGACATCATCGACAGCGTCGACTTCTCCTGCTAAATCAAGCTCGCTAGAGCGAAAAGCTACAATGAAGGCGTCCGAGCCCACACGGCCCGGGCGCCTTTTTGGTGCAAAGTAACCTGACCCCAATGCAGCATAGTTGATGGGAGGGCCATGTCGGATTCGCCTAATTTTTTGACCTATGCCCAGACGGCGTTTTATCCGTTTGAGGAGCAGCCGTTCTGCGCGGTGGATAGCCTGGTCTTTGCGTGGTTGTCCTATTTGCGTTTGCCGGGTGATATGGCGGAGCTGACGAACTGGCAGGGCCTAGACGTACGCGAGTTGCTGCGTGCCGAGTGCTACCGGGACATGATTGGTGACTTGTGGGACCCAGAGGGGAGCAGGGCCTTGTTGGAGGCCGTGGCAGCAAGCCCTCGCTACCGTGGCGTGCACGTTTGCGGCTATCGTGCCGTGAGCGATGTGGTGGCGACAGAGCAGTTTGCAGCCATGGCGTTCCGGTTTCCGGCGGGGTTTAGCTATCTTTCCTTCCGGGGGACCGACAGCACGATTGTGGGCTGGAAAGAGGACTTTAACATGGCGTTCCGGTATCCTGTGCCGGCCCAGGAATCCGCGGCGCGTTATGTGGACGAGGCGGCGGATGCGATTGACGGGCCGCTTTTGTGCGGAGGTCATTCCAAGGGTGGAAACCTTGCGGTGTACGGTGCGGCGATGTGCTCCGATGTCGCCCGTGCGCGAATCGAACGGGCGTATTCCCATGATGGTCCGGGTTTCGTCGAGGAGTTTCTGAACGGCAACGCCTTTGCCGATCTTTCCGGTCGAATCGATAAGACGCTACCTCGGTCGTCGATCTTTGGCATGATGTTCGAGACGCAGGAGGACTATGCCATCGTTGAGAGCACCGAGTTCAGTCTGCTGCAGCACAATCCCTTTAGCTGGGTGGTTGATGGTCGCGACTTCGTGTACTGTGAGCGCCTGTCCGCCGGTGCTCGATACGTTGATGGCTCCATTCGCGAGATGCTGCTTACAGTGTCGCCTAGCGAGCGCGAGCGTTTTGTAGATGCGTTGTTCTCCGTGTTTGAGGCTACGGACGCCGAACGGTTTGCGGATATCGCAGGAAATCTGCGTGAGAGTCTGCCCGTGATGCTCCAGGCTGCGCAAGGCTTTGACAAAGATACGCGACGCTTTATCTCGCAGACCATCGTGGCGATCCTTAAATGCGCACTGTTGCCCAAACGACCCCAGATCGACGTGCCCGCTGCCGGCATGAGTTTGGCAGAACAGCTCGAGGCCTGGCAGTCCGAGCTCCTGCGCTAACCATTGGCGCAAAGCAACCTGTCCCCGATGCATCAATCTTCGATGCGCCCGGGGCGGGCTCGACCGCTATACTGGTTCGTGCCGAAATCGATCTAGAACGGAATGCCGTATATGAAAATCAATCACGCGATTCTGCATATCCTGGACTTTGACTCTGCCGTCAACGTCATGAGCCAGCGCGAGCTCGATATCGAGAGCCGTACCGTGCGCAACTTCGTGACCACGCATCTGCGCCGCGCACGTACCTCGGCCGACAATAAACGCGCCACGTTTGCCGAGAACTCTGCGTTTGGCGGCGAGCTCAAGGGCTATTTCTTTGGCGAGCGCGAGTTCGTGGACCTGTCGCAGCAGATTGCGGAGTTTATCTCTTCCGAACTCACCAAGGCTGAGAAAGCCGAGTCCACCGACGTGCTTGTGGCGGACTTTGACGACGATGAGGATGCCCGCTGGTTTGCCGTGATGCTGCTGGGCTCCAAGCAGGCATTCATGCACGAGGTGGGTCGCGAAGAGGGCGAGGTGCGTAACGACATCGCGCGCCACTATGCCATTCTGCCGAACCCTTCGCAAAAGGTGCCGAGCTATGCAATCGTGCGTGCAAGCACCATGGAGATCGGCTATGTGGATAAGAAACGCAAGATTGCCGGCGAGGATCGCATGCTCATTCCCGATGGCCTGCTGCAATGTGACACGGGCGTTTCTGGTAAGGAGGTCATCGACACGGTGACGCGCGTGGTCGAGGAGGTCGCTGAAGAGCACGGCGCCAACACGGCTGTAGCGCTCGCTAAGGTCAAAGCCGCCGTTGCCGAGAAGGTTGAGGATGACGAGGAGCTGCCGCCTTGGGATATCGTCGATGAGGTCTTTGAGGACGAACCGGTTATCAAGGAGAGCGTGCGCGCGGCATTGACCGAGGAGAAGATGCCTGAGCGTGTGCCCGTGGAGCGCAAGCAGGTCGAACGCGCGGCGGTGCGCAATCACAAGATTCGTACCGACACGGGCATCGAGATCAGCTTCCCGGCCGAGATGGGTTCGAACTCCGAGTATATCGAGTTCGTCAACGAGCCCAACGGCCTCATCTCCATCGAGCTAAAAAACATCGGGTCAATTGAGAATCGATAAACTGCGCTTGGACGCTGCAAAAAATAAAGGCCGAAGCCTCGGATGAGGGCTTCGGCCTTTTTACTTGGGGCTTAATTACGCTACTGGTTGAGCATAAGTCAGCGAAAATGCCCCCGAGCGAGCAAGGTGACGTGAAAGAGGAGGGCATTGATCTTCTGGTCATGCCCGACGATTGAACGTCAGATTGCCGCTTAGGGGCGTTTGCAGCGTCGACCGGTCCGTCGTTCGTTAGAACGACGGAACCAAAGGTGGAGCGTCGAGCCGTTACGCGGTTTGGTAAAACCGCGTAACCCTACAGTTGGCGCAGGCCCTCTTCCAGGCCGGTCTTGCTGTCGGTCTTCTCGTCGCGCATCTTGATGACGCGGGCGGGGACACCGGCCACGACGGCACCGGCGGGGACATCCTCGACGCACACGGCGCCGGCGGCAACAACAGCGCCCTTGCCCACGCGTACGCCCTCCAGGACCACGGCGTTGGCGCCGATCATGACGTCGTCTTCGATGATGACGGGCGTGGCGCTTGCGGGCTCAACGACGCCTGCCAACACGGTTCCAGCGCCGATGTGGCAGTTCTTGCCCACGGTGGCGCGGCCGCCTAGCACGGCGCCCATATCGATCATGGAACCCTCGCCGATAACGGAGCCGATGTTGATGATGGCGCCCATCATGATGACGGCACGGTCGCCAATCTCGACGCGGTCGCGGATGATCGCGCCCGGCTCGATGCGGGCGTTGATGCCCTTAAGGTCGAGCATGGGCACGGCGGAGTTGCGGCAATCGTTCTCCACGTCGTAGTAATCGATGGAATCAGCGTTGGCGTCCAGGATGGCCTTAAGCTCATCCCAGTCGCCAAAGACGGTCTTGCCGCGACGACCGCCGTAGACATGTGCGTCGCCCCAAGCAACCTTCATGCCCGGCTTCTCGCGCACGTACAACTTGACGGGCGTCTTTTTGGGCGCGGTGGCGATGTAGTCGATAATCTCCTGTGCATCCATCTCGGCTGCGTTACTCATTTGCTATCTCTCCTTTGGGCGGATTCGGTTGATACCTGGTTAGGCAAACATGACCTGGTCGAACGTATAGAAGCCGGGTTCGCGGGTGACGAGCTTCTGGGCGGCGGCCAGGGCGCCGTTGACGAAGATCTGACGGCTCGTGGCGCGGTGGGTGAGCGTGACCTCCTCGTCCTGGCCAAAGAAACTCACTTCGTGGACGCCGGCGACAGTGCCACCGCGCAGCGAGTGCATGCCGATCTCCTTGGGATCGCGTGCGCCGCACATGCCCTCGCGTCCGTAGACGGGGTGGTAGCCTGTCTCGGGCTCGGCCTCGACTACGGCGTCGAGCAGCAGCTTGGCGGTACCGCTGGGGGCGTCGACCTTTTGGTTATGGTGCGTCTCGACGATTTCGCAGTCAAAGCCGGGCAACTCGCGCGTGGCCTGGGCCACTAGATGACGCAGGGCTGCGATGCCGATGGAGTAATTGCCCGAGTGCATAACGCGGGTGTTCTGGCCCAGCTCACGCAGACGGTCCATCTGCTCGGGGGTGTAGCCTGTGGTGCCTGAGACCAATGCCGCGCCCGTGCGCTCGACATAGGCGACGACGGCATCGAAGGTCACGACGTTCGAGAAGTCGATAATCACATCGGCAGCCGGTGCGTTCTCGAGCTTGCTCAAATCGAAGCCAATCTGGGCCACGATATCAAAAACGGGTTGACCGGCGGCGTCGACAACGCCCTCGGCGGTGGTGCGGATGAGCGAGCCCATGCGGCCCGTTCCCATAATGACGGTCTTAATCAAGCAGACCAGCCCCCTTCAGAGCATCGGTAAGTGCAGAGCGCGTGTCGTCTGCCATGGGGCACAGCGGCATGCGGTAGTTTGCCTCGATCATACCCATCTGGGCGAGCGCCTCTTTGACGGGGATGGGGTTGACCTCACTAAAGAGGGCATTGATGAGCGGCTGGCCGGCAATCTGTATATCGCGGGCGCGCGCTACGTCGCCGTCCAGATAAGCGCGGCACATGTCATGTACGAGCTGCGGCTGCACATCGGCCCACACGCTGATGGTGCCCGAAGCACCCAGGCTCATGAGCGGTACGGTAAGCGCGTCCTCGCCCGAGTACATGCGGAAGTCGTCTGACAGCAGGTGGGCGATCTTGGCCGCGTAGGCGACGTTGCCCGAGGCCTCCTTAATACCCATGATGTTGGGGTGCGCGGCCAGGCGCTCTACGTTGCGCTCGCTGATACCGCAGCCGCAGCGGCCGGGGATGTTGTACAGGATGCAGGGGATGTCCACGGCATCGGCGACGGTCTTAAAGTGCTGATAGATACCCTCTTCATTGGACTTGTTGTAGTAGGGGGTGATGAGCAGCAGACCGTCGGCGCCCAGGCCCTGGTAAGTAAGCGACTTGGTGAGCATGGTCTGCGTGGAGTTGGAGCCCGAGCCGGCAATGACGGGGACGCGTCCTGCAACATGCTTGACCACGGCGGCGACGACGGAGTTGTCCTCGTCGTCGGTCATCGTGGCGCTCTCGCCGGTGGTGCCCAGGGTGAGGATGGCGTCGGTGCCGTTTTGCAGGTGGAAATCGATAAGGCGCTCGAGTGCGTCAAAGTCGACACTGCCATCCTTTTTATACGGCGTGACGAGGGCGACGATTGAGCCCTCGAGATTGCGGATGTCCATGTTCTTCTCCTTCGCGTCCGCGATCTGGATGCGTTTGTTCCATTGGGCGGCGACTGCCAGGCGCTCGTCTTGGGCGCGACGGCGGGCACTTTCGGCGCGCGACTTGGCCAGCAGCTCTCGGCCGCTCGGCAGCACGTCGAGCGTGGCAAAGTAATCGCCCGGGCGCTCGGCGCGGCGGATGAGGTCGGCCGAGCCATCGGGGCGCAACAGGACCTCAGCGGAGCGCAGGCGTCCATTGTAGTTGTAGCCCATGGAGTAGCCATGCGCGCCGGTATCGTGGATCACAAGCAGGTCGCCCATGTCGATATGCGGCAGCTCGCGGTCGATGGCGAACTTGTCATTGTTCTCGCACAGATTGCCCGTGATGTCGTACATGTTTGCGACGGGGGCTGCGGTTTTATCAGGACCGTTCGGCTGACCCATCACTGTGATGTGGTGGTAAGCGCCATACATGGCGGGACGAATGAGGTCGACGGCACTGGCGTCCACGCCGATATAGTTCTTGTAGATCTGCTTCTCGTGGATGGCCTTGGTGACCAGGCAGCCGTAGGGGCCCATCATAAAGCGGCCCATCTCGGTGCAGATGGCCACATCGCCCATGCCGGCAGGAACCAGGATCTCGTCGTATGCCGCGTGCACCCCCTCGCCGATGGCGTGAATGTCGTTGGCCTGCTGCTCGGGCAGATAGGGGATGCCGACGCCGCCGGACAGATTGATGAAGGCGACATGTGCGCCGGTCTCGCGCTCCAAGCGCACGGCAAGCTCAAAGAGGATGCGCGCGAGTTTGGGGTAGTAGTCGTTGGTGACGGTGTTGCTGGCAAGGAATGCGTGGATGCCAAAGTCCTCGGCGCCCTTGGCCTTGAGCATGCGGAACGCCTCGAAGAGCTGCTCGGTGGTCATGCCGTACTTGGAGTCGCCGGGGTTATCCATGATGCCGTTGGAAAGCTGGAACAGACCGCCCGGATTAAAGCGGCAGCTGACCGTCTTGGGGATGGGCCCCGCAACACGCTCAAAGAACTCGATGTGGCTGATGTCGTCAAAGTTGACGATGGCACCCAGCTTGTCGGCGAGCTCAAAGTCGGCAGCCGGCGTATCGTTGGACGAGAACATGATGTCGTGTCCCGTGATACCCAGCGAGCGGGCGATCATGAGCTCGGTATAGCTCGAGCAATCGCAGCCGCAGCCGTATTCGTTGAGAATGGAGATGAGCACCGGGTTGGGATTGGCCTTGACGGCAAAGTATTCCTTAAAGCCCGGGTTCCATGCAAAGGCGTCGCGCACCTCTTGCATGTTGCGGCGGATGCCCGCCTCGTCGTATAGATGAAACGGCGTGGGGAACTGCTCGACGATATGCTCGAGCGTCTCCTTGTCCACAAACGGCTGCTTGGCCGCATATGCCTCGTTGGGGGTCAATGCCATGTCCCGTAAACCTCGCTATCCAGACGGCGCCATCTGCGCATCGAATCCGCATAGCGTGGACCCAATGTCCGGATAGCGCTCCCGCATTGCTGCAGACAGTCCTGTGGGTATTTCCCACAGGCCCACCAGGTTGTTCGTGCCCGAAAAGCCCAGTTCGGCGGGTTTCGCCTCCCCACGGGGTCAAAGCCTGCCGGCTCGCCCGCGGTTCTTCGTGCCCGCGCCTCTATCAAGTGGTAACGACCCTACCACGTTGCACTTTACCAAACAAGAGTATTCGTATATAACGTTTAAAAAATGCAGCAATATGCTGGAAACATGTGTGCCACAATCCTGTATCACAATAAGTTGCAACAGATGTGCCTCACGAAGGGATTCCCTATGACCGAGCTCCAAGAACTCCGTCACTATCGTCGCGATCTCCATCGCATTCCGGAGCTCGATTTCGATCTTCCGCAGACTATCGCCTATATCGAGGGCGTGCTGGCACCGCTCACCTGCGAAGTGACCCATCCGTGCCCCAGCTGCGTCTGCGCTTTCTTCGACGCCGGCGTTGATGCCGCGCATGCCACGGCGATTCGCGCTGATATGGATGCGCTGCCCATCGCGGAGGCGACGGGAGCGGCCTTTGCCTCGACCCATCCCGGCAAGATGCACGCTTGCGGACATGACGGACACATGGCCATGGCACTTGCCGCCGCGACGTATGTCGACCGTACGATTCGCGAGCAACCGGGCGCCATGAGGCGCAACGTTCTCTTTGTGTTCCAGCCGGCCGAGGAAACGACCGGTGGTGCCAAGACGGTATGCGAGAGCGGCGTGTTCGAGCGCTACGGGGCGGATCGCATCTTTGGCTTCCACGTGTGGCCCGATCTGCCCGCCGGCACGTTGGCGAGCTGCCCCGGTCCGTTGCTGGCGCGTTCGAGTGAGACACATATCCATATTCACGGGGCGAGCATCCATATCGCTAAGACCTATGGCGTTCCGGTCGAGGAGTCGCACGATGCGGCGCTGGCGGCTGCCAAGTTCTTGGTTGCCGAGCGCGAACTGATGGACGAGCTGGGCTCCGACGAGCCCTGTATCGGTAAGTTTGGTCTGCTGCAGGCCGGTACGGTTTGCAACGCGGTGGCGGGGGAGGCCCATGTTGCCGGTAGCTTGCGTGTGTTTACGGACGCCATGTTCGACCGTGCGCGCGAGGGCGTGCGCCGTGTGCTCGACGAGGCGTGCACCGCAACGGGCTGCACGTACGATCTCGATTTTGCCGAGGGCTATCCACCGGTCGATAACGATCCTGAGTTGTTTGCCCGAATCGCGCCCGTTCTGCCCGAATTGCAGCTCGTGGACGAGCCGCTGCTAATCGCCGAGGATTTCGCGTTCTATCAGCGCCATCTGCCGGGCGTGTTCTTCTTGCTGGGCACGGGTATGCCAGAGGGACAAGAAAACCCGAGTGATTCGGATGGCTGCCCCGCCTATGCCACAAGCGCTCTGCATACCGATAGCATGCTCTTTGACGAGGAAATCCTACTCAAAGGCCTCGATGTCTATAAACGATTGCTTGTGATGGAGTGACGATGGAACGACGCCGACAGTCTGCCGTTTATAGTCCCGGTGGGTGTGGATGCGGCTTGTTGTTGCTTCCGGTTATTGCTGTGAGCATTGGCGTGATGTTTGCGCTTGCTGGGCTGGCTGCGGCGGCACTCGTACTGTTTATCGCTGCCATCGGCGTGACGATTTGGCTCTGCCGCAATCGCGAGCAACGCCGTGCCGGCGGTAAAACCAATGTCGGCTGGGTTGTATTCCTGGTCATTGCGTACCCGCTGAGTGTCAGCTACCTGGTGTTCTTTGTCCTGTTGATGGTCAGTGCCTTTACCGGGGAATCCGTCACGGTGGGTTGATGCGCTGCCGGCAGACGGTCGCGCAAAGTGCGTTTGCTCGGCGTTTGGATAACTGCATTGGCCGTTTACCGCAACCTTAGCTCTCAGCTAATGAATTCAAGTTTAATCCTTCCTACGATGTGCTGTGTGCCGGCACGGTAGCCGGATCGTAGGAAGGATGAATAATGGCAAAAGAGGGAAAGAAGCCGATCGGTAAGATTGTCCTAGGCGTCATCGTGGTGCTGGTTATTGTCGGTGCCGTGGGCTCTATGGGCGGCAACTCAACCGATTCGCCTGCGAGCGATTCGGCAAAACCTGCCGAGACGACACAGCAGGCTGAGGAGCAAAAAGAACCGCAAGAACCGTATACCATCGCTGACGAGGCTGAAGACACTTCCAATCAGTTTGCCTATAAGATCACGGGGACGCTGACCAATAACACGGACAAGGAAAAGAGCTACATTCAGATTGAGTATGTTCTGTATGATGCTGATGGCAACCAGGTTGGAACGGCTCTTGCAAACACCAATCATCTGAAGGCGGGCGGCTCCTGGAAGTTCGAGGCGCTGGGCACGGTGTCTCCCGATCAGGTCGCCAGTTGGGAGCGTTCGGACGTAAGCGGTTTCTAGCATGTTGTATGCACTGGGGGAGGTGAAGTCGTATGCCCGATAAAAAGCTGACTGAAGAGTTACTCAATGAGCTTCTCGACGCGCCAAACATCGATGGCTATATCAAAGAACACGACTTTGCCGCCCCGTCGCTTTCGAACTACCTGAAGCAGCTACTGCAGGAAAAGGGCTTGGAGCGCTCGCGCGTGGTTCGTATGGCCGATCTCAATGAGACCTTTGGCTATCAGATTTTTACCGGTGCGCGGCATCCGAGCCGCAATAAGGTGCTGCAGATTGCCTTTGCGATGGCGCTGACGCTCAAAGAGACTAACCGTGCGCTGACGGCTGCCGGGGTAAGCGTCCTTAACTGCAAGGACCGCCGCGATGCGATTATCATCTTTTGCATCGATCGCGGGTGCAGCCTCCAAAAGGTCAACGAGGAGCTGTATCGCTTTGGCGAGGAGACGGTGAGTTAGCGGCTGATATCTGAGCCGGCGGAGCTGCCGAACAACGATGCAAACGAACGGGGCGCGGATGTCATGGGGTGTCTGCGCCCTGCGCTATGATGGAGGCTATGGATACTCAGACCCCAACATATTCCGATGACGAGCTGACCGCAGCGCTTGCCGAGCACCTGGCGTCGCTCGATTGCGACGACAGCTATCGCGTGGAGCGTGTACTTAAGCGCTCGACCGTTGAAACAACCGAGCTCGTGTACTTTGAAGGAACCGGCGGTGGCTCGCTCGGCCCCTTTGTCCGTAAACGCATCGATGCTTCGGCTCAAATCGGCGGGGCATACGAGCGTCTGTTTGCCGTTCAGCGGGCAGGCAGGCGTTTTGAGCACCTGCCCAGAATCGTCGATTGTCGTCGTGTGGGCGACGAGCTCAACGTGGTTATGGAATACATCGAAGGGGAGACGCTCGGGGCGCTGGTGGACCGTCTGGGAGCCACCCCCGATTATGCGCGTGAATTGTATCCTGTCCTTTGCGACGCCGTGGGCGAGCTCCACGCCGGTTTTGCAATGGCGGGGGAGACGTCGGCGCCGGTGATCCATCGCGACCTCAAGCCGTCGAATATCATCGTGACGGGTGCGAGCTGTACGCTCGATGAGGGCCTGACGTTTTCATCGCTGGTGATTATCGACTTGGGGATCGCGCGCGTATGGCGCGATGGCGCCGATGCCGACACCGTCAAGTTTGGCACGCGACCCTATGCGCCGCCCGAACAGTATGGGTTTGGGCAGACGAGTGTGCGCAGCGACGTCTACGCACTTGGCGCTCTGTTGTTCTTCTGCTTGACGGGAGTCGACCCTAAACCAGGGCTCGACATGCGCGAGCAATGCGAGGCGCGCGGCATTCCCACTCCACTTGCCGATGTCATCTGCATGTCGATGGCGCTCGACCCGGCCAAGCGTTTTGCGAGTGCGGAAGCGTTGGGACGGGCGATGCGCGCGGCATACGATCTGAGTCGCCCCGTGCGGCCTTCTGCGCCTGCGCCTGTCCGTACTCCGGCCTCGGAGACGGTGTTGACGCCCCAAGGGCTCCAGAACCCCACGGGGCTTCCTGGGCCTGCCGCCTCCGCTGCATGCGGTCTGCTCTCTCGCATTCCGGAGTCTCTGGGGCGCATTTGGAATACGCTCGTCTGCTTCTCGCTGCTTGTGTTCTTTGCCGGAAGTCACTTTGCCGTCTTTCACCCCACCGGAGCAAACCAAAGCTACCCGACGTGGCTTCTCATAATCGAGTATTTTTTCTTTGTCGATGGCCTTATGGTGCTTATGCATTTTGCGCTGCTCGATAAGCGCCGTCTTCGTCGGCGATTCGCATTGCTCGACAGCTATCGCGGCAAGAAACTCGCGAAACTCTGGCTCAAGGCATTGGGTGTGCTGCTCCTATGCATGATCGTCATAGTCGCGGTTGCCAATGCGACCGGCGTCGTCGATACTTCCGCCACCTAAAAGAAAAGGGCCCCATTGGGGCCCTTTGCAGTTGCACTTAGATGCGGTTCATCTGGGCGGCGACTTTGTTGTACCAGTCCTGCCACGTGGGCGGGCAGTACTTTTTGGCCGCTGCCGGGGTAAGGGTGGAGCCGTAGTTGGCGCCCAGATAGGCAACGTGAGCGGAGATGCCCTCGCTCCAGCTGCCAAAGCTGCGCCAACCGCCGCCACGTGCACTCCAGCCCCAGGCGTTGTAGGAATTGGCGCAATAAGCACCCTTGGTGCTCTCGATGCAGGCGATAGCGGGGGACCAACGGGGGTCGACACCGGTATTCCAAGCGGCGACGGCAAAGTTGTAGCCCTGGCCTGCCATGGGGGAGCCGGCGAGATAATTGTCGATGCGGCCTGTCCACTCATTAATGAACGAATCGTAATCGGAACTACCGGTATTGGCGTTGTTTACCGTGGTGTCGATGGTGGTGTTGGTGTTGGTGGCCTGGCTGCTGGAATTGCTGCCGCTCACGCCCTCGCCCGAGAGCTTCTCGGCGGCAGCGGCCTTATCGGCCTCAAGCTTGGCAAGCTCGGCGGCATTTTCCTGCTCGGCTTTTGCCTGTGCCTCGCTGCGGAGCTGCTGGGCCTGCGCCAGCGCATCCTCGGCGTTTTTCTGCTCTGCCTCAAGCTGAGACTTGGCCTGCTGGAGCTCAGCCTTGTTCTGTTCGAGTTCGGTTTGCATGTTATTGAGCTCTTCGATCTCGTCGACGCTCGAGCTCGTGATCTGGTTGGTGTATTTGCAGGTCGTGATGAACTCACCCAGGCTCTGTGCGTTGACCAGGAAGCTCACGATGGGATTGGTGCCCTTCTGATACTTGTACAGATCGCGCATGGCGGAGCTTGCCTTGGCCTGCTGCTCGGGAAGCTTGGCCTCGATTTCCTCGATGCTTGCCTCATTGGAGTCAATCTGCTTTTGCAGGTCATCGAGTTTGGTGCGGGCGTCGTTGTAGGCGCTCGTGGCGGCTTCGATCTTCTGCTGGGCTGCGGAAAGCTGGTCCTGCGTTGCCTGCGAGGCGGCATACGCCGCAACGGGGGAGAGCATCGGCGTGGCCGTCAGCGCAACGGCGAGCGCGGCGCTCGTGATGATACGAGCCGGCTTCGACGCAATGAGCGCTGCGGTGCGATGATTCGAATGCTGCATCCAGTCCCTCTGCAATCAATCGTAGGTTATGGTTCGAACGGTATTCTACTACTGCTTTCGACCTCAACTTGAACCTTAAAGGTCCCAAAGGGTCAAGTTGAACTTGAGGCTTTGGCTTTGACCTGCAGTTATGATGAATTGTTGAGAAACCATAGAGTTCAACTTTAACGTTACAGAGCTCTGTTTGAGAGGAGTTTTGGGCTGTAAAAGCCATCTCAACGTGGGGGTTTTATAACTACAGCGTGCCCTTCTGGCGAGCCTTCTCAATCTCTTCGAGGGCCTCGGCGGGGGTGAACGAACAGGTGCCGTCGCCGAGTTTGATTACCTGGATATCGTCGCCGGCGTAGACCTCTCCGCCCTTTAGTACCACGCCAAAAACGCCCTCGTGGGGAAAGATGCAGTCGCCGGCGAGATAGTAGATGGCACAGCGTGTGTGGCAGACCTTTCCGATTTGGCTGATTTCGACAAGCACCTCGCTGCCAAGCTTGAGCTGTGTGCCCAATGGGAGCGAGAGCAGGTTGATGCCCCGGGTTGTGAAGTTCTCGCCAAAGTCGCCCTCGTGCACATCGAGCCCGCGCGCCTGCGCCGTCTGGATAGACTCTGCAGCTAAAAAGGAAACCTGGCGGTGCCAATGCCCGGCGTGCGCATCAGAGGCGAGGCCAAATTGCTCTATAACGGTGTCGTGCCCGTCGGCGACGGGTGACTTACGCGTGCCCTTGCGTGCCGACGTGTTGATCGAGACGATGCGGGCGGGTCCGTTGTAGGCGTCGTTTGCCGTGCACAGGGGAGCTGCCGTTTGTGCGCGTTCCGCCAGCTCGTGCTTCGCGGCATTGAGGATGGGATTATCGGTCGGATGGTCTTGGGGCACGTGCGCGCCTTTCGCTCGAGGATGTCAATACACTGAATCCTACAACAATGGTAGGTTCATTGCCCGTTGTCATACAACGGTGAGCGCCGTCTTCGTGCTGGCCTTCGTGCTGGACGATTACGTCGATTGCCATAGATACGGTGGAGCTTTGGGCGCCGGCGGCTTGGCACGCTAGAATAAATCAGTTGCGCAAAGACCGCCCGTTGTGTGGGCAGTTCATGATAGGAAGTTTCCATGGCATTGCAATTTACAGAGCGCGAGTTCATTCCCGTGCTGCTTGGTGGCGACATCAACGCCTATTCGGTGGCGCGCGCCTTCTACGAGGAGTACCAGGTCAAGAGTCTGGTCTTTGGCAAGTATCAGACGGGTCCCGCGTACCGCAGCCAGATTATCGACTACACGCCCAACGTGGATATCGACACCATGCCCGTGATGCTCAAAACCGTCAACGGCATTGCCCAAGCGCATGCCGACAAGACTATTGTCCTTGTGGGCTGCGGCGACAACTATGTCGCTCTCGTGGCTCAAGCCAAGGATGCTCATGAGCTGGCGGATAACATCGTCGCTCCCTACGCGCCCTACAGCATGCTCGAGCAGTGCCAGAAGAAGGAGATCTTCTACGAGCTGTGCGAGAAGCATGGCGTGCCCTATCCACACACGTTTACCTTTACCAAGGCGATGCTTAATGCCCAGGGTGAGGCGCCTGCCGAAGTGCTCGACCAGATCGATTTTCCTTACCCGATGATTCTGAAGCCTTCTGACGGCATCATGTGGTGGCAGCATGAGTTCGAGGGCCAGAAGAAGGCCTATGAGATTGCCGACCGCGCCGAGCTGGAACAGGTCATTCGCGATTCGTATGCCAGCGGCTACACCGACGATCTGATCTTGCAGGATCGCGTGCCCGGCAACGACGAGTACATGCGCGTGCTCACCAGCTATTCCGACCGCAACGGTAAGGTCCGCATGATGTGCCTGGGCCATGTGCTGCTCGAGGAGCATCAGCCCCACGGTGTCGGCAACCATGCCTGTATCATTACCGAGCCTAACGACGAACTCATGGGCGGCGTGCGCAAGCTGCTCGAGGACCTTCACTTTGTGGGCTATTCCAACTTTGACGTTAAGTACGACGAGCGCGACGGCTCGTTTAAGTTCTTCGATTTCAACACGCGCCAGGGTCGCAGCAACTACTACGTTACCAACAGCGGCTTTAACGTTGCCAAGTATGTGGTGGACGAGTATGTGTTCAACCGCCCGTTTGAGCCGGAGTTTGTGACGGCGCAGGACGAGGCCCTGTGGATGGTCGTCCCCATGGGCGTCGTCGACAAGTACGTCAAGGATCCCGAGCTGCGCGCTAAGGTGCATCGCCTGGACAAGGAAGGTAAGGGCGCCGACCCTTCGTTTATGAAGGGCGACTTTGTCTTTAACCGCTGGCTGCGCATGTGGCACACCAAGCTGCGCCACTTTAAGCTGTTCAAGACGTATTACAAGTAGATGAGTGCGGCGCCCGTCCGGTTTGCATCGGGCGGGCGCGGGTATGATACGCGCAATTGCGCAAGCGTCACCAAGGAGGCGGCGATGGAAAAGCTGGGAGTTATCGGCGGCATGGGCGCCGAGGCCACGTCGTATTACTACGACCAGGTGGTGCGTCATACGGCTGCTGCCTGCGATCAGGAACATATCGACATGGTGGTGCTCTCCAAGTCGACCATGCCCGACCGCACGCTGGCCATTAAGACCGGCGAGCATGCCAAGCTGCTGGCGACCATGAAAGAATGTGCCCAGGCACTCGAGTCGCTGGGCTGTGCGCACATTGCCATTCCCTGCAACACGTCACACTACTTCTACGACCAGATTCAGTCGTTTACGAAGGTGCCGATTATCCACATGCCGCGTGAGTCGGTGCGCTATGCTCTGGCCGGTGCGGTGATGGGGGAGTGCGAGTTCGATCCCAACCTGAGTATGCCGGCCGAGCCGGTGCACAAGATTGGCATCATGGGCACCGACGGAACCGTGGGCGCGGGCGTCTACGGCCGCGAATGTGAGGCTGCGGGTGTTGAGGTCGTCTATCCCAGCGAGAAACGTCAGAACGATGTGATGTCGCTTATCTACGATGATGTGAAGGCCGGACGTGAGCCCGATATGGATAAGTTCGACCGCGTGATGTGGGAGTTTGCCCGTAGCGGTTGCGACCGCGTCATTCTGGCCTGCACCGAGCTCTCGGTGCTGCAGAAGTACCGAGAGATGCCCGAGATTACCCTCGACGCCATGGATGTCCTGGTGCGCGAATCCATCATCCGCAGCGGCGCTCCCTACCGCCTTTAGCTTCCGCCCTGCCAAAAAGGGACAGGTTTATTTTGGTAGGTTTTATCTGGTGAAACAGTAAAGGCCTCGGCTCGTTTGGTGCGAGCCGAGGCCTTTTGCGTTGGGTGGTTGCTGTCGGTGGTGAACTAGAACAGGAAGCCGATGGCGATGAGGGCGATGCTGACGATGAGCACGGCGATGTCCAGGCCCTTGATGGGGTAGCGCTTGTACGAGCTGGCGCGCGTGCGCAGATAGAAGCCGCGCTGTTCTGCCGCCAAGGCTGTGGCATCGGTCTTGCCCACGCTCGAGATGAGCAGTGGCACGCACAGTGGCAGCATGAGCTTAAGCTTCTTGATGGGGTTCTTGGTGTCGTACTCGACGCCGCGTGCCGTCTGCGCCTCCATGATGGCGTTCATCTCCTGACCAAACACCGGCACAAAGCGCAGCGCCGTGGTAAAGGTGAAGGCATAGCGATACGGCACGTGCAGCACCTCTACGCAGGCGTTGGCAAGGTCGTTGAGCTTGGTTACCATGAGCATGAGGATGAGTGGTAACGCCACACCCAGCAGGCGCAGGCAGGCCTTCGATCCGGTGATGAGGCCCGTGTCGGTGATAAAACCCCACACCACGTTGCCATCGCGCATAAAGGCCAGCTGGAGCACCAGCATGATAAGCGCGAGCGGAATCAGCAACTTGAGCAGCGAGAACAGACGGTTGACGACGCCGGCATAGGCACCCAGTACAAGGGTGAGTGCCAAAAAGCCCAGCAGCGCCACGTAGGTGTCGGACAAGAAGATGCCGACGATGATGGCGGCGGCGAGGCCCAGTTTGACGACGGGGTTCAGGCGATGCAGCATCGTATCGCCCGGCATGTAGTCGATGACGTTAACCACGGTGGACCATCTCCTTGGTAATTCGAACGACATCGGTGACCTCGCTCACCTGCGCAAAAGCGGGCGAGACGGAAGATGCCAGACGGCGCGAGAGTTCAATAACCTGGGGAGGCTCCACGTAGGCACGCCGCATGAGATCGATGTTCGAGAATAGCTCGTGCATGCGGCCGCGGTCGAGGATGCGACCGTCGGCCATTACCACAATGCGCTCGGCAAAATCCGAAACGACTTCCATATCGTGGCAGACCATGATAACGGCGCAACCGCGCTCGGCCATGGTGCGCACCGTTTCCATGACGGTCATGCACTCGCGGTAATCAAGGCCGCTCGTGGGCTCGTCGAGCACGACGATCTTGGGCTCTACGACCACGACAGAGGCGAGTGCCACCATCTGGCGCTGACCGCGCGAAAGCGAGAAAGGTGCCTCATCGGCAGGCAGGCCAAAGCGGTCGATGACGAGCTGGGCGCGACGCAGAGCCTCGGCGCGGTCCATGCCGCCAAGCTCCAAGCCAAAGGCGACCTCGTCGAGCACGGTGTCCTTGCAGATCTGACGGTCAGGGTTTTGGAAGAGGGTTGCGACTTCGCGGGCGATGCGGCTCGTGGGAACGGCCGCGGTATCCAGTCCCGTGACGCGCACGCTGCCCGAGGCGGGCTTGAGCAGGCCTGTGAGCAGCTTGGTGAGCGTGGTCTTGCCGGCACCGTTTTGGCCGACGATGCCCACGAGCTCGCCGGGATAGAGCGTCAGGTTGAGGTCGTGTACGGCGGCGCCGCCATTGGGATAGGCAAACTCAACATGGTCGAAGGTGAGTACGGGTTCGGCGTCCTTGGCATGAGGGCGCAACGACGGTGCGTGCGGTGAGCCGGCGGGTGCCTGAATGTCGCTGCTTGCGTGTGCGGGGTCGACGATGCCCGAAATCAGGCGCTCGGCCTCATCGACATCCAAGCAAGGGGTACCGCTTACCAGGCCATCGGCCTGGAGGCTATTGAAGATACGCGTGACGCGAGGGCAGTCGACGCCGATGGCACGGAGCTCGTCGGCATGCGCGAAGACCTCGTGTGGCTCGCCCTGCAGCGCGATTTCGCCCTGGTTGAGCACGAGCACGCGGTTGCAGTACTCCGAGAGCAGGGCGACCTTTTGCTCAACGACGACGATGGTGATTCCAAGTGCGCGGTTTGCCTCACGTAGCGTCTCGAAGACCAACGTGGAGCTGGCGGGGTCGAGTGCCGCGGTGGGCTCGTCGAGAACCAAGACGCGCGGACGCATAGCGAGGATGGCAGCGATGGCTACCTTTTGTTTCTGTCCGCCCGAGAGGGTGGCGATCTCGCGGTCGCGCAGGTCGCTGATGCCGACGGTCTCGAGGGTTTCGGTGACGCGCTGCTCAATCTGGTCGTGCGGCACGCCAAAGTTCTCGAGGCCAAAGAGCATCTCGTCCTCGACGACCGAGGCGACCATCTGCGTGTCGATGTCTTGCAGCACGCTGCCGACGATCTGCGATACGTCGGTGAGCGAGACCTCGCAGGTGTCGTGGCCGTCAACCATGACGGACCCAAAGAACGTGCCGGTGTAGTGGTGGGGCACGGCGCCCGACAGGCAAGCGGAAAGCGTGGACTTGCCGGCGCCCGAGGGCCCGATGATGCCGATGAAATCTCCCTTGTTCACGCTGAGCGAGATGTGGCTAAGCGCCTGCTCGGTCTGCGTGCCATAGGAGAACGAGACATCGTCGACGTTGATGATCGTTTCCATGGATACCTTTCATAGTCATTGGGGACGTTCTTACATGACTAGTCGTTTAAGAACGTCCCCAAAAGCTAGTCGTTTGGGACAGTCTTTGTTGGTGGAGTGCGGAGACGGCTTTACGAGGGGCCCCAGGTTGGCGCGAAAGAGGAGCGAAGCGTACTTGGGCACGCGAGCGACGAATGAACGCCAAGATGGGGTGGCTCATAAAGCCGAACGGGTTAGTTGAGCTTCAGGGCCTTCTGGATGGGCAAGTAGAGGGCGCCGACCAGAATGGCGTTAAAGACGGCGGTCATGGCGACGACGGGCAGCATGGCGGCGGCGAGCTCGCCCACCACGCCGAGCATGGCCATCTTGATGACCATGAAGATGGCGCCGGAGACAAAGGTGGTCAGGAAGGTTGCGACGATGGCGATGGCGGGCTTGACCTGACCGTTCTTGCCGGCGGCATTGACGATGACGACCATGAGCATGGCGGCGATGCCCTCGGCGGCAAAATCGACGAACGGCGAGGTGGTGGTGATCTGGATCGCGGCAGCCGAGATGAGGCCAATGACGAGCGCCTGACCGATGTTGGGGCGAACGACCAGGATGGTGAGGCAGAAGGCCGAGATGATGAACTCGGGGCTGATCATGCCGCCCGAGATGCCCGAGATTGCCTTGCCGACGGTGAAGTTGAGGATGAAGCCGGCGGCGAGCAGGATGGCGAGCAGGTCGAGGGCGCGGACATCGAGTTTGCCGCGGTCGGCGGTCTGGACGGTGCGGGGCTGGGCGGCGGTGTTCTGAGACATGGTGAAAATCCTTTCGGAATGGGAGTGCAAGAGAAAAGCGGAGGCGCGTGATGCGAATGCGATCGGGCTCGAGATAGAAAAAGGCCCCCGGTCGAAACCGGAGGCCTTCCAATCACCTAGAGCGCAAAAACAGGCGTGAGGGACTCACTGTCGACCGATCGTATTCGCATCACGCCACCACCAGTTGTTGAGAGAGTTCATCGTGTTCTTCATGTTGGTGGCTCCTTTCGTGATGCCGTGGCGCGGTCGCACCTAGTTGCTGTTTCGCTGCACTATAGCACAGCGAAGTGTGTGCGGGGAAATCTTTTTTAAAAAGATTTCGGGCGGGTTTCCCGCCGGTCAAAAGAGCGGGCTGAGCGGGCGAGGCTGACATTGCTGCCTTGCCCGCTCAGCTAGGACATGAGGGCCTTAGGCCTTCTTGCGACGATAGATCACGTAGGCGCAGACACCGATGATGACGACGGCGCCAACGGCCATGGCAGCCATGTTGTTGCCCTCGGACTTCTCCTCGGTGGCCTCTTCCTCTTTGACCTCGGGCTCGGCTACATCCTCATCGGAGAGGGCCTCGTCGGCGTAGGTGATGGACTCGACCAGGCAGTCGTTGTCGGCATCGTAGTCACTCGGGACGAACTCCTCGGAGAAATCCTCCTCCTTGAGGTAGTCACGCATCTCCTCGAGCATAGCCTTGCACTTGAGGTAGGTGTTCTTGGTGGCAGCCTTGCCGGCCTTGTTTGCCAGGGCGGTGCGGGCCTCGGTGCCCTCGGTGGCCTGCATGGCATCGTCGACGGTCAGGTTCTGCTCGATGAGCTCCTTCTGCAGAGCGTCGAGATAGGCGCGGACGCCGGTGGCGCAGTGGTCGCGGTTCTCAGCGGCGAGCGTGTTGATGTCCATGAGGACGTAGTTGATGGAGTTCTCGGGCTCCTCGTTGTTCACGACGTCTTCCTCTTCACAGTGATCGAAGGAGACATCCTGATCGCTGAAGTAGGGGCTGACCTCGGTGAGCAGTGCGGAGTAGAAGGGAATAGCGACGGAGAACTCGGCGTTGGAGAGCATCTCCCACTGGATGGTCGCGATCTCGGGGTCCATGCCCTGACGGATCTGGAAAGTGTGGATCTCGGTATTGCGGTTGGTGCCGATGGCATAGGCACCGTCGGTGTTGGCGTTGAGGCCGGCGACATTCTCGCCACGAGTAGCAAAGCTGCGGATCATCTCAAAGGTGTTCCAGTCGGACTTGCCGGGCTGGAAGAACAGCGGCTGCATCTCGTGGACCAGGGCGCCGGTCGTGGCGCGAGCATCTTCGCGCTCGTCCTTAACGATCTCGTAGTCGGTGCCCTCGGCAAGCGGAGCCATGAAGTAATCGCGGCCCTGGATATAGCGCGACCAAGAATGCATGGCCTGCTCGCTAATTTCCTCACCGTAGGTCTGGGCAACGTCGAACTGGCCGTCATCGAAGTACTTGGCAAAGCCCTTTTCTTCGGGCATGGTCTGAATGTCCTTGGAGTGGAGGCAGTTCTCGGTGTCGTCGAGGTTAACCTTGTAGTTAAGGTTGCCGATGTTGGGGTTGACTGAGGCGATGTCGTCAGTGAGCTTCATGGCAATCCACTGATGGCCAGAAAGTCCGGCGAACAGCCAAGTCTCGTTGTTGTCGGCGATGATGACCTGGTCGTTGGTGCAGATGCCCTGCTCGTCGACCAGGCTACCGAGGAGCTCGACGCCCTCACGGGCCGTGGCGCTCTCGCCCAGGATGACGCTGGCGTAGTTGTACTCACCGATGCCGGTCTTCTCGGTAATGGGGTCGGCCTCCTCAGCCTTCTCGTTGTAGGAGGTGCTCAGCGTGGCAGAGCAGGAGACGCCCTTCTCGTTGATGCCAGCCTCGGAATAAGCGTCATAGCGATCTTCCCACTGAGAGGGGTTGTCGCGAACGAAGGTGTAGCGGTAGGTCGCGCCCTTGGACTTGTACTCAAAGCCGGATTCGAGCGAGCTATACTCGCTGCCGTCCTTGTGCGCAGGCTCAATGCCAAAGTGCTTGATATAGCGCGGGCTAAAGTCCTCTGCGCGGCCGTAGTACGTGTTGCCGTCCGCCGTGAGTTTGCTGCCCATGTAGATCTGGGTGCAAGCGAGCGCCGAGGTCGGCATGGCCATAATGGCCGCAGCTCCGAATGCGAGGCCGCAGCCAAGCTTCTTGAGCGTGTTGACGGGATGAGTAAACCTCATGATCCCTCCCAACTGTTGAAACCCCGCGAAACCATGCGGAGTTTCAGCTAATAAATACATCTACTAGCCTAAAGGAAGTCTTAAGAGTATTCACCCGACAAAAGCTTCTACTCGATGAGCGTGAAAAAATATACGATGAGCGGATAATAATACTCATTTCGTGGCTTTAGTTAAATAAAGGCACCCTGCATTTACTGTAGTGGGATAAAGCGCCTGGCAGTGCGCAAAAAGAAAACTCTCCCGCTGTTTAGGATTTGCATAAACAACGGGAGAGTCGATAATTGGATGAATATCATACCAATGTGGTTTACTTCTTCCGGCGGTGAATCACGTTAATGGCATAGCCGACGAGCATGGCCAAAACGATGACGATAAAGCCAAGGATGGGGTTGTCGTTCACGGGGGTCCTCCTATTTTCCGAGCGGCGAGAATTCGTCGACGATGATATCAAGGCATTGCGGTAGCGCGCGGGCGCCAAAGACGCCGGAGTTGCTGGAAATGATCTCGCCATCAAACTGCATACCGAGCGACGGCGTGCAGGTGATCTTGGCTTCCTTGGTCTGGATGATTTTGAACTGCGGGCGCCCGAGTACCTTGCCGGCGGGGTCAAGCGCAGCGGTGATCACAGTAGGCAGCAGCTGCACGGTGCGCACGGGTTCGATGACCGCAATGTCGACCATGCCATCGTTCATGCGGCAGTCGGGGAACAGGTTGATGTCGTTTTGGATGACCGAGGTGTTGCCGGCCATGCAGCAGATGCCGTCGAGTTCCTCGACAATGCCGTCATGCTCAATGGTGAAGTGCGCCACCGTGGGGTTGGGCGTGGCAAGTGCGGAGAGGAAGTAGGCGATCTCGCCGATGTCGTTTTTGGTGGGGGCGGCCTTCATCATGATCTCGGCGTCAAAGCCCGAGCCTGCGATGATGATAAAGCCATGGCGCTTTTCGTTGCCGTCCTCGTCGAGCCAAAAGAGCTCGCCCATGTCCACCTTGACCGTGCGGCCGGCGCGGCATGCCTTGGCGAGCGCCGCCGCCTCGGGGGCATTGCCGATGTTGTTAAAGAACAGGCAGGCCGTGCCGGAGGGGAAGACGAGCGTGGGGACGCCGCATCCGCGCATCTGATCGAGCACGTTGGAGACAGTGCCGTCGCCGCCCGAAACGACCACGCGGTCGAACTCGCGAACGTCTGCCACGGCGTCCTCGGGCTCCATGCCATCGCCGATAAAGCGCATCACGACCTCGTCGCCGCCCTGTGCAAGGGCGTGCGTGAATGCGTAGATTTCATCTGAGCTGGGACCCGATGCCGGATTGTGGATGATAAGGCAGCGCATACTTACGTTCCCGTTCTGTGACTAACCGAGTATAGTTGTAGGGCAATGCCGATATCCTACCCGTGTTTTTCGGGCCTAACCTTATTCGATGGGTTGATATGTACATTTCCACACATCAGGCTCTGGTCGACTTTTGCCAGCGCGCCCGCGAGTTCGACGCGATCGCCGTCGACACCGAGTTTTTGCGCGAGCGCACGTTTCATCCGCGCCTGTGCCTGGTCCAGATTGCCACCCCCGCCGAGAGTGTCGCTGTCGATCCGCTGGTGATCGACGACCTGTCGCCGCTGGCCGAGCTTATGGCCGACGAGAGCGTGACCAAGGTCTTCCACGCCTGCTCGCAGGATATGGAGGTCATGCTCCATACCGTAGGCGTACTGCCACGACCGATTTTCGATACGCAGGTCGCCGCCGCCTTTTTGGGCGAGCGCCAGCAGATTTCCTACGGCGCGCTCGTGCAGACGTTTTGCGGCGTCTCGCTGCCCAAGACCGAGTCGCTGACCGACTGGTCGCGTCGCCCGCTGACCGATAAGCAGATTGAGTACGCGATCGATGACGTCAAGTACCTGATCGTCGCCTATACCGAGATGATGAGTCGCCTGCGCGAGCTGGGCCGTGTGGACTGGGTGCTCGACGAGTTGCGCCCGCTGGCCGACGAGTCGCACTATCGCGCCGATCGCCACGAGGCGTTCCGCAAGGTCAAACGCATCAATTCGTGCAGCCGTCACCAGCTGGGTATCGCGCGCGAGCTCGCCGCTTGGCGCGAGGATCGCGCCGAGCGCCGCAACATCCCGCGCAAATGGGTCATGTCTGACGACACGCTGCTGGCGCTCGTCAAGCGCAACCCTGTGCGCGTTGAGGAGTTCCGTAGCATCCGCGGTACCGATCAGTTGGGGGAGCGCGACGTGGACGGTGCGCTCATGGCCATCAAGCGCGGCGCGAGCTGCCCGCACGATCGCCTGCCGCTCATGGTGCGCGGGCACCGTCAGATTTCGCCGGAGTTGGAGAGCGTGACGGACCTGATGTATGCGCTCATTCGCCTAGTTGCCGAGCGCTCGGGCGTGGCGACCTCGGTCATTGCCTCGCGCGATGACCTGGCCGACTATATTGAGCATCCCGAGCAGAGCCCCCTGCGCGAAGGCTGGCGCTTTGAGCTTGTGGGTTCGCGTCTGGACGATCTGCTCTCGGGCAATATGGGGCTGACGGTGAAGGACGGCAAAATTGAATTGCTATAGGTATATAGTTACGCGGTTTTACCAAACCGCGTAACAGCTCGACGCTGCAAACGGCCGAGAGCGGCAATCTGACGTTCAATCGTCGCTCGCGTACCAAAGTACGCGACGCTTCTCTTTCACGTCACCTTGCTCGCTCTCGACCGTTTTCGCTGACATTGCCAAAACATCGATGTTGATTTGCTGGTCAGTCGAGTGGGTAGAATGCCTCCAACGTGTAACTCGATTCGGAGGAATTCGCATGCCTTATTACTATGGATACGGCTTTGGCATCGACCCGCTGTACCTGCTGGTTGTTCTTGTCTGCACGGTGCTTGGCCTTGCCGCACAGAACTATATCAACTCGACGTACAAAACCTGGTCCAAGGTTCGCTCGGACGGCGACACGGGCGCCACGGTCGCTCGCCGGATGCTCGACGCCAACGGCTGCAACGCTGTGGGTATCAAGGGCGTCGCCGGTGAGCTCACCGACCATTACAACCCGCAGGACAACAACCTGTATCTGTCAGACGCCAACCGTTCTGGCGGCTCGGTCGCAAGCGTTGCTGTCGCTTGTCACGAGGCAGGCCATGCCGCGCAGCGTCAAGGCGGCTATGCCATGATGAAGGTGCGCACCGCCCTCGTGCCGGTCGTCAACTTTACCCAGAACACTTGGACCATTGTGCTGCTCATGGGTCTGTTTATGAACATCGCGGGACTCACGACCCTCGCACTGATCTTCTTCTCGTTTAGCGTGCTGTTCCAACTGGTTACGCTGCCGGTTGAGATTGATGCCAGTCGGCGCGCCGTGGCGTATATTGAGCAGTCGGGTATGAGTTCCAAGCAGGTCAACGGTGCCAAGAAGGTCCTGACGGCAGCCGCGCTTACCTATGTGGCTGCAGCGCTCACTTCGATCATTCAGCTGCTCTACCTTATGGCTCGCTACAACAGAAACTCCAACCGATAACAAATTGGCTTGACAGGCGCCGCGGAGATTTGTGTCCCCGCGGCGCTGTACTATGTGTTGGACTTGAATTTGCGCAGGGCCGGAGCCCTTGTGCACGATAACGAAAGGAGGCTGCGTGGCAGGCTGGAATCTGACCGGCAATGCCGTTTCCGCCGAGTTCGACGGTTCGGACGAGCAGGAGCGTAAGGAGCTCAGCGTGAGCCAGGCGGTAGAGATCGCCGCCGGTGCGCTCGATGCCATTCCGCAGCTGAGCGTTCTGGGCGAGGTCACGGGCTTCCGTGGCCCCAATGCCCGAAGCGGCCACTGCTACTTCCAGATTAAAGACGACTCGGCCGCCGTCGACTGCATCATCTGGAAGGGCGCCTATCTCAAGCGTACCTTCGATCTGCGTGACGGCATGCAGGTGAGCTTTAAGGGCAGCTTCAATCTCTACAAGCCTACGGGTCGCATGAGCTTCGTTGCCCGCTCGTTCTCGCTGGCGGGGGAGGGTCTGCTGCGTCAACAAGTGGCGCAACTGGCCGAAAAGCTACGCCGCGAGGGCCTGATGGACGAAGCGCGCAAGCGCCGCATTCCGGTGTTCTGCTCCCGCGTGGCGGTTGTCACCTCGCTTTCGGGTGCCGTAATCGACGACGTCAAGCGCACATTGCGTCGTCGCAACCCGCTCGTCGAGCTCGTCTGCGTGGGCGCCAAGGTTCAAGGCGAGGGTGCGCCGGCCGAGCTCATTGAGGGCCTGCGCCGCGCCGCTTCCATTGCGCCGGCGCCCGACTGTATTTTGCTGGTGCGCGGCGGCGGCTCCTTTGAGGACCTCATGACCTTTAACGACGAGGAGCTTGCCCGTGCGGTGGCAGCCTGTCCCGTGCCTGTGGTGACGGGCATTGGGCATGAGCCCGATACCTCGATCTGCGACATGGTGAGCGACCGTCGCGCCTCCACGCCAACGGCAGCGGCAGAATCGGTGGCGCCGGCTATGACGGAGTTGGCCGACGTGCTCGAGACGCGCCATCAGCGTCTGGGCGCCGCGATGGCTTCGATGGTCGGGTCGGATCAGGTCGATCTGGAAATGCTCGACCAACGCGGCCGTCGTGCCTGGGACACCTATACGGCTCGTCTGGGCGACGCACTCGATGCAGCCGCGTGCCGCCCGTGCCTCAACGACCCCACATTTATGGTCGAGCGTCGCGAGTCTGAGCTTGCCCTGACGGCCGATCGCCTGTCGGGCGCCATAGCGCGCTCGGTCGGGACATTCCGCTCCAACTTTGAGCACCTGCCCGAGCGTCTGGTTGCAAGCACCTCGGGGCTCGATGGCAAGCGCCATGCGCTCGCGCTTGCGAGTTCTCGTCTGGAGCATCAGGGGCGCACGATGCTCAACAAGCCAGCGTCCGACCTGGGCCGTGCGGCAGCCTCGCTCGATGCCCTGTCGCCGCTCAAGGTGCTTGCTCGTGGTTATTCCATCGCGTACAGCGATGATGGGGTGGCCACGAGCGCCAAGACCTTTAAGCCCGGCGACGCCATCCGCGTGCGCATGGCAGACGGCAACGTGGCGGCAACGGTCGATACGGTCGAATAGACCGCGTTTCATAGCGATAAACCTTTAGGAAAGGAAACAGATATGGCAGAGAAGACCCCGGTCGAGCAGCTTACGTACAAGCAGGCCTCGCAGGAGCTGGAGCTCATCATTCGCAGCTTGGAGTCGGGCGATATGGAGCTCGAGGAGTCGCTCGAGAGCTATACCCGCGGCGTCGAGCTCCTCAAGAGCCTGCGCACCCGCCTGTCCGATGCCGAGCAGAAGGTCTCGGTGCTTCTCAAGGACGTCGACGGCAACGACGTGCTCGCCGACGGCGAGGCCGCCAACACCGACAACAACCTCTCGTTCTAACCATCCTGACCAAATATAATTACCTTGGTCTGTGAGAAAGGAACCAACCATGTGTGATTGCATCTTCTGCAAAATCGCCAACCACGAGATCCCCTCGACCGTTGTCTATGAGGACGATCAGGTCATCGCGTTCGACGACCTCAATCCCCAGGCGCCGGTCCACACGCTCGTGATCCCCAAGAAGCACTACAGCGACATCGCTGACAACGTACCGGCCGAGACCATGGGCGCCATGGCTCACGCCATCCAGGAGGTCGCTAAGGCCAAGGGCTTGGAGGACGGTTTCCGCGTCATCTCCAACAAGGGCGTTAACGCCGGTCAGACCGTCATGCACTTCCACATGCACGTCCTCGGCGGCAAGAACCTGGGCGAGAACCTCATCTGAGGGCGCGTAGGCCGTCGACTTGGCTGCCTTTGGAGTAACCTATGCAGCTTTCTCAACTCGAATACCTTCAAGCGGTAGCGAACTACGGCGGCGTGCGCAAAGCGGCTCGAGCCGTTCATGTGAGCCCACAGGCCGTTTCGTCGGCAATCAAAAAGTTGGAATCTGAGTATCAGATTGTTTTGCTCAACCGATCGGCGGGGGAGGCTGTTTTGTCTCCGGCGGGCAGAGAATTTGCGCGTCGTGCACGCGTGATCCTGGCACAAGCCGACGATCTCAAAAAGTACGCTCAATCGGGGAACGGCTGCGTTTCGCCCGACGGCCATTTCCGTCTTTACGCCCCCTGCCTTCATGGACGGGGGCGCCTTTTTGCCGAAAAATGGTATGACTCGTTTGAACGCTCGCACCCTCAGATTCATCTTGATGTGTGGCATCAGCCAACGGCAACATGCTTTGAATCACTTATACTTGGAATTTCGGACGCGGCTATCTCATTCGAGGAACCACGGGACAGCGTCCTTTCTTCAAAATATTTGGGTGAAAAAGAGCTCAAGGTTCTTTCATGCCCAGCGGGTCATCAATCTGTGGGCGCCATGACCATTCGCGAGTTACTGGGCGGCAGGCTCGCTGTTCCCATTAATTTGTCACCCTGTCTCAATGCAATCAATCAATGTCCCGAAGCCCAGCTCGTCAATTTTCGCTTCCGTGATGTTGAATACGGAAACAGGGCTCAGACTGAGTTTCTTCAAGCCGGGGGATTGATATTGAGTTTGTCTGGGTCCTCTCTCGCATCGGATGGGTCAGAAGTGAGTGAGTGCTCCATTGAAGGTTCGCGTGATGTAACCTTGCCTATCTACTTTTGCTATCGGCAAAATTCCTGGACTGATCGACACCAGACGGTTTTTCTGCACCTATTGCGTCATCTTGCTTCGTGAAATTAATTGGCTTCGAGACGTCAAGTGATTATTGACGCCTTGTAACACATAGCTGACAGCTTTGCCCTCATGCTTTTCCAAGATTCCGATTTAGATTGCTGACTCTTGGAGGGCGGAGCATGAAAAACCGTACGGTTTTGTTTTATATGACGTTCGTTTTTCTGCCGAACTTCAGCACCATCTTGTATTTTCTAACTGTCTACCTTGAGTTCGTCGGGCTTTCGATGGTAGCGATTTCTAGCATGATGATTGCATATCAAGTGAGCAAGTTCATCCTCGAAGTTCCCACTGGCTATATTGCTGATAGGTTTGGACGAAAGACTGGCGGTCTCGTTGGCGTTGTGGGAATGCTTGGATACTACGCCGCCCTGCTTCTCGTCCGTTCTCCTCTGCTTTTAATCGGCGCGTTTGCTCTCAAAGGTTTTGCCGTTGCATGTGTGAGCGGATCCATAGAAGCGATTTACATTGACAGCGTCTCTCAGGACCAGCTCGTAAGACTTAATGTCGTTGAGCGATTTGTTTTCTATGCCTCTTATGCCATCTCCGCTTGTGTGGGCGGTTTCATTTCGTCCGTCGGTGCATACCTCATTGGTCTTTCGGCAGATATCATCGCAATGGTGTTGACGTTGGTTGTCGTTGTCTGCATTCCTGAGATGCGAAGAGGGGGCACTGCGGCGACACCTGAGCGTGGGATTGGCCCGAAGATGATCGGTGCCGCTATTGCCTGTAGTGGCGTTCTTCGGTCAGCGTTTATCATGGACTGTTCTCAGGCATTTGCCTTCGTCGCCCTGGAAGACTTTTTCTCACTGTTGCTTGCAGGCCGCGGAATGAATGCCGTCGCTTCGGGCGTGACCATTGCGGTCCAGCTCCTTGCCTCCGCCTCCATAGGGTTTATTGTTCCCAGTGTGATTGCTCGTGTCGACAAGGGCCGTTTTGCGCGTATTTGCGGCATCATTCGCTTAGTATTGACAGCTTTGTTTTTGATTCCCCTTACTCCGGTTAATTTGCTGCCTGTGTTCTATGTGCTGCAGACGGTTGCGTACTCGTTGTTTGCCCCAATCAAATACTCAATTTTTCAAAATGCTGCCGATTCTTCGATGCGCTGTTCACTGATTTCGGTTCAAAGCCAGATGGTGGCGGCGGGTGCCGTTCTTTTCTATCTGCTCAACGCTGTGTTGAGTAGCGTTGCGGGCATTCGAGTCGTATTGCTTGTTGCGCTCGGGATTTCTTCCCTGGTGTATATCCCCGCGCTATTTCGTCTTACAAGTCAAAGGCCGTGAGTATTTGGGCATCGATAACTTATATATCAACGCAATAAACCCGAGCGCGAGGGCGTTTGGGTTTATTATTGAAGCGTATGTAACCTGGCGGCGCCACACCGCCTGTTAGTAGGGAGACACATGAACGTTCTGGTCGTCAACGCAGGATCTTCGACCCTTAAGTATCAGGTCATCGATACCAAGTCCCACAAGGTGTCCGCAAAGGGCTCCTGCGAGCGCGTCTGCTTTACCGGCGGCACCTTCACCCACGCTGCCAACGGCTCCAAGAAGGTGACCGAGAACATCGAGTTCCCCGACCACAAAGTCGCCATCGAGGTCGTCCTGAAGGACCTCGAGGCCAACGGCGTCAAGATCGAGGGCATCGGCCACCGTATCGTTCAGGGCGGTTGGTACTTCGGCGATTCCTCCCTCGTCGACGAGGACGTCCTCGCCAAGATCCGCGAGGTCGCTCCGCTCGCCCCGCTGCACAACAACCCCGAGGCCAACGTTATCGAGTACTGCCTCGAGCAGTATCCCGACCTGCCCAACGTCACGGTCTACGACACTGCTTTCCACTTCAATATGCCCGAGGTCGCCAAGACCTACGCCCTGCCCAAGGACGTCTGTGACAAGCTGCACATCCGTAAGTACGGCGCCCACGGCACCAGCTACCGCTACATCTCCAAGAAGGTCGCCGAGATGACCAACGGCGAGGCCCGCAAGGTCGTCGTGTGCCATATCGGCTCCGGCGCTTCCCTGTGCGCCATCGAGGACGGCAAGTGCATGGACACCACCATGGGCTTGACGCCGCTCGACGGCGTCATGATGGGCACCCGCTGCGGCTCCATCGACCCGGCTACCGTGTGCTACCTGCAGCGCGAGGGCGGCTACACCTTCGACGAGGTCGACGAGATGATGAACAAGAAGTCCGGCCTTTTGGCTGTGACCGGTGGCAAGACCAACGACTGCCGCAACGTTGAGGAGCTCGCCGCCGCTGGCGACCCCGAGGCTCAGCTCGCCTTCGACATGTTTGTCTACAAGATTGCCGCCAAGGCGGCCGAGATGGCTACTTCTATGTGCGGTATGGACACCCTGGTCTTTACCGCCGGCATCGGCGAGCATGCTCCGGCCGTCCGCGCCGGCGTTGCCGACCGCCTGGCCTTTATGGGCGTCAAGATGGATCATGCCCGCAACGCCCTGCGTGGTGACGGCGCTTGGTGCCTGTCTGCCAAGGATTCCAAGGTCAAAATCTTTGTCATCCCCACGGACGAGGAGTTCATGATCGCTTCCGACGTCGAGCGCATCGTCAACGGCAAGTAATTGATACAAGGGGAGGGGACTGGATGGCCTTGTGCCGTTCAGCCCCCTTTTACGCTCTTTGGGCGAAGAGTTTGATAGATATTTATCGAATTCTGATAACTTCTTATTAAGGATACGGCCGCCTTATGGGTTTGCCGACCGTACTGTAATCACGAAGGAGTCTCATGAACGTACTTGTTGTCAACGCCGGTAGCTCAAGCCTTAAATATCAGCTTTTGGATACCGATACCCGCGAGGTTTTCGCCAAGGGCAACTGCGAACGTATCGGTTCGGACATGGGCATCTTTGGCCACTCCGAGAACGGTGGCGCCAAGCAAACCGAGGAGGTTCCCTTCCCGGATCACCGTTCGGCTATCGCACGTGTGCTCGAGGAGCTCGAGAAGACCGACTTTACGATCGATGGCATCGGCCACCGTATCGTTCAGGGTGGCTGGTACTTCGATGATTCCGCGGTCGTCGACGATGAGGTCATGGCTAAGATCCTCGAGGTGGCACCGCTTGCTCCGCTGCACAACTACGGCGAGGCGGCGGCAATCGAGTATTGTCGCGAGAAGTATCCGGAGCTGCCCAACGTGGCCGTCTTCGACACCTCGTTCCACATGACTATGCCCGAGGTCGCCTACACCTACGCCCTGCCCAAGGGCGTGTGTGACAAGTATCACGTGCGCAAGTACGGCGCCCACGGCACAAGCCACCGCTATGAGTGGATGATGGCCAAGGAGATCCTGGGTTCGCGCTGCCACCGTCTGCTTTCGTGTCATCTGGGCAACGGCGCTTCGCTCGCCGCCATTGAGGACGGCGTGTGCCGCGATACCACGATGGGCCTCACGCCGCTCGACGGCCTGATGATGGGCACCCGTTGTGGTTCCATTGACCCGGCTACCGTGTGCTACCTGCAGCGCGAGGGCGGCTACAGCTACCAGGAAGTCGATGACATGATGAACAAGCAGTCTGGTCTGCTTGCCATCTCTGGCATCTCCAACGACGCCCGTGACATCCGTACGCGCGCCTCCGAGGGCGACGAGCGCTGCCTGCTCGCCTTCGATATGTTCGCCTACAAGGCCATGCAGCAGGCCGGCTCCATGATCGCTTCTATGGCGGGCGTGGACACCATCACCTTTACCGCCGGCATCGGCGAGAACGACTGGTCGATCCGCAAGGCTTTCTGCGACTGCTTCGAGTGGCTGGGCGTGCGCATCGACAACAACAAGAACCGCGAGGCCGTGGGTAACGGCCCGCAGGTCATCAGCGCCGCCGGTTCCGCCGTCACGGTCATGGTCATCCCCACCGACGAGGAATACATGATCGCCCACGACGTCGAGCGTCTGACCGCGAATAACTAGTGCGTTCGCTTGCGATTGAACGAAAGGCCTCCTGAGCAGCAGCTCAGGAGGCCTTTTTGCTAGCAGGCGGAAATTCCAGTCCCAAAGTGATCATCACCAGTAACGCCTGCGCTCCCAGCAACGACACCCATCCATTCAGATCCTCAGCCCCAGCTCGTAGCCAAGCCGCCGTCCACTCCAGATGCTCTGATTGCTACGTGGCGGCAGGGACCCTACAGGGTAAAGCTCTGAAAACATTCCGCAGGACGGAGGAAGCCCCCGCCGCACGTAGTGCGCAGCGGGGGCTTCCGACATGTCCGAGGACGTTTTCAGAGCTTTACCCTGTAGGGTCCCGAGGGGCTATGTCCGCTACTCAGCCATCTGAGCCTGGACGGCGGTGATGGCTACGACACCCACGATGTCGTCGGCAGAGCAGCCGCGCGAAAGGTCGTTAACCGGCTTGGCGATGCCCTGCAGGATGGGGCCGTAAGCGTCGGCGCCAGCGAAGCGCTGAACCAGCTTGTAGCCGATGTTGCCGGCCTCGAGGTCGGGGAACACGAGCACGTTGGCCTTGCCGGCAACGGAGGAGCCGGGAGCCTTGAGCTGGGCGACGGTGGGGACGATAGCGGCATCGAGCTGCAGGTCGCCGTCGATGGCGAGCTCAGGAGCCTTCTCCTTGCAGAACTTCACGGCCTCCTGGACCTTCTTGGCGACCTCGCCGCCGGCGGAGCCCATGGTGGAGTAGGAGAGCATGGCCACGTGCGGCTCAACGTTGCCCATGAAGGTGGACCAGGAGTGAGCGGAGGCGATGGCGATCTCGGAGAGCTCGTCGGAGGACGGGTTGATGTTGAGGCCGCAGTCGGCGAAGATCAGCGTGCCGTCGGTGCCGAACTGCGGGGTGTCGGTGCACATCACGAAGAAGGCCGAGACCAGCTTGGTGCCCGGGGCGGTCTTGAGAATCTGAAGCGCGGGGCGCAGGGTGTCGGCGGTGGAGTGGCAGGCGCCGGAGACCAGGCCGTCGGCGTCGCCCATCTTGACCATCATGGTGCCAAAGTAGGTGGCGTCCATCACCTGGGCGCGAGCCTGCTCGATGGTAACGCCCTTCTTGGCGCGGAGCTCGGCAAACTTCTGTGCGTACTCCTCGTGCTTCTCGGCATTGCGCGGGTCGATGACGGTGGCGCCGGGAACGTTGATCTCGTTGGGATCGCCCAGGATGACGATGTTGGCCAGGCCTTCTTCGATGATCTTGTTGGCCGCGACGATGGTGCGCGGATCCTCGCCCTCGGGCAGGACGATGGTCTTAAGGTCGGCCTTGGCGGCAGACTTCATACGGTTTAGGAAATCGCTCATGTTACTCCTTGCAAGCGTTTCGCTAAGCTCCAGGCGCCCGGCTGTTCACGAATAAACCCGCTGCTAGCGGGTTTACCTTTCAATTATGTACGCCGCGGTGCTTGAGCTTTCCTTGTGTGGCAGGCTCATTATAGGACGCATTAGCGCTATAATCGCTCTGATAAATATGTCTCGAAGAATGTTCGAGAAAAGCCCAGCTAACGAGCCCGTGGCTTTTGACAAGGAGTATCGATGCAGATTACCTCAGGCCTGCCTGAAGGCTTTAACGCCGGCGCGTACGACATGATTGTCGTCGGTGCTGGATATGCCGGTGCCGTTTGCGCCCGCCGTCTTGCCGAGACCATCGGCTATCGTGTTGCCGTTTTGGAGCGCCGTAGCCACATTGCGGGCAATGCCTATGATTGCACTGACGAGGCCGGAATCCTGATCCACGAGTACGGTCCGCATATCTATCACACCTTTAACGAGCGCGTGCACAATTTCCTGTCGCGCTTTACCAAGTGGACGGATTATCAGCACAAGGTGCTCGCCAACATCAACGGCACCCTTATGCCCGTGCCCTTCAACCATGCGAGTCTCAAGCTCGCCTTTGGTGATGAGCGCGGCGAGGAGCTGTATCAGAAGCTCGTGGAGACCTTTGGCAAGGATGTCAAGGTGCCCATTATGGAGCTGCGTAAGAAGAACGACCCCGACTTGGCCGAGGTCGCCGATTACGTCTACGAGAACGTCTTTTTGCATTACACCATGAAGCAGTGGGGCCAGACGCCCGATCAGATCGATCCCTCGATCACCGGCCGCGTCCCCGTCTTTGTGGGCGATGATGACCGCTACTTCCCGCAAGCTCCCTTCCAGGGCATGCCGCAGGAGGGCTACACGGCGCTGTTCGAGCATATGCTCGACCACGACCTGATCGACGTGTTCTGCGACGTGGACGCCCGTGACCTCTTTGAAATCGACGAGACTACCGTCAAGATCGACGGCAAGGTCTATGGTGGCGAGATCGTCTACACCGGTCCGCTCGATGAGCTGTTCAATCTCGATCTGGGCGCGCTACCGTACCGCACGCTCGACATGAAGTTCGAGACGCTCGATATGGACCAGTTCCAGCCCGTGGGCACCGTCAACTACACCACGAGCGAGGACTACACGCGCATCACCGAGTTCAAGAACATGACCGGTCAGATCCTGCCCGGCAAGACCACCATCATGAAGGAGTATTCCAAGGCCTATACGCCCGACTCGGACGAGACGCCGTACTACGCCATTCTTGAGCCCGAGAACCGTGAGCTCTATGAGCGCTATCTTGAGCGCGTCCAAAACCTGACGAACTTCCACCCGGTGGGTCGTCTGGCCGAGTATCGTTACTACGATATGGACGCTGTGACCAATTCCGCCCTCGATCTTTCGGATGAGATTATCGCCTGCCATGCATAAAGTCATAACATTCGGTATTCCCTCGTATAACGCCGCCAAGGACATGGACCATTGCATTACCTCCATCTTGGAGGGGAGCAATTACGCCACCGATATCGAGATTATCGTGGTGGACGACGGCTCCAAGGACGAGACGGCCGCCAAGGCCGACGAGTGGGAGGCCCGTTATCCTGGAATCATCCGCGCGGTGCACCAGGAGAACGGCGGTCACGGTATTGCCGTCCTTTCGGGTCTGCGCGAGGCGCAGGGCACCTACTACAAGGTTGTTGATTCGGACGACTGGCTTGACGGCGCTGCCCTTTCGACCATGCTGTCGATTCTGCGTGGCTTTGAAGAGCGCGACCAGCGCGTTGACTTGTTTATCTCGAACTACGTGTACGAGAAGGTTTACGAGGGCACGCATACCGCTATTGGCTACAAATTTGCCCTGCCACGCAAAAAGATCTTTTCCTGGGATCAGATCGGTCATTTCCGCCTGGACCAGAACCTACTTATGCACAGCCTGTGCTATCGCACGGATGTGCTGCGCGAGTCCAACCTTCCCATGCCGCCGCACACGTTCTATGTGGACAACATCTACGCCTACGTGCCGCTGCCGCGTTGCAAGACCATGTACTACGCCGACATCGACCTCTATCGCTACTTTATCGGTCGCGAAGGCCAGAGCGTCAACGAGGCAACGATGGTCAAGCGTCTGGACCAGCAGTTCCGTGTTACGCGTATCATGATGGAGTCGTACCACCTGTACAGCGATGTTGAGTCGTCGCGCCTGCGTTCGTACATGATGGGCTACTTCACCATGATGATGGCGATCTGCTCGGTTCTCACCAAGCTTTCCGAGGAAGATTGCGCCGACGAGCGCTTGAAGACGCTGTGGAATGATTTGAAGGCCTACGACGAGCGTATGTATCGTCGTGCACGTTACGGTGTGGTCGGCTTCTTCACTAACCTCCGCGGTCGTGCCGGAGACAAAACCACACTCGGCCTATACCGTCTTGCCTCAAAGATCTTCAAATTCAACTAGCTGCTGAGTAATCGCTGCTGATAGGTTGACTGGGCCCCTTGGCCTTTAGTTTGCTACTGCGAACAGTCCTGCTCGCACGGATAGCACATTAAGTGCTTTCCGGCTCGTGCGGAACTTGTATCAAACTAAAGGCCAAGGGGCTTCTGCTATAAGAATCGATTGTCAGGCTGTCTGAATTTGAAGATCTTAGACGCGCGGTACACAGGGGCCTGGGCTGAAAAGGCTTGGTTGGTAGGTTGCCCGGTGGGGCTTGGTTATGTTTGTCGCGAGTTCCGCACGAGCCGAAGAGCACTTAATGTGTTCTTCGTGCGAGCCAGGACTGTAGAGCAGCAAACATAACCAAGCCCCACCGGGCAACCGGTCAGGTTAGGCTACTTCGCGGCGCCGGGGGTGCCGTGGGAGGTTTTGGCGGTTTTGGCTCCGTTTACGATGGCGGTTTCCAGGGCCCTTACGGCGAGCATGCCCAGTAGGTCTAGGGGAACGGCGGCGCTTGCCTGGGCGCCTAGTTTGCCGCTGGCGAGGGTGTAGATGGTGTCGCCGTCGTTGGTGGTGTGCGTGGGACGGATGGCATGTGCGTAGGCGTCTGCGGCCATCTGGGAGACCTTGGTGGCTTGTGCCTTAGTGAGTTCCACGTTGGTGACGATGCAGCTGATGGTGGTGTTGGTGCGGTCGAGCGGCATCTGCATGGATCCGGCGGCAGCAAAGGCTGCGAGTTCCATGTCGACGATCTGGTCGCTATCGGCTGCGGCGCGCATGCCGGCGACCCACTCGCCGGTGAAGGGGTCGACAACGTTGCCGCAGGCGTTGACCGAGACCACGGCGCCCACCTTGACGGGGCCGAGTGCCACGGCGGCGGCGCCAAGGCCGGCCTTCATGCAGGTGGCGGGGCCCATGAGCTTGCCCACGGTGGCACCGGTGCCGGCACCTACATTGCCCTGCTCGAGCGTGGTGGGGGTGTTGTCGAGTGCCTCGCGCACGGCGGCGATGCCGGCCTCTATGTCGGGGCGAACGGTGGGGTTACCAAAGGCGAGGTCGAAGATACAGCTGGAGCACACGATAGGCACCTGCGTGGGGCCGACGGGAAGGCCGATGCCGCGGCTCTCGAGTTCGCGGGCCACGCCGCTTGCAGCCTCGAGGCCAAAGGCCGATCCGCCCGAAAGGCAGACGGCGTGGACCTTATCGACGGTGTTTTCGGGACGCAACAGGTCGGTCTCACGCGAAGCGGGGGCGCCACCACGTACGTCAACGCCACCGGTGGCACCCTCGGGCGCCACGATTACGGTGCAGCCGGTGCCAGCCTCCTCGTCCGTATAGTTGCCAAAGCAAAAGCCATCGACATTGCAAACATCGATGGCTTCGAGCAGTGTGTCCATGTGTTCTCCTATCGGTTTTCCGCCGGGCCTTATGCCCAGTCGGGATCCGTACGGTACGGCAAAATTGTAGGCGCTGGGGGATACCCAGCGCCAGATGCAATTACGAGAGTTTTTGAATCGCGCGTGCGACGCGAGCGATGGGCAAGCCCACCACGTTGTAGAAGTCACCCGAAATATCGTGCACAAGCATGCGGCCGCCTGTGCCTTGGATGCCGTAGGCCCCGGCCTTGTCCATGGGTTCGCCGGAGGCAACATAGCGCTCGATCTGCTCTTCGGTAAGCTCATAGAACGTCACGTCGGTCACATCGACAAACGACAGGCTCTCGGCGGCATGCGGAGCTGTAGCGTCGCCGGCTTTAACGATGCAGACGCCGGTTGCGACCTGGTGCGTGCGGCCCGAAAGCTCGCGGAGCATGGTGCGCGCCTCGTCCCCGTCTGCCGGCTTGCCCAAAATTTGGCCGTCAAAGGTGACAATAGTATCGGCCGCGACGGTCAGTTCGTTGGGCTCGGCATGCTCGGCGGCAACGGCGGCGGCTTTGGCACGCGCCAAGCGCTCGACGAGTGTAAGCGGAGCTTCGCCATCAAAAGGCGTTTCGTCGATATCTGCGGGAATCACGCGAATGTCATAGCCCGCCTCGCGCATCAACTCGATGCGGCGCGGTGATTGCGAAGCCAAAATCATAGCTGAATGCCCTCGGCGACCTTCTCGACGGCCTTGTCGCCGGCGAGCGTGCGCAGCAGCTCAAGCGCAAAGGGGAGCGACTGGGCCATGCCGCTGGCGGTGATGATGTTGCCGTCTTGCGTAACCTTCTCGCCGGTATAGGCGCCTTCGGGGAAGCTTTTCTCAAAGCCAGGGAAGCACGTGGCGTGGCGCCCCTCGAGCAGGTCGAGCTCACCCAGGATAAACGGGGCGGCGCAGATGGCGGCGACGTGTTTGGCGGCGGCGAACTCGCAGACCACGTCGCAGACGCGCTGGTCGGCACGCAGGTTGGTGGCGCCGGGCAGGCCGCCAGGTAGCACGACGCAGTCGTACTCGTCAAAGTTGATCTCGTCAAAGAGCGCATCGCAGGTCACGGGAATCTGCAGCGAGCTTACGACCTCGCGCGTGGGCATGATCGAGACAAGCGTGGCGCGCACGCCGCCGCGACGCATGACATCGACCATGGTCAGGCATTCAATAGTTTCAAAGCCATCGGCGGCGAGAACGGCAACGCTGGGCATGAGGGTTCCTTTCATAGACGGCATACAATTAGCCGTCTTATACCCCGAAGACCTCCGCTTGCCACGCTCGATTTCCCAATGATTTTTCTGAGCAATGATTAAGTGGCTAGTTGCGCTTGAGGTGGACGACGGTTTCGCAGTGGAAGGTTTGCGGGAACAGGTCAACTGGCGTGATCTTTACGGGGGAGAAGGTGCCTTCTTCGACAAAGCGTTTGAGATCGCGCGCCAGGGTGGCCGGGTCGCAGCTCACGTAGGCGATATCGCGGGCACTCGTGCTGGCGATAAGGTCGATCGCCTCGGGGGCGAGGCCTGCACGCGGCGGGTCGACCACCAGGACATCGGCGTCCTGATCGGGGAACTCGCGCACCGCGTCGCCGCCGATGACGTCGACGTTATCGAGTTTGTTGATCTCTAGGTTACGGCGCAGGTCGCGCACGGCCGGGCCGTAGGCCTCGACGGCGGCAACAAAGTCGCAGCGGCGGGCGAGCGGCAGGGTGAAGGTTCCAGCTCCGCAATACAGGTCCACGGCAAGTTCGTCTTCCTGCGGGTCGAGCGCCTCCATGACAAGCTCGATCAAAATCTCGGCACCCTTTGTGTTGACCTGGAAAAACGACGGGGCCGAAAGGCGCATCTGGCCGTCGGCGATGTTCTCGGTCCAGGAGCCCTCGCCGGCGAGCATCTCAACCTTGGAGACGCGGCGGGCCTTCTTTTCACCCTTGCTCATAACGCGCACTATGCTCGTGGGGTGTGCGGCGTCTGCCAGCACGCGCGAGACTTGCGAGCGCGGAAACGACCCCGTGGGCGTCCAGAGTGCGACCTCGAGTGCCTTGGTGCGGCGCGATGCGCGAATGCCCACGCGTTCGAGCCCCAAGTCATGGCTGCCGCTTAGATAGTTGAGTGCGCCGACGACTGATTTGAGCGCCTTCGGGAAGCGCTTATCGAACAGAGGACACGTATCAACAGTCACGATTTTGCTGGGGTCGACACCGTGCATGCCCAGGCGCACACGACCGTTGACGACGGTCGGTTCGAGCTCAATTTTATTGCGGTAGCCCCAATCGTCCTTGGTGTGGCGGATGGGCTGCACCAGCTCGTCGACTTGCTCAGGGGTGAACTTGCCGATGCGCTCGAGCGTGGAGCGCAGGTTTTGCTCCTTGGCGGCAAGCTGAGCGGTGCGTGAGAGGTTGCCCCACGAGCAGCCACCGCAGATGCCCACGAAGGGGCAGGGAGGCTGAATTCGATCGGGGCTCGGCTCCAGAATCTCGGTGGCGCGGGCGCGCATAAACGATTTGCCGTCCTGCACGATCTCGGCCTCGACGGTGTCGCCTGCCACGGCGCCCTGCACAAAGACGGCCTTGCCGTTGTCGGCGTGCGCCAGCCCGTCGGCGCCGTAGGTCATCGATTCTATATTGAGCTTCATATCCCTGCCTGTCATTCGCGTTGTTATTCGCACCATGGTAGCAGGGAAAAGCGCCCCGCATCCGAGGCTTTCCTCAAATGCGGGGCGCTTCTACAAACTGCTTCTACAAACGACTATTTCGTCTTACCGGTAATGAGCGTCTTAAGACCCAGGCCGATCAGGCCCAAGCCCATGCGCACGCGGCCGGGGCGATGGCGCTCGATGGCCTTGGTCTTGCCGGCGGGTTTCTCGCGGCGGGCGCTTGCATGGGGCGCGGACTTGACGGTCTGCGGCTGAGGCTGGGGCTGGGGCGCAGGCTCGGGTTCGGATTCCAGGTCGGGTTCAATGACGGTTGCCTGGACCGCCTGGACCTTGGGAACGTCCGCCTGGGGCTTGGGCTTGGGGCCCAGAACAGGTGCGGATTCCGGTTTTGCTTTGGCGACGGGCTCCGAAGCCACGGCTGCGGACTCGGCGTTGCGATAAGCGCGCTCCAACAGGAACTCCTGCGAGTTAAAGGGCTTCTCGCCCTCTTTTCGCTCTACGGGAACCCAGGTGCCGTCGCTCGTCAGGCTACGTGCCTTCACGTTGTCGCGCAGCTGCACGCCCATGTACTCGTGCACCAGCGCGCGACAGGTGGGGTCGAGCACGGGGAAGGCGATCTCCACGCGATGCTCGGTGTTGCGTGTCATCATGTCGGCAGAACTCAGGTAGATCATGTCCGAGTCCACGCCGAAGGCATAGACACGCGCGTGCTCCAAGAAACGTCCGACGATAGAACGTACGTGCACGTTTTCGGTCTTGCCCGCAATGTTGGGCTTCAGGCACGAGATGCCGCGGATGATCATGTCCACGCGGACTCCTGCGCACGATGCCTCGGCGATCTTGTCGATGACCTCGCGGTCGGTGAGCGAGTTGAGTTTAAAGAACACGCGGGCGGGCTCGCCGGCGAGGGCGCGCTGGATCTCGCGGTCAAGCCCGCGCATGATGAGCGGTTTCAGTCCGACGGGCGCCACACCCAGGAAGCGGTAATCGCCGCGCAGGTTGCCCAGCGACAGGTTGCGGAAGAACAGGTTGGCGTCCTCGCCGATGCCGGGGTGAGCGGTCATGAGCATAAAGTCGCTGTAGAGTTTGGCCGTCTTCTCGTTAAAGTTGCCGGTGCCCAGCAGCGTCAGGCGCGTTAGCGCCATGCCCTCGCGATAGGTGAGCTGGCAGATCTTGGAGTGGCACTTAAAGCCCTCGGAGCCGTAGATGACGGTGCAGCCGGCCTCTTCCAGGCGCTCGGCCCACTCGATGTTGTTCTGCTCGTCAAAGCGCGCGCGGAGCTCCATGAGCACCGTGACCTCTTTGCCGTTCTCGGCGGCATCGATCAGTGACTCGCACAGGCGGCTCTGCTTGGCCACGCGGTAGAGCGTGATGCGCAGTGAGATGCACTCGGGGTCGTAGGCGGCCTCGTGCACCAGATCCAGGAAGGGGTTCATGGCCTCATAGGGATAAAAGAGCAGCTTGTCGTGCTGAAGTACCTGCTCGCGGATGGAGCGGGTCATATCGATGGCGGGGTTGGGCTGCGGCTTAAACGGCGTAAAGAGCAGCTCGTTGCGCAGGTGCTCGGGAATCTTGCTCTCAATGCCAAAGACGTAGCCCAGGTCGAGCGGGATATCGCAGGTAAAGACAGAGCGGCGCGAAAGCTCGAGCGCCTTGCGGATGGTCTTGAGCGTCGCCTTCTCGAGCGACCCCGAGACCGCGAGCACTACCGGCTGCAGACGTAGGCGCTTCTTGAGGATGCGCTTCATGTGCTGGCGGTAGTCCTCTTCCTCTTCGACGCCCTCGCCGTCCGGATCGATGTCGGCGTTGCGGGTGACGCGGATGAGCGCGCGGTCGAGTGGCTTGTAGGAGCCAAAGCAGCTGTCCAGGCAGGCGAGGATGACGTCCTCGAGCAAGATGTAGGAGTAGGTGCCGGTGGGCGAGGGGATCTCGACCACGCGGTTCATCGAGGCGGGAATCTCGATGAGGCCCAGCAGGCTCTCCTCGTCGGTGACGCCGTCCAGGCCGCAGGCCAGGTAGAGTGCACCGTTGCGCAGGTTGGGGAAGGGATGACGCGGGTCAATGACCAACGGCGAGATGACCGGCGACACGTAGGCCTGGAAGTAGCGGGTTACAAAGGTGCGCTCCTCGGGCGTAAGCGAATCGATGCGGGCGCGGTGAACGCCCAGGGTGTCGAGCTTGCCCTCGATGCTCTTAAAGATGGACTCCCATCGGGTAAGGAGCCCGGGCATTTCGGCCATGACAGCATCGACCTGTTCGGAGGCGGTCATATTGCTCTTGTTGTCGACAGGCTGTTTTTTGAGCTCTGCCAGATCGGACAGGCCGCCCACGCGCACCATGAGAAACTCGTCGAGGTTAGACTCGAAAATCGACACGAACTTTAGCCGCTCGAACAGCGGAACGGTCTCGTCGAAGGCTTCGTCAAGCACACGGTTGTCAAAGCGCAGCCAGCTGAGCTCTCGGTTCTGCGTGTACGAGAAGTCGCGCGGCGGCTTACGCAGCTTTGCAGCGGCTTGCTTTTTTTCGATTTTGCTCGGCATATGCATCTGTCCGTTCAGTCCCCGCAGGGGACGGTTGCCTAACACTATTCACCATTGTCTCAATTTAGTCGACCTATGGCACGGACGTATCGCGTGAACGGTATCTTTACCTACTTCTTACGCTGACAAGCCATAGAGCTGACGCCCTTCGCGTTGTGAAAAACGGTCTATATCCTCACTCAACTGGTGAGTATGTGTGAATAAGAATGATAGGTAGCTGAATATCATCGAATACAGACAGAAACACGAACAAGCGTCATTTATATACATAAAACCGTTTTAGATATGCAATTCTTAATCGAAAGATTGGAGTTGTAATTGCGAATGATTTTTAAGAAAAAAGAGCGTTTACCTTAGAAAAGCTACTTTAGAACGCCGAAGTGCATTATGGGGGAATCATATTCGATATACCGTTCATCGAACTTTGTTGACCGTTCGGGGGCGAGGTGGAATTGCGGTTGGAATTTGGATATAACTAGAGCTGTCAGCAAGCAGCACCCGTTACGGAAGGGTGCTGAGAGATTCGGCCGAAAGGCCCGAAAGAAAGGTAGGAGGCCATGACGAAAGGTCTGCACGTGCCTTCCGAGATCGGCAAGCTCAGGAAGGTCTGCCTGCACCGTCCCGGCGACGAGCTCCTCAACCTGCCGCCCGACGAGCTCGAGCGACTCCTGTTCGACGACGTCCCGTTCCTGGAGGTCGCGCAGCAGGAGCACGACACCTTCGCCCAGATCCTGAGGGACCAGGGCGTGGAGGTCCTCTACCTGGAGAACCTCGTCGCCGAGGTGTTCGACCAGGTCCCCGGCGCCCGCGCCGAGTTCACCGACCAGTACATCGCCGAGGCCGGCATCCGCGGCCAGCACATGCCGCAGATCGTCCGCGAGAAGCTGGACTCCATCGAGGACAACCTCGAGTTCGTCAAGAAGACCATGGCCGGCATGACCAAGGCCGAGATCGACATGCCCCTCACGGCGTCCACGACCCTCGACTCCCTGGTCAACTCCGAGTCCGAGTCCGACCTGATCATCGACCCGATGCCCAACCTCTACTTCACCCGCGACCCGTTCGCGGTCGTCGGCGAGGGCGTCAACCTCAACCGCATGTACTCGGTCACCCGCAACCGCGAGACCCTGTACGGCAAGTACGTCTTCAAGTACCACTCCGACTACAAGGACGTCTCCCTGTACTTCCGCCGCGACTGCCAGTTCCACACCGAGGGCGGCGACGTGCTGAACATCAACGAGAAGACCCTCGCCGTCGGCATCTCCCAGCGCACCCAGGCGGCCGCCATCGACGTCATGGCCCAGAACATCTTCTGGAACTCCGACTCCAAGGTCGAGCGCATCCTGGCCTTCGACATCCCGGTCTCGCGCGCCTTCATGCACCTCGACACGGTCTTCACCCAGATCGACGTCGATAAGTTCACGATCCACCCCGCCATCATGGGCACCCTGCGCGTCTACGAGCTGACCGCCGGCAAGAACCCGGGCGACGTGAACATCCGCCTGATCGAGGACACCCTCGAGCACGTCCTGGAGGACGCCACCGGCGTCGACCAGGTCAAGCTGATCCCCTGCGGCGGCGGCGACCCGATCGCGGCCTCCCGCGAGCAGTGGAACGACGGCTCCAACACCCTGTGCGTCGAGCCCGGCAAGATCTGCGTCTACGCCCGCAACACCGTCACCAACGACGTGCTGTACAAGGAGGGCCTGGACCTTCTCGTCGTGCCCTCCGCCGAGCTCTCCCGCGGCCGTGGCGGCCCGCGCTGCATGAGCATGCCCTTCTGGCGCGAGGACCTCTAAGGTTTTCAAAGACCCGTACAGGTCTTACTACAAACATCTAGCTGCCATTAGATGTCTCCCATTGGGGCGGTGCGGATCTTTCGCACCGCCCCATTCATGTTTAATGACGCTAAATGAAGATCAGATAAGGTGGCCATGGATATCAAGACAATCGGTGTTGAGGAATGGCTCAACGTTTGGGAGAAGAGTGCTACCTGGGATATCGCTCAGTCGACGATCTCGTCGCTGACCATGGGCGAGCTTCGCGCACTGGACGAGCAGGACGGCGCCACGTTCTACGAGCGCCTGGATCGCGAGAAGATGAACTACGGCTGGATCGAGGGATCGCCGGAATTTAAGGCCGAGGTCGCCAAGCTGTATCGTCGCGATGTCAATCCCGATCACATTTTGCAGACCAATGGCTGCACGGGCGCCAACCTCAACGCCATCATGGCCGTTGTGGAGCCCGGCGATCACGTGATTGCCGAGTGGCCTACCTATGCGCCGCTCTACGAGATTCCGCGTACGCTCGGTGCCGAGGTCGAGTATTGGGAGCTTCGCGAGGAGCTCGGCTGGAAGCCCGATATCGAACAGCTCAAGCACCTCGTTCACCCCAACACCAAGCTCATCTGCATCAATAACGCATCGAACCCCATCGGTACGGTGCTCGATGCCGATACGCTCGGCCAGATTGCCGAGATCGCCCGTTCGGTGGGCGCCTATGTGCTGTGCGACGAGGTGTATCTGCCGCTCGAGAACACCGAGTCCTTTATATCGATGGCCGACGTGTACGAGAAGGCCATTGTCACCAACTCGGTGTCCAAGACCTATTCGACGCCTGCGGCTCGCGTGGGCTGGGTCGTGGCCGACGAAGAGGTCTCCAACCGCATCCGCACCTATCGTGACTACACCATGATCTGCGGCGGCGTGTTCAACGACGCCCTGGCGACCTACGTGCTCGAGCACAAGGATAAGATCCTTGAGCGCAACCGTAAGATCGTGTTTGGCAACCGTGATATCGCTCAGGCATGGATCGATGCGCAGAGCCGCGTCTCTTGGACGGCGCCGCAGGGCGTATCCACCTCGTTTATCCAGCTGGATATTCCCGAGGACGATGAGGAGTTCTGCAAGCGCCTGTTGGCCGAGAGGGGAGTGCTGCTGGTTCCCGGCAGCCGCTTTGAGCTTCCCTGCGGCGCGCGTCTGGGCTACTGCGCGAGCGAAGACGTTCTTCGCGAGGGCCTGAGGCTTCTGGGCGAGGCGCTGGCGGAGTTTGATCGCTAGGATTCCGACGATCTTCGAGGGCCTTATCCAAATTGGCCGAAGATAATCGAAAACGGACCCGTTTCCCTAGGGGAAGCGGGTTCGTTTTTCTATACCGAGAAGTCAAGTTGTTACAAATGGGGCCGTAAAGCGAGCCGGTATCCGCTGGGCCTTATACTGAGCTTCCGGTGAACGGTATCAAGCGTCTGGTAAACGGTAATTTGTTTACCAGAAATGAATAGGACAAACTTTTTTCTGAATAAAAATGAAAATGGTTGAGACGCGGCATGAATCGCTGATTCTATTCATAGTTTTATTAGAAATATGCAATTTGAGGGTGGTTTAATAAAGTTAAGTTCCATTTGTTATTTGGACTGAAAACGCGTTTTAGCACGTAAATACACTTTATTATATCAAAGCGTGCCATGCGTGAAGTATATGTGTATGCCGTTCACCCCTCATATAAAACCGTTCGGGGGCGAGGTGGAAGTATGGACTGATTTTGGATATAAATATGTCGTCAGCAATAACGCCTCACACGGAGGGGCGCTAACGAATCGGCCCTGACAGGGGCCCGAAAGAAAGGTAGGAGGCCATGACGAAAGGTCTGCACGTGCCTTCCGAGATCGGCAAGCTCAGGAAGGTCTGCCTGCACCGTCCCGGCGACGAGCTCCTCAACCTGCCGCCCGACGAGCTCGAGCGACTCCTGTTCGACGACGTCCCGTTCCTGGAGGTCGCGCAGCAGGAGCACGACACCTTCGCCCAGATCCTGAGGGACCAGGGCGTGGAGGTCCTCTACCTGGAGAACCTCGTCGCCGAGGTGTTCGACCAGGTCCCCGGCGCCCGCGCCGAGTTCACCGACCAGTACATCGCCGAGGCCGGCATCCGCGGCCAGCACATGCCGCAGATCGTCCGCGAGAAGCTGGACTCCATCGAGGACAACCTCGAGTTCGTCAAGAAGACCATGGCCGGCATGACCAAGGCCGAGATCGACATGCCCCTCACGGCGTCCACGACCCTCGACTCCCTGGTCAACTCCGAGTCCGAGTCCGACCTGATCATCGACCCGATGCCCAACCTCTACTTCACCCGCGACCCGTTCGCGGTCGTCGGCGAGGGCGTCAACCTCAACCGCATGTACTCGGTCACCCGCAACCGCGAGACCCTGTACGGCAAGTACGTCTTCAAGTACCACTCCGACTACAAGGACGTCTCCCTGTACTTCCGCCGCGACTGCCAGTTCCACACCGAGGGCGGCGACGTGCTGAACATCAACGAGAAGACCCTCGCCGTCGGCATCTCCCAGCGCACCCAGGCGGCCGCCATCGACGTCATGGCCCAGAACATCTTCTGGAACTCCGACTCCAAGGTCGAGCGCATCCTGGCCTTCGACATCCCGGTCTCGCGCGCCTTCATGCACCTCGACACGGTCTTCACCCAGATCGACGTCGATAAGTTCACGATCCACCCCGCCATCATGGGCACCCTGCGCGTCTACGAGCTGACCGCCGGCAAGAACCCGGGCGACGTGAACATCCGCCTGATCGAGGACACCCTCGAGCACGTCCTGGAGGACGCCACCGGCGTCGACCAGGTCAAGCTGATCCCCTGCGGCGGCGGCGACCCGATCGCGGCCTCCCGCGAGCAGTGGAACGACGGCTCCAACACCCTGTGCGTCGAGCCCGGCAAGATCTGCGTCTACGCCCGCAACACCGTCACCAACGACGTGCTGTACAAGGAGGGCCTGGACCTTCTCGTCGTGCCCTCCGCCGAGCTCTCCCGCGGCCGTGGCGGCCCGCGCTGCATGAGCATGCCCTTCTGGCGCGAGGACCTCTAAGTCTTTCCGTTTCCGGTGCGGTCTCCCTACAACCGCACCGGTTTCGCCCGTCAAACGGGCGACACTAATACTTACGTAATTCATTTCTTCGAAAGGAAACGAACCATGGGTGTTAACCTCTCCGGCCGTAGCTTCCTCAAGCTCCTCGACCTCACCACCGAGGAGATCGAGTACCTGCTCAAGCTCTCCAAGAACTTCAAGGATATGAAGCGCGCTGGCGTTCCGCACCGCTATCTCGAGGGTAAGAACATCGTTCTGCTCTTCCAGAAGACCTCCACTCGTACCCGCTGCGCCTTCGAGGTCGGCGGCATGGATCTGGGCATGGGCGTCACCTACCTCGATCCGGGTTCGTCGCAGATGGGCAAGAAGGAGTCCATCGAGGATACCGCCCGTGTTCTCGGCCGCATGTATGATGGCATCGAGTTCCGTGGCTTTGCCCAGGACGACGTCGAGGAGCTCGCTGCTAAGTCCGGCGTGCCCGTGTGGAACGGCCTGACCACTGAGTGGCATCCCACCCAGATGCTCGCCGACATCCTGACCGTCCAGGAGAACTTCAACTACGACATCAAGGGCAAGACCCTCGTCTTCATGGGTGACTGCAAGAACAACGTTGCTCGCTCTCTCATGGTCGTTTGCTCCAAGCTCGGCATGAACTTCGTGGCCTGCGGCCCCGAGGAGTGCATGCCCGCTGACGACGTCATCGAGGCCTGCAAGCCCATCGCCGAGGCCAACGGCTGCACCATAAAGCTGACCACCGACGTCAAGGACGGCGTCACCGGTGCCGACGTTCTCTACACCGACGTGTGGGTCTCCATGGGCGAGCCTGACGAGGTCTGGGCCGAGCGCATCGCTCAGCTCACCCCGTATCGTGTCACCTCCGAGGTCATGGCTATGGCCAACCCGGGTGCCATCTTCCTGCACTGCCTGCCCAGCTTCCACGACACCAACACCACCATTGGCGCCGAGAAGTGCGAGCAGTTCGGCATCACCGAGCAGGAGGTCACCGACGAGGTCTTCGAGAGCCCCGCTTCCAAGGTCTTCGACGAGGCCGAGAACCGCATGCACACCATCAAGGCTGTCATGTACGCCACGCTCAAGTAAGAGCATCTAGCATCTCGCTCGGGGTGCATTCCTGCGCACCCCGAGCGCTTTTGTCTGGTAAAAATCTCGCACCGAGCGACATGCACGGCACGGAAGAGCCGCTTCGGGCGAGATCAGTAAATGATTTATGAAGGGGGGATGAGAACTATGACCGAGACCGCTAAGAAAAAGCGCGGTATGCCTTCATCGTTCACCATTCTTCTTGCTCTGCTGGCAATCGTCGCGGTTGTTACCGTTATCGTCTCCGGTACGTCCGGTGGCGCGGTTACCGCTGCCCGCCTGAGCGATTTCTGCACCGCCCCGGTCAAGGGCTTCGCTGACGCTCTGCCCGTCTGCCTCTTCGTTATGATCCTCGGTGGCTTCCTCGGCATGATGACCGAGACCGGCGCCCTGGACAACGGCATTGCCGTTCTGGTGCAGAAGCTTAAGGGCAATGAGATCATGCTCATTCCCGTGCTGATGTTCATCTTCTCCCTCGGTGGTACCACCTATGGTATGTGCGAGGAGACCGTTCCCTTCTACGCCCTGCTCGCCGCCACCATGATGGCTGCTGGCTTCGACCCTATGGTCGGCGCTGCCACCGTCCTGCTCGGCGCTGGCTGCGGCTGCCTCGGCTCCACGGTTAACCCGTTTGCCGTCGGTGCTGCCGTCGACGCTCTGACCGGCGTTGGCATTGAGGTCAACCAGTCCATCATCATCGGCCTCGGTGCCGTCCTGTGGATTGTTACCACTGTTATGTCCATCCTCTTCGTCATGAGCTATGCCAAGAAGGTCAAGGCTGACAAGGGTTCCACCATCCTTTCGATGCAGGAGCTCAAGGACGCCGAAGAGGCTCACGGCAAGGCTGCTTCCGAGGTTCACAAGGAGGTCAAGCTCACCGGTCGTCAGAAGGGTGTTCTGATCGCCTTTGCCTTCACCTTCGTCGTCATGATCGTCGGCTTCATCCCGCTGGCCGACCTCAACGAGGGCGTCGCCAACTTCTTCGATGCTGGCGCTGTCTATGACGCCGACGGTAACGCCATCGTTCAGGGCTGGTCTGCCCTGATCACCGGCCTGCCCATTGGCCAGTGGTACTTCGACGAGGCTTCCACCTGGTTCTTCCTCATGGCTGTCCTGATCGGTATCATCGGTGGCCTCTCCGAGAAGCAGATCGTCAACACCTTCATCACCGGCGCTGCCGACATGATGTCCGTTGTCCTCGTCATCGCTCTTGCCCGTGGTATCTCCGTCCTCATGGCTAGCACCGGCCTCGACGTCTACGTCCTCGACGCTGCCGCCAATGCTCTGGCTGGCCTGTCCGGCGTGATCTTCGCTCCCATGAGCTTCCTGGTCTACTTCGGCCTGTCCTTCCTGATCCCCTCGACCTCCGGTATGGCTACTGTCTCCATGCCCATCATGGGACCGCTGGCTGTTAAGCTCGGCTTCTCGCCTGAGGTCATGGTCATGATCTTCTCCGCCGCCATCGGCGTCGTGAACCTGTTCACCCCGACCTCCGGCGCCATCATGGGCGGTCTTGCCCTGGCCAAGATCGAGTGGACGACCTGGCTCAAGTTTGCTCTCAAGCTCATCGTCGCTCTCTCCGTCGTCTGCGCCATCATTCTGACCGTCGCCTGCGTGATGCTCTAAGTACCCCTTGGGTACCCCACGGAAACCATGACGATCCTGTAAAGGATCACCTGGTCATCGTCTGTCCGGTGGGGTAACCCCACCGGTAGACTCCTACCTTTAGCCTCCTCCCGTTCCGTGCGCGGGGGGAGGCGCTTTTTTGTTCCGCGGTTTTACCAAACCGCGGAACCGGTCGACGCTGCGCGCCCGCCAGAGCGGCAATCTGACGTTCAATCGTCGGGCATGGCCAAAAGGCCTATGCCCTCCTCTTTCACGTCACCTTGCTCGCTCTGGCGGGCGCTCGCTGACTTATGCTCCACCTGCGATGTTTCCATCATTGATGCAAAGGGGTCAGGTTAGCTTGTACCAAAAAGGGGAAGTTGCGGTGGAATAGCTCCTGTTTGTGTGTCCTGAGGGACTAAGCGGGAACTATTCCACCGCAACTTATCGAGCGCGTGTTTGGTTGGTGCCTGTTGATGGCCTGGGCATCGGGGAGGGCAGGCTCCGTTATAATCGCCTAAGACATTAAATGGAAACGGGACGGGAGCCATATATGCGCCAGGGTTTCGACAACGCGAAGTATATCGAGCTGCAGGCCGCTCATATTAAGGAGCGCATCTCGCAGTTTGGCGGCAAGCTGTATTTGGAGTTTGGCGGCAAGTTGTTCGATGACTATCATGCCAGCCGCGTGCTGCCGGGTTTTGAGCCGGACAGCAAGTTTCGCATGCTCAAGAGCATTGCCGATGACGTTGAGGTCATCATCGCGATCAACGCGAACCACATCGAGAAGAATAAGGCCCGTGGCGACCTTGGCATTACCTATGACGAGGACGTTTTGCGCCTGGTCGACCTGTTCCGCGGCAACGGTTTTGCTGTCGCGGCCGTGGTTATCACCCAGTACGCCGGCCAGCCCGCTGCCGACGTCTTCCGCAATCGTCTGAATGCACTCGGCATTCCCGCCAAGCTGCACTATCCCATTGAGGGCTATCCGCACGACGTCGATCTGATCGTTTCTGACGAAGGCTACGGCAAGAACGAGTTCGTCGAGACCACGCGTCCGCTCGTTGTCGTGACGGCGCCCGGCCCTGGCTCGGGCAAGCTCGCCACTTGCCTCTCGCAGCTGTATCACGAGCATAAGCACGGTACCGCCGCCGGCTATGCCAAGTTTGAGACCTTCCCGGTCTGGAATCTTCCTCTGACGCATCCGGTCAATATTGCCTACGAGGCCGCCACGGCTGACCTCGACGACGCCAATATCATCGATTCGTTCCACCTTGAGGCCTACAACAAGACCACGGTCAACTACAACCGCGACGTCGAGGCCTTCCCGGTAGTCCGTGCCCTGATGGAAAAGATCCTGGGCAAGAGCCCCTACCAGAGCCCTACGGACATGGGCGTCAATATGGTCGGCTTTGCCATCACCGATGACGATGCCTGCCGCGACGCTTCCAAGATGGAGATCGTTCGCCGCTACTTTACCGCGGTCGAAAATGTGCGCCGTACCGGCGTGGGCGATGAGCAAGTCGACCGTCTCAAGATTATTATGAAGAAAGCCGGCATCGATAAGAACTACTCACCGGCACGCTCGGCGGCCCTCACCAGGGAACAGCTGACGGGTGGTCCCGTGGGTGCCATGGTCATGCCCGATGGCTCCGTGGTGACCGGTAAGACCTCCACGCGCCTGGGCGCCGCAAGTTCGCTCATTATGAACGCCCTCAAGCATGTCTCGGGCGTCGACCTTGAGCTCGAGGTCATTAGCGATGAGGCGATCGAGCCCATCAGCAAGCTCAAGACGCATTTCCTGGGTAGCAAAAACCCGCGCCTCCACACCGACGAGACGCTTATGGCGCTGTCGATCACCTCGGCCACGAGTGAGACGGCCGCTCGCGTCCTTTCGGGCCTGGAGCAGTTGCGCGGTTGCGATGCCTTCTTTAGCGTGATCATCTCGCCGACGGACGAGACGGTACTGCGCAAACTGGGTATCAACGTGTGCTGCGAGCCCAAGTTTGAGCGCCGCGGTTTCTTCCATCGCTAAGTTTGAAGCACCGCGGTAATTGCATTGCAGTTTGGCCGTATCGGGTTAGCGCCCGGTACGGCTTTTTGATCAATAAAGTGCCTATTTCGGCGAAAAATAGCCGTTTACCTGCCTAGAAACAATTTGAGCGGTATACAATAACCGTAACTGTTTCATCCTTAGCGGGATGCCGCATGATGGATATTACCTGCCATCGTGAGGTGTGTCGGTCGCGCACGGCGCGTTAGATGCTCGTGCTCGGTTTGAGGAGGCTGCTATGGCGGGCAAGGGTCGTGCGAGTGTCAACGATATGAAGCGTGTCGAGGTGCTGGTGTTGATGGAGATCGACCAGCAAACCGAAGACAATGGCGGGCCGTATGGTTTCTCGCGCAAAACGCTTGCCGAGCGCGTGGGGGTTTCGCCGTATCGTGCCCGCGCCGCAATCGATCGCTTGGATTCCGAAGGCATGATTGATGTCGTCTCGCGTTATAGCGACGACGGCGGTCAGCTTGCAAATGGCATTTGCCTCACCGAACGTGGCGAGTGGTATCTTGAGGGCGTCCGTACCGGCATGCTCGTTCAAGAAATGCTTGAGGACGAGGTTGCTGATCGATAGCAGCATGTAACCCTTGCCATAGCGACGCCGCCTGGGAAACCGGGCGGCGTTTTGTTTCAAGATCGAGAAATGCAATCGCACGCGAGAAAAATTGCGGACGGTCCGCGGCGCGAGTATTACAATGAAGACCCGTAAGATGTGGATAAACAACTTCTACGGGAAGCGCAGGTAACTCAATATGACCAAGCATGTGTTCGTAACCGGTGGCGTGGTTTCGTCCCTGGGCAAGGGTATCACCGCGGCCTCGCTGGGCCGTCTGCTCAAGTCGCGTGGCTACAAAGTAACGATGCAGAAGGCCGACCCGTATCTGAACGTCGACCCCGGTACCATGAGCCCGTTCCAGCATGGTGAGGTCTTTGTAACCGAGGATGGTTACGAGTCCGACCTGGACCTGGGTCATTACGAGCGCTTTATTGATGAGAACCTGACCCGCGATTCCAACTTTACGACCGGTGCCATCTACAAAAGCCTCATCGCCCGCGAGCGTCGCGGCGACTTTTTGGGCGGTACCGTGCAGGTGATTCCTCACGTCACCAATGCCATTAAGGATAAGTTCCGCCGCATCGAGGAGCAGACCGGCTCCGATGTAGTCATCACCGAGCTGGGCGGCACGATCGGCGACATCGAGTCCCAACCGTTTGTCGAGGCCATTCGTCAGTACCGCAAGGAGGCCGGCCCCGAGAACGTCTGCTACATCCACGTGTCGCTCGTTCCCTATATCGCCGCCGCCCACGAGGTCAAGACCAAGCCCACGCAGCATTCCGTCAAGGAGCTCCGCAGCTTTGGCATCCAGCCCGATATTATCGTGTTGCGCTCCGACCACCATATCGATGACGCTATCCGCGGGAAGATCGCAAGCTTCTGCGACGTCGACACCGATTGCGTCTTTACCAACGAGGACTGCGCGAGCATTTACGATGTTCCGCAGCTGCTTGCCGAGCAGGACTTTGACCTGCGCATTTGCGAGCGCCTGGGTCTGGACCCGCGTGAGCGCGACATGAGCGAGTGGAATGAGTTCCTGCGCAAACAGAATCACGCCAACCATCACGCCGACAAGGTGAAGATCGCCGTCGTGGGCAAGTACACGCAGCTGCCCGATGCGTACCTGTCGGTTATCGAGGCCCTGCACCATGCGGGCGTCTTCTACGATCGCCATGTGGACGTCCAACTGGTCGACGGCGAGAGCCTCGACGAGCAGAATGTCTCCGAGGTTCTGGGCGACGCCTCGGGCATCCTGGTCCCCGGCGGCTTTGGCAAGCGTGCCCTGGAGGGCAAGATCCTCGCGGCCGAGTTTGCCCGTGAGCACAAGATTCCGTATCTGGGCATTTGCCTGGGTATGCAGGTGGCCGTGTGCGAGTTCGCCCGCAACGTCGTCGGCCTTGCCGGCGCCAGCTCCTCCGAGTTCGATCCGGACGGCCCATTTAGCGTCATCGATCTGATGAGCTCGCAGGAGGACGTGACCGAGAAGGGCGGCACCATGCGCCTGGGCGCCTATCCGTGCAAGCTCGCCGCCGATACCCTTGCTCGCGAGGCATATGGCGAGGAGCTCGTCTACGAGCGTCACCGTCACCGCTTTGAGTTCAACAACGCCTTCCGCGACCAGCTTGAGGACGCCGGTTTGGTTATCTCGGGTCTGTCGCCCGACGAGCGCCTGGTCGAGATGGTCGAGCTGCCGCGCGACGTGCATCCTTGGTATGTGGCAACCCAGGCTCACCCCGAGTTCAAGAGCCGTCCGACCAACCCGCAGCCGCTGTTCCGAGAGTTCGTGCGTGCCTCGATCGGTCAGCACGAGGGCGTCGATCGCCTGCAGGTGACGCCCATGAACCTCGCTACGGACTAAGGGTGCCGGCGAATAAGGAACATACCGAAGCTACTCCCTCGTCGCTCGCCGTGGCGGCGGGGGAGTATCTCGATTACCTCGCGGTCGAGCGGGGTTTGGCGCGCAACACGATTGCGGCCTATCGTCGTGACCTGACGACGTACTGCGCCTATCTGGAGCGGGCGGGTATTGTGTCTTTTGAAGAGGTGACCCGTCAGGTCGTGGAGGGCTTTGTCGCCGACCGTCGCGATGGGGGCTATTCCGATGCCTCGGTGGAGCGTGCGCTTGCGGCCGTGAAGGGCCTACATGCCTTTTTGGTGCGCGATGGGGCTGTGGCCCAAAATCCAACGGCGGCGTTGCGCCTGCCTAAAAAGGCTGAGCGTTTGCCGGAGTATCTATCGGTGGAGGATGTCTCGGCGCTGCTCGATCAAGACTTCCCCGAGGGCGAGATGGGCTTGCGCGACCATGCCATCTTGGAAGTGCTCTACGGATGCGGTTTGCGTGTGAGCGAGTTGGTGGGGCTCGATGTGGGCGATATCCATATCGACGATGGCTTTGTGCTCGTTCGTGGTAAGGGCTCGAAGGAACGCCTGTCCCCGCTGGTAGGAAGCGCGGCGCGAGCTCTGACGCTTTATGTAACTGAGGGGCGTTCTCGCTTGGCGGCCCATGCCCGCGGAACCGAGACCTCGGCGGTCTTTTTAAATAAGAACGGCCGCCGTCTGTCGCGCCAGGGCATCCATGCCATCTGTGAGCGCTACGGGCGCCAGGTGGGGCTGGTGGGACTCCATCCCCACACGCTGCGTCACTCCTTTGCTACCCATATGCTTGCGGGCGGCGCAGACCTCCGTGTGCTACAGGAGATCTTGGGACATGCCGATATATCGACCACGCAGGTCTACACGCATGTCGATCGTACGCAACTGACCGAGGTCTATCTGGCGGCGCACCCGCTGGCGCATCGTTAACTCATCGCTGACCTGCAAATTTATAGGTATTTGGGGACGGGCCCCAGATTGCCACGGCGTGCTTTTGCGCGCGCATGGGCAATCTGGGGCCCGTCCCATTTTTCGCCACTTGGCATCGCGGTGGTGGGCCGCACGTGCCTTGGGTGGGGGAGTTTGGGGGCGATGTGAACGGCATGTAAAGGGACGTAAAAATCGCCTCAAGGTCAACTTGAAGGTTGAGGTTGAAAGGCGGGGTGCTACAGGTGGCATCCCGCCTTTGCTCTAAACACAACATATTGTGTTTTCGAACATATGCTCGGGGGTGTTTTGCAACATATAGGAGGTGGAGTGGTGGGGTGGGGT
>DXMC01000010.1:0-7281 GCA_019414365.1 Collinsella sp.
GCTGCGCGTTTGGCCGGCGGCGCCTGGGCGCTTCCTCGGCAGCTTACCCTAGATCTTGTGGTGGCGCTCTTCCTTACGTTCCTCGGCTGCCTGCTCCTCCTGCTTAAAGGCGGGGTCGTCGGGGGTGACGAGCTCATCCTCGTGTGTGCGCTTGTTGTAATGGTGGCGCAGCACGGGCTCAAACAGATGTAGATGCTTGGCAAAGGCCGCCGAACCAATGGCGAGCACGGTAAAGATGAGCACGCGCATGGGCACCTCGACCTGGTTAATCGCGGCGGCGCCGGCCGAAAGCATGATGCACCAGGCGTAGATGAGGAGCACTGCCTGTTTTTGGTTGTAGCCTTCTTGGATCAGGCGGTGGTGGATGTGGCCCTTGTCGGCCTGCCCGATGCTAATGTGGGCGCGCTTGCGGCGCACGATGGCGCTAAACGTGTCGATGATGGGCACGCCGGCAACGATGAGCGGAATGATAAGCGAGGTGAGCGCGGCGGTGCGGCTCACGTTGAGCAGCGAGATGGAGCCCAGCGCAAAGCCCAGAAGCAGCGACCCCGAGTCGCCCAAGAAGATGCTTGCGGGGTTGAAGTTGTAGCGCAAAAAGGCCAGACAGGCGCCAAAGAGCGCAATGGAGAGCGCGGCGGCGTCGATTCGGCCCGAGAGAACGGCCATCGAAAACATGGTGAACGACGCGATGCCGCAGATGCCCGTGGCCAAGCCGTCGAGGCCGTCGATGAGGTTAATGATGTTGGTGAATGCCACCAGATAGATCACGGTGATGGGGTAGGCGAGCCATCCGAGCATGATCTCGCCGGGGGCAAACGGGTTGACGATGACGCCGATCCGTAGGCCGCCGATACAGGCGATAAGCGCGGCGAGGACCTGTCCGGCCAGCTTTTGCTTGGGCTTGAGCTGGAAGACGTCGTCGATAGCGCCGGTCGCAAAGATGACGGTAAAAGAAAGCGCAAGTATGGGGTAGCTGATGTGCAGACGGGGGTGGGGCACCAAAACGGGCGGCCAACCCAGGTACCAGGTGCCTAGGATTTGCACAATACAGGCAACGACCAGGCCCAAAAACACCGCCGTTCCGCCCAAACGCGGGATGGGCTTGGTGTTGATGCGGCGCTTAGAAGGATAGTCGACGGCGTCGAGCTTAATTGCCAAGCGCTTGACCAGGGGCACCGTGAGGAAGGTCGTGATGAAGGCCGCTGCTGCCACGCATAGATACGGTATGTAGCTCGGGGATGAAGCCATGAATCTAAAAACCGCCAAGCGTCGAAGGAAAAGGTCAAAGGTTGCTAAGCGCAAAGGGCATAGCCGAACCATGATACTCGACCAAGGGGGGTGCATGGAATTGCACGCAGCGATAATCACGCGCTTACCAGATATTAGGGTATTGTCGATAGCTTGTCGGGATACCGGCGGGGATCCATATGGGCCGTAATGGTGGTTTTCGGCAAATGAAAACCACCCCCCACGTTACGAAAATGAACCCACCTAAAACAGGTGGGTGCCCTCATCGACTGTTCCAGCGTCCTTAACAACGAAGGATACCTGTACTAGGTACGACTGTGTGGGCTCCCTAAATAAACGCGACGGTTCACCCAGTTGCTCCGCGGGGGGCGGAATACCTACATTATAAAGCGGCACTTTGTCGATTCCAGTCTTGACATTATAAAAATCGTGTCGGACGATTACGGCGCCTTGGGCTCGAGCCGTCTGTGCGGTTGGTCCCTTTACGTTTGAGCTGCTGAATCATTGTTTTGGAGCATGTTTTTATGCCGACGTCGTTGACCGAACTTTTTTCGCCCGCCTGCCATTTGTGTCCGCGCCGTTGCGGTGCGGCGCGCGACGAGGGCGCGCGTGGCGTGTGCGGCGCCGACAACACGCTTAAGGTCGCCCGCGCGGCGCTCCATATGTGGGAGGAGCCGCCCATTTCGGGCGAGGCCGGCTCGGGTACGATTTTCTTTAGCGGCTGTTCGCTCAAATGTATCTACTGCCAAAACCACGAGATCTCGACGGGCAATTTTGGCCTTGAGATTTCGCCCGAGCGTTTGGTCGAGATTATGCTGGAGCTGCAGGACCAGAGCGCCAATAACATCAACCTGGTGACGGCGACGCACTATGCGCACCTGTTGCCTGCCGCGATTGCCGCGGCACGGACGCGCGGGTTGGTCATCCCAATTGTCTACAACACGAGTGGTTACGAGCGCGCGAGTGCCGTGGCGGCGCTGGGCGACCTGGTCGACGTGTGGCTTACGGACTTTAAATATGCCGATGCCGGGCTTGCGCAGTCGCTCTCCCACATTAAGGACTACCCGCGTGTGGCCGTGTCGGGCTTAGCGCAGATGGCACGCGAGATCGAGCGCCGCGGGGGAGAGCTAGTGGACGAGAATGGGCTCATGAAGCGCGGCATGATCGTGCGCCACCTGGTGCTGCCGGGGCATGCGGATGACTCGTGCCGCGTGCTAGACCTTGTGTGGCAGACGGTGGGCGACGTGCCGATCTCGGTCATGAACCAGTACACGCCCAATGCGCTCATGCGCGAACAAGGCGGCGACCTGGCGCGCGCCGTGACGCGCGAGGAGTATGAGCAGGTGCTCGACCATGCCGACGACCTGGGCTTTACGACGATGTTCTGGCAAGAGGGCGGCGCGGTAGACGAGAGCTTCACCCCAGCCTTCGATACCACCGGCGTCCTTACCAGCACAAGGTAACGCATTCGCCGATGATTTTTCTGGGACGGGGATTAAAAAATCATTCGGTACACAATGTTTTTTAATCCCCGTCCCAGAAAAATCATCGAGAGGATCGCCTGCTCGAAAAGTTGTCAAAATAGCCGCGCCCCAAAAAGACTGATTATTGGGCGTTGACAGTTGGCGAGCCGTAGGTAAAATATCGACTTGTCCTGGGGACGTAGCTCAGTTGGGAGAGCGCTGCCGTCGCATGGCAGAGGCCGAGGGTTCGACTCCCTTCGTCTCCACCCTTGGATTTGATAAGCCGCTGACATTGTGTCGGCGGCTTTTTTTAAAAGAAAGGGCTGTACCATGGCCGAGCTTGAGTCCCAACCACTGTCTGCCGAGGAACGCGCCGAGTTGGAAGAGCTCCGCGCCGAGAAAGCTCGTCGCGAGGCCCAGGAAGAGGCACGCCGCGAGCGTGAGGAGTTGGCCGCCCTGCGTGCCGAGCGCGAGAAGGCCGAGGAGGCCGCTGCGAAGGTTGCATCCGAGCCCAAGCCCGCGCCCGCACCCAAGCCCGCTGCTGCGAAGCCTGCACCTGCCGCGCCCAAACCTCAGCCTAAAAAGGCCGCTCGTCCCAAGTCCGTCGATCCCAAGCCGAGCCGTGACGAGATGAGCTTTGCCCAGCGCATGGTTACCTCCAAGGAGCCTGCGGGTGAGAACGAGATCCCCGGTATGGCGCCGGCTCAAAAAATCATCATTGTCCTTGCCCTCATCGCGTTTGTCATCTTTATGGGCTACACGATCCTGACCAGCATGGGCCTGCTTTAGCCTGTTCGCGCTGGGCTCCATGCCCGCACGCCCGCCTCGCCAACCCTCAACCTTTGCACAACGCATCCGAAAGGTCGCCCCATGGCTTTGACCGACATCTCGCATCCCACCGACATTGCAATGCTCACTGATCTGTACGAACTCACTATGGCCCAGGGCCTGTGGGAGAGCGGCAAGGCCAATGAGCAGGGTTGCTTTACGGCGTTTTACCGCGACCATCCCTTCGGCAGCGCGTATGCCGTCATGTGCGGCACCGCCGAGCTGCCCGAGCTTGTCGAGAACCTGCGCTTTACGCCCGAGGACATCGACTATCTAGCTTCGCTCCAGGCTCCGGCCGGCGGCTCGATGTTTAAGCCCGCATTCCTCGACTACCTGCGCAACTTCCGCGCGCATGTGAACATTGACGCCGTGCCCGAGGGCGAGCTCGTCTTTCCGCGCGAGCCCATGGTGCGCGTCACCGGCCCCGCGCTGGAGTGCCAGCTGCTCGAAACGGCGTTGCTCAACATTGTCGGCTTCCAGACGCTTGTCGCTACCAAGACGGCGCGCGTGGTGCTGGCGGCGGACGGCCGTCCCGTTGCCGAGTTTGGCCTGCGCCGCGCCCAGGGTCCCGATGGCGGGCTGGCCGTCGCGCGCGCGAGCTACGTTGCCGGCTGCTCCTCTACATCCAATGTGCTCGCCGGCCGCCGCTACGGTATTCCCGTCTTTGGCACTCATGCGCACAGCTGGGTGATGAGCTTCGATTCCGAGCTCGAGGCATTCCGGGCTTTTGCTAAGTCGAGTCCCAAGAACTGCACGCTGCTCATCGACACCTACGACGTACGTGAGGGCTGCGAGCATGCCATTACGGTTGCCAAGGAGATGGAGGCGGTGGGCGAGCGTCTGTCGGCTATTCGCATCGACTCCGGCGACCTCGCCAAGCTCTCCAAGTATGTGCGCGGCCGTTTTGATGCCGAGGGCCTGCCCTATGTGGGGATCTCGGTTTCTAACGATCTGGATGAGTACACGATTCAGTCGCTGCTCGACCAGGGCGCGCCCATCGATAGCTTTGGCGTGGGTACCAAGCTTGCGACCTGCTATGACCAGCCGGCGCTGGGCGGCGTGTACAAGCTTTCCGCCCGCCGTGCGAGCGAGGCAGATCCATGGACGCCGGTGGTCAAGCTCTCTGAGCAGCCATACAAGCGCACGATCCCGGGTGTGCAACGCGTGCGCCGTTATTACGACGGCTTTGGCGGCCCGGTCTGCGACATGATCTACGACGAGGACCATCTGGCGGGGGAGGGCGCCGCGCGCGGCAATACCCTCGTGGCCGTGAATGATGCCGCCCTGGTGACCGACGTGTCCGAACTTGAGTATCGCGAGCTGCTGGTGCCGATCGTGCGCGATGGCAGCGCGGTGGCTCCGCGTGAGAGCATCCAGGACGCGCGCGAGCGCTGTGCTTGGGCACTCGATCATCTGGACGCAGCTTTCAAGCGCTTCCTGTACCCGCAGACCTATGTGGTGGGCATGGAACAGGGCCTGGCTCAGGTGCGCGACGAGCTCGTGCGCAAGAACATGGCCGCGGCTTCGGCCTTCCCCTGGGCAAAATAATCCGAAGGGGACGGAGGAACACGGATTATTTTCTCGCTCGGCCCGTTCGCCCGTTCGCTGAACATTCGATTGGTTTGACGTATGACGACTTCTTATAAAACGATGGTGGTAAAGATCGGTTCGTCTACGGTGGTGGGCGCCGACGGCAAGGTCAACCGCGCCTTTATCGGCGGGCTTGCCGATCAGGCCGCAGCGCTGCGCGAGCTTGGCTGGCGCCTGGTCGTGGTGAGCTCGGGCGCTATCGCCTGTGGCTATCCCGTGCTGGGCTTCGACCACAAGCCGGTCGGCGACCTGCCGAGCCTGCAGGCGTGCGCCTCGGCTGGTCAGTGCATCATCTCGTCGGCCTACGACGAGGAGTTCCATGCACGGGATCTGCTCACCTCGCTCGTGCTACTCACGCGCCACGATACGGCCCGCCGCACGTCCTACCTGCACGCACGCGACGCCCTGCTGCGCCTGGTGGAGCTTGGCGTGGTGCCTGTTGTCAACGAGAACGATACCGTTACCGTCGACGAGATCAAGTTTGGCGACAACGACACGCTGGCGGCGCTTGTGAGCTGTCTGGTTTCCGCCGATCTGTGCGTGACGCTCTCGGACATCGATGGCCTCTACACCGCCAATCCGCACGAGGACCCCACGGCCGAGTTCGTCCCGGTTGTGCATAAGATCGATGCCAAGATTATCGCCTCGGCGGGCGATTCTTCCACATCGGTGGGTACGGGCGGCATGATCACCAAGATTCGCGCGAGCCGCATTCTCATGACGGCGGGCATTCAAAGCGTGATTTGCTCGGGCGAGGAGCCCGATGCGCTCGTGCGTCTGGCCCGCGGCGAGAGCGTGGGTACGCTGTTCGATCCGCCGGCGGAGCGCCTGGACATTGCGCCGCGCAAGTTGTGGATCGCACTGGGTGACAAGGCGCATGGCTCGGTGACGGTCGATGATGGCGCCGCGAAGGCGCTGGTCAGCCGCGGATCGTCGCTGCTCGCGGTGGGTATTCGCGAGGTCGATGGCCAGTTTGCCGAGGGCGATGTGCTCGACGTGTGCGACCCGAGCGGCATGGTTGTCGCCCGTGGTATCGCCGAGGCCGATTCGGACGTGCTGGAGCTTGCAGCCGGCCGCCGCCAGGACCAGATTGCCAGCAACCGCCTGCTCGCAGACCTGGCCGAGAAGCCCGCGATACACAGGGATAACTTGATCGTATTTGCATAAAGAAAGACAGCGCTGCGGATCGTTTCCCGCAGCGCTGTCTTTTTCGTGCCGGCACTTGGGGACGTTCCTTTTGTGCCGGCAGACGGGGACACTCCTTTGCTAGAAGATCTGGCGCAGGTCTCCGCGGTTGAGGGCTTCGTCGAAGAGGTGCTTGAACACCACGCTGCCGTGCAAGCCGTCGTGCTCGAACTCGTTGGTCACCCAGGCATGCGAGTTGCCCACGCGGCTGAGCGTATCGAGCTGCATGCCCGAGTCCACGTACATGTCATCGAAGTACACCGCGGCCTGCAGGGGCACCTCGTTGCACGCCAGGCGCTGCGGGTCGTAGATCTTGTCCCAGCTTGTGTCTTCCATAAGCAGATCCATCGCCGGCTTGAAGGGCTTAAGTTCGGGCATCTGCTCAAACATCCACGGGAACATGGCCTCGCCGGTAAACATGAGCGGTCGCGTGAGCGTGTCGAACTCGGCACGATGGGCCTTCTCTTCTGCCGCGGCCCAGCGAATGGGCATGGTGTCGCCGTCGGCGTAGATGAACTCCTGAAGCGTCCAGTACAGCGGATTCGTGCGCGTGTTGGTGCGCTCGAAGGCGCGCATCAAAAAGCTGTCGGATACCGAGGCGCCGCAGGCCAGCGTGCCGTCGCCGTCAACAAAAGCATGATCGATAATCCAATGCATGCGCTCAAAGCTCGGCTTCATGCCAAAGTCGCTGCCCATGAGCTGCAGGCGTTCGACCGTCATCGGCGAGCCGTCGGGTAGCACGGGCTTTTGCTCCTCGAGGGCATCTGCCAGGGCCGCCACGCGCTCGACGTCGGCGGGGTAGCGGTTGTAATACTGCTGCGTCTTGGCAGCCATGCGCGGGAAGGTGTGCGCGTAGACCTCGCTTGCGCTCGCCGGTACGTGGGGGATGCCGCCGCAGGTAAAGCTTGCCGCCACGCCCTCGGGGAAGAGCGACAGGTAGCTCAGCGTCAAAAAGCCGCCGTAGCTC
>DXMC01000010.1:7291-46495 GCA_019414365.1 Collinsella sp.
CTGCCCGAGCGTGACCCAGGGCCTGCCGCCAAAGCCCACCAGGCGCAGGTACTCAAAATCGCGCACGATGGAGCTGGCGAGGTGGCGCTTGAGGAAGTCCGCCTGCGAGCGGTCCGCATCGGCGCCGGCTGCCTCGGCACGCTCGCCCAGTGCGGCAATCGTGCGCCCGTCTACACAGCTGCTGCGTCCGGTGCCGCGCTGGTCGGGCAGGACGACGCGGAAGTGCTTGACGGCCTCCTCGATCCAGCCGTCGCTTGTGGGTGACAGCGGACGCGGGCTCTCGCCGCCGGGGCCGCCCTGCAAAAACAGGAGCAGTGGCAGATCGTCGTTGATGCGGTCGGGCGCGCAAACCACACGGTAGAAGAGCTTGATGCTCTCGGGCGCACCTGCGATGGGCGCCGGCATGGCGCCGCGGCGCATGGTGCTGCCGACGGCCAGGAGCATCGGCTCCAGGCCGCGCCAGTCGAGGGGGACGTCGATGCTGTGGTCCTCGACATACAGGCCGGGGACGTGGTACGAAGTGATGAGGGCCATGTGAGTCTTCCGTTCGTTGCGGTGTTTCGGGTTGACCAATTCTACCGCCGCGGGCGAGGCCATGCGCAAATCGGCTACCATGGTTGCAAACTTCTAGGAGAAAGGGCCGCCCATGTCGGTCGATATAGCCACGTATGTCCACGATCTTGCCGTTGCCGCTAAGGCAGCGTCGGCCTCGCTTGCCACGGCGAGCGACGAGCAGCGCCAGGAGGCCGTGCGCGCCATGGCCGCAGCACTGCGCAACGGTGTCGACTCCATCGTCGCCGCCAACGAGCTCGATATGTCCGCCGCGCGCGATGCGGGGACCTCGGCGGGGCTCCTCGACCGTCTGCTGCTGACGTCCGAGCGCGTTGAGGGTATGGCCGCCGGCCTGGAGAAGCTCGCCGAGCTGCCCGATCCTGTCGGCCGCGTGCTCGACCACCGCGTGCTCGCAAGCGGCGTGGACCTCACCCGCGTGAGCGTGCCGTTGGGCCTGGTCGCCATGGTGTACGAGGCGCGCCCCAACGTGACGGCCGACGCCGCGGGCATCTGCATCCGCACCGGCAACGCCTGCATTCTGCGCGGCGGCTCGCTGGCCTATCACTCGTGTGCCATGATTGCCGAACTGCTGGCCGATGCGCTCGAGGCCAAGGGCTTCCCGCGCGAGGCCGTGTCGATGATCGAGTCTACCGACCGCGAGGCCACCGGCGAGCTCATGAAGCTCCGCGGCGTTGTCGATGTGCTCATTCCGCGTGGCGGTGCGGGCCTGATCCAGCGCTGCGTGCGCGAGTCGCTCGTTCCGGTGATCGAGACGGGCACGGGTAACTGCCACATCTACGTGCATGAATCCGTCGACTTCGATAAAGCGCTCAATATTATCGTCAACGCTAAGACGCAGCGCGTGGGCGTGTGCAATGCCGCCGAGTCGCTGCTGGTCGACCGTGCCGTGGCCGATGCGTTTTTGCCCGCGGTCGTGGCCGTGCTGCATGAACACGGCGTGCTCATTCACGGCGACGAGGCCACGTGCGCCGCATGCGCCGACGCCGGGCTTGCCGAGGGCGATGACTACGTTGCCGCGACTGAGGAGGACTGGGGTCGCGAGTATCTGGCGCTCGAGATGAGCGTGAAGGTCGTGGCGAACGAGGACGAGGCCATCGCGCACATCAACCGCTACGGCACGATGCACTCCGAGGCCATCGTTGCCGAGGACACGGATGCTTGCGAGCGCTTCCTGGACGAGGTCGATGCCTCGGCCGTGTATGCCAACGCCAGCACGCGCTTTACCGACGGCGGCGAGTTTGGCCTGGGCGCCGAGATTGGCATCTCGACCCAAAAGCTCCACGCCCGCGGCCCCTTTGCCGCCGAGGCCCTCACCACCTACAAATACAAGCTCCGAGGCACCGGCCAGGTCCGCCCCTAACGCCCGCGCAAAAAATAAAAACCACCACAAAGGTGCCTGTCCCCTTTGTGATGGTTTTGGAATTAAGCCTGAAAGGTGTCGCGGTCGGGGGCGAAGGACTGCATGGCCGCGATGGTACGGTCGAAGAGCTCGGGGAGCTCCCAGCCCAGCATCTCGGCACCCTGCGTAATCACGTCGCGCGAGCAGCCGACGGCAAAGCGCTTGTCCTTGAACTTTTTCTTGAGCGACTTGGTCGTAAAGTCCATGACGCTCTTACTCGGACGCATGATGACGGCAGCACCGATCAAGCCGGTGAGCTCGTCGCAGGCAAACAGGATCTTTTCCATCTGCAGCTCGGGCTTGGGCAGCGAGGTGTTGAAGTCCGACGTGTGCGTCTGAATGGCGCGAATGAGATCGGGAGACGCACCTTCGCCCTTAAGAATCTCGGCAGCATAGATGGTGTGGTTCATGGGGTCGTCCTCATGCTCCTCCCAATCCAAGTCGTGCAGCAGGCCGACGATGCCCCAAAACTCCTCGTTCTCGGGGTCGAACTCGCGCGCAAAGTAGCGCATGGTGCCCTCGACCGTCTCGCCATGGGTGATGTGGAACGGGTCTTTGTTGTGCTCGTTAAGCAGTTCAAACGCGCGGTCGCGGGTGATTCCGGCGGAAAGCGGCTCTGCCATAGGAGACTCCTTGTGCTCGTGGGTAACGATAAGAATGAATACTACTAGAACAAGAAAACCACCACAAAGGTGCCTGTCCCCTTTGTGGTGGTTTTTGGCGCGGTTGGGTTAGTTGAGGGCGGCTTGGGCTAGGCGGGCTTCGGCGTCCTCCTCGGTGACGCCCAAGGCCACGGCGAACTCCTCGATGGAGCGGCGCTTGGCTTCCTTGAGTACGCGCATGTAGTAGGAGCTGGGCTTTTTATCAGCTTCCTCGGCCTGGCGAATGCGGTGCATCATGGTCTTTGCCACGCGGACCGTCTCGGGCGCACCCAGCTTGAGCTGCTGCTTAAAGTGCGTCTCCTCAAGTGAGCTGTTGCGCTCGGTGAAGGTGTCGCACTCCAGCTCGTCATAGTGGCTCAGCAGGTGCTCGGCATCTTGCTGAGAGATGGCGGCGTGCAAACGATCGGCCTGCGCCACGGGGTACATGAGGATCGTCTGCGCATGTCCCTGCTTGGTCTCGAGCAGCAGCATGGGCTGCGGCGTGTCGTCCCTAAAACCGACGACGGTGCAGACTCCCTGACCCGGATGAATGACGTGTTGACCGATTGAGAACATGCTACCTCCAACTTATACGAATTTACGTATGTCTAGAATAACACGCTGACGTGCGCAAATTCTCACTTTATGCAGGAAAAGCACACAACTCCGATAGGTAAGAGTATTCGATAACAGACGCAGCTCATTCACACCTTTATGCATTTTCAACGCCTGCATAATCTGCAGGCAGACCGGCATCTTTGAGTGACTCCATACAAGCTGTAGTCAATTTTGTGCATATGCAATATCGATTGGCTTTACCCTGCGACAGTGCCCGTCGCTTGTGATAGAGTGCTACAAACTCTGGCTTTTGCCCTACGAGTGACCAAGAGCTCGGGGGCTTTAACACAAGGAGGATCTATGCCCGAGAAGATTGAAGAGCTGGTACGCGCTGCGCTTGCTGCGGCCCAGGAGGCCGGCGACCTTTCCGCATTTGAACTTGACGATTGCGCTATCGAGCGACCGGCTGACACTTCTCATGGCGAGTGGACCTCTACCATGGCCCTGAAGTCCGCCAAGCTGGCCCACTGCGCCCCGCGCAAGATCGCCGAGGCCATCGTTGCCCATATGCCCGAGGACCCCGCGATTGAGAAAGTCGAGATCGCAGGCCCTGGCTTCATCAACTTCTACCTCTCCGTTGCCGTCAAGAATGCCATCTTTGGCGAGGCTCGCGAGAAGGGCATGGACTTCGCTAAGTCCAACGTCGGTGGTGGCCTGAAGACCCAGGTCGAGTTCGTTTCCGCCAACCCCGTCGGCCCCATGCACATTGGCCACGGCCGCTGGGCCGCGCTGGGCGACTCGCTCTGCCGTGTTATGGACCACGCCGGTTACGACATCCAGCGTGAGTTCTACATCAACGACCACGGCTCTCAGATGAACACCTTCGGCAACTCCATCAGCACGCGCTATATGCAGCTTGCCGACATCATCGCCAAGCAGGGCGTGGATATCGACGAGGCTCACAAGATCTTGATCGCCGACCGCGACGCCTTTGTCGCCGACGAGAACGACGAGCATCCCGAGACCCATCCGTATCAGGACAACTTTGCCGAGACCCTGGGCAAGGACTCCTACGGCGGCGACTACATCATCGACGAGGCTGCTGAGTTCTGGCGCACCGACGGCGATAAGTGGGTCGACGCCGATCCTCAGGAGCGCATGGAGAGCTTCCGCGAGCGCGGCTACGTAAAGATGGTCGACAACATGCGCGACCTCTGCCACGCCGTCAATTGCGACTTCGATCGTTGGTTCTCCGAGCGCTCGCTGTATGTGAAGGACACCGAGGGCGAGACCGCCGGCACCTCCGCCGTCGACCGCGCTTTTGAGAAGCTCGACAAGATGGGCTACCTCTATACCAAGGACGGCGCCCTGTGGTTCCGTTCCACCGATCTGGGCGACGACAAGGACCGCGTGCTGATCAAGTCCGACGGCGAGTACACCTACTTTGCCTCCGACGTCGCCTATCACTGGGATAAGTTCCAGCGCGTCGACCACGTCATCGACATCTGGGGCGCCGACCACCACGGCTACATCGAGCGCGTCCGCTGCGTCTGCGATGCCTTGGGTTACCCCGGCAAGTTCGAGGTTCTGCTGGGCCAGCTCGTCAACCTGCTGCGTAACGGCAAGCCCGTCCGTATGTCCAAGCGCAAGGGCACCATGGTGACCCTGCAGGAGCTCGTCGACGAGGTTGGCTCCGACGCCGCTCGTTACACGCTCATCTCCAAGAGCTCCAACCAGATGGTCGACTTCGATATCGAGGCCGTCAAGAAGCGCGACAACTCCAACCCGGTCTATTACGTGCAGTACGCTCACGCCCGCGTGTGCTCCATCCTGCGTCGTGCCGCTGACGTTACGCCCGAGCAGGCTGACGAGATGGGCATGAAGGCCGTTGCCGCCAAGGCCATCGGTGAGAACGTCGATTACTCGCTGCTGACCGACCCGACCGAGCTCGCCCTTTCGCGTAAGCTCAACGAGCTCACCGACCTCATCGCCAGCTGCGCTCGCGACCGCGCTCCGTTCCGTCTGACGCACTTTGCCGAGGAGCTCGCCGGCGACTTCCACAGCTTCTATGCTGCTTGCCAGGTGCTGCCGAGCGAGGGCCGTCCCGTCGACCCCGAGCTTTCGCGTGCCCGTCTGGCCGCTTGCGATGCCGTCCGCGTGACGCTCGCCCTGGTGCTCACCCTTGTTGGTGTCTCCGCTCCCGAGCAGATGTAATCTGCGGGTCATTTGACCGTACAGACTTGGTTTAACTAAGCCTTGAAAGCCCGATCTCCCACGGAGGTCGGGCTTTTTTGCAAACGCCGACGTATTGACGAATTTGGAACTGCTGGAAATACGAAACTATGCCGGTTTACTACGATGAATTGAGATATTCCAACCACGCCGGCTTTTAGCTAAAAAGTGCAAGGCATCTACCTGCGGTTTTAGTTCAACAAGTTTCGGAGTGGTCGCGGTTGAGCGATTCATCGTAGTAAACCGCCATAGTTTTGGCGGAGGCAGTCAGATTTGTGGGCGGTAAACCAAAGAGTGTCCCTTTTGAATAGTCGTTTAAGAACGTCCCCAATGACTAAGTTGCAGGTGGCGGCGGTTGTGTTACACTAACGCTGCGTATATGACGCAAATATCTCGATACAGATCAATGATGTCCGTCGGTATTTGACGGAGCTAGACTGTTTAGCCGCCCTGAAGGTTTATGCAGGGAGCATGTGATCACAGGGCTTGAAAAGAAAGTTGAGCAAACACTGTGTCTGATCAACAGCAAGAAAACGAAATAACGACGACGCAGACCGCTCCCGCTGCACCGGTTGCGTCGGACCAGGTCGCGGCGCCCGCGCAAGCCTCGGCTCCTGAGACGCCTAAGGCTGCTTCGACACCTACGCCTGCAGCGGCTGAGAAGGCCGTGCCTGCAACTGGTGAGGAGGCTGCTCTGGCAAAGCCCAAGCGTACGCGCCGCACGACCAAGCCTGCTGCTGACGGCGAGGAGGTCACCAAGCCCAAGCGCCGTACCACGCGCACGACGCGCGCCAAGCGCACCGTTGCAGCTGACTCCTCGGCGCCGATTTCCGATGAGGTCGCGCAGGCACGTGCGTTGGCGCAGATTAGCGAGGCTCAGGTGGTGCGCGCCCGCCGTCGTGCTGCCGAGCGCGAGGCCGCGGCTCTGACCGAGCTTGCAGCCCCGTCTGTGCCCGAGACCCCTGCCGCCGACCAACCGACCGAGAAGCCGGCATCGCGCACACGCCGTCGCACGGCTGCTAAGGCCGAGCAGGTTGCCGATCAGGTAACCCCCGAGCTCACTGAGGCTTCGGTCCGTTCCGCGGCAGGGGAGGGCGCATCGCCAACTGAGCCCGCTGCGCCTGTCGAGGCCAGCGAAGTTCCCGTTGTCGATCCGGCTTTGCGCCCGCACCGTCGCGGTCGCAAGCCCAAGGCCTTCGTCGAGGCAGAGAAGGCCGCAGCCGCAGCCGCAGCTGCTCGGGATGCTGCGGCGACCGCCGAGTCTGCAACCGCTGCCGATGCACCCGTTCAGGATGCTGCGCCTTCCGAGGCCGCTCCCGCCGATGCCGAGCCCGCCGACGTCCGCCCCGGTCGCAGCCGTCGCACTGCTGTTAAGCGCACGTCCAAGGCTAAGGCTGCCAAGAAGGGTACGTCCGAGGATTCCGACGAGACGACCGCCGATGCATCGACTGATGCCGCCGAGCCCCAAGACGTCGAACAGCCTGCGTCCGAGAAGCCCAAGCGCGGTCGTAAGAAGTCCGCTAAGGCCAAGGCGTCCGAGCATCAGGCTGATGTCGAAGCGCAGGTCGATTCTGGCGCCGAGGCCAATGAAGCCGATGCGGTCAATGCCGACGCCGCCACAACCGATGTTGCCGCGCCCGCCGAGGCCGAAGACGGCACTCGTTCCAACCGTCGCCAGCACAAGCGCAACGAGGAACGCAACGAGCGCAACAACGACCGTCGCAATCGCCAGCGCGATCGCAAACAGCGCAACAAGGAGCGTAACGCCGCCCCCACCGAGCCCACGCTTTCGCGTGAGGAGCTCGCTGCCATGAAGGTCGCCGAGTTGCGCGAGAAGGCCAAGGAGTTCGAGATCGAGACGACCGGCAAGAAGAAAGCCGAGCTCGTCGAGGAGATCTACGTCACCGCCGCGAAGGCAGAGGGCTTCCGCGACATCAAGGGCATTCTGCAGATTCGCCCGGACAGCTCCGGCATCATCCACGCCCATGGCTACATGAAGTCCAACGACGACGCCTTCGTGCCCGCCTACCTCATCCGCTCCGCGCGCCTGCGCACGGGCGACGTCATCGAGGGCTCACTGCGTCCTTCGCGCGGCGGCGACAAGCGCGCCGGCCTCGCCAAAATCACGACCGTCAACGGTCTAGACCCCGAGCAGATTCGCAACCGCCCCAAGTTTGGTGACCTCACTCCGGTCTATCCCAACGAGCCGCTGCGCATGGAGCACGGCAAGGACTCCATTACCGGTCGCGCCATCGACATCGTGTCGCCGATCGGCAAGGGTCAGCGTGGCCTGATCGTGTCCCCGCCCAAGGCCGGCAAGACCACGATCCTCAAGAAGATCTGCCAGTCTATCTCGATTAACAACCCCGAGGTGCACCTCATCTGCCTGCTCGTCGACGAGCGCCCCGAAGAGGTCACCGATATGCAGCGCTCCATTAAGGGCGAGGTCGTGGCCTCGACCTTCGATATGCCCGCCGACAACCACACCCGCGTGGCCGAGCTCGTCATCGAGCGCGCCAAGCGCATCGTGGAGCTGGGCGGCGATGTCGTGGTGGTGCTCGACTCCATCACGCGTCTTGCCCGCGCCTACAACTTGGCGGCGCCCGCCTCGGGCCGCATCCTTTCGGGCGGCGTCGATTCGGCGGCCCTGTATCCGCCCAAGCGCTTCCTGGGCGCAGCCCGTAATATCGAGAACGGTGGCTCGCTCACCATCCTGGCCTCTGCCCTCATCGACACCGGTTCCAAGATGGACGAAGTCATCTTTGAGGAGTTCAAGGGCACCGGCAACATGGAGCTTAAGCTCGACCGCGATCTTGCCGACCGTCGTATCTTCCCGGCCATTGACCCCGTTGCCTCCGGTACGCGCAACGAGGATCTGCTGGTCGACGAGCAGATGCGCCCGTTTGTCTTTGGCCTGCGTCGCATTCTTGCCGGCATGAACAACACCGAGCGCGCAGCCGCATCGTTTATCAAGGGTCTTAAGGGCACCAACACCAACCAGGAGTTCCTGGTGCGTTCGGCCAAAAAGCACAGCGACTACGAGCAGACGTTCTAGGTTGTCATCCACGCGCAGCGATAGTCATCAATGCGATAAAGGGTCGGGGCTTTGAGCCTCGGCCCTTTTCCATATCGCCGCTCCGCGCTTATTTTTGACCATAAGACTGGCAAGCAGCAGGTTTCCCGTTTCAATCCGACATCGTCGCTTGCAATCGACAGGGCGGTTTCGCATAATAGCTTTTAAGCTTCGCGACGGAAAACGCAGATGAAACGAACCATATACCGTTGCTTTGGGGCATAGCCCCGCTTCATCTTCTCTCGCGCAGCCAACTGAATGATGCGATTTGGGTGCTGGAAGATGGGGAGAGCTCATGGCTTCTTCTGATGCAACACAACGAGCAGTCCTTGCCGGACTTTCGTGCGGGATCGGCCTTGCCGCTCCCGTGGTTATGTATGCCGCGACGCTGCCGTTTTCGTCGGTGAACGAGACGGTCGTGGCGGGTGCGGTTCCCTTCGCCGTGGGCGCGGTGGCGGGCGTGGGTATCTATGCCGCCTCGCTGGGTATCTCCGAGTACCGTGCGCGGCGTGAAGAGCGTCTGTTCCAGCCTGATGCCATGGGCGGTGTCGCCAATCTCAATCAGCATCAAAGCGAGTTCAAGACCGCCTCGATTCCAGCTCAGCAGCAGGATGCGACTCCTTACGCTGCGGCTTCTGCTTCTCAGGCTCAGGCGGAGCAGTCTACCTCGGCATTCCTTTCCGGCCTGACTGGTGCGTTCCAGCGCCGTCATGCCGATGATGGTGTCCCTACCATCGCTCGAGCCGCAGATGCCATGGACGAGGCCGAGGCTTGGTCCATGATCGACAGTATGCTCGACGACGATTCGCCGGTGAGCTGCGACCCTGCACACTCGCGCGACGTCTATCAAGTCGCCATCGACGAGCTCACCAACGGCGGGCAGACCGGCTCCTTCAATCGCGACGACATCGCCGCCGCGGCACGCGCCGTGTCTGGCTCCCAGGCCGCCCCTGCGGGCAGCACGGCGGCTTTCGTGGCACTCGTCGCCAACGCGGCAGCCAATAACGCCTACAGCGCTACCTCGGGCGACGCGAACGCTTCTGCCGACAATTCGTACGTTGATGAAGCCATGGCCGCGGACGAGGAGGCCGTTGCCGCCCGCCGTGCCGCCGAAAGCTCGTTGTGGGGCGCTCCTGCCCAGCAGCAGGCGGCTGAGGCTGCGCCGTACAATGCAAACCTCGCCAGCATGCCTATCATCTCCGGTGCCGCGGACATCGATCTCGATGACCTCGATGAGCCTGCAGCCATCACCGCATCGATTGATGCCCAAGATCGCATCAACACCGGCGACCTTCCAGATGCCTCGCTCGAGGTTGATGTCCCCATGGCCGATTACTCGGGCCACGAGGACATGTGGGCCGCCGCCACCGCGATCCTGGATGAGATTGACGAGCCTGCTCCTGTTACGGCCCCCGCTCCCGTCGCTGCCCCTCAGCCTGCTGTCCCCGCCTATGTCGGCCGTCACAGTGCTGTGTTCCCCGAGGATACTGCCCGTATCTCGCGCGAGAGCATCGAGCGAGCCGAGGCTATTGCCGCCGGCATTATGGAAAATCGTCGTCACGAGCGCGTCAATCAGATCCTCGAGGAAGAGATCGAGCGCCTGCAGTCCTCTACCGCCAAGCGTACGGGCCGTGCCTATCTGAGCGTTATCGAGGGCGGTACCGCCAGCTTTGCGCCGCTCCGCGCGGAGGCATAACTTCTGCATGGTTAAGATCAATCGAAAATGGGCGGTCGTGACCTGCCTGATGGCGCTCTTGATCTGGGGCAATTCGCTGGTTCCCGGCTCGGGGTCGGGCTCACTGAGTCTAACGGTCATGGAAGCTATCCGCGGTTTCCTGCACGGCGTGGGACTTCCATATGAATGGGTGACCAACTTTGTTGTTCGCAAGTGCGCGCATTTTACCGAGTATATGGTGCTCGGCATCCTGGCAACGCACGCCTTTGATTTTGAGGGCCGGCGCACCTTTGACGTGCTGCTGCCCACGGCGGTGTTCCTGCTGCTGATTCCTTCGATCGACGAGACGATTCAGCTCTTTGTGCCGGGACGCGCTGGAATGATCACCGATGTGATGATCGACTGCTGTGGAGCGGCAACGGGCGTTGTGCTCCGATATCTCTTACGGTCGCTGATGTGCGCCAAAAAGGCCGCCTAGGACGTATTGTTTGGTCCTAGGCGGCCTTTTTTATTTGAGGGCTTATATGAGGCGTGGTGGCGTCGTTCCGTAGGTCGGATTTGCCGGGCGTGCCACGCCCCGTGGGTGCGTCTGCTACTGAAGCGCCTGTGCGCCCAGGGCCAGGCAGCCCATGATGCCCTGCTTGCCCTCGAGGCTGTTGTTGACGATGTAGCTATCGATGTCGTTGACCTCGGGCGTGACGATATAGCCGTTGAGCATCTCGGCGCACTTTTTGCGTGCGAGCGGCACGATGGGAGTGTGGTCGGCCACGCCGCCGCCGATGATGATCTTTTGCGGCGCGTAGCACAGCGTGTAGGTCATGAGTGCCTGTGCCAGATAGCCGGCGAGCAGGTCCATGGCCTCCGAGTCATCGGCCATGTCTCCGGCGCTCTTGCCATCCCAGCGCTTTTTAACGCCGGGGCCGGCGATGAGGCCCTCGAGACAGTTGTCGTGGAAGGGGCAGGCGCTGTGCTCGCCAATGGTGTCGCGCGGGTCGCGCGTGACCAGGATGTGGCCGGCCTCGGGATGCATCATGCCGTGCACGAGCTGGCCGCCCGAGAGCACGCCGGCGCCCACGCCGGTACCGATGGTCAGATACACAACGTCAGTGAGGCCCTGGGCGCAACCAAAGGTGACCTCGCCCAGGCAGGCGACGTTGACGTCGGTGTCGTAGCCGCAGGGAATATTGAGCTCGTTTTGGATGGTGCCCAGCAGGTCAAAGTAGCGCCATGCCGTTTTGGGCGTCTCCAGGATCTTGCCGTATTGGGGCGAGGCAGGGTTGACTGCGGTGGGGCCAAAGGCGCCGATGCCCAGCGCGGCGATGCCCTTGTCGGCAAACCATGCGTTGACGGCCTCGACGGTCTCCTGCGGAGTCGTGGTCACGATCTGCTCACGCTCCAGGACCGTGCCGTCTGCATAGCCCGTGGCGCAGACCATCTTGGTGCCGCCGGCCTCGAGCGCTCCGATAAGCTGCTGCTCTGCCATAGTATTCCTCTCTGGACGAGTTGCTCCGTGACTAAAGTATAGCGCTCTAAAAAATAAATGAGGTCGCTATAAAAAGAAACCTCATGGCCCAACGGGTTCACGAGGTTTCTTTAGTGCCTTTAGTTACTGACCGTCCTTACCCGCGCGGGTTGATTTTATCACGTAGCGACTTGAGGTTCTCAAGCGCAGCGTTGAGCGTCTCGTCTCGCTTGGCAAAGTGGAAACGAATCAGATGGTTGACGGGCTCGCGGAAGAAGCTCGAGCCCGGAACGGCGCCCACGCCCACCTTGGAGGCCAAATCCTCACAGAAGTCGAGGTCGCTGTCATAGCCAAACTCCGAGATATCCATCATCACATAGTAGGCGCCCTGCGGCACGTTGTGCTCAAGACCGATGCTATCGAGCCCCTGACAGAATAGGTCGCGCTTGGCGGTGTAGAGGTCGAGGACCTCCTGGTAATAGCTGTCGTCGAATTTGAGGGCGGTGACGACAGCTTCCTGCAGGGGAGCGGCAGCACCCACGGTGAGGAAGTCGTGGACCTTTTTAATGCGCTCGGTGATCTGGGCCGGGGCGATGGTGTAGCCCAGACGCCAGCCGGTGATGGAGTACGTCTTAGACAGCGAACTGCAGCTGATGGTTCGATCGAACATGCCGGGCAGCGTGGCCATATAGACGTGCTCGTGGGGCGCGTAGACGATGTGCTCGTATACCTCGTCGGTAATGCAGTAGGCGTCGTACTTTTTGCAGAGGTCGGCGATTAAGGTGAGCTCCTCGCGCGTAAAGACCTTGCCGCAGGGGTTGGAAGGGTTGCACAGGACGATGGCCTTGGGATCGTTGTCGCGGAAGGCCGCCTCGAGTGTCTCGCGGCCAAAGTCGAACGCAGGTGGGTTAAGCGGCACGTAGATGGGCTCGGCACCCGAGAGGATCGTGTCGGCGCCGTAGTTCTCGTAGAATGGCGAGAAGATGACGACCTTGTCGCCGGGGTTTGTGACCGTCATCATGGCGGCCATCATGGCCTCGGTGGAGCCGCAGGTGACTACGATGTTCTCGTTGGGGTTGATCGGCATGCCCATAAAGTGCTCCTGCTTGGCGGCAAGCGCCTCACGCATGGCCTGGGAGCCCCAGGTGATGGAGTACTGGTGATAGAGCGGCTTGGGGTCGCTGGCGATGGCGCTCAGGCTGTTGAGCAGCTGCGCCGGGGGATCGAAGTCGGGGAAGCCCTGCGACAGGTTGACGGCGCCATACTTATTGGAGATGCGCGTCATGCGGCGGATGACCGAATCGGTAAACGTTGCCGTACGGTTGGAGAGTTCTTTCATGCTTGTCCTTTCGAGCATTTGCAGTGGGGCAAGTTTACTCCTATGAAACCGGTGGGAATTGCTCGAAATGGTCTCGAAAAACTCTTTTCAAAATTCTTGAAAATTGGGGCTTGCATCGCGTGGCGTTCCTTGCAATAATAGTCGAGCGCGAAGCGCACAGGACACGGTGGGTGTAGCTCAGTTGGCTAGAGCGACGGGTTGTGGTCCCGTAGGTCGAGGGTTCGAGTCCCTTTACCCACCCCAGTTCTTGCTTCGTGTTGATATCGGGTCGTTAGCTCAGTTGGTAGAGCAGGGGACTCTTAATCCCAAGGTCCAGGGTTCGACCCCCTGACGGCCCACCACACGATATCTCCTCTAAAGTCCGCAACAACGGACTTTAGCTTTGGGTCGTTAGCTCAGTTGGTAGAGCAGGGGACTCTTAATCCCAAGGTCCAGGGTTCGACCCCCTGACGGCCCACCAAAGATTGTTAAGACGGTCAACTTCGGTTGGCCGTCTTTTTTATTAACCTCGCATGGGGCCGAACCCGTAAGGGCACAGACGCTTTACAAGTCGAGCCTGCCCTGGGGGTCGGTGAATCCGTCTGTACCCTCCTTGAGCTTTTTCTCGTCTGCTTTCACGCGACGTTCGAGCTTCTTTGTATCTTCGGCAGGCGGTAGGTTCTCGGGTACAATTCCGCGGTCGATGAGGCTGCCACGCACGCTTGTGTTGTTCTCGACGTGCTCTTGCTTGATCTGGTCCAGACCGTACAGGTCGTGTTCCTCGGAGTTGAAGGCCGTCATCGAGTTCGTAAGGTCCTTTGCTTTGATGAGAACATCGGCTAGCCTGTCCGCCAATGCCGAGCTCTTGGATACGCCGAGCTGTTGTTTCATTTCCGCCGTGCTTCTGCCGCCGAATAACGCTTCATCGCCCTTCGACTTGATGATCGCGAATCCTTTGGAGTCCACGCCGCGTTTGAACGCAATACCCGAGAGCTGTTTCTCTGAATCAGATAGCGAGTGGCGCGCCTGCAAGCGCTGAATCTCTGCGAAGCGCTGCTCTATGAGCTCTTGGCGGCGCGTCTGCACGGCGAAGTACGCCTGTGCGAGCGCGATTTCTTGCTTGTTTGAATCTCCGTTCTGGGCGATTAAATAGCATGCATAGCGCGTAAGTTTGTAGTCTTTAACCGCGCGAGCGGCGACACCGGCAGTTACCATTTTCGTGGTGTCACGAAAATGGGAATCAACTGGAGTTTTGTTTGTTTCGCACGAGACTTTTGCCCTCTTAACAACTTCGGCAAAGTTCTCCCATCGAGTGTACCCCATGGGTTCCATTAAATCGCGTGCGAGCCAATACTCAACGCCGTCTTCTACATTGGCGTAGCTATCAAGTTTGACACGCCACTTCTCGATATCTCTACTGTCCATATCTCCTCCTCGCTGGCCTATTGTCTATGCGGGCTTTGCCCGCTCCGTATTCAGAATAAGGATACGCTGCCGTACGGACACGAATGGGCCCCGTGCCACTTCGAGCTCACGGGGCCCATAGATATCGATTAGTTGTGTTCTGCTTTAGATGGGTGTTCGAATTAGTCTGCTCGATAGTGCGATCCGAGACTTTCGGTTCGCTTACGCATGGCTTTGATCATTTCCTGTGCCAGCTGAATCTGCGATTGCAGGCGGGCGAGGGCTGCGACTTCGCTGTCCTGGGCTTTCTGTGTGCTCAAGGTCGTTGCCTCCGTCTTCAAGCCCTCAAGCTCGTGTAGTGCTTCGGATAGGCCTGTTTCGGTGCGGTTGATCATGCAATAGGTACTCATCGTGTGCTTAAGGCTGCGGGTCAGGCGCTCGGCATCTGTTGTGGCAATGCCGTGCTGGGGGAGGGCGATATCCGCCTTCAGGGCTGTCTTAGGCTCTTTCTGCGCTGCAAGGGCTGCCGATGCGCCTGCGATGCGCCCGAACACGATGCCGTTGGCGCTTGACAAGCCACCAATGCGGTCGGCTCCGTGCATGCCGCCTGTCGCCTCGCCGCAAGCGTAGAGACCCTCAACGCCCGTGTACGCGGTCTTATCGATCTTGATGCCGCCGTTAGCGGCATGGGCATACATCGCAACGCGCATCTCGTCAGTCGGGGCGATGCCGTGCTCGTCTTGCAGCCAGGTGGCAAAGGTCTGCACAAACTCTGGGACATCCTCGCGGGGGAAGTCGTAGCGGAGCGCCAGGCCTTCGGCGCCTGCCTGATCGATGGCAAGATCGATAGCGCGGGAGGCCAAGCGTGACGTGAAAGGACCATATCCAGAGCGCTGCTCGAGCAGGTCGTCCAGCTTGTCGTCGGCAATATCTGCCGGCTGGTCTACATGTACGTAGCGCCAGGTTTTCTCGTTGAAGACCAGGTTGCGCTTGGGCTCGATGAAGCCGGGCATCATCTGCATGAACTCTATATTAGTAAGCGATGCGCCGTGCGCGAGTGCGATGGCCTGCGAGGAGCTGAGCACATCGGCCGACGTAAGGCTGCGCTCAAACAGGCCGCCTGTGCCACCGGCTGCGATGATCGTGGCCTTGGCAGCAAGGGGCACGATTCGATTTTCGGTGAGGTCGTAGAGCACGGTTCCGGTTATTCTGCCGTTCGTGTCCTCAACAAGGTCGATAAGCTCATGGCGGGGGAGCAGGCGAATGCCGAGCGACTCGATCCAGGTTGTCAGAGCGTCCTCAAGGGGCTTGCGGGTGAGGCCGCGCCACATGCGCGTCTTGTGGTCAAAGCAGGGGATAAATTGCTTTTGTTGAGCACTCTTGGCGCTTTGCGGACGCTGGAGCTCAACGCCCAGGTCTTGCTCGAGCCAGTCAATCGCTTGGGGAATGCCGTGGACGAACGCTTGGACGAGTTCGGGGTCGGCAACGCCGCCGCCGACGGCCAGGATGGTGTCGATGAGGTCCTGCTCGTCGTCTTCGTTAACGGGTCCGATAAGCCCTAGGCCCCAGGTTCCGGGGAAGAAGCTCGATCCACTCATAGTCTTGCCGGCGCTTGCCACAGTGACGGTTGCACCCGTGCGTGCCGCTTCGATGGCGGCGCAAAGGCCCGCAATGCCAGATCCAATTACCAGTACATCAGTCGATTCCATCGGATTCCTTTCTCGTCCGGCGCATTGTCGCACGGGTGATCGGCAATGGGGCCGCAAAAACTCGGCAAATCGGTAAAGGGCAAATATGGCAGGTGGGCGTCATGGACGCTCTGACGCTCCATCTCATCACATCTTGTATTTCGCCCCAACTGATATATCGGCATTAGCTACCCTGCGACAGCGCAAACAAAAAGAGCCGCTACCCGGGTGGGTAGCGGCTCCAAAGCTCAGCTATATGAGCATCGCGCGGGCGCGATTAGGCCTTGAGGGCCTCCTCGACGGCGACAGCGCAGGCGACGGTGGCACCGACCATGGGGTTGTTGCCCATGCCGATGAGACCCATCATGTCGACGTGCGCAGGCACGGAGGAAGAACCGGCGAACTGGGCGTCGGAGTGCATGCGGCCCATGGTGTCGGTCATGCCGTAAGAGGCAGGGCCGGCGCCCATGTTGTCCGGGTGCAGGGTACGGCCAGTGCCGCCACCAGAAGCGACAGAGAAGTACTTCTTGCCAGCCTCGAGGCGCTCCTTCTTGTAGGTGCCAGCGACGGGGTGCTGGAAGCGCGTGGGGTTGGTGGAGTTACCGGTGATCGAGATGTCGACGTTCTCGTGCCACATGATGGCAACGCCCTCGCGGACGTCGTCGGCGCCGTAGCAGTTGACGGCGGCGCGGGGACCATCGGAGTAGGGGATGGTCTCGACGACCTTGAGCTCGCCCGTGAAGTAGTCGAACTGGGTCTTCACGTAGGTGAAGCCGTTGATGCGGGCGATGATCTGAGCAGCGTCCTTGCCCAGACCGTTGAGGATGACGCGCAGCGGCTTCTTGCGAGCCTTGTTGGCGTTCAGAGCCAGGCCGATAGCACCCTCAGCGGCAGCGAAGGACTCGTGACCGGCCAGGAAGGCGAAGCACTCGGTGTCGTCGGAGAGCAGCATAGCGCCCAGGTTGCCGTGGCCCAGACCGACCTTGCGGTCCTCGGCGACGGAGCCGGGAACGGTGAAGGCCTGGATGCCCTCGCCGATGATAGCGGCAGCCTCAGAAGCGGACTTGGCGCCACGCTTGACAGCGAGAGCGCATCCGAGGGTGTAGGCCCACTCGGCGTTCTGGAAGGCGATGGACTGGGTGTTGTTGACGATCTCACGCGGGTTGAAGCCCTTGTCGGTGCAGATCTGCAGAGCTTCCTCGAGGGAGGCGATGCCGTTGTCGGCGAGGCACTTGTTGATCTTGTCAGCGCGGCGCTCGTAACCTTCGAACGTAACAGTCATAGTTATTTCCCTCCCTTTCTACTCGTGAACCGGGAACACGCTGGCGACGGAGTGAGTCTCCTCGTCGGTGCGCGGGTCGATGTACTTGGCAGCGTTCTCCCACTGACCATAGTGGCCCATAGCGCCAGCGATGGCCTCCTCGGGGGTCTTGCCGGCCTTGACGGCGTCGGTGAACTTGCCGAGGTTCAGGAACTCGAATGCGATGATCTCGTTCTTGTCGTTGAGAGCCATGCGGGTGACGTAGCCCTGAGCGAGCTCGAGGTAACGAGCGCCCTTGGCCTTGGTGCCGAACATGGTGCCGACCTGAGAGCGAAGGCCCTTGCCGAGGTCGTCGAGGGAGGCGCCCACGGGCAGGCCGCCCTCGGAGAACGCGGTCTGGCTGCGGCCGTAAACGATCTGCAGGAAGATCTCGCGCATAGCAACGTTGATGGCGTCGCAGACGAGGTCGGTGTTGAGGGCCTCGAGGATGGTCTTACCGGGAAGGATCTCGGAAGCCATGGCGGCAGAGTGGGTCATACCCGAGCAGCCGATGGTCTCAACGAGGGCCTCCTCGATGATGCCGTCCTTGACGTTCAGCGTGAGCTTGCAGGCGCCCTGCTGAGGTGCGCACCAACCCACACCGTGCGTAAGACCGGAGATGTCGGAAATCTCCTTAGCCTGGACCCACTTGCCCTCCTCGGGGATGGGTGCGGGGCCGTGGTATGCACCCTTGGCAACGGGGCACATGTTCTCCACTTCCTGTGAGTACTGCATGCCTCTCCTCTCTATCGTGTTGGCGTCCCGTCTGGGGGTCGTGGCTGGCGATTGCCGGGCGACCCTTCGAAAGGGACATGACATGCAGCCCCTATAATACCGCGAAATGCACGGAATATTCGGCGAACGGCTCAGTTTTCGTAGCGAGAAGTCCGGAAGTTTTAATTGAAACGGTTTAACTCTATGTTCTGTGGTCGCGAACTTCCGTAGAGGGGGTCCGTCTTGGGCAAGCTATTGGTCAGCTCTTGTAAGCATTGCGGGGGTTGACCTGTTGCAACGGTGCCGTTCGCCGCCTGATTACTGCCTTTGGCCGCGCGAGTGTATTGTTTTGCGTGAATGTTTTGATGGCGCGCTTCAATCGTGCTGTATTGGATGGCAAGCAGATCCCGGCGAAGGGAGCGCCATGCAGCGCGTTTGGAGAACGGTTACCGGCTTTTACCATGTCTGTGCCCGCGGTACGGGCAAGCGGCTCATCTTTGAGGGCGATGACGACCGGTGGGAGTTTTTGGAGCTGATGCGCGAGTGCTGCCGCGAGGAGGGTGTGACGGTTATCGCCTGGTGCCTTATGGGCAATCACGTGCATTTGGTGCTTGCAGATTACGAGGACAGGATGAGCGCGGCAATGCACCGGCTGCTTTTGACATACGCGCGGCGGTTCAATAAGCGCACGGGGCGCACAGGCCATCTGTTCCAGAACCGTTTTGACCGGCGTTCGCTCGATACCGATTGGCAGGTGATGGAGGCTATTCGCTCCGTACACGCCGATCCGCAGGAGGTGGGCGTTAGCCTAATCGAGCGTTATCCCTGGAGCAGCTTTGCGGAACATCTGCGCTCTTACGACTGTGATGCGGCCGATGCCGCGAGGGGATTTTCTGATCCTTCTTGCGTGCTTGAACTTTTTGGTTCTGCCGAGGGCTTTATTGCCTATTCGCTTTCGACACCCGACGGTAGCGAGCCGGCGCTGTGCGATATGAAAGAGACAGAGTGTGAACGCCACGCCTTTGCCGACAAGATGGCGAAGAGCCTCGGGGTTCCGCTCAATGTGGTTAAAACTGCACCGCCGGCGCAGCGCGATACCGTTATTGTTGGATTGAACAATGCCGGCTTTACGGTGCGCCAGATTGAGCGGTATACCGGGATTGGCAAGAGTACCGTATCTCGTATCGTGCGCGCCCGCGCGCGAACGGCGATGCGGGCTGGCGGAAACGTGATGTAAGGTCGCCTGTTCACCGCAGCTGGGGTCGTTCATACGCCGCAACCAGCGTTCAAAAGCTTGGTACGGTAACTGCACTTCTTAATATGCATAGAACAATCGTCATCTTGCATAAAATAACGGCTCGGTCCGGGTTTGCCCGTGCCTACCCCCGTCTGCGCCGTGCAAAAAACGGAGTTTTCAGCATCGTGTTGCTGTCGGCACCGCCGCAATCTTGCAACATACGGGTCCCGAAGCTATTGATTCCCGCCGTTGCGCCCCCGAAGCACGTGCCTGCGTCCCGTCAGACCGCGATGCTTGTTCTAAAACACAATATATATGCGCCTAAAGACGTTGATTAACGCTTTCGATGCGTATACACACAGCTTGGCGTGCTGAATACTCGCAAAAATGCACGCCGCTCCCTATGGGACCCGTCTGCGGCAGGCGCGAAGCGAGTCGGAGCTTCGCAGAACGGGGCTTGGCGAATTGCTTGGCGGGTCCGGGGCCCTGCCGCAGGCCTTTGGTGCTGTGAAAAACGCCCGTGTTCGCGTCTGCTGTGTGGTAAATGACAGACGGAGCGTCGGACGCGCGGACTTCGTGCGTCCGCGCTCATTAGGAAAAACAGAGCCGCCCGTATCGGGCGGCTCGGCAATCAAAAACCTTGGATTCGGGGCATACGCTACTGGTTAGTTTACCCCTCGAGCATGCCGTCGAGGGTGCGCCAGGCGAGCTCGGCGCATTTGACGCGGGCGGGCATGTGCGAGATGTCCTGAAGCTGGGCGGCCTCGTCCAGGTCTTCCAGGTCTTCCTCGGAGAGCTGCTCGCCGCGGATCATGGCGAGGAAGAGCTCTGCCAGGCGGTGAGCTTCCTCGACGGTCTCGCCGGTGATGAGGTCGGCCATGATGTCGGCACTGGCCTGGCTGATGGCGCAGCCGTGGCCGGTAAAGGAGGCCTCCTCGATCACGTTGTTCTCGACACGTAGCTGCAGGGTGAGCTCGTCTCCGCAGCTGGGGTTGATGCCGTCGTGCTCGTGCGTGGGAGCATCCATCTCGTACTTATAGTCGGGGTGCGAGTTGTGCTCCATAAATGTGGTGGAGGTGTACAGATTACCCATTGAACGTGCTCCAAACGTGATGCAGGCCGGTGATGAACTTGTCGATGTCGGCCTTGTCGTTGTAGAAGGCCACGCTGGCGCGGCAGCAGGCAAGGTTCTCGACGCCCAGCCAGGTAAGCAGCGGCTGCGCGCAGTGGTGGCCGGCGCGGATGCAGACGCCGTCCATGTCCATGATGCTCGCGACGTCGTGCGGGTGGATGCCCTTGACGTTAAAGCTCACGACGCCGTGGTGGTTGTCCCAATAGATGGAGCCGATGATCTGGACAAAGTCGAGCTGCATGAGTTCGCCCATCAGGTAGTGGACGAGTGCCTGCTCGCGGGCCTGAATGTTCTCGTAACCCACCGTGTTGACCAGGTAGTCGAGTGCCGCGCCCGTGGCGAAGATGCCGGCGGCGTCCTGCGTGCCGGCCTCGAACTTCTCGGGGACGGGCGCCCAGACGGCGTCCTGCTCGGTGACAGAGTCGATCATTTCGCCGCCGGTGAGCATGGGCGGCATGGCGTTGAGCAGGTCCATCTTGCCCCACAGCACGCCGATGCCCATGGGGCCCATGGCCTTGTGTGCGCTAAAGGCAAAGAAGTCGGCTCCCAGGTCGGCCACATCGACCGGCATGTGCGGCAGCGACTGCGCGCCGTCGACGACCAGATAGCCGCCGTACTTATGGACGAGCTTGCCGAGGTTCTTGACCGGGTTCTCGACGCCCAGCACGTTAGAAACCTGACCCACGGCCAGAATTTTGGTCTTGGGACCAACCTTGGTAAGAACCTCCTCGGTGGTGAGCTGGCCGGTCTTGGTGGGGTAGAGGTAGACGAGCTTGGCGCCGGTTTCGCGGCAGACCTGCTGCCACGGGATTAGGTTGGAGTGGTGCTCCATGATGGTGATGACGACCTCGTCACCGGGCTCGAGCACCGTGGGTGCAAAGCTCTTGGCGACCAGGTTGAGCGACTCGCTCGTGTTGCGGGTGAAGACGACCTCGTTGGCCTGGGCGGCGCCGATGAGGTCGGCGATCTGTTGGCGGACCTTCGCGATGGCGTCGGTGGCCTCGACGGACAGCGAGTACAGGCCGCGAAGGGGGTTGGCGTTCATACGCTGATAGAAGTCGCGTTCGGCGTCGAGCACACAGGCAGGGCGCTGCGCGGTGGCGGCGCTATCGAGGAAGGCGATCTCGGGGTGCTGCTGGAACAGCGGGAACTGGCCCTTGTAGGGGTTGGTCTCGATGTCCACAGTGGGCCAGCCGCGCGAAGCCTCGTCGCTGGCGTCGAGCTCCATGGGCTCGGGGGCAGTACAGGTGTCGCATTTAACGTGCTCGGTGTCGATCATGCGAGCTCCTCTTCAAAGTTGTCGATCAGGTTGTTGCCCAGGCGGACGACGGCGGCGCGGGTGCGCTCGTCGGTGGCGGAAAGCGCGGCGTCCTCCAGCTTGGCGCGGATGAACAGGTCCTCGGCGGCGTTTTGGTCAAGGCCTCGGCAGGCGAGGTAGAACAGTTGCTCGTCGCGGACGTGACCGATGGTGGCGCCGTGGTTGCCGGCAACGTCGTCCTCGTCGCAGAGAATGACGGGGACGGTCTTGTTGTCGACGCCCTTGTTGGCCAACAGCACGGTTTCGCGCTCGGTGCCGACGGCACCCTTGCAGCCGTGCACGAGGTCGATGGTGCCGCGGTAGACCTTCTTGGACGTGCCGGTCAGCACGCCGTTGGCGTCGATCTCGCACTCGGTCTTGCGACCGCGGTGGCGCAGCTCGTAGTTAAAGTCGCGCACCTGCTCGCGGGCGCCCAGGTAGTCAGTATCGATGGTGACCTTGGCGGTATCGCCCAGTAGGTCGCCGGCAAGGCCGGTGGCGCTGGCGCCGGCACCCAGGACGGTGTGTTGCACGTTGACGCGCGCGCCCTCGTCCAGGAACAGGCCGGTGTCGTCGAGCGCGATCCAGCTATCGTCGAGCGTCTGCGTGCAGGTCACGTTGACGGTGGCGTACTCGTGGGTGCACACGCGTAGCACGGAGCCCACGACACCCTCGCCGGTAACGGGGGAGTCTAGGGCAATATGCAGATTGAGCGTCGACTGGGGACGGGCGATGACGTCGATGGCGGCGATGGCCGCGGCGGCATCGACACCGCTCACACGCACGGTAACCGTGGCGTGCTGGTATGTGGGCACATCGATGACGACGCGCTTAGTGGCGTGCTCGGCCAGGTAGGTGTAGGCAGCCTCGCCCATGCCAGTCTCGAAGGCCTCAGCGGGGGAGAGCTCCTCCTCCAGCTTAATGGCACCGGCCTGGTAGATGGAGGTGGCGGGCACGTCAAGCTCGGTCTCGCGCGTGATGCGGGCGCGGTCGGCGGCATCGCCAGGGGCGGAGGCGCGGCGCTCGGGGAAGCGCTCGGCCATGGCGTCCATGGCGGCGTCGAACGCGTCTGCCACGCCAGCAAACTGCTCTTCCAAGCCCTCAGCCTCAACGGCCTCGGCGGGAGCGGCGGCAAGCTCGTCAGAGAGCTCGAGCTTGGTCTGGTTCATCTTGAGCCAACCCCAAGTGGCAGCCGGCATCGCATTGACCTGCTCAAGGGTGGTAGCAGCGGTGTTCGTGGCCTGTTTCATTATCCGATCGCTCCTTCCATCTCGAGCTTGATCAGGTTGTTCATCTCGACGGCGTACTCCAGCGGCAGCTCCTTGGAAACCGGGTTGGCAAAGCCGTTGACGATCATAGTGCGGGCTTCTTCCTCCGAGATACCGCGGCTCATCAGGTAGAACACCTTATCGTCGCCGATGCGGCCGATGGTGGCCTCGTGGCCGATGTCGACGTTCTTGGCGCGGATGTCCATGGCCGGAATAGTGTCGGAGCGGCTTTGGTCGTCGAGCATCAGCGACTGGCAGCTCACGGTTGCCTTGGAGCCCTCGGCCTTGGGTGTCGCCACAATAGAGCTGCGGAAGGTCTGAATGCCGCCACTCTTGGAGATGCCCTTGGTCTCGACGGTTGCCGAGGTATCGGGTGCGTTGAGCACGACCTTGCAGCCGGTGTCGAGGTTTTGACCGGCGCCGGCAAAGGTGATGCCGGTAAAGCTGGAACGGGCGCGGCGGCCGTTGAGCACGCTCATGGGGTAGAGGTAGCCCACGTGGCTGCCGAAGGAGCCGCTGATCCACTCGATGTCGCCGTCCTCGTCCACGCGCGCACGCTTGGTGTTGAGGTTGTACATGTTCTTGGACCAGTTCTCGATGGTCGAGTAGCGCAGGTGCGCGCGCTTGCCCACAAAGAGCTCGACGGCGCCGGCGTGGAGGTTTGCCACGTTGTACTTGGGCGCGGAGCAACCCTCAATGAAGTGCAGATCGGCATCGTCTTCGACGATGATGAGCGTGTGCTCAAATTGGCCGGCTCCCTTGGCGTTAAGGCGGAAGTAGCTCTGCAGCGGGAAATCGAGCTTGGTGCCCTTGGGCACGTAGACAAAAGAACCGCCCGACCATACGGCGCCGTGCAGGGCCGCAAACTTGTGGTCGGTGGGCGGGATGAGCGTCATAAACTTCTCGTGGATGAGTGGTTCCCACTGCGGATCGTGCAGGGCTTCCTCAATACCGGAGTAGACGATGCCCATCTTGGAGGCGGTGTCCTGCATGTTGTGGTAGACGAGCTCGGAGTCGTACTGCGCGCCGACGCCTGCCAGGTAGCTGCGTTCGGCCTCGGGGATGCCCAGGCGCTCAAAGGTGTTCTTGATGTCGTCGGGCACCGACTCCCAGTCGTGCTTTTGGTCGGTGTTGGGCTTGACGTAGGTGACGATGTTGTCCATGTCCAGGCCCTCGATGGAGGGGCCCCACGTCGGGTCGGGGAAACGATTGAAGATCTCGAGGGACTTTAAGCGCAGGTCGAGCATCCACTGCGGCTCGTCCTTCTTTGCGCTGATCTCGCGCACGATGTCGGGCGTGATACCGGCGTCGAGGCGCTCGAATCCCTCCTCGCCATAGGTGAAGTCGTAGAGGCTGCGGTCGATGTCCGCGACCTCGGTGCGGTTCTTGGTCATTGCGTCGCCCCTTTACGCCTGCTGCTCGGCAGCGGCGGCCTCGGCCTGGGCGCGCTGCTCGGCGGCCTCGCGCTCGAAGGTCTCAAAGCCGTTCTTGTCGATCCAGGGGATCAGCGAGGCGTCGTCCTCGCGTACGATGTGGCCCTTGACCATAACGTGGACGCGGTCGACATCCAGGTGCTCCAGGATGCGCGTGTTGTGCGTGATGATGAGCATGGAGCCGTCGCAGCTCTTGCGGTAGGCGTCCATGCCATGGCTGACGGTGGAAAGGGCGTCGACGTCCAGGCCGGAGTCAGTCTCGTCCAGGATGGCGAGCTTGGGCTGCAGCAGCAAAAGCTGGAGCATCTCGACCTTCTTCTTCTCGCCGCCCGAGAAGCCCACGCCCAGCTCACGGTTGAGGTATGCGGTATCCATGTTGAGCTCGGCCGCGAGTTCCTTGACGCGACGGCGGAACTCCTTGCCCTTCATCTCCAGGCCGGGGCGGCCGTCGATGCTGGCGCGCAAAAAGCTCGACAGCGGCACGCCCGGGATCTCGACCGGGGCCTGGAAGCTCAGGAACAGGCCGGCGCGCGAACGCTTGTCGGTGGTGAGCTCGGTGATGTCCTGGCCGTCAAAGACGATACGGCCGTCGTTGACCGTGTAGACGGGGTCGCCCATGACCAGGTGGCCGAGGGTGGACTTGCCGGCGCCGTTGGGTCCCATCAGCACGTGGGTCTCGCCGGCGGCGACGTTGAGGTTGACGTTGTGGAGGATGGTCTTCTCGTCCACGGAGGCGGTGAGACCTTCGATGGAAAGCAGCGGATTTGCGCTCATGCTGTCCCTCTCTGTATATGGTGTACTCATAGGTGTACTAAACCCTAGGAATCTTCTCGGAATAAAGTTACTATGGGTTCGGCGTTAGTCAAGGGAAAACCCGACTAATCCACTCGACTTTTTAGATGTGGGACATAATAATCAGGCTTGTTTGCCCCGCGTGCATAAGATTTGGGACAAACAAGCCTGGTATTTTGTCTCGGCTACGATGAGAGGGTAGGTATGCTCATTTCTTCTAAGGGCCGCTATGCCCTCCGTCTGATGATCTATATCGCAGCGCTTGGTGACGCCGAGGGCAAGATTGCCCTTCGCGAGGTCGCTGACCGCGAGCATATTTCACAAAAGTATTTGGAGCAGCTGGTTCGTCCGCTCATGAAGGCGGGCCTGCTTAGGAGCGTGCGCGGTAAGGGCGGCGGCTACATGATGGCGAAGGACCCGGCCGAGGTGCGCGCCGGCGACATCCTGCGTGCCGTCGAGGGCAGCACGGCTCCGGTGGCGTGCGATGGCATCGACAACAGCTGCACCCGCAGCGATTTGTGCTCGACCGTCAAGTTCTGGCGCGGTTTGGACGACGTGATCGAAAAGTACGTCGACGGCGTGACGTTGGCCGACCTGGCCGCCGTCCCCGAGATCAACTTTGACATTAAGCTGTAGGTTGAGCGCAATTCCTTAAGATTTCGCGGAGGGTTGTTGCCGTTTACCGAGGGGTTGTTGTGCAACAACGGGCGAGCTGCAATACTTACTCTTATCTTTGCAAACTGCACTTTAACTATACCAATGCAGGGAGGATCTTATGCAGCCCAAGCATTCCGCGATTGTTGCGGGCCTGACGCTGGCGCTTTCGTTTAGCGCCGTTACCGCGCCCGCGCCCGCCGCTGCCGAGGAACCCACGCCGGGCGTTGCCTCGGATGCCACCGATATCGACAAAGGCCTCTACACCCAGCAGTCCTTCTCGGGCGTGCTGAGGTCGGTCCAGGGCGTTTCGTTTGTCAACGTGACTCCCGAGATGAAGTACTTTACCAAGTACGAGAGCCATGGCAACTACAACCAAGGCTTTTCGTATGGCGACGGTTATAACGCGCTGGGCTATTACCAGTTCGACCGTCGTTGGTCGCTCATCCCGTTTATGAAGCAGGCCTACAACTACAACCCCGAAAAATACTGCATGCTCAAGGATGCGATTGATCGCGGCAGCGAGATTTCCAACACGAGCAATGCCATGTACGAGAACGGCCAGCTCACCGAGCTGGGCCATATCGCGCAGGATGCCTTCCAAGGTGCTTATAACACCGATCCTGTTGAGTTCTCAGCACTTCAAGATGCCTATGCGTACAACTCGTACTATGCGGTGACCGAGGCGTGGCTTAAGAGCGCTCTTGGCATTGACATCTCCGGCCGCGCCGATTGCGTCAAGGGTATGGTGTGGAGCATCACCAACATGTGCGGTACCGGTGGCTGCAGAGACTTCTTCCGCTGGGCGAATCTTTCCAACGATATGTCCGACCGCGAGTTTGCGACGGCGCTCTCCAATAGCGTGGTCAACAATGTCGCCACCAAGTTTTCAAGTCAGCCCCAGTATCATGAGGGCTGGAAGAACCGCTACCGCAACGAGCTGAAGGACTGCTTGGTTTATATCGCCGAGGACGAGGCCGCTGCCGCTGCGACGCCCGTGCAGCCCGAGCCTGCGCCGGCGCCCTCGCCGACACCTGATTCGAATGACGGCTCGAGTGACGATGCCAACGATGACAGGATGGATGCGCCCTCGACCGATGCTGACGGTAATGGCTCTGCTGGTGGCACTACCAACGACGGCTCTACCTCGAACGGCTCCGATTCGAACGGCTCTGCTGCGAGCGATTCGCCTTCAAGCTCTGCCGGCAATACGGACAGCGACGCTTCTGGTTCGACCGACGCTGGCACCTCTAACTCATCTACCGGCTCGAGCGATTCGTCCGTTGACACCGGCTCTAACAACGGCTCCGGCTCTGACACGACCCCTGATTCCGATGCTTCCAAGGACGACTCGAATAAGGCGCCGGACGCTCCCGTTGCTTCGCCGGACAAGAAGCCTTCTTTCTCCGAGCAGCTTGGTTCTACGCTGGGTTCTTCGCTGATGGCTGGCGTCAATAACGGCTCGGCCCAGAACAAGGACAACTCTGATCAGGTTTCCACGGAAAAGACCGAAGCCGCAAAGGGCGACTCCAAGGACAAGGCTTCCGAGAAGGCTGAATCCGATAAGGGTCCTAGCTCTGATGAGAAGGGCGACAAGTCCGGTCAGAAGAAGGACGAGAGCAAGACCGAGGGCGAAAAGAAACAGCCCGAAGACGACGACAAGAGCGGTGCTGACAACCAAGTCCAAGAGCAAAATGACTCCAAGACGGTGACCACTACAACCACGACGACTACAACGACCAAGTCATCTGGCGGTAACATGCCCAAGACGGGCGACCTTATCGTTATGGCGAGCCTTGCCAGTGCAAGCTTGGCCACGCTGGGTGCCACGTCTATTGTGAGTGGCAAGCATAAGCTCGATCAGCAAAAGAAGGCTGCTGGGCAGAACGACTCCGAGGAGTAGTCCCTTTCGGTTGCCCGACAACTAAAGATTCGCAATGGGGGCCGGTGCAGTTGCATCGGGCCCCATTTTGTTGCACAACGATTTGTTATGCCCCCTCAAGGCCTTTGTTCCTACCGTTGCCCGATGCCTTTGCACGGATCCAGCGTTGCACTTGAACTGCTCGCTACAATGGGCTTCGTGCTGCGTTTTAGGGAGAAGTTACGGTGTCTGAACAGGAGTATTGCAACAGTGCCGATACTTTTGGCGTACGGCTTGTCAACCATGTCGATGATGCGGTTTTGCCGGTCGGTGTGCATGATTTTGCCGATGCCATTGGTCGTTGCATGCTGGTTGACAAGACCATGTTTATTGCCGATGTGTTGGACTGCGACGCGTCCGTTGTGGTGTGCTGTCGACCCGAGGGTTTTGGCAAGAGCATGAACTTGTCGATGCTCAGGGCTTTTCTGGAGCGTCCAGCGGTCGGTCGCTCTGGTCAGCGTTTGTTTGCCGATGCTCAGATTTGGGATGCGAACGGCGGGCGCTATCGGGATGAGTACGCTTGCTATCCGGTGATATCGCTGGACTTTTCTGGCGCTGCGAGGCGTGGCCCCGCTGTTGCCGACGTCGTGCGCGATGCCCTTTCGGGCGAGTGCGCTCGCTTGTTGGCGCTCTTGGAGGCTCCGGATTTAGCTCGAGATAAGGTGCGTCACATCGAACGTGTCGCGCGTGGCGTGGCGAGCGCGGACGAGGTTGACTCGGTGCTCGGTGTGCTCATAGAGCTGCTGGAGATTGCCTGCGATGAGCAGGTTGTATTGCTCGTTGATGGGTACGATGCGGCGTGGTCTCGCCGTGCGAGCGCGAGGAACGCTTCCGACGCCGATCCGGCAGAACTACTTGACCGTGTGCTGTTTGACGCCATTGCCACTGCGCGCGATTCGTTGCGGCTGACGTGTCTGATGGGGGAGTGTCCCGGTCCTGCCGAAGCGGCGCTTTCTTCGCGCGGCTGCTCGTATTGTCTGATGACGCCGCTGTCGGCGTGGTGTGACCGATGTTTCGGTTTTTCGGATGCCGAGGTCCAGGCTCTGTTGAATCATGCTGGGCGCGAGGAATACCTGGAGGATGCGCGTGAATGGCTCGAGGGATATCGGTTTGGCAGGGCCTATTGCTCGAGTCCGGCGCGCGTGATCGGTTTTCTGGACCGAGGCTGCACGGCGCCTGTGCGCGCCGATCTGTATGGGTATGCGGATTGCCTGAGTAGGGTAGTTGCCGGGTGGAATCTCGACCGCCTTTCGGTCTTGTTTGATTTGCTCGAGGCCCATGGGTGCGCTGAGGTCCCGCTTTGTTTGGGCACTGCAGAGCCAGATTTCTCGCCTGACGATGGCATGTGGACAGCGCTGTATCTGTCCGGTTTTCTCACGACGGATATGACTGAGGAGCCAGAGCATGGCGATCGCCTCCGTGCTTTGCGATTGCCCAATAACGAGCTTCGCCAGGCCTTGCGTCTAGTGATTATTGAGTGGTTTGAGTGCGCTGCCGAAGACATTCGAGACGTCGATGCGTTTCGCGACGGGCTGTGCCGTGGGAACGAGGATACCGTGAGGCGGGCGCTAAGCCGCATCCTGGGGGATGCTGGAATCGGTGAGACCGACCCAGATAAGCCGCTGCCATATCATCTGCTCTTGCAGGGGCTCTGCTTTGGCTTGCCGGGTTATGCCAATCCTGCCTCGAGGCGAAAGTGTGGCGCGGGTCGCTGGGACATCCAGGTTTTCCCTACGGGTGCCGTGTTCGACGTAGCAGACACGATTGGCATGCTGGACGAGCGCCCGCTGATAACGATTAACTTGATGTATGACCCCGATGTGGATGCGCTGGGCCTGGAATTGCTGGCCGTGCAGTCGCTACTCGACATAGAGCGCGACGGCATCGACGAAATCCGTGTGCCACGCCCCGGCGTGGGTCGCATGCGCTGGGGGTTCGGTTTTGATGGGCAGCATGTGGCTACGGTGTGCCAGCGGCTTTAAGCGCCGAGGTGTTTCCGACTTCCGTTACTCGGTGTCCTTCATGGGCGGCATGGGCTTCCAGTTGGGGTCCTTGATGATCTTGCGGGCGTCCTTCATGCCGCGGCGCAGCGCCGGAATTCCGGTCTTAAAGCACTTGTCAACGGCGGCCAGGCGAATAAATTCCTTGCAGAAGGTCGCGGCGTTGCCCAGACGGAACAGCACGGGGTGATAGTCGCCGTAGATCTGCATGTAGCGGGCCAGATAACCGCGGTTGCGCATGATGTAGTAACGGTTGGTGTCGCTCGTAGAGTTGAGCTGGCGCTTGCCGGCGATATCCCAGTTAGAGACAGCGCGGGCGCGCTTGAGAACCACGTCGGCAACAACGGCGGCGGGGAAGTGCTGGCTGGCCACGTAGCCATAGCAGGCATCGTCGCCGTAGATAAAGAAGCGCGCGTCGGGCAGGCCAATCTTGTCGACCACGCGGCGCGAGAACATGCCGCCCTCAAAGCACAGCTGGTTCATGGTGCGGTAGCCCTCGGGACCCAGATCCCACTTGGCGACAGGGTTTGGAATGCCGAGCGAAAGGATCAGTTGGTACTGCCAAAAGAACGCGCCGCCGTCGAAGTCCAGGCGCGAACCCTGGATGACATCGTAGCGGTCGGTCCACTTGGCCAAGCGCTCGATGCCTTCGGGGATGACGAGCACGTCGTCGTCCATCACCCAGAACCACTGGGCGCCCAGGTCGTAGGCGCATTTAGTGCCGGCGGAGAAGCCGCCCGCACCGCCGCCGTTTTCGAGCTGCGGTGCGTAGATGACGCGGTCGGTGCCGCCCTGCGCGTCGGGCTGCTCGGTGTCGATGCCCCACAGGTTGGCCAAGCGCTCGTTGAATGCGGTGCACATGGCCTCGGTCTCGCGCGAATTCTCGTTATCGACAATCACGATGCGCCAGGGCGTTGCCGTGAGCTCGGTCATGGAGTCGAACAAGTTGGCCAGGAGTTCCTGGCGCTTGTACGTAACGACGACGATGGCGAGCTTATCGATGGGGGCGGGGAGGGTTGAAGGCATGGGGCAATATATCCTTTCACGCGCGGCGGGCGAGTGCTGCGCGGAAGCTATCGAATACGTCCTTGGGACTGTCCTATTGTAAAGGCTCGGCGCACCTTGGCGGCAAGCTTTGGATAAATCGCAGGAACCTGCCACGGCTGTAGCGGCTTTAGCGTCTTACGGCAGCGTGTCTATTGTCGCTTGAGCTTGCGAGCGATAAGGCTTCTAGCTGCGTCGATGATGAGGAGCACTAAGGCAAAGACGATGCTAATGACGGTACCCGTGACGATGCATATAGCTGCCGGGCTGTTTTGGCTGACCAGTATGTTTGCGAGCAACGTATTGAAGACGGGACGCCACAGGCTACTGGTGAGCGACTGCATCACATAGAAACCGAGCGTGGCGGTCGAAAGGGTGACGATGACGCCTGCGGCTCGTGGATTGTCCGAGGCGCTGCGTCGGGTAGCCGCAAAGAGCAGGGAGGTGGCAGCGAGGACAAACGAGATCAACGAGGTCGATTTGTAGGAGAGGGCTGCCATTGCTGTGAGGTTGCCGGTGAAGGAGAGTTCGCCTTCCAGGATGGTGGTGAGCACCAAAACCGCTGCGAGCGACCGCATGCCTAAGGCGCCCGCCCTGTCCGAATCCATGACATCGGTAATGTCGCGGAGCAGCCCGCCGATCAAAAATGCGACTACGTACGTGGTAGCGCTCATGGACTTCTGGAGCCAAGAAAACTCGCCAGCGCTTGTCGCACTCATGGCGGCTAAATACCCGTTAACAACAAATGCGAGGATTCCAACGACGATGACCGCTGCCGTGTAGCTCCTCTTAGAGAGTCGACTCTTGGCCAGGCCAAACAGCGGCGCCATGAAGACCGTGGCGGCATAGACCCAGATAAACTCAAGCCCCAGCGTGTACCAATAGTGCGCGTGCAGGGAGACATCGGGAATGGGTGAGACGACCGTGGACCACGCGAGCGCCATGAGGCAATAAAACGCAGTAGGCAAGATGACCTTGCCAAGGCGCTGCGCCGCCCGTTGCATTTGCGACTTCCACGTTGCTCCACCGTCCCAAGCACGCGCGGCCGAAGCGATGAGAAAATAGCCCGAGATCATAAAGAAGACCTCGTTGGCCCAGCAGCCCAGCAAGTTAATGAACCCCAGCAGTCCCGAATAGGGGAAGGCGGCGAGCGGTGCATATTCCGGCACGCTGATGCAGACGGCCTGGAAGGTCCACTGAAACGTGTGGAATACCGCGATGCCAGCGACCGCTACCAAGCGCAGCGCTTCGATGGAGGTGTTTCTGCTTGTTTTGCTGCCCATCAGACTATTTTCCAGCGCGTGCGTTGTATGAACCAAAGTGCGATGTGATCATTTTTAGAGTTTGCTTGGGCCCCTTGTTCCATACGTTATACAGGCCCTCGCCCACGAGGTCCTTGGCGTATGCGCAGTAGCTGATTTTAGGGTTGGCGATGCCCATATACTCGGCATAGAGCTTTTTGGCCGCAGGGGTAATGCGAGGATTGGCAAATACCAGCTCTTGCGGCATGCGTTCGAACATCCTGTGGATCGCCCGCTCGATTTCGGGGTGGCCATCAATTCCGGTGTGCTCAATCATGATGCCCATATAGGTGAAGCCACGTGTGATTTGGGGTGTCCAAACGGCGGGGTCGGTGACGTTGAGCCGCTCAAGAATATCGACCATGTCGTTCCAGCGATTAAACGGCATCAAGGGGTCACGCTTTGCCAGAGCAGCTGCCTTTTCGGGTGTTTCCTCGCGGTAGCAGTAATACGGCTTGGGCCAGTAAGCGATCGCCTTTGCCTGACAGAGCGTTTCGACAAGGAATGGATTGTCGGCCCAGCCCGCACCGGGGATTTCCTTAAACCAGATATTGTTTTGCATTAGGAAGTCGCGACGATAGATTGCCGACCAAATGGACGGATGATGGGCCAGCAGGTGTGGAGCGTCGTGAATGGTGAACGGTTGCCGAGACGGTTTGATGCGACCACGATATGCGCAATGTAGTTTGACCTCTTGGGGGGTATCGGGGTTGCGAATGATCCAATACGGGGTCTCAATAATATCGAGCTTGTTCGGACCGCCAAATTCGCGCTTGGCAAAGGCAAACATGTCGGAGTACATTCCGGGCTCGATCCAGTCATCGGGCTCGAGGATGGCAATCCAGTCGCCCATTGCCTCGCGAATGCCCAGATTGCAGGTTGCGCCGTAACCCTGGTTTGCCTTATCGATCACTCGAACGCGTGAGTCGCGCGCAGCGAAATCTTGCATAATGGCGAGCGAGTTGTCGGTGGATCCGTCGTTGATGGCGAGGATTTCCAGTTCGATTTTGTTTTCGTTTAATAGGCTGCCTATAGCCTGAGAAAGATACGGCTCGGCATTGTAAGTAGGCACGATTACGGTCAGCATTCAAACACTTTCTCTAGGCGATTTGGAAGAATTATACCTAATTGCATTTGCAACGGTTTTAGTTGCGTTCGCCTAATACTGCCAAGGGCTGCACGACTATTGCTGACGCTGCGCCTGTAATGGATGTCAGCGATCGGCTGCAATAAAAATGTCGGCAGTGGCGAGACGGTTGTCCTTCCCATTCTTGCTCGTTATGGGACCGATCGATTGTGGACGCGGACTGAACCTAAAGACCAATCGTTGCCCAACAGGACGCGTGGGTTCGAAGGTGCCCTACAGGCATCTTCGAACGATGCACGTATGAATGCATGGTTTAAATCTCAATCCATTTGGGAGTAGCAGAATAGGCGTGACAGCGCACTGTTCTCTGCGGTTAAAAAGGCACCGGCCTCATGTTTTGATGCCGCTGCTTCTACCGTGGACGCGATGGTCGATTTTGATGCCGAACTCGGCCAGCTGGTGTTTACATATAAGCACTGCCGATGGTAGTTACCATCGCGATAGGATTCACTCTATGAGCGACGGATATCGTGGCACGTCGAGCCTTTTTGCGGACATCGCATATCGCATGGCGATGTTGAACCCCGCACTAGGGGATCGTGTGCTCAAGACGCCGGGCGTGGTAATGATTGACGAGATCGACCTTCATTTGCACCCTCGTTGACAGGCATGAATTCTGGAGGACCTCGTTCGCATCTTCCCCAACGTGCAGTTTGTCGTGACCACGCATTCGCCGGTTGTCGTGGCTTCAGTGCCTCGTGACAATATTTGCATTCTTGATGGCGAGACCACGTCGGTTCCTGCGACGGAGACACACGGACGTGATGCGGGAGACATTCTCAACACTGTTTTAGATGCTTCCTCGCGTCCCGAGGAAGCAGCCCATTTGTTCGATGCATTTAACCGTGCTGTAGACGAAGGACGTCACGCCGACGCTAACTGTGCGGGCTTGGCCCCCGTCCCCCCCAATCTAGTAGACTCTAAACCGTTGCTAGATTAGGGGGATTTTCCATGAAACGCTCCATGAAACGAGTTTCCGGGGCCGCCGCCGTCCTCGCGGTCGCTGCCGCCCTGGCCCTGTGCGGGCCCGCGGCCTACGCCGCCCCCGCCGCGGCGGGGGACACGCAGCCGCTCCCCGGCGAGGCGCAGCCCGCCGGCGGGGAGTCCGGCGCCCAGGACGAGGCCGCCCAGGCCGAAACCGCCCAGGCCGACGGGGGCCAGGCGGAGGCCGCGCAGTCCGATGGGGCCATTGCCGTCTCGCTGTCTTATTCCGCCCACGTCTCCAATATCGGCTGGATGGGCGCCGTCGCCGGCGGCGAGACCGCCGGCACGACCGGCAGGGGGCTCCCCCTCGAGGCGCTGCGCCTCGTCCTGTCCGACGCCTCGACCGGCGAGCCCCTCGGCTCTGACGCCATATCCGTCGAGGCCCACGTCTCCAACGTCGGCTGGCAGGCCGCCGTCGGCAACGGCGGCACCGCCGGCACCACCGGCCAGTCCCGCGCCGTCGAGGCCCTGAGGGTCAGGCTGTCCGCGGACCTGTCGGCCCGCTACACCGTCTGGTACCGCGTCCACTCCGCCGAGTTCGGGTGGCTCGGCTGGGCGTGCGACGGCGCCGACGCCGGCTCGGCGGGCTACGGCCGCGCCGTCCAGGCCGTCCAGGTCGCGGTCCTGCCCAAGGGCGACCCCGCCCCGGGCGACACTACCCGTCCTTTTAAGAACCGTAGCGATGATCCCGCTTCGATTGCCATCCGTTCGCATACATCGAATATTGGCTGGATGTCTCCCGTAGGTGGCGGATCTGTTGCTGGGACAACTGGCAGGGGCCTTCCCATGGAGGCCCTCGAAGCCCAGCTTGGCTGGTATGGCCACTCGGGTTCTATTGAGCTTCGTGGTCATGTCTCGAATGTTGGCTGGCAGCAGTGGTCTAAGGGGCACTGCGGCACGACCGGAAAGTCTCAGCGCCTCGAGGCCGTCCAGATTCGCTTGACCGGCGAGGCGGCAGATAAATATGACATCTGGTATTGCGCTCATGTGTCAGGCATTGGCTGGCTCGATTGGGCCTGCAATGGTGCTGCCGCTGGTTCTGCCGGTAAGGGCAGGGCTATCGAAGCGGTCAAAGTGGTTCTCGTGGAGAAAGGCGGAGCGGCGCCCGGTTCCTCGGCCAAGGTCTTTATCGGCGATCCAGATGCTGTTGCGGTTTCCGGATCGGCCGTTTCTGGGGAGAGTCTTGGCTCCTCTTCTGGTCAAAAGGCCACGATCGGAGGCAAGGGTGCTAAACTGCTGAACTCTATTGCCCTGAGCGTTGCCGGTCAAACTGATAACGGGTCTATTTCTTATTCCGTTATGGATGGGTATTCAGGCTGGGGCGCTTCTTCATCGGATGGTGGCGCTGCCAAGGCGGTATCCGGCGCACCCATAAAAGCGATAAAAATGTCGTTGAGCGGTCAACTCGCTGCCAATTATGACATCTGGTATCGAGTATGCGATTCCGGTAATGGCTGGACTGGCTGGGCGTCAAATGGTCAGGCATGTGGCGTTTCTGGTGGTTCTTCCGGTTTGTGCGGCATCGATGTTGCACTTGTAAATAAGGGTCAGTCTTCGCCTGGCTCCTCTGCCAATGCATTTATCGAAACGCCTGGAATCGGTCTTGTATCTCAGGCGCACGTTGCTTCTGCGGGCTGGCTGGCTCCCGTTGGCAACGGTGAAACCGCTGGCCAGACGGGCAAGTCCCGCTCCCTGCAGGCTTTGTATGTTGCAACTCAGGGCATCGATGCCTCAGTTGAAGTGTCGGCACATGTTGCGAATATCGGCTGGCAGCCATACGTCTCGGGTGCTTCCTATGCTGGCACTGTTGGCAAGGGCCTCGCAATTCAGGCGGTCAAATTAAGGCTGACCGGGAACGACGCTTCAAAATACGATATTTACTACCGTATTCATGCTGCAGACTATGGCTGGCTTGGCTGGGCTAAAAATGAAGCTGCGGCTGGCACCGTTGGGCTGTCTAAGCAGGCCGAGGCAATTCAAATTAAGTTGGTTGCCAAGGGTTCGTCCGACGCTCCCATTCAAGACCATGCTGCGTTGATCCAGCTTCCCGAGCTATCTGCAAAGGCGAATTGCTCCGGTCTTGGCTGGCAAGCGCCTGTCGGCAATGGCGGTGTTGCCGGAACAGTTGGGCAGAACCGTGCGATGGAGGCCATGCAGTTTTCGCTTTCCGAAATCTCCATGAACGGTGGCATTTCGTATTCCGCCCACGTATCCAATATCGGCTGGCAATCTGCTGTCTCAGATGGGGCCACAGCGGGAACCGTTGGACAGGGACAACAAATCCAAGCCGTGAAGATTAACTTGACTGGCGACGTTTCGAATTACTTTGATGTCTGGTATCGCGTCCATGTGTCAAATTACGGATGGCTTGGCTGGACTAAAAATGGATCACCGGCGGGCACCACGAAGCTTGGCATTCCTGTTCAGGCTTTACAGGTAAAGATTGTCCCCAAGGGCGCTTCTGCACCAGGCTCTACGTCTGATTCGTATTTTGAGACCTATCGTTATATGGGGTATCAGACTCCGGGATCTTATCCAAAGGTTAGTTACAATAGCGTACAGCTTCCTTCGTATTGCACCGGTTATTTCACGTATGTCTCGCCTTTTCGAATTCCTTATAACGCTTCAAGACAGGATTGCATCAATGCGTTCGTCCAGCGTGCTCGGGAATATATTGGGACGCGTTATATTGAGCCTTGGTCTTCTTGGCCGGGGGATGCGGTTGATTGCTCGGGCTTGGTACTGCAATGTCTGTATGCGACAGGCATGGATATGGGTTGGTATAACCCCTATAACCATCGTTGGCTGCCCGAGCAAACCTACAACTCCATGAACTGGTATCGCAACAACACGTTTATGCCGGTTAGCACCTCTGCTTTGCAGAGGGGAGATGTGGTCTACTACCAGGGCCATATTGGAATCTATATCGGAAACGGTCGAATTATCGATTCGTGGCCGGGGATCGGTGTGACCGAGCGTTCGGTCAATGCTCCAGGTCGGGTAATCGGTGCCGCTAGGCCTTTCGCATAGAGTCTGTTGAGGCGCTCCGTTGCAGGAGCGCCTCTTTTTGACTGTATGCTGACTGGTGCTTTTCTAAGCTTTAAATGTCTGTATGGAAGTGCGGTAATATAGCAACCATTCGTGTCTTTACATGTGACCAATGTCTCGGGGGATATACATGAAACGTCTCAAAGCGTCTGCTGCTTTGGCTTGTACGCTATTAATGGGCTGGTCTCAAATCATCCAGCCCTACAGTGCGTATGCGCTGTCGGTCCAGGCCGCCGCTGCTTCGCAGTCGGTCTCGCAAACATCGAACGAGTGCGAATCTCAAGGTACAAGTTCTCAGGGAACGCAGGACGATGCTTCGGATTCTCAGGGTGTAACCGAATGGTATGGTGACGATGCAAATGCTGCTCGTCCTGATGGGGAAACAGATTCTGATTCGGGCGAGCAACTTAGCATTGGCGTCGAAGAGTCTGGTGTTGACGAGTCAAACGGTGAGGTCCCAGCCGATGATTCCACTGAGATGAATTCCTGCGAAACGGACTCTTTGGAACCGAACTCTTGGCGTTTCGAAAACGGCGTGCTTATCGATTCTGACAATGGCGACATCGATGCGCAGTCTATAACTGACGATCCTTTGCCCAATGGTGCTATTGCGCGCGGTATTGACGTCAGTAATTACCAGGGGACCGTTGATTGGGATATGGTTAAGGCCGCAGGGATTGATTTTGCCATCCTCAGGGTTGGGCCTGTTTATGGAAAGCCTGACGATTCCTTTGAAAGGAACGCTGCTGAATGTGAGCGCCTCAGTATTCCTTATGGCGTCTACTACTACTCCTATGCTCGATCTGTTGCGGATGCAAATAAAGAAGCCGATCGAACGCTTGCTTGGCTCGGTGGCCATCATCCGTCGCTTCCCGTTTATTACGATCTTGAGGATAACTATATCTTGCAGGATCCGAATTTCAGCAAAGATAAGCTCGCTCAGATTGCGCAGGCTTTTTGCAACCGTATGGAGGCCGTTGGCTTTAAGTCGGGTATCTATGCGAACCTTAACTGGCTCAACAACTACTTGGATAGTCCGTCTCTGAGCGGTTATGACCATTGGGTCGCTCAATATAATTGGCGTTGCAATTATGCTGGCAGCTACAGTTTCTGGCAGTATTCAAACAGCGGCAATGTCCCAGGCGTTAACGGACGTTGTGACATGAACTACTGCTTCAACGGCTCTCTTCTGAACGTAGATGACAGCAAGATGCATATTCAGTATGAGGCGCATGTCTCGAATATTGGCTGGATGAGCAGTAAGCGCGACGGATCTACGGCTGGCACAACGGGGCAATCTAAATCAGTGGAGGATCTTAAAGTCAGCATCTTGAATCCCGTTGAAGATGGCTCTGTGCAAATTAACGCCAATGTAAGTGGCATCGGCTGGCAGGGCTGGGACACCCCCTCGGCCTCCGAGGGCGGAACCACCGGCCAGGGACGCGCCGTCGAGGCCGTGCGCCTGAGGCTCACGGGCTCCCTCGCGAAGGGCTACGACGTCTACTACCGCGTCCACGCCTCCAACATCGGCTGGATGGCCTGGGCCAAGGACGGCGAGGAGGCCGGCACCACGGGCTTCGGCAGGAGCGTCGAGGCCGTCCAGATCAGGCTCGTCAAGAAGGGCGACGCCGTCCCCTCTTCCGACGGCGCCAACGTCGACTACGCCTTCAAGAAGAAGCCCATGTCCCTGACTTATCGGGCCCACGTCTCCAACGTGGGCTGGCAGGGCGCCGTCTCGGACGGCGCGACCGCCGGCACCACCGGCCGCGGCCTCGCCCTCGAGGACCTCAAGCTCTCGCTCGACAGCTCCGACTACTCGGACGGCTCTTCCGTCCAGATCGACGCCCACGTCTCTGGCATCGGCTGGCAGGGCTGGGACACCCCCTCGGCCTCCGAGGGCGGAACCACC
>DXMC01000010.1:46595-58204 GCA_019414365.1 Collinsella sp.
CCTCCAACATCGGCTGGATGGCCTGGGCCAAGGACGGCGAGGAGGCCGGCACCACCGGTATGTCGTGTTCCCTCGAAGCTATTCAGATTAAGCTCATTAAGAAGGGCGCCTCCCATCCTGATACATCGGGGTATTCCCATCTTGAATTACCTACGGTGACGTATTCCTCTCAGGTGAAAGGTGCTTGGCAGAATTCTGTCCCCGCTGGAGAGGTGTCCGGTACAACCGGTCAGGGAATTCCCATCACCGGGTTTTCAGCTAAAACTACTTCATCTGTTGCCGGCGGGATTAATTATCAACTGCATCTTTCGAATGTGGGCTGGACGTCTGGTAAGTCAAACGGAGTGCAGCTTTCGTCTACCGCTGAATCCAATTCGGTTGAGGCTATTAAAATTTCTCTTTCTGGTGACTTGGCAACCTATTTTGATGTTTGGTACAGGGTCCATGTCGATAACGTCGGCTGGCTTGGTTGGACTAAAAATGGCTCCGTTGCCGGTAGTACTGGCTATGGGGCCCATGTCCAAGCTATCCAAGTTCGACTTACGAGGAAGGGCGCCAATGCCCCCGGGAGCACCGTTTCGCCGTGTTTGCTTGGGGAACCAACCGCGTTTGCAAATCCCATGCAGAAGAAAATTGCAGATCTTGCCCGACAGGTGCCGTCTCCTGGCCCTGGTTTGTGCTCTGAGTGGATTGCAGACATTTATGAGCGTGCCGGATTTAGGAATGTCCATACAGATGCCTGCGATTACTACTGGGATTACTGTAAATATACCGATTATTCTCATTTGAAAGTCGGAATGGTCATTGCCGTTCCTTCGCATACGCATACACGCATGGGCAGCATTTACGGTCACGTTTGTCTCTACATCGGTAATAACCAGGTTATGGATAATGTCGGTCGGATCAGGACGCTCGATATGGCGTACTGGTTGAATTATTATTCCACCTCATATAAGCCAAAATGGGGTTGGTATGACAACGTGCCGCTTGCATAGTTGATCGAAGGTCATGTCTTCACACAGGTTCTGGCAGATACTCTGATTAAAACGAACGGATCGTTTTGCAACGGTCCGTTCGTTTCTATTTGAGTGCCATTCGCGTTTTCGGTATTTAAGCAATTGCCGAAACGATAAATAATGATGCTAAAGATGGTCGATTGATGGGGGAGTCGAATGAAAAAGACGCAACGACTGCTAGCAACGGCAATGACGCCATTACTGATCCTTCAGTGTCTTCTGACGCCCCTTTCCGTCTGGGCTGATTCTTTACCTGTGCAACCGGAATCCACTGATTATATCGATAGTTCTGCCAGCAGCTTGGAAGACGAGAGCTTTGTCTTAAATGACGAACAGCAGGGGGTTGAAGTCGAGCAGCCGACTGTGTCAGACAATGATTCTCCCTCATCCGTTTCTAGCGAGCCTGCCTCCAATGCAACTGATTCGGCGAAACCCGAAAATGATGCATCCACTGTGTTTGGCTCTGTTTCATACCAGACTCATGTACAGGATATTGGCTGGCAAGCTCTCGTTTCAAATGGAATGACGGCGGGCACTACAGGCCGTGCTAAGCGCGTCGAAGCCCTCAAGATTAATTTGCTTTCACAGGATGGCACCCCGCTGGGGAATGATAGCATTTCGGTCCAATCTCACATTTCCGGGATCGGCTGGGAGTCTCAGCCGGTGGGTAACGGGCAGACATCTGGAACAGTTGGACAGTCGCGAGCCATCGAGGCGATCAAGCTATCTTTGTCGGGCGGTCTTTCTGATTCGTATGACATTTGGTATCGCGTTCATTCTGCAAATGTTGGTTGGCTTGGCTGGGCCTCAAATGGTGAGCCTGCTGGAACGCAGGGCTATGCTTGTCAGATCGAAGCTATTCAGATTAAGGTGCTTCCAAAAAATGCTCAAGATGCGCCAACGCGAGGCGATGCCTTTAGGGATTATTCTCAGGAACCGCCTACCGTTTCCTATCGATCTCATGTCTCTAATGTTGGATGGATGGGCGCTGTCGCGGACGGAAAGACATCGGGGGTTATTGACTCAAGAAATGCAATTGAGGCGCTGTCGCTTAGCGTTAATTGGTATGGCCGCGGAGGCTCCATTTCCTCTCGCGCGCTTGTCTCTGGCATTGGTTGGCAAGGCTGGTCTTCAGGAGTCATTGGCACGACCGGGCAGTCTCGGTCCATTGAGGCCGTTCAGTTTAAGCTGAACGGCGAGATATCTGCAACTTATGGCATTTGGTACCGTGTGTATGCTTCCAAATTGGGCGGATGGCTGGGCTGGACGTCTAACGGGTCTCCTGCGGGCTCGGTGGGGAAGGGTGCCGCCATTCAGGGTGTTCAGATTTTATTGGTCGAAAAAAGCGGCTCTGCTCCCGGCGATACGTTGAACCATTTCATTGGAGCTACGGATGTTCTAAGCGGGAGCTCGCTTGGTCTTAACGGTAAAAGCCTGGGCTCCGTACAAGGCAAATCAATCCTATTGGGCTCCGAGAACGGCTCTGAACCTTTAACCTCGCTCTCCATTTCGTTTGATAATCAAGAGATTTTAGGCTCAATTGACTATTCCGGCTTTTTTGAATTTGGCGGATGGAGCGGTGCTGTTTCTGACGGTGCTGCGCTTAACTCTAAAAACGATGGGCGTGTTCTAAAGGCGGTGAGATTGGCTCTTACTGGAGATTTGTCTAATGCCTATGACATTTGGTATCGCTGCTTTGACTCCAAAAAAGGATGGCTTGGTTGGGCATGCAATGGCGCGGATGCAGGGGCAACGATATCGGGTTCATTCCTTAAGACTGTCGAAGTAAGGATTGTCAGTAAAGGCGGCGGCGCTCCCGGAATAACGGACGGAGCATTTGTTTCCGATACTTCCGCCGATTGCGCTCACGTTGTATATCAGGCTCATTCGGCTAACCGTGGGTGGTCTCCTTCTGTATTTGATGGGCAGGTAACCGGCACAACGGGACAATCGCTTTCTCTTCAAGCTTTGAATGTGTCGTTGTCCGGTGTGGATGACGATTCTCAAATTGAGGCAAGAGCACATGTTGCCAATATTGGTTGGCAGGAATGGCGATCTTCCGGTTATATTGGGACCGTTGGACAAGGATTGGCCATTCAGGCTCTTGAGCTGCGCTTAAATGGTTCCCTCGCGAATCAGTATGACATTTACTATCGAGTTCATTCGGCGGGCTATGGTTGGTTGGGTTGGGCAAAAAACGGCGATTCCGCTGGAACTACCGGGCTTAATATCCAGATAGAAGCTGTCCAAATTGAACTTGTTGCGAAAGGCGGGGATCCAGGCGCGTCGTCTGCGCCCGCGTTTATCACGGCACCAGCCCTAACGCTCCAGGCGCATGTCGCCACGCTTGGTTGGATGAATCCGGTTGGCAACGGCGATGTTGCGGGCACGACCGGTAGGGCACTTGCGATTGAGGCTCTGAAGCTAAATGTCTCCAGTAGCGTATCGGGCGGTATAGAGTACTCCGCCCATGTGCAGGATGTCGGTTGGCAAAGCTGGACTTCCAACGGGGATATTGCTGGAACGGTAAGCCGCGCAAAGCGTATCGAGGCTATTAAGATTAGGCTGACCGGTGGCTTATCGAACTACTTTGATGTCTGGTATCGGGCATATTGCCAAGACTTTGGATGGCTCGATTGGACTTCTAATGGGCAACCTGCGGGCACATCCAAGATTGGATATAGGATCGAGTCGGTTCAAGTGACGATTGTGCCTAAGGGTGCTGGAGCTCCCGGTTCAACTGGGCGTCCGTATACCGATCAGCCTTTGCTGCCTGCCGACATGATGGCCATGCTTAATCGGGCTAATAGATATTCGAGCAATACAAACTGGCTCATTATGGTTGACAGGCAAGCATGCCGCCTTGGAGTTTTTCGTGGACAGCGCGGGTCGTGGAGTTATGCTCAATACTGGACTTGCTCTGCCGGCGCCCCTAGTACTCCAACGCCTACGGGTGAGTATACCGTCACCGGCAAGGGCTACTCGTTTGGACATGGGTATACTTGCTACTACTATACGCAGTTTTACGGGGACTATCTGTTCCATTCGATACCGTACTACCAGGGAACTTTTAACCCCATGGACAGCCGAATAGGAATGCATATTTCACAAGGCTGCGTGCGTTTGCCCATCGATCGCGCTAAATGGATTTGGGATAACGTGCCCCTTGCTACCAAGGTGGTAATTTACTAGCTATTCCGTAAACGGCGAGAGCTTGTTAGAGGGCCCTTTCCTGTTGTCGTAGTCTTGGCAACGGGAAAGGGCCCTTACCTTTGGATGAGGCTCCTTTTTCTTCGTTCACCTAATTTGTAGCAATAATGAAGCCTACTCCCGATAGTATGGTTATTGACGACTGTCTATCTAGGAGGCGATTCTCTTGAAAAGGCAATTTAGAACATTTGTTGTTCTGATTTCCTGCTTCATGTCGATGCTGCTTTTGAGCCCTTTGGCTTGTTGGGCGGATCAAAATATTGGTGCCAACGAATATGAATCCGTTCCAGAGACACAATCCGACTCCTCGGATCAAACTGCTGCTGCAGCCGATGAAACGGCGCCTTCGATTGATGTTGCCGTGGAGCCCAAAGAGGCGGCCCCGGACGTCAGCTATAAATCTCACATTTCAGGCATTGGCTGGGAGTCGACGTTTACATCGAATGGTTCGACCTCTGGCACAACGGGCCAGTCTCGTAGGCTTGAGGCGCTCAGGGTTACTCTCCCTAATTCAGAAGACCTTGGTATCGAATACCGCTCTCATGTTCAAAATGAAGGCTGGCAGGATTGGGTTTCTAATGGAGCCGTCTCCGGCACAACGGGAAAGGGCCTTCAGATTGAAGCCGTCGAGCTCAAGCTGACGGGTGAAAGAGCAACTTCTTATGACCTGTATTATCGCGTTCATGCTTCTAATTTCGGTTGGCTTGGATGGGCCTCAAATGGGTCGACTGCGGGAACCACCGGTTGGTCTTATGCCGTTGAAGCAATACAGATCGTCATTGTAAAGAAGGGCGAAGCGGCGCCCGGCGATACTGCTGGAGCCTATGTCCCGTATGTCTTTAATTGCTCTCTTTCTCAGGTTGGGGAGACGACTAAAGTAACCCTGAATATTCCGCAGGTCGAGGATATAAAACGACTCGGTATTGCCGATTCGGTAAAGGTGTCTGGCTTCATGTCGTATGGAGGGAAGGTTACCCGATCTGTTTCCAGCACGATTGCATTCGGAGACCTGGGCTCTAGCTCCAGTGAAATTGACTTTAGCGATTATGGTCCGTTTGACGTTACGTTGCAGTATTTGAAGAACGGAAACATCGTTCATGAGGACCATCAGTCAATCGGCATTTCTGCGAGTGAATACAACCTTGCCCCTTTGAGTGCTTCTTTCCCTGTTGTTCTCTATTCGCTATCTTTCTGGGATATCAGCACCTCTTCTGCCGGAACGACCATTCCGTCGATTGTAATGCTCGATCGTCCAAGTGCTTATAACTGGAACTCGCTTCCGTCCGGGATGTATGGTCTTCCGTATCTGACTCATGAGGAAAATGCTTCTAGTTCGAGCTATCAGGCGTTCGCGGATTATGTCGCTGCTCTCTATAAAATCAACCCCAAGGCAAAGTTCAATCTGTATATCAATGACATCACCTGTTCGTTGATTCATAGGATGATTTACGCCAATAAGATTCCCACTGGCCAATACTCCATTCGGCTGTTGTCGGATGGATCTGCCACGTATGTTTTTACCAACGAGGCTTTCGATGTTAAGGATCCAGATTCTAAGCAAGCGGAGCTGATTGCTTTATGGAACGCTGCCAAGAATAAGGAATACGAAACCGGTGAAGTCTCAATGTCGTATAGCGATTATCACGATCACTGGGATTCTATGTATGCCGTGCTGAGTATTGAGCCCGGCACTCAGTGGTGGATGACTCGAACGAATCTGTTTACGAGCGGTGACGATAATGCCTTTGCGAATAAGATCGCATCCGATCCTAACGTTAAGAAGATGAACGTTTCGAGCATGCTTACGAGCCTGCAGAATAGGGGAGAGTACACGGTCCAAGCGTTTAAGGCTCTGTACAACTTTAACGATGGTTATTTTGATGCGGCTACTCAGCAGGGCAAAAAGGTAATGATGCTGCTTGGAACGTATGTTACTTACGAGCAGAATTTTGACGACTATGCCAACTTGACCGAGGTTATCTATGGCGATGACTATTTGTATTATTACAAGGGGCATCCAAACACGCCGACGGGCATGTATCCCCAAAAGCAGGAACAGCTTGACCGTCTGAGCATTACCGATGTCGATTCTTCCGTTGCTGCAGAGCTGATTCTCTTCTTTAATCCGGAGATCGGTCTGTCTGGATATGGGTCTAGTACGTATAACTCGGCCAGCGCCGATGCTGCTGGTGGACTTTGGAATTCAACGAAGGCCGAGGCTTTGAAGCCGGGTGCCGTTATCGATTATTCGATTATGGATTGGTTTGCTTCTCCGGTTACCGAAGACACGGATGCTGCAATCAGATCCCTTTGCAAGCAGGGTGACTCTTGCTATCTCGTAGAATTTTCGGATTCCATCCTTGCTTCGGCAAATTACGACTTTGCTATTTATTCGCACAATAGCGGCGCTCTGACTTATTTCAAGAAGGACGAGTCGGGCTACGACGTCGTCAAGGTGTCACGAGGCTCGCTTGATGTTTTGGCAACTTCGCATGTTTCGAATGACGGTTGGCAGTCGGCTTCCAAGGGCGGAAATGTTTCTGGCACCGTTGGTCAGTCCAAAGCTGTCGAGGCTATAACTCTCAATCTGCAGAATGCTCCCTACGATGGCAGCTTGGAGTACAGGACGCATGTTTCCGATTACGGTTGGCAAGACTATGTGAAAGAGGGAGAAGTCTCCGGTACTACTGGTCAGAGCAAGTCTGTCCAGGCTATCCAAATTCGACTTACTGGTGAGATGGCCAATCGTTATGACGTTTACTATCGCGCTCATGTTCAGGACAAGGGCTGGCTTGGCTGGGCCTGCAATGATCAAGTTGCCGGAACGACTGGGTTTGGCTTGAGGCTCGAGGCATACCAGGTCGTTTTGGTTGAAAAGGGTTCGCCTGCACCAGGGGATACGAGTCAGCCCTCTATTCAGAAAACTTTTTCAATAAAGGCTCATGTTTCAAACCTTGGTTGGCAGGAACCTGTTTATGAGGGCATGACGGCGGGCACAACTGGTCGAAATCTTGCTGTTGAGGCGTTGGCTATAAGCAAGCCCGAACTCGGGTATTCCGGTAACATCGAATATCGAGCTCATGTTCAGAATATCGGCTGGCAAAAGTGGGTCAAGAACGGCAAGCTGGCCGGCACCACGGGTAAGTCTCTTTCTATTGAAGCTGTAGAAATTAAGCTTACGGGTGATCTCGCCAAGCATTATGACGTTGTCTATAGGGCGCATGTGCAGGGTAAGGGTTGGCTCGATTGGGTTAAATCGGGCGAGTGCGCAGGTACAACTGGAGAGGCCCTACATATGGAAGCGATTGAGGTTAAGTTGGTTGATAAATAGTAAGTGATGCAAGTCTATCATCTATCCGCTATTGCAGTAATTCAGTGGTTTAGTCCAACTGTATTAGTTTAATCTTGAAGGAGTTTATGATTTTTCGTAAACTCCTTTAGTTTAGCTACTAATTAATTATAGGGACTCGTTTATGAATTCATGTGCAAAACGATGCAAGTTTTATGGCGTTTTATTTGCTGTAATGTTTGTGGCTGCGTTATTAGTCGCAATTTATTATTGCAATTTGAAAACAGGGTTTCATGTTGACGAGCTGTGGACTTTCGGTCTCTCGAATAGTTTTTATTTTCCACATATTTTTTGGGAAAACAATATGGATGCCAACTGGATGGATCCTACGTTCATTCAGTCTTATTTGACAGTTGATACAGGGCATGTGTTTCGGTTTGATTCGGTTTTATATAATCTGAGTAATGACGCACATCCTCCTCTCTATTTTTTCATTATTCATACCGTTTGCTCACTGTTTCCGAATGAATTTAGCAAATGGTTTGGCTTGGTTCCTAATCTATGTTTCTATTCACTCAGCTTAGTATTTTTATTTAAGCTTTCTTACAAAGTGTTTCAGAGTAAGCCAGTCGCCCTAATTTTAATGGCTCTTTGGGCTTTCTGTCCCATAGCGTTAAATCTAGTGACCTACATTCGAATGTATCTGTTATTGGTGACACTTGCCCTAGCATTTCTTGATGCGTTATTCGATATGTTTAATGCTTCCTTCGCCAATCGATCGGTTTATTTCCGCCTATTTGTTATTTCTTTATTGGGGTTTTTAACTCATTTCTATTTCTATATTTATCTCTTTTTTGTTTCCTGTTTTTTTACTATTTATTTTTGGGCAAGAAAAGGGTGGAGGTTCTCCTTTAAATATGGAGTCACGATTGTCTTATCGGTTTGTCTGTCATTTATCATATTTCCTCCAGCATTAAGCAACATGTTTGGGAATCACTATGTCGAATCGGCCTCATCGCAATCAGGGGTAATGGTATTACTTAGACGAATTTGGCAATTTCTAGGGTCGTCGTCCGTTGATTTGTTCTTCGGATCAAGGCTTCTTTTGATTGCCTGCTTCTGTTTGTCAATTGCCCTTTGTTTCTACTTGCTATGGAATAAAAAAATTAATCGTGAGCATCCTGAGTCGATTTATATAGTTTTATTATTTAATTCATCCCTTGTTTTTTACGTCACAGCTTGCTATGTATCTCCTTTTACTTCGTCAAGATACATATGCTTGGCATATCCAGGATTACTGTTATTTGGATTTGGAATGTTCTTGTATCTATTTAGATATTTGCAAATTCGCTATAGAAATAATACTGATTTCAATTTTCGGGGCACTATTTTAGTTTCTGTTGTATTTGTTTGCGCAATTATTGCTGCAGATTCTGTTTTCTTTTCTTCCAATGCTTTGTATTTATATCCGAAATCTGCTGACAATGAAGCCGCAGTAGAGAAGTACGCGGGTTCAACGGGGCTCTTTGTCTCTTATGATTACTATCAGCTCACTGCGAAGCTACTAGAAGTTGCCAAATTGTCTCGCATTCATGCGCTGATTCCTGATCAGAAAGCTATTAGCAGTTTTTGCGATAGAAATTATATTGATTCTGATGATCTGGTTGTTTACATGAATAATCACGACTGCGAAGAAGAGGTTCTTTCTCAACTGAAAGATGAACTAGGATATAGTGGTTTTAAAAAACTGCCCGGATATACTCAAATCGATGATGGAACCTCTTGTTTTGTTTATGTCCTTTATAGATAACAGTAGGAAAAGGGTCTTTAATGAAACGAGATTCGGTGATTCAATTTCTGAAGTTTTCGATTGTTGGACTTTCAAATACAATCGTTTCTTACTTAGTTTACGCGGCACTCCTTTTTATTGGAGTGAACTATATTGTCGCCAATATAGTTTCATATTTTGCTGGTGTCATCAATTCCTTCTATTGGAACAATAAATATGTTTTTGATAATGAGAGATCGGATTTGAGTTCACTTATTTCAAGTTTTTCCAAGCTACTTGCTTCGAGTGCTTTTACTGGATTGATTATCAACAACATCCTTTTGTACTTTTGGGTTAGTGTGCTTGGAATTTCTTCTATTCTTGGTCCACTGCTTAACTTGTTTGTAACTTATCCTCTTAATTATATTTTAAGTAAGTATTGGGCATTTAAGTGATAGGTGCTTGCATGACAAAGATGGACATATTGCCGATTCTCTATCTCGTGGTTCCTTGTTATAACGAGGAGAGCGTTTTGCGGGAAACCTCTAAAAGGCTTTTTGAGAAGTTTTCCACTTTAGTAAAATTGTCTCAGATTAATGCGAACAGTAAGGTTTTGTTAGTTGACGATGGGTCATCCGATAAGACTTGGGAGATCATCGAAAGTCTTCATCAGTCTAATTCCTTATTCTGTGGACTTAAGCTCTCTAGGAATTGTGGCCATCAGAAGGCTTTACTTTCTGGGTTACACAAGGCAGCGGAGTTTGCTGATTTAATAGCATCGATGGACGCTGATTTACAAGATGATATCAATGCGCTTGATGAAATGGTTTCAAGAGCTCGCGAAGGCTATGAAGTTGTATATGGTGTACGAAATGATCGTTCTAGCGATTCCTTTCTAAAACGTTTTACCGCACAGTCTTTTTATCGCTTACAGTCTTCGTTGGGTGTCGATGCTGTTTATAACCATGCTGACTATAGATTGATGTCCAAGCGTGCTGTTCTTGCATTGTCTCAATTCCGTGAGGTTAATCTATTTCTTCGTGGTTTGGTTCCTTTAGTTGGTTTCAAATCTTGCTGCGTGTATTATTCGCGAGGGAAACGGTTTGCCGGCGAATCTAAATACACACTCGGTAAAATGCTGTCATTTGCTTTTGAAGGTATAACGTCTTTTAGTACTAAACCGATTAGGATAATTACTCTCACCGGTTTAATCATTTCTATTTTTAGTTTATTTGCACTTGTATATCTTTTAATTGGTCATTTTATTGGCGATGTACAAGTTGGCTGGACAAGCATTATTATGTCAATTTGGTGTCTTGGCGGACTTCAACTTTTGGCTTTGGGTGTCATCGGCGAGTACGTTGGAAAGACTTATATGGAGACGAAGCATCGTCCTCGCTATTTTATTGAGGAATTTTTGTCCGATAAGGAGGACAAGGATGCCTAAAGTTAGTGTGTTGATGCCTTGTTTTAATGGTGCTAAGTACATTTTGAAGGCAATTGATTCGGTGTTAAGCCAGTCTTTCCGCGATTTCGAATTATTAATTTTCGATGATCAGTCAACTGATGGAACATTTGAGATTGTTTCCAAGCTAACGGATTCTCGAATTAAGGTATTTAGAAACGCCAGTAATCTCGGTCTTGTTGGAAACTGGAATAATGCCATTGAGAAATCTTCTGGCGAGTATATTCATTTCCTCTTTCAGGATGATATTTTGTTACCCGGGGCTCTTGAGTCTGAGGTTGCAGCACTGGATGCTAATCCAAAGTGCTCCCTCTGCTTCAGCGCTTCATGTGTTATTGACTCGAATGGTGCCATTACAATGAAGAGGAGACCTTTTAAGCGGGATATGGTTTTAAAAGGCTCTGATTTTGCCCGCAAGACATTTCGAACTCATAATATCTATGGAGAGCCTTCTAATGTCATGTTTCGTAGAGATTGCTGGCAAAAGGTTGGACCCTTTAATGATTCTTTGTGTTACTCCCCTGATTGGGAGTATTGGATTCGTCTATCACTTAATAGTGATGTCTGCTATCTAGACTCAATTTATTCCTATTTTAGAGTGTGCAACGAATCTACTACGAACTCACTTTTTAAGGATAAAAAAGAGCAATTGAAACGCGATGAGTTTGATTTTGTGCGAGCAATCTGTTCACTCGATGGTATCAATATATCGTCGGTTGATTTAACCGCTCGTAAATTGTCGCTCTCAATCAGGAACATTGCTAAACGGATTTATTTTTCCGTTCACTGACTTTGGAAGTGATTGAATGAAAGGCATCATCCTCGCCGGCGGGTCCGGCACACGCCTGTACCCGCTCACGC
>DXMC01000011.1:0-57991 GCA_019414365.1 Collinsella sp.
GCGCATTCGGCGAGATGCGTTTGCGAAAGTGGTCAATTTTAGATTAGCGCTAACAACGGGGTGCGCTGCATGCTCGCGGCGCGCTCCGGGGCGGTGAAGGCGCGGACCTCGGCGATCAACACCGCGAGGTCGCTGCTCACCACCGCGCCGGAGGGGCTCAGGTCGAGGTTCCGCGGCATGGGAGGGCCGAGGCTGATGGAGGAGCTCCCCTCCGTGCGCGCCGAGGGCGCGCTGGGCGCCGCGCTCGGCGCGCTGGCGGACCTGTGGGCGGCGGCGCGCGACGCGGCGCTCGACATGGAGCGCGCGATCGAGGCGTCCCTGGAGGAGAACTGCCCCGCGCTGCTGGCGATGTACGGGTGCGGGCCCGTGAGCGCGGCCAAGCTCGCGGTCGCGGCCGGGGACAACCCGGGCAGGCTGCGCTCCGAGGCGTCGTTCGCGGCGATATGCGGCGCCTGCCCCATCCCCGCCTCGAGCGGCAAGACCGTGAGGCACAGGCTCAACAGGGGCGGCGACCGGCAGGCGAACAGCGCGCTGCACGAGATCGCGAGGCAGAGGGTCATGCGCGACCCCGAGACCGCCGAGTGCGCCGAGAGGGCCAGGGGGCGGGGAAAGAGCGACAGGGAGGTCATGAGGTGCCTCAAGCGCTACGTGGCCAGGGAGGCGTACCGGGCGCTGATGCGCCCGCACGAGATCAGGAGGCCCGAGGACGCCTCGGAGCTCGTGGCGGCCAGGCGCGCGGCGAGGGTCAGCCAGGTGAGGGCGGCGTCCATACTGGGCACCAGCGAGAAGTACATCTCGATGCTGGAGAGGGGCCAAAGGGAGCTCAAGCCCATAAGGAGGGCCTACGAGGCATGGGTCGAGGCCGGACTTCCGCTCGATTGGGACAGGCAAGCCTTCGAGGCCGAGCGCAAAATGGATTCTAAAAAACACCTTGCCAAATAGGAGCGTCAGGACGCAAAGAGGCTCCGCCGCGCAACGCGCGCAGCGGAGCCTCTTTGCATGTCCGAGGACGTTTTGGGAAATAACCCAAAACCGGCCCCAGTAATCCTACAGGAGTTGAACCCTTTAGAACTTGTCGTGGAAGGTACGCGCAATGACCTCGTCCTGCTGCTCCTTGGTGAGCGTGTGGAAGTTCACGGCATAGCCGGAAACGCGGATGGTCAGCTGCGGGTACTTCTCGGGGTGAGCCTGAGCGTCGAGCAGCGTCTCACGGTTGAAGACGTTGATGTTCAGGTGGTGGCCACCCTTCTCGGCGTAAGCGTCGAGCATGTGGACCAGGTTATCGGCCTGGGTCTCGGAAACTTCAGAAACCTTCATAATGTGTCTCCTTCGATTAATAGGCGCCGGCCGAAACCGGCGCACTAATCAGTAATCGTTATTGTTAGTATAGCACTAACAATAGTTACTCGCCCAGCTGATCAAGGTCGATATCGCCAAAGAACACCTGGTCCTCCTTGCCGAGCGCACTCGGGATGATGGAGAAGGTGTTGGAGATGCCGTCCTGAGCATCGCGGAACGGGAGCTTGGAAACCGAAGACAGCGAAGCGATGGCGCCGTGGCTATCGCGCTTGTGCATGGGGTTAGCACCCGGGGCGAACGGCTGGCCAGCCTTGCGGCCGTCGGGCGTGGAGCCGGTCTTCTTACCGTACACGACGTTGGAGGTAATGGTCAGAACCGAGGTCGTAGGCACGGAGTTGCGGTAGGTGTCGTTCATGCGGATGTACTCCATGAACTGGTGCACAACGTCGTGAGCGATCTGGTCGACGCGGTCGTCGTCGTTACCGTACTTGGGGAACTCGCCCTCGGTCTCAAAGTCGACGATGATGCCGTTCTCGTCACGAACGGGGTGGACCTTGGCGTACTTGATGGCGGACAGGGAGTCAGCCACGACGGAAAGGCCAGCGATGCCCGTAGCGAACCAGCGGTGCACGTGCTTGTCGTGCAGAGCCATCTGGATGCGCTCGTAGCAGTACTTGTCGTGCATGTAGTGAATGATGTTCAGCGAGTTGACGTACACGCCAGCGAGCCACTTCATCATGTCGTTGTACTTGGCCACAACGTCGTCGTAATCGAGCGTATCGCCCTCGACGGCGCGATACTTGGGGCCGACCTGCTTCTTGGAGACCTCGTCAACACCGCCGTTGAGTGCGTACAGCAGGCACTTGGCCAGGTTGGCACGGGCGCCGAAGAACTGCATCTCCTTGCCAATGCGCATGGAGGACACGCAGCAGGCGATGCCGTAGTCGTCGCCGTGGTAAACGCGCATGAGGTCGTCGTTCTCGTACTGGATCGAGGAGCTGGCGACAGAAGTCTTGGCGCAGAACTTCTTGAAGTTCTCGGGCAGACGGGTCGACCACAGAACGGTCATGTTGGGCTCGGGGCTGGTGCCCATGTTCTCGAGCGTGTGCAGGTAGCGGTAGCTCATCTTGGTAACGAGCGTACGGCCGTCAACACCCATGCCGCCGATGGACTCGGTGACCCACTGCGGATCGCCAGTAAACAGGGCCTGGTACTCGGGGGTACGGGCAAACTTGACCATGCGGAGCTTCATGATGAAGTGATCCACGAACTCCTGGATCTGCTCCTCGGTGAAGGTACCGTTGGCAAGGTCGCGCTCAGCGTAGATGTCGATGAACGTGGAGGTACGGCCGATGGACATAGCGGCGCCGTTCTGCTCCTTGACGGCAGCGAGGTAGGCGAAGTACATCCACTGGATGGCCTCCTGCGTGTTGGTAGCAGGGTTGGAAATATCGAAACCATAGGTCTCGGCCATCATCTTGAGCTCGCCGAGGGCGCGGATCTGCTCCTGCAGCTCCTCGCGGTCGCGGATGTTGTCGGCGGTCATGACCGTCGGGGTGGAAGCCTTCTGGGCCTCCTTGTCCTTGATCAGGTAGTCGACACCGTACAGGGCGACACGACGGTAGTCGCCGATGATGCGGCCGCGGCCATAGCCATCGGGCAGACCGGTGATGATGTGAGCCGAGCGGCAAGCACGCATCTCGGGGGTGTAAACATCGAAGACGCCGGCGTTGTGGGTCTTGCGCTCGAAGGTGTAGCGCTCGACAACGTTCTCGTCGACCTTATAGCCGTGCTGGCTGGCAGCCTGGCAAGCGATGCGGATACCACCGTTGACGTGCAGCGCGCGCTTAAGCGGCTTGTCGGTCTGGAGACCGACGATGGTCTCCTTCTCGCGGTGGGCGTTATCGATGTAGCCAGCGGGGTGGCTCACGATACCCGTGACGGTCTTGGTGTCCATATCGAGGACACCGCCCTGCTCGCGCTCCTTAAGCAGCAGGTCGAGAACCTCGCCCCACAGCTCCTTGGTACGCTCGGTCGGGCCGGCGAGGAACGACTCGTCGCCCTCGTAGGGGGTGTAGTTCTTCTGGATGAAGTCTCGGACGTCAACCTCTCCCGTCCAAATGCCTTCCTTGAAGCCTTCCCATGCCTCCTGCATTGTGTAACCACGCTCCTAGTTACGTGTAATGCGGCGCTCTCTCACACCGCTGCTTATTGAATTCTTGAATTTTCGGTTTGCACTACCGGCTTCTTCCGTTCTTCACCACACGTTGGTGCAGAGAAAAACGTTTGTCCACCTTGGAACTACAACCCAAAACCCAAGATTTCACCCGTCTGAGAAGGATAACATAGCGACCCTCTCCATCTGGGCTGTTATATGTTTCTTTTTTTATATCATAAGGGCGTTTTTTACAAACCCGCAGGAAATGAGAGCGTGAACAACTACCGTTCACCGATTTGTTTGGTATTTTTGCTTGCCTTTGTACGACGTTCACTCTAGCTGTTATGCCAGTTTTAGCAGGGTAAAGTGCCCCAGAGACCCTATAGAAACTGCAGGGCGGCCGCGGGATTTCCCCCGGGGCCGCCCTGTGGCATGGCTAGTTTTTAGCTTTGATTGCCGCTTGGCATTAGGCGGCTGCGGAGGCCTTGTCGGTCGTTGCCTTGCTATCGCCGTTGCCCTGGCCCTCAAAATGCTTGTGGCACCAGCTGGTGACCAGAGGGGTCAAAATGGCCGTCACAATAGCGCACGCTGCAACCTGTGCGGTAGCCGTCGCGAGCACCGCACCGCCGTACATTGCCTCGTTGACGCTTGCCATGGCAGCAGGCGTGGCCACATTGGCTCCGGCGCAGCTCGAAATGGCCGCACCTGCGACACCCGTACCGCCCGTGAGTTTATCGACCGCGATAACGGGGATAGCAAAGACCACCGAGCAGATCACGCCGAGCAGAATACCGGGAAGACCGCCATTAATGAGCTGGCCAAAGGTCATGGTCGAGCCCATGGCAAAGAAGACGAGCACGATGATGGCGGAAAGTGCAGGAGCCATCATCTTTTTAAAGCTGGGGAACAGGTTACCCAGGATAATGCCGACGACGATCGGCAGGATGGCGCCCACGAGCGACCAACCGATCGGGGCCTGACCGGCAGCGCCGAGCACGATCATCGTGACCGGAGGGCCGACAACCAGCGTGGTGATGGCGACGGCGCCACGCTCGGCCTCATTGCCCATGGTGCCCATCAGACCAGCGTACATAGCGTTGTTGGCGCCGGTGCAAGCCGCCAGCATCACCATGGCAGAGATGCCAAACAGGTTGTCGTTGAACACATAAAGGATGAGCAGCGACACGGCAACGACCACGATCTGCTTGACGGCGATGATGATTGCGCCGCGTGCAGCGGCGGCAGGAGCACTCTTAAACGAAATCGTCGTACCGACGATGAGCAAAAAAGCGCCCACGAGCGGGCCTGCACCCTGCTGGGTCATACCAAGCGTAAAGCTACCGAGCGTTTTGAACAGGTCGGGGAATAGCGTGTTGAGCAGGCAGCCCAGCAAAAGCGGCACCAAAATATTGGCACCCGGGATGGAGGACATCTTAAAGAACGGCTCCTTTGCCGCCGGCGCCTCCACCGCAGTCGATTCACTCATATATATCTCCTTTGGATGCATGCGAATCGTAGCCGCACGCGCCTATGTCAGAAAGAAGGCGACGGTCCCGAGTCGCAGGAGCCGTCGCCGAATAATCATCGCGGGGTATTACCCGTCCAGAACGATGCCGCCGTCGCAGTCGCCGATCTCGCCGTTCACGAAGCTGGCGAGGTCGGAAGCGAAGAACAGCACCATCTGCGCAGGCTCGCTGGCCTGGGCGGCGCGGCCCAGAGGAATACCGTTGATGATGCGCTGAGAATTCTCGTCAGAGAGAATCGAGGTCATATCGGTCAACGTGAGCGACGGGCACACGGCGTTGCAGCGGACGCCAAACTTGCCGCCTTCCTTGGCGACTGCCTTGGTTAGGCCGTTGACACCGGCTTTGGAGCTCGCGTAGGCAGCGGTGCCGAGCAGGCCGCCGCCGATCTTGCCGGCAACAGAGCTCACGTTGACGATAGTGCCGGCATGGGCCGCCTTAAAGTGCGGGTACACGGCGTTCATCATAGTGAAGGTACCGTTGAGGTTGATGTCGATGGTGCGACGCCACTCGGTGTCATCGATCTCGTCGAACTTCTTGGTGCTGATGACGCCGGCGCAGTTGATCAGAATGTTGGTTTGCGGCAGGTCCGTAAAAATCTGCTCGACGGTCTCGCGCGCCTTGGGCGCATCGGCAACATCGAGCTGATAGAACTTGTTGCCCTCGCCAAGCTCGGCCACAGCGGCCTCGCCCTTAGCAGCGTTCCTTGCGATGAGCGCGACGTGTCCGCCGCCCGCGACGATGCCCTTGGCGATCTCGAGGCCAATGCCCTGAGTGCCGCCCGTGACAATCGCGGTCTTGCCCGTGAAGTCAAATGCCATGACTCCATCCCCCTTTATTTAGGTGTCTCCTTGCGGGAAGTTGGAGCATCGCACGTGGCGACTATATGAGTCCCAGTCGTCATGGTGGTGACAACCCCTCGCCTATCCGTGTGCATGATAATTCTTTAAAACGCTACAATTTTTGAATGATTTTAAGTTTTTATACGCTCTTTATATTGCCTAGCAACCAAGTAGATTTTTGGGACATACCTAGAAATCTACCGAATGGGATAGTTGAGCGGGGGTATCATCTTTCACCGAAAATAGTTTCTAGTGTTAGGGGTTTTCGGTGGAAGATACCGATTTCCATGAGCTTGGGCGTCAGCTCTTAACTGAGTTTGGCAGCATGCATCAGCGTATTTCGCGCTTTGCGGACAAAGCTCTCGGCGGCGAGATGGCTGTCATGCGCGCCCTCATGCTCGCTGGCGGCTCGCTCACGCCGAGCGAACTCGCTGATCGTGCCTGGGTCTCGAACGCCCGTATCGCCAATATTCTGCGCGCCCTCGAAGCCAAGGGCTGGGTCGAGCGCAAGCACTCAAAGACCGACCGTCGTCGCGTACACGTCACGGTGACCGACAAGGGATTCCAGGTCCTCGAAATCAAACGTCGGGAATTCGAGGACCGCACCGCGGCCTTCCTCGAGCAGCTCGGCGAAACAGATACCCAAGAGATGGTGCGCCTTCTAAGACGTGCCAACGAAATTATCGACCGCAATCAAGAAAGGAGAGATGCCGAGTGAGGATTCTCAGACTCTTTAAAAAGCATATCCTGGCACTGTTCGCAGCTATCGTACTTATCGTAATCAGCTGCAACGCCGATCTGGCGCTGCCTACCTATATGAGCGACATCGTTGACGTGGGCGTGCAGCAAGGTGGCATCGCCTCGCCCGTGCCCGACACCATCCGCACCGAATCGCTCGACGACCTCGAACTCTTTATGAGCGCCAAGGACGCCAAGGCTGTGGAGGCCGTGTTTAGCAAGGCAGACAATAACGGCATTCGAACGTACAAGGGCACCGAGGAGGAGCGCACCGACGGCGGCAAGATTGCCGACATCATGAGCCTGCCCGAGACCGTCGTGCTCGCCTTCAACCAGGGCATCGACGCCGACTCCATGGGCGACATGGCCGGCACGTCCAGCGAGAAAGACAGCAACGCTGCCCAGGCCATGCCCACCCCCGAGCAGATGGCGGCGATGACGCCCGAGCAGCTCGCCGAGATGCAGCAGAAGGCCGCAGCGGCGCAGAACATGCAAAAGCAGATTGATGCCGACGGCGGCAAGATCACCATGAAGAGCCTGCGTCTAGGCGTTGAAGGCGGCCTAATCAACCAGGGCAAGCTCGTCGAGGGTGCCAACGATATGGCAGACAAAATGGGCTCCATGTCGGGCTCCATCGTCACCCAGCGCGCCGTGACCTACGTGCAGGACGAGTACAAGGCGCGGGGTATCGACCCCGCTGACGTGCAGAACGCCTACCTGGGCCGTATGGCAACCACCATGTTTGGCCTGTGCCTGGTGTCGCTCGTCGCCACCATCCTGACCGGCGCCGTGGCCTCGCGCACCGCCTGCTCCATCGCCCGCGACCTGCGCCGCGAGACCTTCAACAAGGTCATGCACTTTTCGCCGGCCGAGGTGGGCAAGTTTAGCCAGGCCTCGCTCATCACCCGCTGCACCAACGACATTCAGCAAATCCAGATGGCAGCAACCCTATTCATCCGCATGTGCCTCATGGCGCCCGTCATGGGCATCGTCGCGGTCATGCGCGTCCTGGCCAACCACACCGGCCTGGAGTGGACCATCGCCGTGGCCATCATCGCGGTCTCGGCCGTCGTCGGCGTACTCATGGGCCTCACCATGCCCAAGTTCAAAAAGATGCAGAGCTTTGTGGACCGCGTGAACCTTACCGCCCGCGAGCTGCTCGACGGTCTTATGCCCATCCGCTCGTTTAACCGCGAGGAGCACGAGCTCGAGCGTTTTGACAAGGCTTCGCTCGACCTAATGACCACGCAGCTCTACACCAACCGCGCCATGAGCTTTATGATGCCGCTCATGATGCTCGTCATGAACTGCATCACCGTGCTTATCGTCTGGTTTGGCGCGCAGGGCGTGTCCGACGGCGTGATGCAGGTCGGCAACATGATGGCGTTTATCTCCTACACCATGCAGATCGTCATGGCGTTTATGATCCTCACCATGGTTTCGGTTATCCTGCCCCGTGCCGAGGTCGCCGCCGAGCGCGTAGAAGAGGTCATCACCTGCCCTACGAGCATCAACGACCCCGCCTCGCCCAAACTGCCCGCCGCCAGCGCGCCGCGCGGTGAGCTCACCTTCCGTGACGTGAGCTTCCAGTATCCCGATGCCCGCGCCGATGTCATCAGCGGCGTGAACTTCACCACGCATGCCGGCCAGATGCTCGGCATCATCGGCTCCACGGGCTCGGGCAAGTCCACGCTCGTACAGCTCATTCCGCGCCTGTACGACGTCACGGGCGGCAGCATTTCGCTCGACGGCATCGACGTACGCGACATGACCCTTTCCGAGCTGCGCCGCCGCATTGGTTACATCCCGCAGCAGGGGCGTCTGTTCTCGGGCACCGTGGAGAGCAACCTTAAGTTTGCCGGCGACATGGTAAGCGACGAGAACATGCACGAGGCCGCGCGCATCGCCCAAGCCGAGGACTTTATCGCCGGGCGTGAGGGCGGTTACGACTCCCCCATCAGCCAGGGCGGCTCCAATGTTTCGGGCGGTCAGCGTCAGCGCCTGGCCATCGCCCGCGCGTTGGCCAAAAAGCCCGAGGTCGTGGTGTTCGATGACTCGTTTAGCGCCCTCGACTACAAGACTGACGCTCGCCTGCGCGAGGAGCTGGCCAAAAACGTCACCGACGCCGCGCTCGTGGTCGTGGCCCAGCGCATCGCGACCATCATGCACGCCGACCAGATCATCGTGCTCGACGACGGCCACGTGGTGGGCACCGGTACGCACGAGGAGCTGCTGCACAGCTGCCCGGCGTACCTGGAAATCGCACAGTCGCAGCTTTCCGCCGAGGAGCTGGGGCTCACCCAAGAAGAAATTGCAGCCGTTATGGAAGGAGGCGAGCACTAATGGCAGACGAGACCAAGACTCAGATTCCCAAGCCCACCCGCCGGCGCGGTCCTATGGGCCGTATGGGTGGCATGGGCCGCGGCGAAAAGGCCAAGGACTTTAAGGGCACCATGCGGCAGTTGCTCGGCTATATCGGTCAGCACAAGGTTGCCGTGTTTGCCGCCGTCGCCTTTGCCGTGTGCTCGGTCGTCTTTAACATTGTGGGGCCCAAGGTGCTCGGCCAGGTTACGACCAAGCTGTTCGAGGGCCTGGTCGCCAAGGTCAACGGCACCGGCGATGTCGACTTTGGCTGGATTGCCAAGACGCTCGGCTTTTTGCTCTGCCTGTATCTGGCAAGCTCTGTTTGCAGCCTCATCCAGGGTTGGCTCATGACCGGCGTCACGCAAAAGATTTGTTACCGTATGCGCAAGGAAATCGCCGCCAAGATTGCCGTCGTGCCGATGAGCTATTTCAACGGCCACAGCAAGGGCGACGTGCTCAGCCGCATCACCAACGACGTCGATACGCTCGGCCAGTCGCTCAACCAGAGCGTGACGCAGCTCATCACGTCGGTGACGCAGATTATCGGCGTGCTCGTCATGATGCTGTCGATCAGCCTGCCGCTCACCGGCGTCACCGTGCTCACGCTGCCGGCCGCCGCGATTATCCTGACCGTGATGATTCACTTCTCGCAACCGTACTTCCGCGAGCAACAGCAAGTCCTGGGCGCCGTCAACGGCATTATCGAGGAGGACTTTGCCGGCCAGAACGTCATCCAGGTGTTCGACCGCGCCGAGGCCTCAATCGAGGAGTTCGACCGTCAAAACGACCGCCTCTTTATTAGTGGCTGGCGCTCGCAGTTCCTGTCGGGCCTGATGATGCCGCTTATGAGCTTGGTGGGCAACATGGGCTACGTGGGCGTCGTCGTGGTAGGCGCGCAGCTCGCGCTGACCGGCAATGCCACGCCCGGCGACATCCAGAGCTTTATCCAGTACGTTCGCAACTTTACGCAGCCGGTGCAGCAGCTGGGCAACGTGAGCAATACGATGCAGTCGATGGCCGCCGCCACCGAGCGCGTGTTTGAGTTCCTGGCCGCGCCCGAGGAGGAACAGAAAGCTGACGCGCAGATTCCCGAGAAGCGCCCCGGCCACGTGGAGTTTGACCACGTCAAGTTTGGCTACACGCCCGACAAGACCATCATCCACGACTTTAGCTGCGAGGCGCAGCCCGGCCAGACCATCGCCATCGTCGGCCCCACCGGCGCCGGCAAGACCACGCTCATTAAGCTGCTGCAGCGCTTCTACGACGTGGACGGCGGTTCGCTGCGCGTCGAGGGCGTCGACGTGCGCGACTGGGACCGCGCGGCTCTGCGCGGCGAGTTTGCCATGGTGCTGCAGGACACCTGGCTGTTTAACGGCACCATCCGCGAGAACATCCGCTACGGACGCCCCGATGCGACCGACGCCGAGGTCGAGGCCGCCGCACGCGCCGCACGCTGCGACCACTTTATCCATACGCTCGCCGGCGGTTACGACTTTATGATCAACGAGGAGGGCACTAACCTCTCACAGGGCCAGCGCCAGCTCGTGACCATCGCCCGCGCCATTTTGGCCGACCGCCCGGCACTGATTCTGGACGAGGCGACTTCCAACGTCGATACCCGCACCGAGGAGCTTATTCAGCGCGCCATGGATGCGCTGATGCAGGGCCGTACCAGCTTTGTCATCGCACACCGCCTGTCCACGATCCGCAACGCCGACGTGATCTTGGTGATTCGCGACGGCGATATCGTCGAGAAGGGCACGCACGACGAGTTGCTCGCCCAGGGCGGCTTCTACGCCGACCTATATAACTCGCAATTCGACGAGGCGGCGTAAATTCTGCTGCAGGGAACGAATAACGCCCGAGAACGGGGACGCAGGACAACCTGCGCCCCCGTTTTTTCGTCCACGGCACTCGAATTAGCTCTCTTGGGGCCCGATTGACAGCCCCTTCCGGACCCTGTGGCCAAAAAAGGTCAAATATGAGTAATGTTACATTTTTAGTAGCAGCCAAAACCGCCTCAAATGACCTCTTTGCGGCTTCTATACGCCTTCAAATTAATCAAAACGCCCGTTAACATGCTTCTGTGTGCCAACGTTAATGAACATATTTGCTGTTATGCCTATTATCTTGTAAGCTCGATATGAGACTACGCCAGCAACAGTACTCATATTTGCCATTTTTTGCCCACGGGGTATGCCGCAGAAGATCCAACTTGCTCCAGCGTGCCGTACGCCGACCCCCTTCCGGCGAGTGCCGACATTTTCCCAGATAAAACCGACCAAAATAAACCTGTCCCTTTTTGGTAGGTTTCGGGGTGACAAGGGGTTGCACTTTAGCGTGCGACAGCGGATAATGCCGAGCATTCGACAATACGCTTATTGCTCTTTCTATAGATTGAGGAGACCCCTATGGCCATGGAATTCAAACGCAGGCTACCGATCCCCATGGAGATCCGCGAGGAAATGCCACTTTCTGCCGAGCTTACCGCCAAAAAGCAGGCATTTGACGCCGAGGTCGCCAAAGTCTTTACCGGCGAGGACGCACGCAAGGTGCTCATCATCGGCCCGTGCTCTGCCGACCGCGAGGATTCGGTGCTTGAGTACATGAACCGACTGGCCAAGACCGCCGAGGAGGTCAAGGACAAGCTCATCATCATTCCGCGCGTCTACACCAACAAGCCGCGCACCAAGGGCACCGGCTACAAGGGCCTGCTGCACAACCCCAACCCCGAGGCTCCCGACGATCTGCTCGAGGGCGTCAAGGCCATCCGCCATATGCACCTGCGCGTTATTGAGGAAACGGGCTTCTTCACCGCCGACGAGATGCTCTATCCGTCCAACTACCAATACCTCGTCGACCTGCTGAGCTATGTTGCCGTGGGCGCACGCTCGGTCGAAAACCAGGAGCATCGCCTGGTGTCGAGCGGCATTTCGGTACCCGTTGGCATGAAGAATCCCACTGCCGGCTCTACCACCGTTATGCTCAACTCCATTTACGCCGCGCAGGCGCACCAGAGCTTCATCTTCCGCAACTGGGAGGTCGAGTGCGACGGCAATCCGCTCGCGCACGCCGTTATGCGTGGCTACATCGGTCTCGATGGGCGCACCTACCCCAACTACCACTACGAGCACCTGGAGCGCCTGGCCGAGCGCTATACCGAGCATGCCGGCTATGCCAATCCGGCAGCGATCATCGACTGCAACCATGACAACTCGGGCAAGCGTCCGCTGGAGCAGTATCGCATTTGCAAGGAAGTGCTCGACAGCTGCCGCCGCAACGAGTCCATCTCCAAGCTGGTCAAGGGCTTTATGATCGAGTCTTACCTGGAGGACGGCAACCAGCCGGTCGACGGCGGCGTCTTTGGCAAGTCGATCACCGATCCGTGCCTGGGCTGGGAAAAGACCGACTACCTCATCCACGAGATCGCGGAACGTATTTAGTTACGCGGTTTTACCAAACCGCGTAACGGCTCGACGCTGCAAACCCGCCAGAACGGCAATCTGCCTTTCAGCTTCGACGGCATGACCAGAAGGTCAATGCCGCCTCGCTTCAAGGCACCTTGCTCGCTCTGGCGGGTTTTCGCTGACGTTTTTCGACCTGCATCGTTGCCAGGGTTGGCACCAATGACTAATGCGGTAACAAGCTACGTCGGTCCGCTTGACCGGCTGGGTTTCTGAGGTGCGGCAGATTCCCGTGAAATAGGAGCGCCGCGTACTTTGGGTACGCAAGCGACAAATGAACGGGAAGGTGCCGCACCTCGGGAAGACAGACAGTTACGCCGAGGGTTCCTGCTGCGTAATGCAGTGGATATTTCCGCCACCGAAGACGACCTGCTCGGACTGAACGCCGACGCACTTGTAGACGCCCTCGCCCCAGACCTCGTCGTAGATCTTCTGGAGCGTGTCAACGGCAAGTTGATCGTTCTCGTCGCCGTACTGCGGGACGATAACGCCGTGGTTGGTGACCAGGTAGTTCATGTAGGAGGCGATCAGCGGCTCGTCGGCAACGCGCGGCTCGGCGTTCTCGTCGGCGTCGATGGTGTCGCAGGAAGCCTGGTCCATGAACAGCGGGTTCACAGGCATGCAGAGCTTGTAGACCTTCATCTTGCGGCCCTTGGCGTCAACGGCGTTGGAGAGGGTCTCGTAGACGGCGTGGCATTGCTCGTAGAACGGATACTCGGGATCGTCGGTCCAGATGCAGGCCATGACGCCCGGAGTGATGAACGTAGCGACATCATCGATGTGGCCGTTGGTCTCCTCGGGGTCGATGCCCTCCTTAACCCAGATGACCTTCTCGACACCCAGGTACTCCTTGAGGTGCTCGTCCATATAGGCGCGAAGTTCCTCGCTCCAGGGCTCAAACTTCCTCTTGAACTTGGGCCAGATGGACTCGGGATCCTCTTCCTCCTCCAGAACCGCAGAGCAGGTGCGGCCTGGGGAAAGCAGGCACTGGTCGGTCACGACCACAGTGCCTTCGCCGTCGACGGTAATGGAACCGCCCTCGAGGATCATGTCATCGGGACGATAACGACGGCAGCCGGAAAGCTCAGCTATCTTAAGGGCGATCTGCTCGTCCTTGTCCCACGGGAAATAGAGGCCGTCGACGAGGCCGCCGTAGGCGTTGAAGTGCCAGTGGTTGGCGCGCTTATCGCCCTTGCCATTGATAACAAAAGTGGCAGCGGTGTCGCGGAACCAAGCGTCGTCGGTGGTCATCTCGATAACGGTGACGTTCTCGTCTTCCTCAAAGGCGGCCTTGCAGTTGGCGTAGTCGGCCTGGTTGGCGCACATGGTGACCGGGGTGAACTCGGCGATGGCGCGAGCGATGGCGGCATACTGCTTCTGAGCCGGCTTGGCACCATGGGCCCAGGTATCGGTGCGATGGGGCCAGCCCATCCACACGCGATCCTGTGGGGCGAACTCAGCAGGCATAAAGAAGCCATCGGCCTTAGGGGTGGACTCGGACTCGGTGATCGTACGCATAAGATTTCCTCCAAATCGAACGATCGCTTGCTGCGGGCGGGTTACCCGCAGCCTAAAACCAAGAGATGGTAGGCGCCCGTTCCCCGGCAAAGGTCGGGGCGCCTGGCACCGGTTTTCACGGATGTCGCACCGGCAAGCGACGACGTAACCCGGTGCGCGGAGACAAAACGCACGAAGGATACGGAAGAGAGATTGGGGCGGGCGGTGGTTACCGGAGCAATAGCTCACACCCACCTCAGAGAAAGGTTAGCAAACCTGTTGCTTGGGCACGCCTCCGAAGAGGCTAGAGTATCCCGAGTCGGGAGCGACAAGCCCGACGAAGCGTACGTTGGTACGCGAGGAAGGTTGGAGCCCCGAATCTGGGTGCTCTAGTCCTCCTCGGACTCCTCAGCGAGGCGCTGAGCAGCCAGCTCGGGAGTGAGACCCTTGTACTCGGTCTCGCGGCCCTTAGCACTGACGACGCGGACAACCTCGCCAATAAGCAAGAGCACGATGAAGATGACGGTCATCGGGACCTTATCGCCAATCTCATCGACAGAGAACGGAATCAACGTTGCAACGATAGCCAGAATCAGCTCGATGCAGGGAATAGCCAGCATGACCTTCATCATGGCGCCCTTAAACGGGAACGTAAAGATACGCTCACGGTTGGGGTCGTTCTTACGAAGGTTGAGGAATGCCGGGAACATCGGGATGTAGGTCAGCAGCAGGAAGACAACGGAGGTACCGAAGAGCATCCAGAAGACACCGTTGGAGATGGCGTCGATGGGAACCAGCTGCAGGCACAGCACCAGGGAGGCAACGATGGCGTTGACCAGGTTGGCGCCGTTGGGCATGTCGTCATCCGAGATCATCGAGGCGAAGACCTTGGGCATGTTGCCATGTTCGGCAGCATAGCGAGCAACGGAGTTGACGCCGAAGGACCAGGCAGCCATGTTGGCGAACAGCGTAATCAGGAAGGCGATGCAGATGACCTTAAAGATCATGGAATCGCCCACAATAGTCTGGACAGCATAAATCATGCCGTAGTCGGGATCGATGGAATCGGCCGGCACAGCAGCGCCGATGCCAAAGCCAGCGAAGAGGTAGATCACGGCGATGGACAGGCCGCCGACGATGATAGCCTTGGGGATATCGCGAGCGGGATCGGCCATATCGTCGGTCATGGTGCAGATGACCTCGAAGCCCATGAAGTTAAAGATGATGATCGACAGGTAGCCGAGCGCGTTGGTGTTGGTGAGCTCGGGCAAGAAGGTGACAGCGGACATATCGTTCGCGAAACCGTTCTCCATGGCGTACCAAATGCCCAAAGCGCCGACGATAACGGCAACGGCGACCTTGATGATGGCGCCGCCGTTCAGGACCCACTCGGAGTCGGCAGCCTTTGAGCGACCCATAAGATAGACAATCCACACAAAGGCAAGGTCGATACCAATCTTGGCAATCAGATTGAACTCGACGCCAAAGACCATGCCCAAAATGTCCGGGAACATAGTAGCCAGCGAGGCAATCCACAGCGGGTAGTTAACCCAGTAGTAGTACGAAATGCGGGCGCCCCACTTGTCGCCCAGGCCATCGCGTACCCAGTCGTAAATGCCACCCTCACCGTCATAGGTAGTGCCGAGCTCGGCAACGACCATGCCATAAGGGAGCAGGAAGGTCAGAATCAGGAAGATCCACCAGAAGAACTGCTGGTTACCAATGGCAGCAGCAGGTGCGGCGGCCTCGCAAACGAAGACGACGCAGATGATGGTCGAGATGACCGTCAAGAAGGAAAGCTTTTTCTTTCCGTCGCTCATGATGAGCTCCTTCGCTCAGTCTTGGACAAATCGAGGCCCTTAAGATATTAAGGCAATTGCCGGGCCTCGGTGAGCGGGCGACAGGAGACGAGCATCCGCCGCCCGCAAACGCGCTTCTACGATGAAGTTACGCGGTTTTGCCAAACCGCGTAACGGCTCGACGCTGCAAGCCCGCCAGAGCGGCAATCTGACGTTCAATCGTCGGGCATGGCCAAAAGGCCTATGCCCTCCTCTTTCACGTCACCTTGCTCGCTCTGGCGGGCTTTCGCTCATATGACCCAATCCGCTGTCAAGAGCCACAATGGCCCCGCCGACCGCTTGCAATCGGTCGGCGGGGCCTGCCGTTAACCCGTCCCGGTCCGCCCCCGGCATGTCGTCGACGCCTTCGGCTCAGTCTCATATCCGCGGATACCGTTCTGTCGGCCCGCACTCCATTCCTTCGGCGGGGCTCCCCAAGTCTGACTACGCGCATGCGGCCGCTGCCGCGCGCCCAGCGAAAGCGGGGGTATCCCCGAAGGCTGCCCGGCTCGCCGGGACGGGGGCTATGTCTATTCGGTTGCCTCCCGGCACATCGCGCCGAGGGCCCACAGCCACCTCACGAGCTCGGCGGCGGTGGCGGCGTTCGCCTTCGCCTGGGGCATGCCCCTGGCGAGCATCTCCTCGCGGCGCCGGAGCAGGCGCTCGGAACCCTTCCTCCCGTGCAATCCTCACCTCGAGCGGGACGCCGCTGCCCTTGGGCATCAGCTTCGGTTGGTGGCTCGCCTGGACGTAGCTCCAGGACCCCTCGACCGCCAGCCTCCTGACGAGCGCGTCGCCGGCCCCGCTGATCCCGCCGAGGCGCACGGAGTCCGCGCTCGACCTCTGCTTCGGGGCGAGGCCGAAGTAGGCCGTCACCTGCCTGCCGGAGCGGAACCTCGAGAAGTCGCCGACCTCGGACGCGAAGGCGGCGGCGAGCGCGAACCCGCACCCCTTGATCGACTGGAGCGCCTCGACCTCCGCCGAGAGGGGGCCCGCCGCGACGGCGGCCCTGTACTCGGCGAGGAGGTCGTCGCGCGTCTCGGCGGCCGCCTCGACCTCGTTCCTCAGCGCCGCAAGCGCCCGGATGCCGCCGTCGTCGGCGGGCCGGACCTTGTCGAGCCGCCTGAGGAAGTCGTACGTCCAGTACCTCCGGGGGTTTCCGGCCGGCGTCGTGCCGCCGTAGGCGTAGCCACGGCGGGCCAGGAACGCCAGGAGCCGCTGCTTCGCCGCCGCGAGCCTCGCGGTCGCCGCGTCGTGGGCCCCGGCGAGGTCCCTGAGCCCCTCGATCTCGGGGGACGGCACCCATACCGGGGAGATATCGTGCGACAGTATCGCCTTGGCCATCCTGGCCGCGTCGTTGCGGTCGTTCTTGGACGAGAGGTCTGCCGCCGACCTCGGGACCTTGGAGACGGCCGCGACGACGCAGTCGACGCCGAGCCCGGAGAGCTCCCTCTGCGGGGCGAAGCCGAGGTGGCCGTTCTCGTAGGCGGCGAGCGACGGGCCGGGGAAGCCCGACATCCACTCCGCGACCTCGCCCCAGGGGTTGCCGCGGAACCTCCTCGTCACGGCCTCGCCCGTCTCCGCGTCGAGCGCGCAGACGGTGGTGGACCTGAGGTGTACGTCCATTCCGAAGGCGGTAGAATATCTAGGCACGGGAGCCTCCCAACCTCGTTGCGGCGCGGCTGCGCCTCTGGCACTTCAACAACATTGTCGCAGCCCCGACCCGCGGTCACGAGCGGGGGCTCCTGTCGTTTCCGTGCCCCTGGATTGGGTCATAGTGTCTGACTTATGCTCAACCTACGATAATTCCAAACTGGGTGAGTTACTCACTGTAGCGGGTGGCGATGGCAGCTTGTACCATTCCGGCGCTCATGAGGTAGGTCACCAGGAAGTAGCCACCGTATGCTGCCAGGAAGATTGCACAGGTGAGGCCCACGGTGCCGCCGATGCTCATATTTCCGAAAATGCTCACCAGCTCGATGATCACCTTAAGTGCCACAAAGGAGTGCGCCAAGCCCACTGCCAGCGGGAACAGGAAGAACACCGCTTGCTGCGCCATCACCGAATGCCGGATCTGACGGTCGTCACAGCCGATCTGTGCCAGCACACGATAGCTGCGGCTGCCGTCGGCCACATTGGAGAGCTGCTGGATCGACAGAATCGCCGCACATGCAATGACCAGCACAAAGCCAATGTAGATGGCTAGATAGCTAATCATGCCGTTCATCTGCGCTGCTTGCGTGTACATCTCGGAACGCGTGATGAAGACTCCCCATCCCCCCGGCTCCTTGCCGTCAACGAGCAGATTGTCGAGCATGGTGTATTTAATGCTCTCGTCTGCCTTGCTCACATCCATCCCCTGCTTGTAGTTAACGAGCAGACTACTGGAATACGGCTGCAGATTAAGTTGGGACAACAGCTCGTCGGCAACGACGACGGTACCCCCATTACTGCCCATCGCCGAGTTGGCGATGGCCGCCGTATCTTCGTCCGACTTATCGGCTGCGGGCTTGAGCTCATGCCCGCCCAAGGTGAGGGTATGGCCGCCAGCCATATACTTGGTGTACATGTCGACCAGCTCGCCGCCCATATCACACGTGAGCAGATACTGGTCGTGACCGATGTGCACCGGCTCCTTGCCCATCATCTGGCGCAGTTTGTTGTACTGACTTGCCGGCGTCACAGACAGGCCTGTCATGTCGGCATTGCTACCCCCGAACGCCTTGGGAAGCTTTTCGCCCATGGTCTTGCACATCTCACTTGGGGTCACCGAAGGATCCGAGCCGCCAAGCGGGTAACTCAGATACGAATCGATCTGTACATGCTCGCCGGCAACATCGGCGATATCGACCTTCTTGCCGGTCTCGTCGTTGTTGTCCGCCGACTTGCCCTTGCCGTGCCATGCGGGGTACAAATCGACCGTACTATCAGCCAGCACCATGCGATCGGCCTCAGACGGATTGACATACTCTTTGTAGTAGTCGAGCGTTTCGGGCGTGTAATAGACATACGTCTGAGACACATCAACAGGGTTATAGCGCTCCAGGTTTTCGTTCATCACGTTGGCAATCGACATACCGCACGTCACCGAAGTGATGGCCAAAAACAGGAGCATCGCGATGACGCCCATCGAAAAGCACACCGTGTTGACCTTGGCCGCAAGCTGGCGCACGGTAAACATGTTGAGGCCGCGCCAATACACGCCGCGCAAGCTCTGCAGCAGCTTAATGAGCATGCCCGAGAGTCCCCAGAACAGGGCAAAGGTGCCCACGGTAACCATAGCGGTCGTAATACCAAACTGGTTCATGGCCTCTTGCAGCTTGCTGTCCGTCGCGGTTAGCGGGAACCCATCACGTAGCAGACGGTAATAGGCCACGCCCACAAGCACCACGCCCACGACAAAGATGGCAATCGCGATCCAGGGGTTGCGTGTCTTGATGCTCTCGTTGCGACGCTCGGCACCCATAAGCTCGATGAGTTTGGTACGACGCACGGCGCGAAGGTTCAGCAGCAGCGTGAGCACAAACATTACGAGCATGCAGGCAAGGGTCAGGTTGAACGCATGCACCGAGAAAAAGAAGTGGAAATTGGCGATCTGTGTCTTAAAGAGCGAGGCCGTAAAGAACGTCATAAGCTGGGAGAGTCCCACACCCAGCACAATGCCGGCGACAAAGGCGCCGACCGAGACAATCACCGTCTCGAGCGCCATGATCGTGGCGACGCGCCCGCGCCCCATGCCGAGCACCTGGTACAGGCCAAACTCCTTCTTGCGGCGTTTCATGATGAAGTTATTGGCATACACCATTAAAAAGGCCATGACACCGGCCAAAAAGTACGTCAGGTTGCCGAGCATGCTGCCCATAACCTGCGCCAAGCCCTTTTCATCGATGCCGGCGATGTCGACCTGCATCGAGATGGTGTTAAAGGCATAGAAGACCGTGACGCCCAGGGTGAGCGTCAAAAGGTAGACGAGGTAGTCGCGGCCGGCGCGGCGGACGTTGCCCCAAGCGAGTTTACAGAGCATCGGAGCCCTCACCGCCCATCATGGCAACGACCTCCATAATGCGGTCGAAGAACTCTCGGCGGTCGGTGTCGCCGCGGCGCAGCTCGGTGAAGATCTTGCCGTCGCGAATAAACAGCACGCGGCTCGTGTAGCTGGCGGCAAAGCTGTCATGCGTGACCATGAGCACGGTGGCACGCAGACGGCGGTTGAGCGCCTCCAGGCTCTCGAGCAGCAGGCGTGCGCTCTTGGAGTCGAGGGCGCCGGTGGGCTCGTCGGCCATGATCATGGTGGGGTCGGTGACGAGCGCGCGAGCCGCGGCAACGCGCTGCTGCTGACCGCCGGACATCTGGTAGGGATACTTGTCGAGCACCTGACTGATAGACAGACGCGCGGCCACATCCTGCACGCGGGCCGAGATCTCTGCCGAGTTTGTGCGGGCGATGGTGAGCGGCAGGGCGATGTTCTCGCGTGCCGTGAGCGTATCGAGCAGGTTGGAGTCCTGGAAGATAAAGCCGAGCTCTTCGCGGCGGAACTGCGAAAGCTTAGCCTGCTTCATGCGTGTTACGTCCTGGCCGTTGATGCGGATGGTGCCGCTCGTGGCGCTATCGATGGTCGACACGCAGTTGAGCAACGTCGACTTGCCCGAGCCCGAAGCGCCCATGATGCCAACGAATTCGCCGCGGTTGACGGTAAAGCTGACGTCGTTGAGCGCGCGGGTCACGTTGCCCAGCGCTCCATATACCTTTTCGAGATGCGCGACCTCCAGTACCGGGGTCGCCATGTGCGTGGTTTGCATACCGAGTCCTTTCTTGCGATTAGTCTACGGCATCTATAGTCGCAAGAAGCCGAGTCGGCTACCATCGATATGGCTTAAGCTTGCCTTACCGTTGTGTAAGGTACGGGTAGCTAGCCTGCCACGTGTTGATGTTGAGAGAGGACTCCCGTTGAAGACTGTTCATGTTGCCGCTGGGATCATTCGCAAGGAAGGATCCGACGAGCTACTGGCCGTGCAGCGCGGCTATGGCGACATGCAGGGACTTTGGGAGTTCCCCGGTGGCAAGCTCATGCGCGGCGAGACGCCCGAGGACGCCGTACGCCGCGAGCTCATGGAAGAGCTGCAGGTCAAAGTCACCAACCTGCGCGATTTCTATACCGTTGAGTATGACTACCCCGATTTCCACCTCTCCATGGAGTGCTACTACTGCTCGCTCACCGATGAACCCGATGAACCCCAGAAGCACGACCGCCAGCTCGATATCCGTTGGATTCCGCGTACCTCGCTTGCCACGGTGGAATGGATGCCCGCCGACAAGGGACTTATCGATGCGCTGATTGAGTTGAAGGAAGATCGGCTCGAGGCCAACGGCACTGCCAACGACGCCGAGGCCACCACGGCCGACGAGCCCGCCACCAAACCCAAGCGCAAAGCCAAGCGCCGCAGCAAGAGGCGACCCAAGCCCGGTCTGCTCGACGGCATCGATACCTCGGACCTCTCCGCTGACGAGCGCGAACTGGTGCGCCGTCGCGCCGCCATCAAAAAGTCCATGAAGGGCAACAAGCGTGCCAACACCAAGCCCGAGCTGCTCGTACGACAACGCCTACGGGCCGCGGGCCTTACGGGTTATCGCTTGGAATGGAAGGTTCCCGGCAAGCCCGACATCGCCTTTCCCGGGCGCAAGATCGCCATCTTCGTCAACGGCTGCTTTTGGCATCGCTGCCCTAAGTGCAATCCGAGCCAGCCCAAGCGCAATGTTGAGTTTTGGGAGGCAAAGTTCCGCCGCAACGTCGAGCGCGACCGCGCTGCCGTGGCAGCACTCACTCAAATGGGCTGGACATCCATAACCATCTGGGAATGCGAGCTCAAAAAAGACTGCATCGACGCCACCATGGAAAAGGTCATCGAGCAGGTGCGCGCCGCAGAGCCGCAGCGCTAGGAACGAGCCGCCCACACGCCTCACACAGGCGAGCCATATCCGCGTCACAAACCTTAGAAAGTCCTTAAGCTCAAAACCTTTCAAGAGTGTTACTCGATACCTCTGACCTGCAGTTTCATCGTAACACCAAACCAGGTTAAGCCTTTCTTTAGCGCTTCTTTGCAGCAGCCGCGGCATAATACTGCCAACGCACAGGACCTAGCAGCACACCCCGTGCGCAACCTTTTGGTGGACATCGAGGAGGCCGCATAAGCATGCATTCTTCCAATGCCGTAACACGGCAGCCATCCCTAAAACATGCAGACCTTTTCTCCTTCCCCCCGACACAGAGAGACGGCCTCCTCGACTCCCCAATCACAAAAGCCAAACGCTCTGCAGACCAACACCTCAACCTGCAGACATCCTTCGAAAAACTCCAAGCCTCACTAGACCAGGCATTCCCCAACCAAGCCCGGGCATACTAACCCCTCATCAACAAAGCGCCCCTCGCGCACCATCTCTTCAGCCCCAACGCCACAAGGGCGATCGAGCAGGGCCGTCCGGAAACGGGAAAGGGCCTATCTCTCAGAACATTCCGCAGGACGGAGGAAGCCCCGCAGCGCGTAGCGCGCAGCGGGGCTTCCGACATGTCCGAGGACGTTCTGAGAGATAGGCCCTTTCCCGTTTCCGGACGGCCCGGTGGGATCAGAGTACCCTTGCTGTTACTCTGCTTTGCCCACGGAGTTGAGGTTGGTCATGCGGATCTTAACCAGCTCGGTGATCTCACGCATACCCTCCTTGGCCGGCTTCTTGGGATCGAAGCAGGCAGGGTTCTCGGCCATGTAGGCCATGAAGCCCTTGGTGTAGGCCTGACGCAGCTCGGTAGCGTAGTTAACCTTGCAGATACCGTTCTTCACGGCCTCGGCGACCTGCTCATCGGGCACACCGGAGGTGCCGTGCAGAACCAGCGGCACGTCGACGGCGTCGCGGATGGCCTTGACCACGGACTGCTCGATGTGCGGATCGCTCGTGTACACGCCGTGGCTGGTGCCAACGCCAATAGCCAGCGAGGTGCAGCCAGTGCGCTCGACGAACTCCTTGGCCTCGGCAGGATCGGTGTAGGGGCTCTCGCCCTCAACCGCGGGACCGTCGTCCTCCTTGCCGCCAACCTTGCCGAGCTCGGCCTCGACGGGCACGCCCATGGCGCGGCCAGCGTCGGCGACGGACTTGGTCAGGGCGATGTTGTCCTCGAAGGACTCGTGCGAGCCGTCGATCATAACGGAGGTGTAGCCCGTGCGGAAAGCCTGCATGCAGCGGTCATAGCCATCGCCGTGATCGAGGTGCAGGGCGACGGGCACAGAAGCGCGATCGGCAGCGGCCTTGACCATGCCGTAGAAGTAATCCAGGCCAGCGGTCTTAATGGTGCCCGGGGTGGTCTGCATGATGACGGGGGACTTGGTCTCCTCGGCGGCGGCCAGAACGGCCATAACAAACTCGAGGTTCTCGACGTTGAACGCGCCGACGGCGTAGTGGCCGGCCTGAGCGTCCTTGAGCATCTTTTCGGTGGTAACAAGTGCCATGAGCGTTTGCTCCTCTCCCTCGCCCGCATCTGGACATCGGGCGTAGTTGTTCACAAGGCATTTTACCTTGCGTTTTACTACGCTTATTGTATGAAATTCGACGGATTCGCACGTGCGGAATATCAAGTGCGCGCAGGTCAAAACGATTATTTTTGAAAAGCAAACGGAAGAGATTGGAGTCGAGCGAACGTGCTCGATATTGAGTTTTGAGCGTTGAATGTCTTTCTTTTATAGAAAAGATAAGTAATCGAAAGGCGTTTTCTTACTCAAAAAGAAAATGAACGAAAATAGACTCAACACAATTCCTGCAAATTTAAGTTGAGGATGGAGCAGCCATGGCCCATGCAACAACCCGAGCTTTCGCCGAAGAGCGTCGTGCCGCCATCATGGAGATGCTCGAACATAACGCCTCGGTGCAGGTGGCAGAAATCGCACAGACCTTTGGCGTGTCCTCCGTTACCGCCCGCGCCGACCTGGACGCGCTCGCCGAGTCCGGCAAGCTGCGCCGCACGCATGGTGGCGCCGTGTCGCTCCAGAAGCGGCTGACCGTATCCACCCAGGATCGCCGTATTAACGTCAATGTCGCCGCCAAACAAGCCATCGCACAAAGCGCCATTGAACTCGTCGGCAATGGTGACACCCTGCTCGTCGACTCGGGCACCACGGCGCTCGAGTTCGTCCGGCTCCTCGATCAGCGCGACGGTATTACCGTCATCACGGCAGACATTACCATTGCCGATTACATCGACGAGAGCATGCCCTCGGTCGACGTCGTCATGCTGGGCGGAGCACTGCGCAAAGGCCATCGTTATCTGTACGGACCGCTCACTATGCAGGCGCTCCAAATGGTCCATGCCGATCTGGCCGTCATGTGCCCCGGCGCCTTTGTCCCCAGCTGCGGCTTTACGACCGACTTTCCCCAGATGGCCGAGACCAAAACGGCTATGGTCGGTGCCGCCCGTCAAAGCGTCGCCCTCATGGACGCCAGTAAGGTCAACGGACGCGGCATGTACCGTTTTGCCGAGCTTGCCGACGTTGACACCATCGTGATGGACCGTGATCCCGACGAGGCCGTCGCCACCTCAATCGCCGAGATCGTCGACGACGCCCGCCCAAATCTCCTCATCGCCGGCGCTTAAACAAAAACCACCACAAAGGTGCCTGTCCCCTTTGTGGTGGTTGAGCGTTAAAAGCGAAATATCGCTACTTGGAAAGCTCGTCGGCGAGGGCCTCGATCTGAGCGCGCGAGGCGTCGTTGAGCGACCCCAGCACAGTCACCTTGTTCTGCGCCAGGGTGATGTCCTTCATACCCTCGAGCTCCTTAGTCATAACCTTGGCAGCGGTGGGCGCCCAGGAGCCGGCCTCGACGAGCGCCACGGTGCGGTTCTGGTAGGCATGCTCGGCGAGCGTGTGGATAAAGGTGCTCATGAACGGGAAGATCTCGCCCTGATAGGTGATAGAGGCGAGCACCAGACGGTCATAGCGGAACGCATCCTCAACAGCCTCGGCCATATCGTCGCGAGCCAGGTCAAAGACGGAAACCTTCTGGCCGCGGGCCTCGAGCGCAGATGCGAGCTCTTCAACGGCAGCCTTCAGATGCCCATACACACTCGCATAGGCAATCGTGATGCCCTCGTCCTCGGGCTGATAGCTCGACCAGGTGTTGTAGGTGTCGAGGTAATAGCCCAGGTTCTCGGTCAGCACGGGGCCGTGAAGCGGGCAAATGATCTGGATGTCCAGATTGGCGGCCTTCTTGAGCACGGCCTGCACAAACTTGCCGAACTTGCCCACGATGCCAAAGTAGTAACGGCGCGCTTCGCAAGCCCAGCCCTCGGGATCCTCGATGTCGTTGGCGCCAAACTTGCCAAAGCCGTCGGCACTAAAGAGCACCTTGTCGGTGGCCTCGTAGGAGAACAACACCTCGGGCCAGTGAACATTGGGGGCACCGACAAAGGTTAGGCTGTGGCCGCCCAGGTCGAGCACGTCGCCATCTTTGACGACCATCTTGCGCTCGGAGAAGTCGGTGCCAAAGTAGTTGACCATCATGCGGAAAGCACCCATGCTAGCCACAATCTGCGCCTGGGGATAGCGCTCCATAAAGGCGGCGATACCGGCGGAGTGATCGGGCTCCATGTGATGGACGACCAGGTAGTCGGGCGTACGGCCATCGAGCGCGGCCTCGAGGTTGCCGAGCCATTCGTCGACAAAGCCAGCGTCAACCGAATCGGCGACAGCGATTTTATCGCCCAAGATAACATAGCTGTTGTATGCCATGCCGTTCTCGGACACGTCGTACTGGCCCTCGAACAGGTCAATGTCGTGATCGTCGACACCGATGTAGCGGATATCCTTGGTGATCTCCATCAGGCAAAGCCTCCTAGATAGACAAAAGAACCCGTCTATCATAACACTCGCCTTTAGAGCCACAGCTATCTACCGGCATCCTTATCGATTGTTATTGATGCGGAATATACCGCTTTTGACCTGCAAAAACTATGCGCGAGGCTCTGCCGTGCTATGTCGAACGATGAGCTGACCGGGGATGCGAATGGCGACGGTTTTGTCCGTTGCCCCCGCCTTGGGAACCGCGTGCTCGAATACCTCGCGCCCACGCTGATGCAAATCGAATCGAACGGTCGTGAGCTCGTTATGCGCGACAAAGTCGTCGAGCGAGTCATCGACGCCCACCACGCTCACGTCCTCGGGCACGCGCAAGCCGCTATCGCGCAGCGCTGCAATGACGCCATTTGCCATCTGATCGTTTGCCGCATAGATCGCCGTCATGGTGCGATCGTGTTCGGCCAGGTACCTACCGGCCTCGTAACCGCTGTTGGCAGACCAGTCGCCCTCGAGCGGCTCTGCCGGCTCGATGTGCTTACGCTCGAGCGCATCCTGCCAGCCGGCGCGACGGAACTGCTCGTCGACCGAAAAGGACGGGCCGCCGATATAACGAATCTGCTCGTGCCCCAGCTCAAACAGATGATCCATGAGCAACAGCGAGCAGCCGTAATGATCGGAGTCGACCGTAGTCACCCGCGGGTGCGCATACATGGTAACGATAACCGTGCCAATGCCCGGCAGTGGATCAAACGTCTCAAAATCGGGCGCCATGCGACTCATGCCGATGATGATGCCATCCACCGGCAATGCGGCCATACGACGCGTGGCCTCGGCAAGCGAAAACTCCTCGGTCTTGGACATCTCGACCAACGTGATGGCGCAATTATGCTCGCGAGCAGCGCTGGCGATGCCGTCGATCATTGAGAGGTTGCCAAACTTGGTGACATCGTTGACGCACAAGCCGACCGAATGGTAACGGCCGTCACGCAACGAACGACCGGCATAGCTCGGACGGAAGCCGAGCTCTTGCATAGCGGCTTGCACACGCTGACGCGTCTGCTCGTTAACGTTGGGCAATCCGTTGGCAACGCGCGAAACCGTCTGCTGCGAAACACCGGCAGCACGGGCAACGTCGGCCATGGATACCGGACGCGTACCCGTATCGTTGGAAGGGCGCCTTGCCACAAAATCACCTTCGCTCTCGCAAGATCTGAATAGTGCGAATGTCAGCCCGAGCGGAAACACGCCCCGCACCGAGGCCCGCTATCATCGGACGCATGTTAACGTACTCTACTTTTTCTATCAGCGGTTCTTTTGCTCCATATGTCCATACGGCAACACCGTTCACGGCCGAAAATCTACCGATTACCAGATTCTCAAAAATAGATATGCGTTGTGTTATGAGTACGTTAACATACTCATTAACGTACGGCACTGCGACCGCCTAGTTTGTGGTGCTCAAAATTGTTAACGTACTCATTAACGATACGGACCAGTCTCTCCGGTGTCAATGAAAGGACCCCTATGACCGCCCCCGATGAAAAGACGCTCACTACGCTCACCAAGCTGTTTGAGGAGGAGTTTGGCCCCATCGACGAGCGCCAGGTGCTCTACGTGCACGCGCCCGGGCGTTCCGAGATCAGCGGCAATCACACCGATCATGAGGGCGGCCACGTTATCGCCGGATCGCTCGATGTAGCTGTCGACGGCATCGCCGTGGCAACCGACTCCAACAAGGTCCGCGTCGTCGACGAGGGCTACCCCACGTTTGAGATTACGCTCGACACGCTGGATGTTCAGGAGTCCGAGAAGGGCACGTCCGCAAGTCTCGTGCGCGGTATGGCCCACGAGGTCGCAGCGCTTGGCGTTGAGCCCCACGGCTTCGACTTCGCCTTTACCTGTTCCGTCCCCTCGGGCGGCGGTCTTTCGAGCTCCGCTGCTGTCGAGGCGGCTTACGGCCGCGCCATGGAGACGCTCTGGGGCGCGCCCGCCATTGAGCCCGTCGCGCTCGCCCAGATGAGCCAGCGCACCGAGAACAACTACTATGGCAAGCCCTGCGGTCTGATGGACCAGGCCGCTGTGTGCCTGGGCGGCCTTGCCTACATGGACTTTGAGGACCAGGCCCAGCCTAAGACCCAGAAGCTCGAGCTCAACTTTGAGGATCACGGCTATGCGCTCGTGCTCGTTAAGGTCGGCGCCGACCACGTGGCCGCCACCGACGACTACGCCGCCGTTCCGCGCGAGATGCAGGACGTCGCTGCCGAGTTTGGCAAGGCACGCCTGTGCGAGGTAAACGTGGCGGACTTTGATGCCAAGCTCCCCGAGCTGCGTGCCAAGCTGGGCGACCGCGCCTGCCTGCGCGCCGTTCACTACTGGTACGAGAACGGCCTAGTCGATAAGCGCTGGGCGGCCCTGAACGCCGGCGACATTGACCAGTTCCTGGTCCTGACGCGCGAGTCCGGCGCCAGCTCTGCCATGTACCTGCAGAATGTTGTTGCTAAGCTGGGCTCCGAGCAGCCTTCCATGTATGCCCTGGCGCTGGCCGAGCATGTGCTCGACGGTCGCGGCGCCGTCCGCATCCACGGCGGCGGCTTTGGCGGCACCATCCAGGCCTTTGTGCCGCTCAAGCTCGTCGACACCTTTATCACCAAGATGAACGGCTGGCTGGGCGAGGGGTCTGCCCGCCACTACGCAATTTCTGACAAGGGGGCTTACGCGGCATGGCTGTAATGACTGACGTGCGCGAGGCCGCGCAGGGCCTGATTGAGTATGCCATCCATCGATCGATGATCGGACAGGACGATCGCATCTGGGCATACAACACCATTCTGGAGTGCATCGGCGCCACGGGACCGGCACTCGACATGGCCTGGGCGCTCCAGGTCGAGAAACTCTCGCTCTTGCACCCCGATACCCTGCCCGACTTTGACCTGGAGGGCACGCTTGCTGCGCTTGCCGAGGCCGCCGTTGCCAATGGTGCTGCCGAGGATACGACATCGGGCCGCGACCGTATTGCCATGCGCATCATGGGTGTGCTCATGCCGAGGCCTTCGATTGTAAACGAGGAGTTCGGCGGACGCATGGGCGTCAACGAGCCCCGCGCCGCGACCGACTGGTTCTACGGCCTGTGCTGCGACGCCGGCTACGTGCGCCGTGCCGCCATCGCGCGCAACATCAAATGGAGCACCCCCACCAACTGGGGCGATCTTGAGATCACCATCAACCTGTCGAAGCCCGAGAAGGACCCGCGCGATATTGCCGCGGCCGGCGCCGCCAAAAACACGGGCGAGAAGTATCCCGCCTGCCAGCTCTGCATCGAAAACGAGGGCTATCCCGGACGCTCCGCTGCAGCCGACGGCGGCGCCCATCCCGCCCGCCAGAATCTGCGCGTTATCCCCATTAAGCTCGACGGCGAGCGCTGGGGCTTCCAGTACAGCCCGTACGCGTACTTTAACGAGCACTGCATTGCCATGAGCTCCGAGCATCGTCCGATGCACGTCGACCGCAAGGGGCTGACCTGCCTGCTCGACTTTGTCGACCTGTTCCCGCACTACTTTATCGGCTCCAACGCCGACCTGCCCATCGTGGGCGGCTCGATTCTGTCGCACGACCACTTCCAGGGCGGTGCGCACGAGTTCCCCATGATGCATGCCGCCGAGGTCTCGCAGTTTAGCGTGCCCGGCTTTGACCAGGTCAGCGGTACCGTGTTGCATTGGCCGCTTTCGGTGCTGCGACTGCGCTCGCACGACCGCGCCCAGTTGCTCGACGCTGCCGAGAAGATTATCCTCGCCTGGCGCGAGTGGACCGATGAGTCGGTTGGCGTTATCGCACACACGACCGACGGCGTAGCGCACAACACCGTGACGCCCGTCATCCGCCGCGTCGACTCCCGCGGCAACGCCGGCGGCGAGATTTACGAGGCCTACCTGGCGCTTCGCTGCAATATCACGACCGACGAGCATCCGCTGGGCGTTTTCCACCCGCATGCCGAGTATCACCACATTAAGAAGGAGAACATCGGCCTGATCGAGGTCATGGGCCTGGCTATTTTGCCGCCGCGCTTGGTTCCTGAGCTCGGTGCTGTCCGCGAGCACCTGCTGGCGGCCAAAGCCGATGCTAGCTACGATCTCGCCGGCGCGCTCGAGGGCGACGACCTTTGCCGCAGCCACGCCGCATGGGCCGAGGATATCTATGCCCGCCGCGCCAACGAGCTTACGGCGGACAACGCCATCGACATCCTGCACGAGGAGGTCGGCGTGGTGTTTGGCCACGTGCTCGATAACGCCGGCGTCTTTAAGTGGGACGAAGCCGGCCGCGCCGCCCAGCAGCGCTTTATCGACTCGCTGTAACATACGAGTTCGAGCCTCATCAGCGGCCACGACATAACCGCCCACACGACAACGGCGCCCGCCGGCAACATCGCCGACGGGCGCCGTTTTTGAATGTAGTCATTGGGGACGCTCTTAAACGACCAGTCATTAAAGAGCATCCCCAATGACTAATGACTCGAGCGTGGAAAATCTCCCTCTTTAAGCTCGTATGGGCACCAAAAACGGGAGATTATCCACGCTCATTCTATTAGGAGTCACAACCGCTACAATTCTACGACCTCAACGCTGTTGTAGATCTCGTCCCAGCGGTCTATGACCAGGTGGCCGGTCTTGGGATCCATGGCGTTGAGCTTGCCGCAGGTATTGGCGGTCTTGAGCACCGTGACATCGTCGGCACCAGCAGCAATGGCATGCGCAAAGCCAGCGATGGTCGAGTCGCCGGAACCCGTCGCGTTCACAGCCGCAATCGCGGGCGTCTTGGCGCGGAACGCGCGACCTTCATGGAAGCCTACCGAACCGGCAGCGCCCATCGAAACGACAACCCAGGGAATACCGGCAAAACGGTCATCGGCGGCAAGCGCCTCGCGCAGGGCATCGACATCATCGGTCGTAAAGGACGTACCCAGTAGGCCGTTAATCTCGGTCAGGTTGGGCTTTACGAGCTCGGGCTTAGCGTCGGACTCCAGCGCTGCCTCCAGCGATGCACCCGAGGTGTCGAGCAGCACCTTGGCGCCCGCCTCCTCGGCGATCTTGACGAGCTCGGCATAGTAGCCGGCATCGACGCCACGCGGCAGCGAGCCCGAAAGCGTCACAACGTCCGCCTTCGCCGCAAGCTCGGCGAACTTGGCCGTAAAGGCCTCGAGCTCGGCCGGGGCGATCTGCGGGCCGCTCTCCAGCAGCTCGGTCTGATTACCCTCGTGCAGAATATTCAGGCAAATGCGCGTCTCACCGGCGATGGGCACAAAGTCGTTCTTGACGCCGTCGGCATCCATAAGCTCGGCCATATAGGCACCCATGTGGCCGCCGAGCAGACCGGTCGCGAGCACATCGTCGCCCAACTGCAGCAGCACACGGCTCACGTTGAGGCCCTTGCCGCCAGCGGTCTTTTCGGGCGTCACACGGTTAACATCGTCGATGATCAGCTTGTCGAGCTGATAGCGCGTATCAATCGACGGGTTCATGGTAACGGTCAGAATCATATTGAACTCCTGTTTCCGGGGCACGACGTGTGCGACCCCAAACATACGATAGCTCTTTAAAGGATCTCGATCTCAAAACCGCGGATGACGGTCTCCCCCGGCTTGGCAACCAGACAGCCACGCTTGTGCTCAAGAATATCGTCCTCGTCGGAGCAGGTGGACAGGCCGCCCCACGGCTCAACTGCGACAAAGTCGCCCTCGGGCTTGCTCCACACAATCAGGTACGGCATATCGGGGAACGTCAAACGCACACCCTTGTCCTCGGTTTTCTTGGTCAGCGTAACCACGCGGCTCTCGAGCACGTCAAAGATAGTCTCCGCAAAGTCGAAGAGTTCGTGGGTCAGCGGCAGGTTCTGGCCGATTATGGGGTTCTTGCTGCGATGCTCAACATCAATCAGGCCCGTCGAGGGAACGGCAGTACAGAGCTCGGCGGCCTCACGCTGCTCAAAACGGAGCTCGTAGTCGTCGTAGGACTCGCCCTCGTCAAGCGGGCACTTAAAGCCAGGGTGACCGCCCACAAAGAACGGCATGTCCTCGGTGCCCTCATTGGTCACCTCGTACGACACGGCCACCTTCTCCGCATCGATCGTGTAACGAGCAACGATCTTAAACGGATACGGGTACTGCTCGAGCAACTCGGCATGGTCGGCAGAGCTTAAGCTCAGCACAACCATGTTGTCGCTCTGCTCCTCGAGCTTCCACTCCTGCTTGCGAGCAAAGCCGTGGCGGGCGAGCTTGACCTCGCGGCCGCCCATGGTCATTGCGCGACCGTCACGAAGGCCGCCGCAGATCGGGAAACAAATGGGTGCCTGGCCCGACCACACCACCGGGTCGCCCTGCCACAGGTACTCACGGCCGTTGGCCGTAATAGAAGTGAACGACCCGCCCGCCGTGCTCAGTGCCACGCGGATAGAACCGTTATCAAGAACAAACTCCATAGGAGCCTTCCCTTTCTTACGACAGCCCGCCAAGTCAGTGGGGCTGATAGCAAACCGGCCCGCGCCCCATCACAGAAACGCGAGCCGTCAATTGAAAAGCTGCAGAATACCGGGTCCCGCCAAAACGAAGCCCACAAGCTCAGCAAGCAAACGCGTTATCGGAGCAGCTTACTGAACCAGAAAGCTTCGCAACAACAGCGGTAACCCCACAGGTACCCCCAACGTCAGCGAGAAGTCAGCTGGCGAGGCAAGGTGCCGTGAAGCGAGGCGGCATTGACCTTCTGGTCATGCCGCCGAAGCTGAACGGCAGATTGCCCGCCAGATGGCTTCGCAGCGTCGGCCGGTCCGGCGTTCGGTAGAACGCTGGAACCCCTTAGTCGTGGTATTCGCCGCGGTCCCACTTCTCGAGGAACTCGTCAAAGAAGTGCGGGTCAGCCTGAGCCTCGGCGTCGGCCTTGTTGCAGGCATCGATCTTGGCGATCAGGGCATCGTGCTCGGGGGTCTTCTCGTAGGGCTCCTCCAGGAAGGCAAGCATGATGTCGGCCATCAGGAACTCGCCGGTAATCTTGCCGCCAAAGCCCACGATGTTGGCGTTGAGCTCGCGACGGGCATACAGGGCAGAGGTCATATCGCGGACCAGGGCGCAGCGGGCGCCGGGAACCTTGTTGACGGCGTTGGTGATGCCGATGCCGGTGCCGCACAGGGCCACGCCAAAATCGGCCTTGCCGCTGGCGACAGCCTCGCCCACGGCCTTACCGTAGATGGGATAGTGCGTACGGGTGTGGCTGTAGGTGCCGCAGTCGAGCACCTTGTAGCCAGCCTGCTCCAGGCGGTCGGCCAGATAGATCTTCTCGTCCGTAACGATATGGTCGCAACCGATTGCGATGGTCTTCTTCATCAGAACGTCCTTTCGTCTGAATTCACAAGTTGAGGTAGAAGTTCGAGTTCTCGGTGGCTCTCGTTAGGCCATCTTGTTGAGCATGTCGACACGGATCTGGTGACGGCCGCCGGCGTACTGGGCACGCAGGAACTCGCGGGCGATCTTCTTGGCGACCTCGGTGCCCACAACGCCCGGGCCCATGGTGACCATGCGCGAGCCGTTGTGCTCGCGGGTCATGTAAGCGGAACGCTCGTCGGAAATGTTGGCGACGACCATGCCCTTGATCTTGACGGCGGCCATATAGGAGCCGACGCCGTACTTATCGAATGCGAAGCCCTGGGAATCCTTGTGCTCCAGCAGGTCCTTGGCAACGGCGGTCGCGGAATCGACAAAGTCCGCGGCAGGGGTCTCGGAATAGTCGACGACCTCGTGACCGTCGGCGATGAGCATCTCCTTGATGGACTCCTTCATCGACATACCGTCGGCATCGGAAGCGATTACAACCCTCATGACATCCTCCTTGAGAGATACGCAGGTGCGTAGTTTCTGTTTGGAAGTGTTGAATCGCGTTCAGGTCCGGGCATCTGAATGTGCGGTTCTTCACTGTTCATGTTTATTTGAACACATTCGAACATCAACTGCAAGAATTATTTGTTTGTCTTTGTTCTTTTTTGAACAAATACCGTTCGCGGATGATTGCTGACCGTTTGGAATCGGGGAAAGCCCACCCTGCCACGTATTCAACAAACAAAAGGGCGGCCGAGAACGTGTCTCGGCCGCCCTTCGGCGGTATTCCCCGGTATATACAGCTGTTTTAGCTACTCGGACTGCCCGCCCTTTTTGGCGTGCTTGGACGGAGCGCTCAGAAAGCGACCCGTCAAATAGTTCGCCGGGCCGGAAATATCAATCCCCAGCAGGGTGTGCCCCAGCCACAAAAACGCCGCGAGCACCAGCAATGGAATCACGCACGAGGTCACGATCATCACGATGACGCCTTCGATAAGGTCGGTCACCTGCTGCACGATCTCGTCGGTCATCTGCTTGGCACCACTGGTTACCGACGTGACCAGGCTTGAGGCACCGTCGGCAAGCTGCTCAAGCACGTTCTTGGACTCTGTGGACTCGGTCTTTTTCTTGCTTGCTTTGGAGCTATCACTATTTGCCGTACCCGCAGCGTCGGCCGCCTTTTGCTCGGCCGCTTCGATGCTCACTCGATACGTTTCGTCGACCTTTTGCGACACCCATACGCTTGCAGGCACCAACGCCATGCCGATCGTGGCGACCACCAGCACGCGAGTCGCCACGCGGCGCAGGACGGCGCTCGTGCTCCAGCGCCCGTGAATGCCGAGCGACACCGCAAGGAGCACCAGCGCAAACGGGATCAGGATGCCCAGGCCAACCGACCACAAAATGGTCAGCAGGTATTTCTCGAGGTAGAGCACGGCAAGCACGATGCCCAAGTTACCCGAAAGCTGCGCGAGCTGCTCGGCAACCGGCGTTCCCGTATCGCCCGGCAGCGCAGTGATACCCGCAGATAGGGCGACGCACGAGGTCGTGAGCGCCAAAACATTGCCCTTCTTTTGATCGATGACCTCGATGGTGGAGTCCCAAGTCTTGGTATCGGCGAAATGCGGACGAGCTACAAAGCCCGACAGCAGCGCCAGTACCACGAGCGCAACGATAAAGCCAATCTGCAGCTTTTTGTTTGCGCACACGACATCGGACAGACTGGGCTGCAGCTCGGTTACCGTCGTGTGCTCGGTTATCTGGACAGGACGCCCATGAGCCATCTCGTGCGCGTCTCTTTTTTGTATTGACCCGTTATCCGGCATTTGGATACCTCCTCAGTCCGGGGCTTAATGCGAAAGGAAGTATACCCACCGAGCAAAAAACGAACGGGAAGACGAACAGAGCGCACCAAGACTGTCCCCAATGACTATCTCCGGATGAGTTGCGGTGGAATAGGGATTGTTTTGCGCCCGTCGGCCCCTATTCAGTCCCTATTTCACCGCAACTTGGAGGAGGACAGAAAAAGCCCTGCCGCGGGTAGCGGCAGAGCTTTTGGAAGGGGACTTGGTTGTGAGGGCTCGTTAGGCGAGCTTGGCCTCGAGCTCGGCGATGCGCTTGTAGGCATCGATGGTAAAGCGGGCCTGCTTCTCCAGGATCATAGTGGTCATGAGAGTGTCCTGAGCGTGAGCCATGATGAAGGTCATCTCCATCTCGCCACCGCCGGCCTCCTGCGAAAGCAGCTTGGTCTGCGTGTCGTGGGCGCCGATAAGTGCATCGCTGGCATCCTTGTGCAGCTGTTCGGCCTTCTCAAAATCGCCCTCGCGAGCAGCATCGAGCGCTGCAAGCAGATCGGTCTGGGCGTCACCTGCGTATGCGACAATCTCGAATCCAACCATCGAGATTTCTTCTTTGGTTGCCATATTGCGTTCCTTTCACATATGAACCAATGGAGAGCATCGCGTCCGGGCATACGCGCTGCGTTCTGTATGACAGAAACATTAACATTCAAACAAAAAAGAACAGCGCAAAACGTGATTTCGAGCTATGAACGGTCGCTTTTCGCCCGTGAACGGTTTTTAAACCAATCTGAACAATATCGAACACAATTAGCGGCAACCCAAACAGACCTGCGCCCCTAGCGTACATCGCGCACCGTATCGCCCTCGACGAGCACGCCCGGAAACAGCATGTGCTCCACACCGGGCGCAACGCCCTCGGCGCCGGCAATCTTGTCGACCGCCCACATGCCGACGCGCTTGTTGTCAAAGCGCACCGTGGTCAGGCGACGGTCGGGCACGATATCGCCCAGGCTGTCATCAACACCCACCACACTCACGTCCTCGGGCACGCGCTTTCCGCGCGACTCGAGCCCGCGAATGCAGCCGTAGGCCATGGCGTCGTTGGAAGCATAAATGGCCGTACAGGTCGGATCATCCGCCAGGGCCTGACCTGCGGCATATCCGCTCTGCGCCGTCCAATCGCCACGGATAAGTCGCGGTGGCTCAATGCCATGCGCGCGCAATGTCTCGCGCCAGCCTTCCTCGCGCCGCATGCCCGAAAGCGAGCGCTCGGGACACGAGATAAAGTGCACGGTCTTGTGCCCCCGCTCCAGCAAGTACTCGACCACCTGGCGCGAGCAATCGAACTGGTCGTTATCGACCGTTGAACAGAGCGGGTGCTCCAACATCGTAACGAGCACCGTCTGCATGCCGGGCAGCGGCTCAAAAGTGCCAAAGTCTGCCGGCATGCGATTCATGATCACAACCATACCGTCCACTGGCAGTGCGCTCATGCGCGACGATGCGCTCTCGAGGGTATACGGATGCCCGTCTACTTTAGTGAGGGTGATGGCATAGCCGTGCTTATCGGCCGCGGCGGCAAAGCCCTCCATACGGTCGAGATTGCCGGTGCCGGTAATGTTGAACATGGCGACGCCGACGGTCTTAAACTTACCGCGGCGCAGCGATCGACCGGCAAAATTGGGGCGATACCCCAGCTCGCGCATGGCGGCACGCACGCGTTCCTTGGTCTCGGGGCGCACGCTGGGCGAATCGTGCACGGTGCGCGAGACCGTCTGCTCCGAGACGCCCGCGAGGCGCGCTACGTCTTTGACGGATACCGATTTTTTAACAGCGGCCATAGGTCGATCTTTCTATGTCAACGATGCCATTGGTGGCACCTTGCGCAGTCATTTTTAACGCCTTCAAGTATATCCAACGCCTCCCCCACCATACGCTCACCACCCAAAACCTACCGTTCACCGACATTTTTGCTTCCCCGAACGGCTTTTGTCGCCCAAATGTTAACGTTGCCATTGTGCAAACACAGAGCCACCGGGCGGCTCAAACGTTTACGCGCAAGGAATCGACGGTCCACAGGCACAGGGGCCATCGGTTCGCGTCTTATTTTGTGTCGCAAAATGGCAACGTCAACATTTTGGCAACCAAACGTCAAAAGCTACCATCGTTGCCAACCCACCGACTCTTAGGAGCTTTGCATGGAGCAACTCATCGCCATCATCGAAAAGGGGCAGCCCTTTTTCAACGCGATCGCCCGCAACAAGTACCTCAAGGCGATCCGCGACGGTTTTATCTCCGTCATCCCCATCATCATCTTCTCGTCCATCTTCTGCCTGGTAGCCTCGGTTCCCAATATCTGGGGTTTCTACTGGCCCGATGACATCAACAACGCCCTGTGGAAGTGCTACAACTACTCCATGGGCATCCTGGCCATCGCCTGTGCCGCCACCACGGCCAAGCACTTCGCCGACGCTCAGAACCGCGATCTGCCCAAGAACAACCAGATCAACTTCATCTCGTGCATGTGCGCGGCCATCATCGGCTTCTTGCTCCTTTCGAGCGACACGATCGCCACGGACGCTGCCAGCGGCTTCAACACCACCTACCTTGGTTCCAAAGGCCTGCTGACCGCCTTTATCGCTGCGTTTGTGACCGGCATCATCTACAAGTTCTTCATTAAGCGCAACATCACCGTCAAGATGCCCGAGCAGGTTCCGCCCAACATCTCGCAGACCTTTAAGGACATCATCCCCTTCTCCGTCTGCATCACCGTCTTTTGGGTCTTTGACATCGCCTTCCGCGCTGCTTTTGGCTTCTGCTTTGCCCAGGGCGTCATCCAGGTGTTCCAGCCCCTGTTCACCGCTGCCGACGGCTACATCGGCCTCGCTGTGATCTACGGCGCTATGAGCCTGTTCTGGTTCGTCGGCGTCCACGGCCCCTCGATCGTCGAGCCCGCCATCGCCGCCGCCCTCGTTGCCAACATGACCGACAACCTGGCTGCGTTCCAGGCCGGCCAGCACGCTTCCGCTGTCCTGACCCAGGGTGCCCAGTACTTCGTCGTCTGCATGGGCGGCACCGGCGCCACGCTCGTCCTGGTCTTTATGTTCTGCTTCCTGGCCAAGTCTCAGGAGATGCGCGCCGTCGGTAAGGCCGCCATCGTCCCCGTCTGCTTTGCCGTCAACGAGCCGCTGCTGTTCGCCGCGCCCATCGTGCTCAACCCCGTCTTCTTTGTCCCGTTTGTCTTTGCCCCGATCGCCAACATCTGGATCCTCAAGATCTTTATCGACTTCTTGGGCATGAACGGCTTTATGTACACCCTGCCTTGGACCGTCCCCGGCCCCATCGGCACCATCATGGGCCTGGGCTTCCAGCCGCTCGCTTTTGTGATGCTCGCCCTTATCCTGGTCGTCGACTTCGTTCTGTACTACCCGTTCTTCCGTGCCTATGACGCCCAGAAGTGCGCCGAGGAGGCCGAGATCTCCCAGGAGGAGCTCGCCGCCAAGAACGCCGAGAAGGCCGCCAAGCTCAACGATGCCTTCCAGGGCAAGGCTGACGCCAAGAGCGTTGCCGCCGGCGCTGCTGCCGAGGCCGTGAAGGCCGACTCCCCCGCCGCTTCCGCAGCACCCGCTGCCGAGACAACGACCGCCAGCGACCTCAACGGCAAGCGCGTGCTCGTGCTCTGCCAGGGCGGCGGAACCTCGGGCCTGCTCGCCAACGCGCTGGCCAAGGCCGCCAAGGAGCGCGGCATTAACCTCGAGACCGCTGCCGAGGCCTATGGCAACCACGTGGACATGCTCCCCGACTTTGACCTGGTCGTCCTGGCCCCGCAGGCCGCAAGCTACCTGGCCGACCTGCAGAAGGACTGTGAGCGCGTGGGCAACAAGTGCGTCGCCTGCCGTGGCAAGCAGTACATCGAGCTCTCCCAGAACGGCGACAAGTCTCTCGCCTTCGTGAGTGAGCAACTTTCGAAGTAAGTAACGCCCAGGGCCAGCCGACCATCCAAGACCGGCTGGCCCTTCGATTTAGACGATTGGATCATCATGTCCGTTAATCCTGCTAGCGTCACCAACCCGCCCGCGCAGTTTCCCGAGGACTTTGTCTTTGGCGGCGCCACCGCTGCCTACCAGGTAGAGGGCGAGACCCGCACTCACGGTAAGGGCAAGGTTGCCTGGGACGACTTTCTGGAGGCCCAGGGGCGCTTCTCCCCCGATCCCGCTTCGGACTTCTACAACCAGTACCCCGTCGACCTGGAGCTGTGCGAGGAGTTCGGCATCAACGGCATTCGTCTCTCCATCGCCTGGAGCCGCATCTTCCCCAACGGCACCGGCGAAATCAACCCCGAGGGCGTCCAGTTCTACCACGATCTCTTCGCCGAGTGCCACAAGCACCACGTTGAGCCGTTTGTCACGCTGCATCACTTCGATACGCCGCTTCCCCTCTTTGAGAAGGGCGACTTCCTCAACCGCGAGACCATCGACGCCTTTGTGGACTTTGCCACCTTCTGCTTTAAGGAGTACGCCGACCAGGTGACCTACTGGTTCACCTTTAACGAGATCTGGGCCGACGCCTCCAACACCTACATCGAGGGCACCTTCCCCGGTGGCGTCAAGGCGCATCTGGCCGAGGCCTTCCAGTGCGAGCACAACATGATGCTCGCCCACGCCAAGGCAGTACTGGCCTTCCACAACGGCGGTTTTAAGGGCAAGATCGGCGTCATTCAGTCGCTGGAGTTTAAGTATCCGCTCAACGAGAACGACCCCGCCGACATCAAAGCCGCCAACAACGAGCACGTGCTGCAAAACCAGTTTTTGCTCGACGCCACCTTCCGCGGCGACTACGCACCCGACACCCTCGAGTGCGCCAACCGCCTGGCCGCCGTCTCGGGCGGCACCATCGAAATCCTGGACGAGGACCTCAAGATTATGCGCGAAGCCGCGCTTTACAACGACTACCTGGGCGTTAACAACTACCAGTGCCGCTTCTTGAAGGCTTACGATGGCGAGAACGACCTGCACCACAACGGCACGGGCGAAAAGGGCACCGGCCGCTGGCGCGTTAAGGGCATTGGCGAGCACGTGAACAAACCCGGCATCCCTACCACCGACTGGGACTGGATCATCTATCCCGAGGGCCTGTTCGATCTGCTCGTCTACATTAAGCAGCGCTACCCCAACTACAAGCAGATCTTCATCACCGAAAACGGCATGGGCTACAAGGACCCCTACAAGGACGGTTTTGTGGACGACCAGCCGCGCATCGACTACATCGAGCAGCACCTGCGCTGGCTGCTTAAGGCCATGGAGGTGGGTGTCAACGTGGGCGGTTACTTCCTGTGGAGCCTGCAGGATCAGTTCTCCTGGACCAATGGCTACAACAAGCGTTACGGCTTCTTCTACGTTGACTTTGAAACCCAGAAGCGAACGCCCAAGGCAAGCGCATACTGGTACAAGCACGTAGCGCAGACCCGTCGTCTGGACTAGCGGCTTGCGACAAGCGGTTGGCGGAATTGCACCGCCCACATAACCTGTCCCCATTTCTCAGCCGGGGGCGGCACGTCACACGGCGCGCCGCCCCCGGCCTTTTTGGGCGGTTCGGGGTCTGTTTGTCTCAATCTGTAACATCTAGCCGAGTTTTTGGGTCCTAGCTGTTGCAGATTGAGACGAACAGGATTGCTCTTTCCGAAGAATCTAAATCTGTAACACGTAGCCCGCTTTTGACCGTCTACCTGTTACAAATCGAGACAAACGGAGTAGGACCTAACCCCGTATGTCCCTAACAGTCGAGCGTTCGACCAGCGTGCTCGGCACATGAATCGCCTCGATAGACGAGCTCTCTCCAATCGCCGCCTCAAACGCAAGCTTACCGACACCGCGCAAATCAAATCGCAGCGTCGTCAGCCGATTGTGAGGAACAAGTCCCTCGAGTGCGTCGTCGATACCAACCACGCTCACGTCGTCGGGCACGGACAGGCCCGCGTTCTCGAGCGCGGCGATAACGCCCAGCGCCATCTGGTCATTTGCCGCAAGCACGGCAGTCGGCGCCTGCGACCCGCCGGCAAGCACCTCGGCCGCAATCCGCTCGCCCATGGCGTACCCACTGTCCGCACTCCAATCGCCGCGCAGCATCGGAGCGGCATCGACATGAGCACGACCCAGCGTATCGCGCCAACCGGCCTCACGAAAACGCGAGGAAATCGAGTTTTCCGGACCCGCCACAAACCGCATATTCGAGTGACCATGTTCCAGCAGATAATTGGTCAACAGCTCGCACGAACCATACTGGTCGGAGTCGATCGTCGTGCAGCGCGGATGCGCATACATGGACAGGATGACCGTTCGCACTCCCGGCTGGGGAACAAACTCCTCAAAATCGGGAGCCATGCGGTTCATGTTGAGAATCATGCCGTCGACGGGTCGCTCGACCATGCGGCGCGAGGCATCGGCAAGTGCATAGGGCTTGTCGCCGCCCATCTCGATCATAGTGACGGCAAAATCGTGCTCGCGCGCCGCTTGCATGATACCCTCGAGCGTCGCCAGGTTACCGACACGTGTGATGTTGTACATGCACAGGCCAATAGAACGATACGACCCGCCGCGCAACGCCGCTCCAGCAAAATTGGGACGAAAGCCCAGCTCTTCCATGGCGGCCAGCACACGCTTGCGCGTCTTTTCCGTCACGTTGGGCATACCGTTGACCACGCGAGACACAGTCTGGCGGCTCACGCCAGCGAGCGCCGCAACCTCTGCCGCGCTCGCCGAACGACCATTCCTTGTCTGCTGATCCATGCCTTCCACGCTAACCTGCTTCCCAACTATTCCCCGCGCCCATGGCGCATCGTACATACATTGATAACGTGCTCATGATACCCGAGCCATATACCACAACATGAAAACTTCTGTCAATCAAAACCGCTTACCGAACAAATACAACCGTTCGCAGCTGTTTGAAGTTGTTTTGTTTCTATACATCCCAGCCGGATGTTAACGTGCTCATTGTCAAATGTTCACATGCTCATTTTGGTTCTAATCATTTTAAGATAGTGTTTATCGGGCTTTTTCACCGCTGAACGCTAACCAGGGAGCCTCCTGAGCACAAACGCACAATATCGAACAGCGAGACGAGAGGATGTATGCATATGTCTTTGCTAAACCGCGTACAGCAGCTGCCGAAGGGCTTTGTTTGGGGCGCCGCAACCGCCGCGTACCAAACGGAAGGTTCCACGAAGGTGGCAGGCAAGGGTAAGACCATGTGGGACGATTACCTTGTCGCCCAGGGTCGCTTTTTGCCCGACCCGGCCAGTGATTTCTACAACCGCTACGAGGAGGATATCCGCCTTTCTGCCGAGCATGGACTCAACGCCATTCGTGTGTCCATCGCCTGGACCCGCATCTTCCCCAACGGCGACGATGCCGAACCCCTCGCCGAGGGCGTTAAGCACTACCACGAGCTGTTCGCCTGCTGCAAAAAGTATGGCGTCGAGCCCTATGTGTCCCTGCATCACTTTGACTCCCCCGCCGCCCTGTTCAACCAGGGCGACTGGCTCAACCGCAAGACCGTCGACGCCTATGTGCGCTATGCCGAGTTCTGCTTCCGCGAGTTCCGCGAGGTCAAGAATTGGTTCACCATCAACGAGCTCATCAGCCTCTCGCACTCCCAATACATCCAAGGCAACTTCCCGCCCAACCATCACTTTGATGTGACGAGCGGCATCCAGAGCCAGCACAACGAGCTCGTTGCCCACGCCCGCGCCGTCAACCTGTATAAGGATCTTGACGAGACCGAGCACCTGGGCGGACGCATTGGCATGGTCAACGTCCTGACGCCGGCATATCCTGCCACCGACTCGCCCGCCGACCAGCACGCCGCCGACCTGTACAACGCCTTCTACACCGACTTCATCATGGACGGCGCCTTCCTGGGTCACTACTCCGCGCGCACCCTCTCACTCATCAACGAGATTCTGCGTGCCAACAACGCCACACTTACGGTTGAGGACAGCGACATGGAGGAGCTCGCCAAGGCGGCGCCCCGCAACGATATGTTCGGCCTCAACTACTATCAGTCGGCGTTTATCGCCGCCTACGATGGCGAGTCCACCAACAGCTTTAACGGCACCGGAGACAAGGGCACCTCGTGCTTTAAGTTTAAGGGCGTCGGGCAGCAGGTCGATATGCCGGGTATCCCCACCACCGACTGGGATTGGCTCATCTACCCGCAAGGCCTCTACGACACGCTCAAGCACATCAGCGCCACCTATCCCAACCTCCCCGTCATCTATATCACCGAAAACGGCCTGGGCCACAAGGACCCCGAGCCCGACGCAAACGGCATCGTCGCCGATCCCGAGCGCATCGACTTTGTCGACCAGCACATGGAGAAGGTGCTCCAGGCGCGCGCCGAGGGCGTCGACGTCCAGGGCTACTTTATCTGGAGCCTGCAGGACCAGTTCTCGTGGGCCAATGGCTATAACAAGCGCTACGGCCTGTTCTACATCGACTTCGACACGCAAAAACGCTACATCAAGCAGTCGGCACTCTGGTACAAGGAGCTCGCCGACACTATGGCGGACGCGCAGTAGCGCATCGCCTCGCTTTCCCCCGAGAAGGGAGCGGCCCTATGCGATACAAACCCAGCCGCTCCCCTCTCTCCCCCTGGGACCGACCCCGCCTGCACCCGGGCTTTTAGCAAGCGGGAGACCATATAGGTTTTCAACGTCCATGCCATTAAGATTTCATGCAAAGAGGAGCGTGAACTATGGAATCGATCGTTAAGTTCTTGGAGAAAGGTCAGCCGTACTTCGACAAGGTCTCTAAGAACATCTACCTTCAGGCCATTAAAGACGGCTTTTTGGCAGCAATGCCCATCATCCTGTCTTCTTCTGTCTTCCTGCTTATTTCGACCCTGCCGGGCGTTGTCGCCACGGTCGGCGGCTTTACGCTGCCCGACTGGTGGAACGTCGACGTCGTGAACTTCTGCAACAAGGTTTACAACTTCACGATGGGCGTCGTGGGCATCATGGTCGCCGGCACCACCGCAAGCGCTGACCGGCTCCAAGAACCGCCGCATGCCTGCCGGCAAGGCCATCAACGCCACGAGCACCATGGTCGCCGCCATGTGCGCTATGCTCATCTTGGCCGTTACCCAGACGAGTGCCAAGATCGACGGCGCCGATGTCTCGGTGTTCTTTACCGACAACATGGGCACCAAGGGCCTGCTGAGCTCCTTTGTCGCCGCATTTGCCACGGTCAACATCTATGCCTTCTGCATTAAGCGAGACATCACCATCAAGCTGCCCAAAGAAGTCCCCGGCGCCATCGCCCAGAACTTCCGCGACATCTTCGCCTTCAGCTTCTCCATCCTGTTTGTCGCCGTCATCGACGTTATCTGCCGCACCTGCTTGGCCGTCCCGTTTGCCAACGTCATCTCCACGCTGGTGAGCCCGCTGTTCGCCGCTGCCGATTCCTACGCCGGCCTCGCCCTCATCTGGTTCATGATCCCGCTGTTCTGGTTCATGGGCATCCACGGCCCCTCGGTCGTTAAGCCTGCCCTCAACGCCGCGCTGTTTGGCAACATCACCACCAACCTCGCCACGCTGCAGGCCGGCGGTCACCCCGCCCTCGCCCTGACCGAGAACTTCGGTAACTACATCGGCGAACTCGGCGGCACCGGCGCCACGTTCATTGTCCCGATCATCTTCCTGCTCTTTATGCGCTCCAAGCAGCTCAAGGCCGTCGGCAAAGCCTCTGTCGTACCCGTGATGTTCGCCGTCAACGAACCGCTGCTGTTCGCCGCGCCCATCATCCTCAACCCGTACTTCCTGATCCCGTTCCTGTTTGCCCCCGTGGCCAACGTCCTCATTGGTAAGTTCTTCATCGACTTTTTGGGCATGAACGGCTTTATCTATGCCATGCCGTGGGCACTCCCCGGACCGATCGGCACCTTCATCGACACCAACTTCCAGCCGATCTCTCTGGTCCTGGTTGTCGTCCTGCTGGTCGTTGACTTCTTAATCTACTACCCGTTCTGCAAGGCCTACGACAACGTCCTGTGCAAGCAGGAGGCCGAGACCCTGGCCGAAGAAGAGGCCGAGGAGACCAAGGCCGTCAAGACCGCTGCCGCCCCCGCCGTTGAGGCTCCTGTTGTCGAGACCGCTTCTGCCACTGAGGCCTCCGCAGCTCCGTCCGCCCTTAAGGGCAAGGATCTGAGGGTTCTGGTTCTGTGCGCTGGCGCCGGCACCTCTGCACTGCTCGCCAACGCGCTTAAGGAAGGCGCCGACGAGCTGGGCATCGACATTACCGCCAACGCCGGTGCCTACGGCAGCCACTACGCCATCATGGACCAGTACAACGTCATCGTCCTGGCTCCGCAGGTTCGCACCTATTACAACGAGATGAAGGCCGACACCGACCGCCTGGGCATCACGCTGCTGTCGCCCAAGGGCAAACAGTACATCGACCTCACTAAGGATCCCAAGGGTGCCGTCGCCTGGATCGAGGAAAACCTCGAGGCATAAGACGCTGACGCCACCTGCCGCTCGCAGAAAAAAAATGGCCCGTGCATCGATGCGTGATGCGCGGGCCATTTTGTTTAGACCGCACCCGTCCTCCTGTTCATCTTAATCTGTAACATCTAGCCGAGTTTTTGGGTCCCAGCTGTTACAGATCGAGGTGAACGCACAGGCCAAGCCAAAAATCTCAATCTGTAACATGTAGACCGCTTTTGACCGCTTAGATGTTACAGATCGAGACAAACAGATGGGTCAATCCAATCAATCTAGATCTGTAACACCTGGCTGGTCATTTCACTCCTAACTGTTACAGATCGAGACAAACGGAATAAGCCGGGCCGAATTGTCTAAATCTGTAACATCTAGCCGAGTTTTCGGGTCCCACCTGTTACAGATTTAGACGAGCAGGCCGAGCACGTCTACGCCCGCAGATCCTTTACGCTGGAACGCTCGACCAACACGCCCGAGACGAGCGTACGGCTTCTGGAGCTCGGGGCTTCCAGACCTGCGACGACCTCGTTAAGCGCACGGATGCCCAGTTCGCGGTGGCGAAACTTCACCGACGTCAGAATCGAGTTGGGAATCGTCTTGTAGAGCTCATCGTCGAAGCCGATCACGGACACGTCGTCGGGCACATTGAGCCCTTTGTCACGTAGAGCCATCATCACGCCGTTTGCCATGCAGTCGTTAGCAGCGAGGACCGCCGTGCAATCGGGCTTATCGGCAAGCACAAGGCCCGCGGCATAGCCACTATCCGCATTCCAATCGCCTTGCAGAGGCTCGGGCGGCTCAATGCCACGTGCCTCGAGTGCCGCTCGCCAACCTTTCATACGGCACTGGCTCGACAGTGATTCTTTCTTACCAGAGACGAAGTACACGTTCTTGTGCCCGTGGTTCAAGAAGTACTCGCACGCCATGCGCGCGCCGCCCTCTTGGTCGTCACTGACGGTAGAGCAGGTAGGATGTTCCATCGGTGTGATAATCACCGTCTTGAGGTCTTTCGGCGCCTCAAAGGTATCAAAGTCATCGACCATCTGGCGCAGGTTGAAAATCATGCCGTCGACGGGGAGCTGCGACATTCTACGCGCCGCTTCGGCAAGGGTCATCTTCTCCCCCGCCCGCTTTTTGATCATCGTAAGAGCAAAGCCTCGCTCTGCGGCGGCATCGGCGATACCGTCGATCATGTCCACGGCACCGCCCGACAAGTGGAACAGCACGACGCCGATGCACCCGTAACGGCCCAACTTGAGCGAACGCGCGGCAAAGTTGGCTCGAAACCCGAGCGCCTCCATGGCCGAATGAACCTTATCGCGTGTCGACTCTCGCACGCTATCGGGCTCGTTAATCACGCGCGAAACCGTCTTGAGAGAAACACCAGCGGCAATCGCCACATCATTCATTGAGACATTTTTCTTGTCCATCGTTGCCACTGCTTCTCCAGTCGGTTTTACATCGCTTGTTTTTGCGTTCTAGCATACACTACCTGCCTGACTGATAAATCAACCGTTTACCGAACAATATCGACCGCTCACCCGTATATCCTTGTTGCTCTTCCAAAAATGTCTTACGTTGTCATTAACGAAATGACAACGTTGTCATTTCGCAATGTCTTCCTTAAGCAGGAAGGTTTCCGGGCAGTCCTGACCATCCATCGACGACCAGTTCCATCCACATGCATCGCGCATCAAGTAGCAAAGGAGCTCTATGGACGCCATCGTAAAGATGCTCGAAAAGCATCAACCGTTCTTTGAGAAGATCTCGAGGAACATCTACCTCCAGGCCATCAAGGACGGATTCCTTGGGTGCATGCCCATCGTCCTTACCTCTTCAATCTTCCTGCTGATCGCCACCCTTCCCGGCGTAGTTGGCATCACGCTGCCCCAGCCGCTCATCGACTGGTGCAACAAGCTGTACAACTTCACCATGGGCGTCATGGGCATCATGGTTGCCGGCACCACCGCCAAGAACTTCACGGCGTCCATGAACCGTCGCATGCCCGCCGGCAAGGTGCTCAACGACGGCTCCACTATGGTTGCCGCCCAGTGCAGCATGCTGCTGCTCGCTGTTACGCAGTTCACCACCAAGTTCAACGGCTCCGAGCTTTCGGTCTTCGATTGCACCAGCATGGGCACGCGCGGTCTGTTCTCCGCCTATATCGCCGCGTTCATTACCGTGTGGGTCTATAAGTTCTGCGTCTCGCGCGATCTGACCATTAAGCTGCCCAAGGAGGTTCCGGGCGCCATCGCACAGAACTTCCGCGACATCATCCCCTTCGGTGGCGCTGTCATCATTTGCGGCATCATCGATGTGGTTGTGCGCAACCTCATGGGCGTTCCGTTCTCCGAGCTGCTTATCAAACTGCTCTCCCCGCTCTTCACTGCGGCAGAGACCTACCCCGGACTCATCCTTATTCAGGCAGCCACCGCGTTCTTCTGGTTCATCGGTGTCCACGGCCCTTCGATTGTCCAGCCGGGCATCGACCCCATCCGTCTTGCCAACCAGGCCGAGAACCTGCAGGTTCTGCTGGCCGGTGGCCACCCCGCCCACTCCCTCACCTTTAACATGTCGCTCGTGGGTGAGTTCGGCGGCACCGGCGCCACGTTCATCGTTCCGCTTCTGCTGATTCTCTTTATGAAGTCCAAGCAGCTCAAAGCCGTCGGTAAGGCCTCGATTGTTCCTGTTGCCTTCGCCGTCAACGAACCGCTGCTCTTTGGCGCGCCCATGATCCTCAACCCCTACATGCTCATCCCCTTTGTTGCCGCCGGCTGCGTCAACGTAAGTGTTGCCAAGTTCTTTATCGACAACGTGGGCATGAACGGCTTCTCCTTCGTGGTGCCTTGGGCTACCCCTGCCCCCATCGGCATCTTCATCACCACGAACTTCCAGCTTATCGCCCTGGTATTTGTCGCGATCATCATCTTGCTGGACGCCATCATCTCCCTGCCGTTCTTGAAGGCATACGATAAGCTGCTCTGCGACCAGGAAGCCGAGCGCGCCGCCGAGCTGGGTCTCGAGTCCGATGGTGCTGCCACCATCGCCGCCAGCACCTCTGCGCCCGCTGTCGAGCAGGCCACCGCTGCCGTCGAGCCGACCGCCGCTGCCGCCGATAGCAAGCCTGTCGCCGATCAGCCCGAGCCCACCTCCGACGCATCCGCTAAGAAGGATGTCGACGGCCTGAAGGTCCTCGTCCTGTGCGCCGGCGCCGGTACCTCTGCCATGCTTGCCAACGCCATCAAGGAAGGTGCTGCGCAGACCGGAGAGAACATCGCTTCCTCCGCAGGCGCCTATGGCCAGCACACTGCCATCATGGATCAGTACGACGTTATCGTGCTTGCCCCGCAGGTCCGTAGCTACTACAACGACATGAAGGCCGACACCGATCGCCTGGGCATTAAGCTGCTCGCCCCGCGCGGTAAGGAATATATCGACCTTACTCGCGACCCCGCTGGCGCCATCAAGTGGCTCCGCGAGAACCTCGACTAGTTTCCTCCCTCTGTTGGTGCCCGGATTCCCGGTTCGGGCACCTCTCCCTATTCGTATCCCACAGAAAGGATGACTCATGACCAACCCCATGCAGTTCCCCGACGGCTTTGTGTTTGGCGGCGCCACCGCTGCTTACCAGGTTGAGGGCGAGACCCGTACGCACGGCAAGGGCAAAGTGCCCTGGGACGATTTCCTGGCAGCCCAGGGTCGCTTCTCCCCCGATCCTGCAAGCGATTTCTACAACAAGTACTCGGTCGATATCGACCTGTGCCAGCGCTTTGGCATCAACGGTATCCGCGTCTCCATCGCTTGGAGCCGCATCTTCCCCAACGGCACTGGCGAGATCAACCCCGAGGGTGTTGCCTTCTATCACGAGCTCTTTGCCACCTGCAATAAAGCCGGCGTCATCCCCTATGTCACGCTCGATCACTTCGATACGCCCGAGGCCTTTTACCAGAACGGCGGCGAGGGCTTCCTGACGCGCACGACCATCGACGCCTTTGTCGAGTACGCCAAGTTCTGCTTTGCCGAGTTCACCGAGGTCAAGCACTGGTTTACCTTTAACGAGATTCCCGCGACCGCCGAGGGCAGCTTTATCGTCGGCAACTGGCCGCACGGCGAGAAGTATCGCCTGGACAAGGCTTTCCAGCTCATGCACAACATGATGGTGGCCCACGCCAAGGCTGTCGTCGCCTTCCATGAGGGCGGCTTTGAGGGCGAGATCGGCATTGTCCAGAACCTGGAGCCCAAGTATCCCCTCGACCCCAACAACGCCGCCGACTGCGAGGCAGCTCGCATGGCCGACGTCATCAACAACCGTTGGGTACTCGACGCCACCTTCCGCGGCCACTATGCAGCCGATACCATGGAGGCTGCGACCAAGCTGGCTCATATCGCCGGCGGTGAGCTCGACGTCCGCGACGAGGACATCGCCGTGCTGACCGCCGCGCTCCCCTACAACGATTGCCTGGGCGTCAACACCTACAAGTGCCAGTTCCTGCGTGCCGCCGAGGGCGAAAACGACATCAACCACAATGGCACCGGCGACAAGGGCTCCTCGCGCTGGTTCCTCAAGGGCGTGGGCGAGTCATGCGTGCGCGAAGGCATACCCACCACCGATTGGGACTGGATCATCTATCCCGAGGGCCTCTACGACCTGCTGCTGCGCATTAAGAACGATTACCCCAACTACAAGAAGATCTACATCACCGAGAACGGCATGGGCTATAAGGACGACTTCGAGGACGGCTTTATCGACGACGCCCCTCGCATCGACTACATGCGTCAGCATCTCGCGTGGATCCTCAGGGCAATCGACGGCGGCGTAAACGTCGACGGCTACTTTGTGTGGTCGCTGCAGGATCAGTTCTCCTGGACCAACGGCTATAACAAGCGCTATGGCCTGTTCTACATCGACTTTGAGACCCAGAAGCGCTACCCCAAGGCGAGCGCGTACTGGTACAAGAACGTCGCGGAGACCGGCCTGCTCATGGCCTAACTTTTGCCGCATACCCCCTGTCGGCCGCATGCGAATCCCCCACGGGTTCGCATGCGGCCTTTTTGTTTTGGCCGGCCCGAGCAAGCCGTTTGTCTCAATCTGTAACATCTAGCAGGGATTTTCGGCCCTAGCTGTTATAGATTTAGACGAACGGGCGACCAGGGCCGAAAGATCTCAATCTGTAACACGTAGCCCACTTTCGACCGTCTAGCTGTTACAGATCGAGACAATAAGATAGTCAAATCCGAACTTCTCAAGCAGTTATGAGGCATGGTTTCTAGTTTTCGGCATCACGAACATACTTTCGGTATCATTTAATGGTATTATGATATCGAAAGTATGTTCGTGATACCGAAAGGAGCCGCATGCGCCAGTTCGATTACACCACAGTCCCAGCGGAACTCGAAGCAACTCCAATCACCAACCTCCTCCTCTCGATACGCGAGCATAAAGGCCGACAGCTTGTTCTGAGTCAAGTCAAACCCGAGCTTCTATCGTCCCTTATGGAGGAAGCTAAGATCCAAAGTACCCAATCCTCCAACGGACTTGAAGGAATTGTTACCACCCAAAAAAGACTCAAAGCAATCATGGCGTATTCCGCCAAGCCAAGCTCCCGCGCAGAGGAAGAAATCGCTGGATACCGAGATGTGCTGTCGCTTATTCACGAGCAACACGATTCCATTCCCGTAACGCCATCGGTCATTCTGCAGTTGCATCGTGACCTCATGGCGCACACGGCAATCTCGTATGGAGGCCATTGGAAAGATAGCGATAACGAAATCGTCTCCATTGACGATCAAGGTAATCGATTTGTGCGCTTTAGGCCCCCTTCGGCTCTAGCAACCCCGGGACTTATTAAAGAAGCCTGCCAGTCCCTCAACGATGCTTTATCTCGCCAAGTTTGCGATCCCCTCCTTATATCGCTCCGCTTTATCTTCGATTTTGTTAGCATTCATCCCTTCAACGATGGCAATGGCAGGATGAGCCGGCTCCTTACAACGCTGCTACTCGAAAAGACTGGATACGACGTTGCGCGTTACATCAGCATCGAACGACTTATTGAAGACAACAAGGCGCTCTACTACAACGCCCTCGCTGCAAGCTCCACTGGATGGAATGAAAATCAAAACACCGAAGTACCCTTTATCCGTTTTATGCTCGGAACAACCCTGGCCGCCTACCGACAGCTCGAGCAGCGTACCTTAATTGAATCAAGCACTCGTCCCATGTCGAAGCAAGCGCGCATCGCTGTTCTATTTCAACAGAGACCCGGCGTCATTAAGAAATCCGACATCCGGTCCAACTGCCCCGATATCAGCGAGGTAACCATTAAACGAACCCTCAGTCAGCTTGTTGGTTGCAGCGCAATCGAGAAAACAGGAGCGGGTCGTTCGACGGGCTACACACTCAAAGACGTCCACGCCCTGGAATTATTCTTGCAATCCGCAATACCCGACGGCAGGTCAGAAATTACAAAAGAGTCCCCAAAGGACAAACTCCTTGAACGCATAAACCGCGCGGAAGATGAAAGCAGAGACGAACTCTACGAAGACTACGGTTCATTCTCAAGGAATATCAAAGCGAAATACGAAGTCTAGCCATACCTCAGAATGGCCTCACCCTTGTTGCCCAAAACTATTTGCGAGTCATTTTCCGCGTCATTGTAAAACGATAATCCCCGCGCCGGCAGAGGGCAGACGTATCGCCTGCAGCGTTAACTAGCAGATGACCTGCGTGTGTTCCTCGATGGCGGCGCGGTCCTCGGCGGCGATACCTGGCTCGCACACCACGGCGTCTAAATTGTCCAGGCGACAGAAGGTATAGAAATCGCGCTTGCCGATCTTGCTGGAGTCGGCGATCAGATAGCGCGAGTCTGCCTTGCTAAAAGCGAGCTGCTGGATACGGCCCTCGTCCATGTTGGACGTAGACACGTCACCGTCCAAGATGCCGTTGGCGCCGATAAACGCCGCATCGATGCCCAGCGCGCGCAGGGTATCCTCGGCCGTTGGTCCCACAAAAGCGGCGGTGCGGCGACGGTACATACCGCCCACGAGGCACAGCTCGCAGTCTTCGCGCGCCTCGAGCAGGTTAAACACCGAAAGCGAATTGGTCACAATGCGCAGGCGAAACGTCGGCAGCATCGAGGCCATCTGCTCAACCGTGGTGCCCGTGCCCAAAAAGATGGTCGAGCCCTCCTCGATAAGCTCCACAGCACGGCGCGCAATCTGCAGCTTTTCCTCGGCATGCTTAGTGCGCTTTTCGCTGTGCGAATACTCATGGCGCAACATAGCGTGGGGACGGCCCTGTGCACTGCGGGCTCCGCCGTGCACGCGCTCGATCTCGCCCAGGCTCGCAAGTTCTTCGAGGTCGCGGCGAATCGTCATGTCCGAAACGCCCAGCGCATCCGAAATCTCCTTGACCGAGACCGTGCCCTGCTCCTCGAGCAGCTGACGAACCTTATCCTGACGCTCCGCCTTAATCACGATGAATCCTCGCTGTTCTATGCGTGCATACCGATCAAACAGTAACGAACAAATTGTATCAGACTCACGCGTGTCAAAAATGAGCGCCCGCACAGCCCCAATCATCACTTTTTTGAGAAAAATACCCCCTGCTTTAGTGAGGTGTAGTGATAATCTCGCCTGTTCGCGCTACAGTTTGTCAGAAATACCTCGATGTTAGGAACCAAATGATCACTTCCGAGCTTTTCGGCACCGCGCCGTGCGGTACCCCCGTTCATCGTTACACCCTCAACGGGCCCGAGATCTGCGTTCGCATTATGGACTATGGCGCCACCGTGCTTGGTATCGATGTGCCCGACATTCCCGGCAACGTACGCGATGTGGTGCTGGGCTTCGATAAGCTCGAGGATTACTTTGACAACCCCGCCTGCTTTGGCGCGACCATCGGACCTGTGGCCAACCGCACTGCAGGTGCCACGATCACCATCGATGGCACAGACTGGCATCTGCCCGCCAACGAGGGCGCCAATAACCTGCACAGCGATCTTGAGCACGGCCTGCATAAGCGCGTGTGGGATGTTGAGCTCGACGAGGTCCACAACGCCGTGCGCATGACCACCTCGCTTGAGGACGGCGAGCTAGGCCTGCCCGGCAACCGCACGTTTACGGCCGTGTTTACCGTTACGCGCACCGGTGCCTTCCGCATCGAGTATGGCTGCGAGAGCGACCGCGCCACCTACGTGTCCATGACCAACCACACCTACTTCAACCTTGCCGGCCACAACGCCGGCATGGACTGCGAGCACTTCTTTGTAGCCAACGCCGCCCACTACCTGCCCATCAATGAGCAGAACATCCCCACCGGCCAGATTGCTCCGGTCGACGGCACGCCGTTTGACTTCCGCGAGCTGCGCCCCGTCGCACCCGGCATGGAGGCCGACGACCCGCAGATTAAGCAGGCCCGCGGCTACGACCATTGCCTGTGCATCGGCGGCTATCAGTACGGCCGCAACCTGCGCCGCGCTCTGCATGTTGAGGAGATGTGGACCGGCCGCGAGATGGACTACTACACCACTGCCCCGGGCGTGCAGCTCTACACCGGCAACTGGCTGGGCGACGAGCACGCCAAGGACGACGCCAATTATGGCTGGGGTGCTGGCTTTGCCCTCGAGGCCGAAATGTATCCCGACACGCCGCACCATACACTGTTCCCCCAGGGCATCGTGGGCCCGGGTCATCCCTACAGCAATGTCATCGAGTACCACTTTATGAGGCACTAGGCCCGCAACGCGACATATCGCACACCAGCGCCCGCCGGCACCACCGCCGACGGGCGTTTTTCTACCTAGTCATTGGGGACGTTCTTAAACGGCTAGTCGTTAGGGACAGTCTTTGCCGAATGTGGCCGCCGCATCATCGATGATGCCGTGTCCTCGCGCGCAATGGTGGCGTCCGTCCCGCTTCGACCGTCGCGTTACGGCGCGAGAACATCCAGCGGAACAACTTGGACGCCACGCTCGGTAACATAGGCTTGCGAACCAAACCCGATGATTACGACTTTCGAAACCGGCGGGTTGTTTCCGGCGGCAACCATGCGCTTCTCGACAGCAACAAGGCTGTCAGACGCCTCTTCGATTTGAGCAGAGCTGAGTTTAACTTCGACCGGAATCCACGTTCCGCCGGGAGCCGCAATGACCGCATCGACTTCTAGATCGCGAGAATCATGATAGTGATAGAGGCCCATTCCGTTTGCTCGCGCATAAACCCACAAATCATGAAGCACCAGCGATTCAAAAAGCAGTCCGAGCGTCTTGAAATCTAGCAGCAAGGTCTCCGGAGTCGCCCCGAGTGCGGCGGCCGCCAGCGACGGGTCGGCGAGATGATGCTTCTTCGATTCTCTTAAGTGCACGGGAGATCTCATTGCGGGGTTCCACGCGGGAATATCGCGAACGAAACTAACCCGAGCAAGAAGAGATATATATGATGCCGCCGTCTGTCTCGACACCTCTCCGCCAAGATCGGCTACGAGCGTCTTGAGTGTCGCCAAAGTGGATTCATTGCGCGCAAGCGATTCGATGACGGCTTTGACCTTCTCAGGGTCGCGGCGAGAGCCATCAACACGAGATAAATCTTCTTCGGCGACTATGCCGATGTAGCGTTTTGCCATCGCGGACGCAGCCCGCGTATCGCGTCCAGCCGCTGCAGGCCATCCGCCACGAACAACGCACTCGGCAATCGAGGCAGAGTCCAACGACCCGAAAGCGCCATTGAACTTTTCGCCAGAAATAATACCCGACAGCTTAACCGCACCACTAGATTTCCCAAGCTCGAAAAGCGTCATGGTATCCATACGCAGTTTGGCGAACCTTCCAGCGCCGCTGTGCATCGGACGTTTGTCGTCTCGCGGTGTTGCCGATCCCGTAAATATGAACTGACCAGGCTCGCCGCCGCGGTTGTCGCACTCAAACCGTGCCGCGTCCCAAAGTTTCGGAACCTCCTGCCACTCGTCAATTAGCCGTGGCACCTCGCCGGAAACGGCAAGAGCCGGGTCAGTCTCGGCGCGTAAGCGATTCTCGAAGTTGCGGGACGGGTCCATGAGAAGGAGCCTGGACGCCGCACGGGTCTCGGCTGTGGTCGTCTTTCCACACCATTTCGGTCCTTCGATGAGAACGGCACCGAATATGCCCAGCAGCTGGTCGAGCTCATTTTCGACAATTCTGGTGTAGTACTTTTTTGGCATTTTTATCACCATTGCTATCAGTGTGTTTAACCAAATTTACACTTTCCATTTAACCAAATTTCGGTTCTCTGATTAACCATATTTACGCAATTCAATTAACGAAACAGCTTTAGGAGCCGTTTTTGCGAACGGCTTAAGCTGTGGTGCAGTCATTGACGTTCTAAAAAACTAGTCGAAAGGGACACTTTTTTTCATAGCTCCGACACATGCGCCAACATGCCTGAAATCGGCGCGCTACAGATTGCGCCCATCTACTACTTTTACTCCCGCACCCCTGACCATACGCCCCTATTTTCAAAAATCGCACGTTCGCTACCTGCGGTTTTAATATTGAGATTTTCATCGTTGTTCGAGGTAAGCGACCAAAAGTAGTAGATGGTCCCAATTCCTGGCCGAGGGCATCTCGCCGCTCCTCCACGGGAAGATACGATCCGTTTTCCTCCGTCCCCAGGGAATCACGCGAGCAGGTTCTCGATGGGGTCGGGGTCGGAGCTGGGGAGGTAGCGAATTTCTAGCTCTATGCCGAGCTTTTGCAGCTCTCTGAGAGCAGCCACGTCTGCATCGTCTATGGCAACCGCGGGCGTTATGGGGCGCTTTCCCTCCCCTGCCTGCATATGACCAATGCTGATCTTGCTGATCGGCACACCGCCCTTAACCAGTGTGAGTGCATCGGCGGGTGAGGCCACCATGACCAGAATCCATTGGCGCGGCGTTGCAGTATAAATGATGTCGATGGTCCTTTGCACCGAGAAAAACCGTGTCCAGACGCCTTCTGGCGCCGCCACCCTCATAGGCGCCCACTTGCGCGAATCAGCCGCAATCTCGTCGTTGACGATTAGGACGAGGTTGGAACCCACAGCCTCGTTCCACAGCTCAACGTCTTGCCCGTAAATAAACCGATCATCGATACGTGTAAGAAGGATCCTGGGTTGAGCCATGGCAGCCCCATTCTGTTTGAGACCCGTAAGAGCGAGACATCACGCCTCCCATATTAGTGCATTTAAAGTGAGAAAAGCCGTCAGAACACTTGCGCGGATTTGCGATGTCCCGTATCATAGACAGCCGTTGACGCCTCAATTGCGTCATCACATGGCCGCCAGCGTAGCTCAGTTGGTAGAGCACCGCTCTCGTAAAGCGGGGGTCACCGGTTCGAGCCCGGTCGCTGGCTCCATTGCATTAGTGCAGCTCAGAAGCGTAATTGCTTCTGAGCTTTTTTGTTTTCGCGTCTCTTTCCTCCTTCTCCGAGGAGTGAAAAAGGGGTGAAAAACTTTTTTAACTGTTTTCCATAAATAGTTAGCATCATCCAACGTTCACATTAGATCGAACAACAATCCTGTTACGCATAGCCTAATTCCGCTGAGTATCAGAGAAGAACGTCCGGATTATATGCATCCAGCTTCGCTTCTCCAGTCGCCAGTGACTCCTCCAGCCGGTCAGCATATTCAACAATAGAGCCGTAGAATATGGGAGTAAAATCCGAACTTTTCGATAAAGAGGGGTTCCGCTACGTCAATCCTCTTCTTGGCAACCGCGGCCTCATCCTTTTCATAGTACCCAGTGCCAGGAATCCGCTCGTTTGCCTGCGGCAAGCACTTAAGCTGCCTACACAAGCGCGCCGACCCCTTTGAAAGACCCATAAAGGTGATAGCACCAGAGATTACGCCACCGACGCCCACAACAACCTTGCCAGCGGCATCCCCCACCGTCTGCTTTGTTATCTTGATACCCATGAAGCTCAAGAGCTTCTTCAGGATCGGATACCAACTGGTCTTGGTTAGCGACTGGCGAGCGACCTTTTTCGCGACCGCCTCTTGGGCGTTTTTGGCGATTACGGTTAGCATCGAATTCGCGCTGCCTACACCCATCATCACACCGAGCAACACTGCCATTTCGTAGAGAGTCTCGTCATCAACGTCGTCACATTCTTCAAAAAAGGTCTGCCAGCCATACAGGTATGCCAGTTTCTGCATAATCCTGAATGCGTGCACGTAGTATTACGTAATATCGGCAGGAATGGTGCCCACCATCGCGACACCTCCGGGAAGACCCGCTGCAAAGGAAAAGGCGGTTGACTTCTTTGCCTCATAATCAATTACTTCTCTAGCAATTCTATCGATCAGGCCCACATCGATTCCGGCGGTAACGGGGGTCGTTTCCACGGCAAACTCGCCGACATCTTTATGGACACCCTTCCTCCTCAGCTCCGAGCGGAGGAAATGGGGCCGATCAATTCTCACTCCCTTTAGCCGAGCAACTTTTTTCATAAAGTCAATCAAAAATCTCTGGGCCTCCGCCAACTGCTCATCGCTCTTGTCTTTTAACTCTGCAAAAGCCGAATCAACGAGAACAGCGACCCCAAGGCCCTCGCCCTCGTTTTTCTTTCCAAGCAGCCTGACGTCCATACAGCCTTCCAATCAATGCGCCGCGCGGGCTATCGCGTTCTGCGACAGGCCGGACGCACGGAGCCTGAGGGCCTCCCTGGCCCTTATCCTTCTCGCCATGCTGTACCTCCTTGGTCTCGGCTGCATGGACGGTACCGTCAAGATTCTTTCGCAAATTGATCGAGGCGGCCTCGGCCCCGCCTTG
>DXMC01000012.1:0-57229 GCA_019414365.1 Collinsella sp.
TACGTGAGCGAGCAGTTTACGCCGGTCACGCACATGGCACGCATGTATTCCATGGACGATGCCATGGATCTGGACGAGCTCGACGCGTGGCTCCAGCGCACCGAGGATGCGCTCGGAGCCGGTAGCGTCACCTATACCTGCGAGCTTAAGATCGACGGTCTGGGCGTGGCGCTTGCCTACCAAAACGGCACCTTTGTGCGCGCGGCCACACGCGGCGACGGCACCACGGGCGAGGACGTGTCGCTCAACGTGCGTACCATCAAGGATGTGCCCATGCACCTGTCCGAGCCGGCGCTCGCCCACATGGGCGCCGACCGCGAGCGTACCATCGAAGTACGTGGCGAGGTCTATATGCCCAAGGGCAGCTTTGTTCGTCTGAACGATGAGGCCGATGCCGAGGGCCGCGACCCTTTTGCCAACCCGCGCAACGCTGCTGCAGGATCCCTGCGCCAAAAGGACCCCAAGGTCACGGCGCGTCGCGACTTGGCCACCTTTATCTATGCCATTGCCGATACCGACCCACTGCACGTCCACAGCCAGCGCGAGTTTCTGGACTGGCTGCGTAGCGCCGGCTTTAGCGTCAACTCCAACGTGGCCCGCTGCGCCACGCCGGCCGAGGTCCACGAGTTCTGCGCCCAGGCCCTCGAGCATCGCGGCGACTTGGACTACGACATCGACGGCGTGGTCGTAAAGGTCGACAGCTTCCAGCAGCAGCTCGACCTGGGCTTTACCGCTCGCGCACCGCGCTGGGCCATTGCCTTTAAGTTCCCGCCCGAGGAAAAGCAGACCGTACTGCGCGAGATTCGCATCCAGGTAGGCCGCACCGGTGTGCTCACGCCGGTCGCCGAGTTCGACCCGGTCACGGTTGCCGGCTCCACTATCGCGCGCGCCACGCTGCACAACATCGACGAGATCCGTCGCAAGAACGTGCGCGAGGGTGACACCATCATCGTGCACAAGGCGGGCGACGTAATCCCTGAGGTCGTGGGCCCCGTGCTCGACAAGCGCCCGGCCGACAGCGTTGACTGGCAGATGCCCGAGGTCTGTCCCGTGTGCGGCAGCCCCGTGGTCCACGAGGATGGCGAGGTGGCCTACCGCTGCGTATCGATCGACTGCCCCGCACAGCTCAAGGAGCGTCTGCTCCATTGGGTGAGCCGCGGCTGCATGGACGTCGACGGCCTGGGCGACGAGATCGTCGACAAGATGATCGCCGCCGGCCTGATCCACGATGTCGCAGACTTCTACCAGCTCACGGTCGACGACATCGCAGGCCTGGACACGGGACGCACCTATGCCAGCTCCAACAGCAAAAAGGGCGTCAAGAAGGGCGACCCCATCCCGGTGGGTCTCAAGACGGCCGAGAAAATCATCGCCGAGCTCAATAAGTCCAAGAGCCAGCCGCTCGGTCGCGTGCTGTTTGCCCTGGGCATCCGCCACGTGGGCAAGAGCGTGGGCGAGGTCATCGCCGAGCGATTCCTGTCGATTGATAAGCTCATCTTGGCGAGCGAAGAGGACATCGCCGAGTGTGAGGGCATCGGTCCTAAGATTGCGGCGAGCGTCAAGCAGTTCCTGGCCGTGCCCGAGAACCTCGCCGTGCTAGAGCGCCTGCGTCGGGCGGGCCTGTCGCTCGAGGTCGACTTGGGCGCCGCGCACGCGCAGGCCGCAGCCGACGCCGGCGTGGCGGGCGAGCTCGCCGACGCGCAACCGCTTGCGGGTCTGACCTTCGTGCTCACCGGCACGCTCGTCAACCGCACCCGCGACGAGGCAGGTGCGGCGCTCAAGGTGCTTGGTGCCAAGGTCTCGGGCAGTGTTTCGAAGAAGACGAGCTATCTAGTCGCCGGCCCCAAAGCGGGCTCCAAGCTCACCAAGGCCGAGCAGCTAGGTGTGCCCGTGTTGGACGAGGACGCGCTCGAGCAGATTCTTGCGACTGGTGAGGTGCCGGAGGCGTAATGGATATAGAGAATCGCAATTGCTTGCAGGTGGAAGGGCGCGCGAGGCATTCCCAAGTGCAGGCAAAAGAGCGCTTAATGATGCGAATTTGCATTGCCGAGCGTGAGCGCGCGGCGGGTGCATCTCGCGATGCCTTTGAGGCGTTGACCGAGCTAGAGGCGAGGCTCGGTCTAGCCTAGAGAGACCGGCACCGTGATCTGCGGCACGTAGGTCGCGGGGTCGTCGCTGATGATGTCGTCGATCAGGGCGATTTCGCGTTGCCCCGCTACGCTGCCAACTTGTCAAAAGCCCCGCGCCGGTTGAGCACGGTAAACGCGACAACACAGATGACTGCCGACAAAATCGATCCGCACGGCGAAGCGATGCCCATGGGAAACAACGTATCGGAATAGGCGTTCGACAGTAGCCACGCGCCCGGCACGCGAATGAGCGCCACGGCCAGCACGTTGTGCGCAAAGCCGATGTAGCTCTTGCCGTATGCAGCGAAAAAGCCACTAAAGCAAATGTGGATGCCGGCAAAAATCGCGTCGAAAATGTAGCTGCGCATATAGCCGGTGCCGGCCGCGACCACTGCAGCGTCCTTGGCAAAAAAGCCAATAAACGCCGGCGCCACCAGCCACATTAGCACCGTGATCAGGCAGCCGTACACCACCGAGATGGTCATGGCATCCTTGAGCACCTGACGCGCGCGGTCGCCCTTGCCTGCTCCGGCGTTTTGCGCCGTGAGCGCGCTGACGGTGGCGCCCATGGAACTCGGCACAATGAACAAAAAGCTGATCATCTTCTCGACCAGGCCCACGGCGGCGGCGTCGACGAGCCCTCGGTGGTTGGCGATGACGGTGATAAACATAAACGCCACCTGGATGCAGCCGTCCTGCACGGCCACGGGCACGCCGATCTTAAGAATGCTGCCGAGCACCTCGGGCTGGGGGCGCAGGTCGCTGCGCTTAACGTGGATGTTCGTGCGGCGGCTCTTGAGCCACACGAGCGCGAGGGCAACGCTTGCCGTCTGGGCGGTCACCGTGCCGAGTGCCGCGCCCACGGGGCCGAGCCCCATGTGGCCGATAAACAGAAAGTCGAGCGCGATGTTGATGATGCATGCCACGCCGATCACGTACATAGGCGAGCGCGAATCGCCCAGCCCGCGAAAGATGGCCGAAAGAATGTTGTATGCGGCGATAAACGGAATGCCGACAAAGCAGATGCGCAGGTAGGCAGCGGTTCCTTCGACCGCCTCGGCCGGCGTGCCAATGAGTGCCACGATTTGCGGGCACAGTGCGAGCAGGACAGCGGCCAGCACCACCGAGACGCCCATAAAGAGCGTGATGGTGTTGCCGATGGCGGTCTCGGCGCGGTCGAAGCGGCGCGAACCCACGGCGTGGCCGACGATAACCGTCGTTCCCATGGCCAGGCCCACGAGCGTCACGGTAATGATATAGAGCGTCTGCGCGCCATTGCCCACGGCGGTGATGCCGGCGGCGCCGCTAAACTGCCCCATCATGTACAGGTCGGCCATGCCGTAGAGCATCTGTAAAAAGTACGAGAGCATATAGGGCAGGGCAAAGACCGCGATGGTCTTAAGGACATTACCGCGTGTGAGGTCGTGTTCCATGGGCGGGGCACTTTCTGGCTGGGTTTCTTTACGTACCAGTGTAGTGAAAACCCTACAACGATTGTAGAGTCAAGGTTTGTGTCGACAGTGGGGCGAAAAAGTCTCGCGCACCATTATTCCGAGTGAATATGGACACACGTCACGAGAACTCGCCGCCGGCGCTAACCTTGCAGAAAACGATTTCGGAATACTTGACACCATTATTCGGCGCGCAATAATACGTGCGTTTGCGAACAACGTTTGATGGGGGTTGAACCTGCGTGCGCAATCTCAAAATACTGTTTTCCTATCTAGGGGCATACCGTCGCGATGCCATCCTCGGCGTGTTCTTTGTGTCGGTCGAGACGGTGCTCGAGCTGTTTATCCCGGTCATCATGGCCAACATCATCGATGTGGGCGTGCCTGCGGGTGATATCAACTACACGCTGCTGCAGGGCGCGTACATGTTGGTGTGCGCTGCGCTTTCGCTGGTACTGGGCTTGGGTTATGCCCGCACGTCCGCCCGCGTTGCCTCGGGCCTAGGCGCTAACCTGCGCGAGGCCGAGTACAAAAAGATTCAGACGCTCGCTTTTGGTAACCTGGACAACTACGACGCCAGCTCACTCGTCACCCGCATGACCACGGACATCACCGTTATCCAAAATGCTGTGGGCAACGGCTTTCGCCCTATGGTGCGCGGCCCGGTGACGCTTATCGTCGGCCTTATCTACGCGCTGATGCTGTCGCGCCCGCTCGCCAACGTCTTTGCGATCATCTTGCCCGTGCTGGCAATCGTACTGGGCGTCATCACCTATCGCGTCAGTCCGCTCTACCGCCAACTCCAGACCTCGATGGACCACCTCAACGGCGTGGTGCAAGAGGACCTTACCGCCGTGCGCGCCGTGAAGGCTTACGTGCGCGCTGAGCACGAGTGCGACAAGTTCGACATCGTCAATACCGAGCTCGCCGGCACGGCGACCAAGACCTTTGGCAACGCTGTGCTCAACCTGCCGGTGTTTCAGCTGTCGATGTACGTGGCGGCGCTTTCCATTCTGTGGATTGGCGGCCGCATGATCATCGAAGGTCGCTTGGGCGTGGGCTCGCTCACGGGCTTTATGAGTTACGTGCTGCTGATCATGAACTCGCTCATGATGATTTCCAACGTGTTTTTGCTGCTCACACGCGCTCTCACGAGCGTGGGCCGTATCGCAGAGGTGTTCGATGAAGAGCCCTTTATCGCCAATCCTGCGGGGGACCTCGCGACTGCGGCGCCAACGGACGGCAGTATCGAGTTTCGCGACGTGTCGTTTAAATACCGCGCGGATGCTGCCGAGGATGTGCTCGAGCATATCGACCTTCGCATCGAGAGCGGCTCGACGGTGGGCATCCTCGGCGGCACGGGCTCGGGCAAGAGTTCGCTTGTGCAGCTGATTGCGCGCCTGTACGACGCCACTGAGGGCACCGTGCTTGTGGGCGGACACGACGTGTGCGACTACGACCTCGCGACCTTACGCGATGCCGTGGGCATTGTGCTGCAAAAGAATGTGCTGTTCACGGGCACCGTGCGCGAAAACCTGCAGTGGGGTAATCCGCAGGCGTCGGACGATGAGCTCCTCGTGGCTTGCCGCGCGGCGTGCGTGGACGAGTTCCTTGATCGCATCGGCGGGCTGGACGGCGAGTTGGGCCAAGGCGGCGCCGGTGTCTCGGGTGGCCAGAAGCAACGCCTGTGCATCGCGCGCACGCTGCTCAAGCATCCGCGCGTGCTCATTTTTGATGACTCCACCAGCGCGGTCGATATGGCGACCGACGCTAAGATTCGCGAGCACATCGCTCGGATTCCCAATACGACCGTGCTCATCATCGCCCAGCGCATCGCGAGCGTCATGGATGCCGATCGCATTGTGGTGCTGGATGACGGTCGTGTCCACGGCGTGGGCACGCACGAGGAACTGCTGGCGGGCGACAACATATACCAGGAGATTTACGCCTCGCAGATGGAGTTTGCGGGGAACACGGACGCCAGCGACGGCGGCGACGATGGCTGCGCGAATGATCCGTTTTCCTCCGTTCCCAGCGGATCGCCCTTGGAAGGGGGTGAGCGCCATGTCTAAGACCGCAGCCCAAGCACGCCCGGCCGACCTCAAGCGCACGGTGCGCCGCTTGCTCTCCTACATGGGTCACGCCAAGTTCTCGTTGCTCGCGGTGGGCGTGCTCGCCTCCGTCGCCGCCATCGCGAGCCTCGCCGGCACCTACATGGTGCGCCCTATCGTTAACGGTTTGGCAACGGGCGGCGAGGAATTGCTCACCAGGCAGGTTATCTTTACCGCTGCCATCTACGCCGCGGGCGTGCTCTCGGCTCTGGGCTACTCACAGATTATGGTGCGCGCGGCCCAGCGCGTGGTCTCCGATATCCGCCGCGACCTGTTTGCGCACATCCAGATGCTGCCGCTCAGTTATTTTGACAGCACGCGCTCGGGTGACATCATGAGCTTCTTTACCAACGACGTCGACACCGTCTCCGAGGCGCTCAACAACAGTTTTGCCAACGTGATTCAGGCCGCCATTCAGGTTGTGGGCACTACGGCTATGCTCATCATCCTTAACTGGCAGCTCACGATTATCACGCTCGTGTGCGATGCGGCCATTGTGCTGTATGCGCGCTACTCGGGCGCGCGTTCTAAGCGTTTCTTTGCCGCCCAGCAGGCATCGCTTGGCGACCTGGACGGATATATCGAAGAGATGGTCTCGGGCCAAAAGGTCATCAAGGTCTTTAATCACGAACAGGCCAACGTGGCTGGTTTTGACGTGCGCAACCAAGAACTGCGCCGCACCGGCACCGCCGCCGTGAGCTATGCCAACTCCATGGTGCCCATGACCGTCGTGATTGGCTACGTCAATTATGCCATCGTTGCCGTGGCGGGCGGCATGCTCTGCATCAAGGGACTCGCCGACGTAGGTGCGCTCGCAAGCTACCTGGTCTTTGTGCGTCAGGCTGCCATGCCCATCAACCAGTTTACGCAGCTCGGCAACTTCTTGCTCAACGCGTTGGCCGGTGCCGAGCGCCTGTTTGCGGCTATGGACCTTAAGCCCGAGGTGGACGAGGGCTGCGTGGAGCTGGTGCAGACGGGCGACGCCGCGTGGGCGTGGAAGATTCCCGAGGGCCAGGGCGTGGGCGCGTACGGGCACCTGCATGATGTGGCTGCCGTTGATGAGTCGGGCCGTGCGGTGGCTGCCGACGGCACCGAGCTCACGTGCGGCTTGGTCCCACTTGCCGGCGACGTGCGCTTCCATGCCGTGGACTTTTCCTACGTGCCAGGCACCCGTGTGCTCACGGATCTCAACCTGTTTGCCAAGCCGGGCCAAAAGATCGCCTTTGTGGGCTCCACAGGCGCAGGTAAGACGACCATCACCAACCTCATCAACCGCTTCTACGAGGTCGATGACGGCGAGATCACGTACGACGGCATTGACGTCAAGCACATTGCCAAGGCCAGCCTGCGCGGATCGCTCGGCATTGTGCTGCAGGACACGCACCTGTTTAGCGGCACCATTGCGCAGAACATCCGCTTTGGCAAGCTCGACGCGACCGACGAGGAGGTGCGCGCCGCTGCCGAGGCCGCCTGCGCCGACTCGTTTATCCGCCGCCTGCCGCAGGGCTATGACACGCTCGTGACCGCGGACGGTGCCAACCTGTCGCAGGGTCAGCGTCAGCTGCTCGCCATCGCGCGCGTGGCCGTCGCCGACCCGCCGGTGCTCATCCTGGACGAGGCCACGAGCTCTATCGACACGCGCACCGAAAAGCTCATCGAGCGCGGCATGGACCGCATCATGCGTGGCCGCACCACGTTTATGATCGCGCACCGCCTGTCCACCGTCCGCGACGCCGACGCCATCATGGTCCTCGAACACGGCCGCATCATCGAGCGCGGCACGCACGAAGAGCTGCTCGCCCAGCACGGTGAGTACTGGCAGCTGGCGCATGGCTTAAAAGAGTTGGATTAACCCGTTCGAGCACGATGCTTTGGCCCCTCTATGCTCCTTACCTCGCCTCAAACCATCACATCATTCGAAGTTTTTTGCCAAAAACGGGAAAAGCATCGAATGTTGTGATGGTTTTTCTACCACTCGATCGGGTGGAATCGCTTTCTTGCGCACGAAGGTGTGCGGACCCGTGGGCGGGGGAATAAGGTTGGTTATCCGACTCCATTGGAGGGCTCATGGACCTGCCGATCGTCCTGTCCCATAAGACTGCCTGGCTGTACCACAACGTGGCGCGCCCGTCCGAGCCGCTCTCGCGAGCAAGCAGCCTATACGATGAGGACTCGCTTGCTAGCGAGGCGGAGCCGATTGCGGACCTGCCCAAATTGGGGCTCGATGCCAAGGGGCTGAGGGCTTCAACGGCAGTTGGAATCGTTACCGACTATCTGGTTTCGCTTGGTATTCCACGAGAAGAGCTCGATCATATCGACACGCTCGTCAACTTCGATTTTGAGCGCTCGACGCCGGCTGGATTTAGGTGCCACGTGTTTGGGGCGCCGGTACCTCCAGGCCATCTTATCGAGGTGGCAGAGGGCCTTCTGGTGGTTGATGAGGCCATGTGCTTTGTCCAGGCGGGTTCGTGGATGAGTGAGCCCGAGCAGCTGGAATATGGCTACGAAATCTGCGCCCGATACCATTTGAATCATCTGTCGACAGGCGATTATATCGAGATGGGGCAGAGGTATACCGTTGCCGACTTGATTGCCTATTGCAATGAGAACCGATCTCGTCAGGGGGCTATACGCGCGGCCGCCGTGCTCAAGCGCGTGCACGATGGCGCGCGGTCGCCCATGGAGACGGCCACCGCAATCATGGTCGTAGCAAAACGTTTCCAGGGCGGGCTGGGATACGCCAAAATCGAGCTCAACCATAGGGTCGATGTTCCCAACGAGTTCAAGTGTCTCGCAAAGGCCGGGTATTTCGAGATTGACGTATATGCGCCTGCGAGCGGTACGGGGATTGAATACAACGGCTCGGACCATCTTGATAAACAGCGCAGCGCGTCGGATGCGGAGCGTATGACCGTACTGAGCGCGCTGGACTTTAGGATGATCGTCCTCACCGGGACTCAGTTTGCCCATCAGCTGCAATTGCACCGGGCGATGAACGCCATTGCGCTCGCTATGGGCCTCAAGTGCGACCGAAGCGAAGCGTTCCAAAAGCGGCAGAACGACCTTCGAGAATTCGTGATTCGCCACTGGGACGGCGGCCTCTAGGGGCGCTTTGGTCTTTCTACGGGGTGCCGTGGGCAGGCAAACCATCACAACATTCGACGTTTTTTGCCAAAAACGGGAAAAGCATCGAATGTTGTGATGGTCTGTGTGTTGAGGATGGGCTTGGGAAGTCCGTTTTGCTCGAAGCGACCTGTCCTGTCGTACGGGTGTCGGCATGATTCTCCCGTGGGGTATTATGTTTTCCGAAGAATAAAACGCCGCGTGAGGGGAGGGCTGCGTGGACGGGCACGTGCAACATGACGGCTTTGGCCGCGATATCAACTACCTGCGCATTGCCGTTACCGACAAGTGCAATTTCCGCTGCATTTACTGCATGCCGGCCGATGGCGTGGCGCCCCGTGCACACGACGAGCTACTCAGCGCCGAGGAAATCGCCCGCTTTGTGCGCTTGGTGGCGGGGGAGGGCATTCGCCGCGTACGCCTGACGGGCGGCGAGCCGCTGGTCAGCCGCCGTATCATCCCGCTCATTCGCGACATCCGCGCGATTCCGCGGATCGAGGACATCTCGCTCACCACCAACGGAGCCCTGCTGCCCAAGCTGGCGCCGCAGCTCAAGGACGCGGGGCTTAACCGCGTCAACATCTCGCTCGACACGCTCGACCCTACGCTCTTTGGAAAGATCACGCGCCTGGGTCGGCTCGAGCAGACCATGGCTGGCATCGACGCGGCGCTGGTTTGGGGCTTTGAGCCCGTTAAGGTCAACTGCGTTGTCGTGCGCCGACTCAACCAAGATGTGGCGGCCCTCGCGCGGCTCACGCTCGACCGCCCCATCCACCTGCGCTTTATCGAATACATGCCCATCGGCGACGAGCGCACGAGCTCGCATTGCGCTGTGGACCCGCATGCGCCCGCGCTCAATCCCGAGCTGTGGGATGCGAGCGACACCGTGCCGAGTGATGAGCTGCGGGCGCGCATCAATGCCGGGGCCGCCGCGGTGGGTCTGGGCGAGCTCGAGCCGCTTGACATCAACGACGCTCCTGCCGGCGCGGGCCCCGCACGTTATTGGCACTTTTCGGGTGCGGCGGGAACGGTTGGCTTCATCAGCGCCATGTCCAATCATTTTTGTGCGAATTGCAACCGTCTGCGCCTGACGGCCGATGGCAACGTGCGTCCGTGCCTGTTCAGCGATGCCGAGTATTCGGTGCGTGAGGCGCTGCGCCGTGGTGATGATATGCAGGTACTTTCGATTTGGCGCGATGCCGTGGCCCACAAACCGCAGGAACACGCGATAATTGAGGGCACGCAACGATTTATGTCCCAAATCGGAGGATGATCATATGGCCAAGAGCAGGTACGCCGATGCCACCAAGGCCGCTCGTAGGGCCGCGATGTCTGCCCACAAAGTCACGGCTGCGGCGAATGCTGGCAACGCCGAAGCGTCCGCGCAGCCGTCTGCCAGCGCTACAGCCGAGCCCGCCCGTGACGCCCGTCGCGACGAGCTGACGCATGTGGACGCCAAGGGCGAGGTGCGCATGGTCGACGTGTCCGACAAGGCCGAGACCCATCGCATCGCCATCGCCGAGGGCACCATCCTCATGCATCCCGAGACGCAGGCCATGGTACTGCAGGACCGCGCCAAAAAGGGCGACGTGCTTGCCTGCGCGCGTGTGGCGGGCATTATGGCCATCAAACGCACGAGCGACATTATCCCCATGTGCCATCCGCTGCTCATTACCAAGAGCAAGTGCGACATTGCGCCCATCGCTCCGGCGGGGACGCCGGCCGAGGACGTGCCCGAGGGCTGGGCTCCGGCGCGCGCGGACGGGCAGGTTGGCTTTCATGTGCTGGTCACAGCTGGTGTGACGGGCAAGACCGGCATCGAGATGGAGGCCCTGACCGGCGCGAGCGCCGCGTGTCTAACGATCTATGACATGTGCAAGGCCGTCGATCGCGGCATGGAGATCGTCGACGTGCGCCTGCTGCACAAGGAGGGCGGCCGCTCGGGCGTGTGGGATCGCGCAGAGCGCCAGGCCGCTGCTACTGAGGCCGTGGCCGCTGACGGTGCCGCGCCCGCGAGCGCGCCCGTCGCCGTCGCGCCCGCAGCTCCGGCCCCGGCCGTCCCCGCGATCGCGTTTATCGGCTACCAGAACTCGGGCAAGACCACGCTCGTCGAGAAGGTTATCGCCGAGCTCACCCGCCGCGGCCTGCGCGTGGGTTCGCTTAAGCATCACGGACACCATGGCTTCGATATCGATGTGCCCGCTAAGGATACGTGGCGCCATCACCAGGCCGGTTCTAAGCACGTCGGCCTGATTTGTGCCACACGCTGGGCCGAGTACGCCGACACGCTCGAGGAGGACGAGATGCCCGCGCGCGAGCTGCTGTCGCGCTACAACGATGTCGACGTGGTGATCATCGAGGGCTACAAGACCGAGGGCTTCGACAACATCGTCGTCGCGCGCTCCGGTGTCGACCGTCTGCGCGGCAAGAGCTCGCTCGACCTGGTCGACGGTCACACGCTGGCCCTTGCCTGCAACGAGGCCCTGGCACGCCAGGCCTTCGACGCCGGCTTTGCGACCCGAGCCATCAACATCAACGACGCCCGAGCCATCTGCGACCTCATCCAAGATCATCTGGCCTAAAACCTGCCAAAAAGGGACAGGTTTGTTTTAGCAGGTTTTATCTGGGCAAACGTCACTTCCACCACAAAGGGGCCAGGCACCTTTGTGGTGGATTTTGCTTTAGTAGATGTGTGGGACATGCCTTACAATCTACCAAGTAGTTCATGACGGGCGAAAAACGGAGAGAAGGGGCTTGATGCGTCCTTAATGTTTCATGCGGATAGATTGATTTGACAGACGGTGGCGAATGCCCGCCGTCCGCATTCGTATGAAACAAGGAGTCTCCATGCTCGCCTCTCTTTTCTCAAAGCCTCAATCATTGCTGTCCGTGCAGGCCAAGCGCTTGGTGGCGATGCGCTTTCTCATCTACACCGGGTTTCAGACCAGTTATTTTATCGGCGTCATCGGAACGCTCACCTATGCGGACGATGCCTCGGTCGTCGCGACATCGCTGGCCGTTCTGTTTATGAACGTTTTCGTGATCCTGGGATCCTTTGCGGGCGGCGCTGCGCTCGACGTCTGGGGTCCGCGCCGCCATTTCTTGCTGAGCATCGTCGGCGCGCTCGCAACTGGCACGGCGATCATCGCTTTTGGTAGCGCGACCGGCATCGTCCTGCTCGGCGCGGTGTTCTTAGGCCTTACGATGGGATTCGCCCAGCCCATTGCCACGTCCTATCCGGCCTACCTCACCGACGATCCTGTCGAGCTCAAAGACATCAACTCCGCCATCGCCATGTTCTCAAACGTGAGTATTATCGTCGGACCCACGTTGGGTGGCTTTGTCGCGGCGGCTGCGTCGTCGCGCGCGGTGTTTGTGCTCATGATGCTCTTTACCGTGCTGGCGCTCATCGCCGGTTGGGGCTTTAGGTCGCAAGCAGGTCGCGTCGCCACGCGCGAAAGTACTCCCGCGGATAGCAGCACAACGGCAAGTACTGCCAGTCAAAGCTCCGACTTCAGTAAATCCACCCGCGCCACCTTCGCAGCCAGCATCAAGACAGTCTTCACCAACAGTGTCCTCGCGCTACTTTTCTGCATCATTTTTCTTTCGAACTTTGGCTACGGGGCCTTCGATCCGCTCGAGTCGTTTTTCTATCGCGATGTCCTACGCGTCGGCGTTGAGTGGATGGGCTGGCTCTCGTCGGCCTCGGGCGTGGGCGCGGTGCTGGGTGCCGTGCTCGCGCTCCGCTTGCCGCCGCACTTGGTAAACCTAAAAACGCTGCTCGTGGCACTTATGACCGTGGGCCTGGGAAGCCTGCTCTATGTGGGGACGCCGTACGTGGGTGTGGCCCTTGTCGGCCAGGTCGCCCTGGGCATAGCTTGGGGTGTCGTCAACCCGCTCCACAACACCATCGTTCAAACGACGGCGCCGCTCGAGCAACTCGGCCGTGTGAACTCGGTCATGGGCTTTGGCAATATGTTCGCCGGCGTGGCGCCGCTGGCGATTGCCCCGTGGCTGGCGGCGACATTTGGCGTACAGCAGACGCTCATCGGGGCGGGCATGGTCGTGACGGCGGTTCCCGCGGCGCTGCTGCTGTTTGGACGCCGACATTTTGATCGTGCCGCAAGGCAGTAAAAACCATCACAACATTCGATGAAAACCGCGATTTTGCCGAAAAACGTCGAATGTTGTGATGGTTTGGCTCGTAGACGCCGCGATCACCACAAAGGGGCCAGGCACCTTTGTGGTGGTTTTTGCTTTGACGGGCCGCGCCTGTGCCTTGGTATACCATGTACGCCGTTCACGAATACACCCCACACCGCCGCACGACCCAGAAAGGCCCCCATGGACACCACCTTCAGCCACATCAAAGCCGTGTTCTGCGATATCGACGGTACGCTGCTCACGAGCCAGCACACGGTGTCCCCGCGCACCGTGGCGGCGATCCGCGCCCTGCGCGAGCGTGGCGTGCTCTTTGGCCTGTGCACCGGGCGCGACGCCCATGCGACCGAGGCCATGTACGAGCTCTGGGGCATCGAAGGCCTGGTGGACGTGCTCGTGGGCTGCGGTGGCGCCGAGGTCATCGACCGCGCGCACGACATCAACGAGCTGAGCTATCCGCTGCCGGGCGAGACCATCGCGCGCATCTGCAAGCACATGGCGGACCTTCCGGCAACACCCGTCTGCCCCCGAGACGGCGTGTTCTACGTGCCCGAGAGCAACGCGTGCGTCGAGCACCTGTCACGCGTCGACGGCGTGCCCTACCAGGTGGTCGATTTTGCCGAGTTCTTGCGCGAGCCGCAGCCCAAGGTGATGTTTACCATGGCGCCTGAGGTAATGCCGCGGGTGATTGAGCGGGCGTCGACGTTTGCCGATAACACTGTTAAGGCGGCGGCTCTGCAAACCACGCAGCGGCTCTACGAGTTCATGGATCCGCGCGTGTCCAAGACGCGCGGCCTTGTACGCGTGGCAGAGCTCAACGACATGGAGCTTACGAACATTTGCGTGTTTGGCGATGCCGATAACGACACCTGCATGGTGGCTGACGCCGGCGTGGGCGTGGCCATGGCAAACGGCAGCGACGCCACCCGCGCCGCCGCCGATTTTGTAACCGCGAGCAACGACAAAGACGGCATCGCGATCTTTATCGAGGAGCATCTGCTGTAGCGCCGGGGGAGAGCCACCGCAAAGGGGGCAGGCGCCTTTGCGGTGGCCTCAGGCGATTTGGTCGAATTGATACCTAAAATCTGTGTGAAAATTCAAATATGGTTGTCTGAACATCATGCTTCTAACCACCGATGGGTTTTTAGATATTCTCATCAATTTGGTAGGATATTCATCCCGGTTAATGACCCCCGCTCACGGTCGATTTCCGACCGTTCACAGGATGTTTGCTCTTGAGCAAAATGTTGTGCAAATAAATCTAATGCCATTAAAAAATAATAGGCAACTAAATTACCAGCAGAAACAAAAAATAGATAGCGAATAAACGAAGGCAAATCCGAGCAATTGTCAAGAGAATTGAGAACTCACTACAAAACTATCGGTTTTTGTTGCTCAGATGTTTAAACAATCGTTATAATTGCATTACTAAACGAGCGCAATTTCAGATTGCGCAGATACGTTTGATAGTGAAAGAGCAAGATCGCGGTCTCTTGGGGAGGAGACATCGATGAAAGCGAATTCGGACAAATCTAAGCAGAGTAATAAAGCGACGCGTCGTGTACTGGCAGGCGTTTTGTGCGGAGCCTCCGTTTTGAGCCTGGTGCTGTCGCTCGTCATGCCTCCGATCTCGCAGGCCATTGCCAACGATGGTCAGGCGGGTGCAGCCGAGAAAACTGTGATGGGGGGGGGTTCCTCAAGTGAGTCTACTGATGTAGGCAACACTACTAATGGTGATGTCGAAAACCAGAATGGCGACGATGCCGAGAATGGTGCGAGCGAAGATTCCGTTGCAGCAGACTCGACCGCCGATGACGCGGAGGCCGAGGGTACCGCGCAGCCTTCCGACGCGCAGTTTGCGGATGATGAAAAGAACGACGAAAACACGATTGCTCCCGCCAGCGTCAGTGCCGATGGCTATACCGAGGTAAGCGGTGATGTTGCTGAGCGATTTGCCAATGGCGGCAAGTTTCGACTGACGGATTCTGCCTTTTCGGATAAGCGGATCGCCATCACCGCAAACACCACCATCGATCTTGCGGGGCACATGCTTTACTGCAGTTCCGGCAACTTAGACTCCTTCTTTGTGGTCAAAAATGGAGCCACGCTCACTATCGAGGACTCGCATAAACCAGAAGATGGACAGGCTCAGGTCGAAACGCGGGCGGGGCAGCTTGCGACTATGACATGGGAAAGGGAGAGCGGCTCTAACAGAGGCGCTCCTCAGAGTCTTACTTACTATGAGACCAAGAGTACCCCCAATCCAGATGGACTCGGTACCACCGAGACTACGACTAAGCATGTCGTTACGAGCTTTGGCGCTATCGATGCGGCGCCATACAGCGGTTCCGTAAAGCATGTGGTCTACGTTGAAGATGGTGGCACGCTCGATCTTAAGGGCGGCATGATTACCACAGCTGCCAGTCTGAGCAACGACGGTCACGTTATTTTCTCTCAGGGCACTGTCAATATTTCTGGCGGCTATGTCACCAACGGCAACGGCGGCGGCTGGGGCGGTGGCCTGTGCATAACGGGTACGAAGGCCAGCCTCGAAATGACAGGCGGTGTGATCGCGGGAAATAAGGCGGGTTCTGGTGGCGGTATCTATGCTGACAAAGGAGCCAACCTGAACCTTGCGGGCGGAATTATCTCTGGCAACGCTACGTATGCAAATACTTGCAACGACGGCGGTAATCCCAGTAATGGTTATGGCGGCGGCGTCTTTACCAATAATGCTGTTGTTGGAATCAGCGGTTCGGCAAACATTACCAACAATTGTGTCGATTCCAATATCACTGAATCGTACAACAATGGTCTACTCGGTGGCGGTGGCATTGCTTCCGTCAACGGAGGAACGTTGACCATGACGGGCGGTTCTGTTACTGCCAACTATTCCCATGAGGCCGGTGGCGGCGTCTACGCTGGTTTTTACAATCAGAGCATCAGTTTCAAAATGACTGGCGGCACGATTGCCGGCAATATGGCCGAGAACGCCGAAGGCGGCGGTCTGCGTGTCGCAGGCGGCGATAGCGTCGGCACGAATGCAAAAATTGACGCTGCTGGACCTGGCAAGGTTTTTATTACGAACAACAAGACGATGACGGGTAGCACCCAGGGTCGTGGTGGCGACTGGGGCGGCGGTGGCATCTTTATCCAGAAGGGCGGTAAGCTCAACATCGTAAGGACGCTGATCACTCAGAATGAAGCTGGCGGCTGGGGTGGCGGCATTGGTGCTTGCCCTACGGGCGAGACGATTGTCTCGCACTCAAATGGTGCCGCAATCTATAACAATACGGATCATGGTGATGGCAATCACATGTCTGCCGGTGGTAATGGCAAGGATGAGGACAGTAATCCTGATTACATTACCGATACCTTCAAAAATGCCGGTCACAAGGATTTCTTCCTCGTGCGCAAGAAGGGCAGCGATAAGACAGTTGCAGTCGTTCTTGGCAAGATGCTCGGCAATGGTTCTGCTGGCTGGAAGGGTACCTGCGATGGCCAGGAGATCACCATCGATCCGAATGGCGGTGCCGAGGCCAAGTACATGTTCGGCTTGGAGGCCAATCCGACTGACGAGGCCGTAGAAAAGGCGCAAGCAGCAGCTACGACCATTATCAGCGGTAACTACTCGTACACCCACGGCGGTGGCATCATGACCAACGGCGATCTCACCGTTGGCGAGGTCGCTGAGCTGAGCGTTTATCCGAACATGAAGCTCATCGCCACCAAGGTGCTTAAAAAAGATGGTGTCTCGCAAAGCCTTAACGGACACGGATACAAGTTTATGCTGCTGCGTCAGGACGGCGGTACAGCACCTTCTTGGAAAGATGACGGCACAATTGATATGGGCGATTGCAGCGTTGCAGGCGAGGCAACTGTTGATCAGTCAAACGGCAGCATCACCTTCGACTCTGGCAAGGACTATTCTTCGGGGCAGTACGTTTTCTATCTAGTTGAGGAGCCCATCAGCGGCGTCAACGAATTGGACACCAATTTCGATAAGACCATTTACAAGATCGTGGCAACAGTCGATAACAAACCATACAAAACTGACCGTCTCATGAAGATTCCTATTAATTATTACAAGGTGAATAAAGTCACCGTCAATAAAAAGGCCAAGGGGGATCAGGATTTCGTAGAACTTGATCGCGCAAACTACTCCGTTACGTGTCCATCGGATAACAACTCGTCGGATGACACGACGACTACGGTTGTTATCGGTGGCAATGATAGCCCGACCTTCATCAACAAAATTGAGCCCTATAACTCTCTTGGTTCCTGGACGCCTGCAGCGACCAAGGTCGTTAAGGGTGGCGAGATGAAGAAGTTCACGCTCGAATTTGCGGATAACGAAAAATTCGAGAGCGCTGAGAGGCGTACGACTGATGCCAAGAAGGCTACGACCACTGCTGACGGCGACAAGCTCCAGATGCTTGAGTTCTCACAGATTGATTACACACTTGACAAATTGAAGCAGAGTGATTCTGCTGATCCGGGTCGTGGTGCTTGCAAAGACTTTACGTACTACGTGCGCGAGAGTGCAGAGGTTTCGTGGTTCTCGCAATATAAGTACGACAAGTCGGTCTATCGATTTGATGTCAGGATGAAGGACCAGGAGGACGGTTCGATCGAGGCCGAGTCGGTGACCTACACCAAGATCAAGGACGCCGACGGCAAGGATATCGCCACGAAAGACCAGCATTCTGTCAACTTCGACGGCACCAAGCCCGAGTCCACCCCCACCTTCACCAACACTTACTCAACCTCTTTGCCCCTTTCTGGTATGTCGGGCGTCACTCTGACGTACCTTGCCGGCGCGGCGGTGCTTTGCGCTGCTGCGGCCTGGATGCACATTCGTCGCAAGGCGAATGCGAAGGGAGGCGAGCGTCGTGAATAAGAAAGTTTGCTCCTTCCCGATCTTGTTTGTGCTGCTTGCCCTCCTGATCGGCACCTGCGCGGTTGTGTTCCCCGCTTCCGCGCAGGCCGCGCCGACCTCGACCGGTTCCATTACGGTGAGCGGCACCGTGGCGAGCAGCTACGACGCCTACCAGATCTTTAGCGCCAACGTCGTCGACGGCGACAGCGACGCCAAGATCGCCACCGACCTCGCCTGGGCAAGCGACGCCGTGCGCGACGCCGCGCTGCCCATGCTGCACAGCGCCGGCATGCCCAATTCCCAGACCACCGCGCAGGAAGCTGCCGAGTGGCTCAACACCGATTCCCACCTTACGAGCGCGCTGAGCGCACAGCTCGCTCGTTCCCTCCAGAGCTCTGGCGCCAAGTCTGTGGCCCTTAACGCGGGCACGGCGGCCGAGCTGCCCTGCGGCTACTGGCTCATCGTCGCCGACGACGACGCCATCGCCCAGGGCGAGGCCGGTACCGCGCCGATCATGGCCCTGGTGGGCGGCAGCGCCGTCACCGTCAAGCCCAAGGCGGCGACCCCCAAGGTCCAAAAGCACGTGCTGGAGGACAGCACCGCCGCCTGGGGCAAGGCCGCCGACGCGACGGTCGCCGACGACCTGTACTGGCGCCTCTCGGCCACGGTTCCCACGGGCCTTTCCGCCTACGACGCCTACGCGGTGCAGTTCGTCGACACCATGAGCACGGGGCTCGACCCCTCCAAGGTGGCCGCGAGCATGCGTGTGTACGTGGCGGCGGGCGCGGACGGCGACTTTGACGCCGTCTCGGCCGGCAAGGACGGGCGCGCCGGCACCGAGCTCGCGAAGGGTTGGACCGACATCACGGCCCAGTGCGCCACCAAGGTAGCGGCCGACGGCAAGACCTTCACCGTGCGCACCGGCGACCTGATCGCCACGCTCGGCGGGGCCGACGCCTTCACCGCGGGCGCCCGCGTGGTCGCCGTGTACAACGCGCCGCTCAACAGCGCGTGCAGCCACGGCATTGCGAAGGGCAACCCCAACGAGGTCTACCTGCGCTACCCGAGCTCTCCCTTTGCCGACCAGTCCGGCGACGCCGGCTTCACCCGCACGCCGAGCGACGACGCGTGCGCCTACACCTGGGATCTCGCGCTCACCAAGCGCGGCAGCGACGGCGACAAGCCGCTTGCCGGGGCGGTCCTGAGCATCGCCGACGACCGCGGTCGCACACTGGCGGCCGATGGCACGTGGGATGCGGAGGGCAAGGCCACCGTCACCACGGGCGAGGACGGCCGCGTGACCGTCTCGGGCGTGGACTCGGGCAAGCTGGAGGTCCGCGAGCTCAAGGCGCCCAAGGGCTACACCGCCTTCGAGGGCACGCGCTCAGTGACAGTCAAGGCCGAGGGCCTGGACGTCGACCAGGTGGCCGCCGCCAAGCCCAAACTCACCATCACGGCCGAGTCGCCCCTGCGCGCCGACAGCGCGGACGGGTCGACGGGCAGCCTGGAGGCGTCGCTCATCAACACACCCACCGGCACGCCCCCTAGCATTATCACCGGAGGCTTTATGCCCTCAACTGGCGATATGGCAATGTACGCCGCGGCCGCCGCAGTGGTCGCCGGAGCCGCGCTCATCGCGGTCGCGCTCCTAGTCAAGCGGGGAGGTGGCAGCCATAAAGAGTAGCTGGCAGCCTCCCAGAGAGCGGGGCGAGACGTAGCGAAGCAGATGCTAAGACACAGACAGATGATGACCGATCGAATGGAATTCAAGCAGAAAGCAGAGGAAAAGAAGATGAGCATGAGCAAGAACATCGCACGCCTGGCAGTAACCGCCGGCCTTACGGCAGCGCTGAGCTTCGGCGGCGTGATGGCCCCGGTGACCATGGCGTTTGCAGCTGAGGGCGCTGCGACTGCGAATGGCTCGGTGACCATCACGAACGTTAAGGGCAACACTACCGAGTTCGAGGGCTATCAGATTTTTAATGCTGACGTTGCGATAGTCAAGGGTAAGACGGTTGTGAGCAATATCACCTGGGCGAACGGTGATGTGAAGACGGCTGTCGAGAATGTCATTAAGGATAACGGTTACGGTGGCACAACCGCTCAGGATGCTGCAGACTGGATAACGTCCAATGTGACAGGGACCGATGAGACAACCCGTGTTGACTCTAATCACATTGCTTATAAGATTGCCGCTGCTGTAGACGATCTTACTGTCAAGACGACAACGACCGATCGCGTTGCCTCCGGCCTTTCGCATGGCTACTGGCTTTTCGCGACTGATCCCGCCACCATCGGGGAAGGAGAGGCTGGCACATCCCCCATCTTCACTGTCGTGGGAGACACGCCCGTTGAGGTCAACGAGAAAACTGGCATCCCCACCGTCGAGAAGAAGATCGTGAGCGATGCCGATAACAAAGAGTGCGATGCCGCCGACTCCCAAATCGGCCAGGACGTGACGTACAACCTCTACGGCACCGTCGCCGAGAACTTCGACAAGTACGACACGTATTACTATCAGTTCTCCGACCAGATCTCCAAGGGCCTGATGCTGCAGGATGGCGCCAAGGTCTACCTGTATGCGGACAAGGATGCCGCGAAGGCCGATCTCGGTCACGCGAAGACCACGGATATCACCAATTATTTCACGCCGTCGACCGCCAAGGCTGCCGCCGATGGCAGCAGGACGACGACGTGGACCTGCGATAACCTGAAGAACGTCGCTGGCGTTACCAAGGACTCCTGCATCGTCGTTTCCTATACTGCACGGGTTAATGATAGTGCCGTTGTTGGCTTGAATAACAACAAAGAGGGCAACCCCAACACCGTAACGCTTCACTACTCCAACAACCCTATGACTTCGACACGAGGTCAGACCGTCCCTGACACGGTCAAGGACTATACCTACGGTCTCAAGATCAACAAGGTCGATTTGGGTACCGAGAAGGCACTTGAAGATGCCCAGTTTACCATTACGACCAAAGGAGACGGGAGCAGCACAGACGTTAAATATGTCAAGGCTGACGGCACATTGAGTGACACCGAGGTTGTTCTTTCAACGAGCAAGCAGGGCGTCATTACGCTTACCGGTCTCGATGCCGGTGTCTATACCGTCACGGAGACTTCTGCCCCCTCTGGTTACACTACGGTCGACCCCTTCACCTTCGAGATCAAGCCGACCATGACCGCCGATGGTCCGGATGCCGGCCTTACTGGGCTCGCTGGCACGCTTGATCCCAAGGGCCAGAACGACAAGATTATCGCCGGTCTCAACGACACAAGTGACGGAAAGGTTGGCGATAACAAGCTTGATTTCAAAGATGGCACCCTTATCAACACCGATGATGGCACCTTCAACATCACCGTCGGCGATACCAAGCAGGTTGGCCTCCCGCTGACCGGTCTCAACGGCGTGACCTTCACTTGGATCGCTGGTGGCGCGGTGCTGTGCATCGGCGTGGCGCACCTCATCCGCAGCCGTAAGCAGGCTGAGGAGTCCGAGCGGGAGTAACGCTCGCTCACCCATCCCTCTGGCAGGTGGGATGTGATGGCCATGAGACTTGCGGACACTTTTCTCGTTCATCCACGTTCTTGCTTTGCCATTCTCTTTTCGGGGCAGACTCCGCGCTGGAGTCTGCCCCGTTTTTTGGGATAACGCAGCCAGCCTCCACCGTCCGATGCGGGTACGTTCGTCATCGCGTTTCTTGACTCGTATGAGGTTCGGATTAAGGTCCGTAGGCGCACGCGCGGTGCGGACGGTAGAAGGCAGTTGCGCCGCAAGCGCAAATAAGAATGCCCGGGGGTCGGATCCCGGGCATTTAACAAAACCAGAAAACTAAGCCGCCCGCGCTCCTAAGTACTTACGCGGGGTGCGTCGTTTTCTATTGACATTGTATCCCGAATCGCCCCGCCGATCCGGGACATTTTGAAAACTCAAATATGGGCTTAGGCGCGAACGGAATCTCGTTAATTCCGAAAATTATGTATAATTCCAATATAAACTGGAATCGAACGAAAATAATGAAAATGAACGAAGCGCTAATCTACTTACAAGAAGCACTAGGCCTCTCCGCCAAGGCCAGAACTTGGCCTGGATCCGCACGCTTGCCGCTGTATCTGCGGGCGATTGAGGTCCGCGCTGTTGACGCAAACGGTTTTTCGTTTTTGCTTGCAAGTTTGCCTACTGGCGTCGGGCTTCCCGAGGCTAAGAGGGTCTATAGTCAGCTAGCCTTGCGTGCGGAGACTCCTGTTGTCGTTTCGTTTCCTGATGCCGATGCACGTCAGCGCAAAGCATTGGTCGCACAAGGGATTCCGTTTGTTTGCCCCGGCAGACAGGCTTTTCTTCCATTTATGGGCACGGCCTGTACGGAGAGGGGCAGTGTCCGGTTTCGCAATCACGCGACCAAGATGTCACCCAACGCGCAGGCTGCCGCAATCTGGGGAGCAGCCCAGGAGCCATATCGTCCCTATGACCTTTGTCGTGCGCTTGGGATCTCGGCAAGCCGCGCGAGTGAGGCCATAACCGAGCTTGTTGACAGGGGGCTCGCGAGACGCGAGCGTCGCGAGCGACGTGTCTTCGTGTTCCCTGTTGCCGTTGATCTTCTGCTCAGCGAGCACATGGCAGAGCTCTCCTCGCCTGTCTCGAAGGTCTTTTTTGCAAGGAAGACGCAGCAGATCGACTATCTTGTTGACGCCGGGGAGACGGCGCTCGCTGCGCGTTCGATGCTCGCTGCGCCGGGCATGGAACAAAAGGCCGTCTTAAGAAGTGCATGGCGTCAACTGAGCGACCTCGAAGTCGCAGATGGTGAGTTGCCGGATAACGAAACGGCGATGATCCAAGTATGGCGCTATGCGCCCGTGTTTGCCGGCTCCTCCCGTGTCGACGACATTTCGCTTGCGCTATCTTTGGCGGCAATTGACGATGAGCGAATTCAGCTCGAAGTCGATCGCATGTTTGGAAAGGAATATCCATGGCAAGAAGCGCTGTAGAGGGTCTCCAAGAATTTCAGCAGCATATGCAAGAAGCTGCAGGATCGTATGCCCTTATCGGCGGCACGGCATGCGACATTTTGCTCGCGGAGGCGGGGCTTTCGTTCAGGGCGACTCACGATTTTGATGTGGTAATTGTCGCCGATGACCGGTTGTCTCAGACGGCAGAAGCTATATGGACTTTGGTGCGTGATGGCGGTTACCGCTGCGGCTGGGGCGAAGGCAAAGGCTCATGTTTTTATCGGTTTACAGAGCCTAAGAGGCCGGGTTACCCCCATATGATCGAACTCTTCGCGAAGTGCCCCGACTTTCTAAAGGGTCGTGAGGGGATTGATGTGGCGCCAATTCACGTTGATGAAAACATAAGCAGTCTGTCGGCAATTTTGTTGGACGATGCTTACTACAGCTTGTTCCTTCAGGGAATTCGGACCGTAGGCGGCGTTTCGGTCCTGGGTACGGAATACATTGTCCCGTTCAAAGCGAAGGCGTATCTCGACCTAAAAGCTAGAAGGGAAGCGGGGGAGAACGTTGATTCGAGGAAGGTAAAAAAGCATAAACGCGATGCGCTGAGGCTTGCTCAGCTGCTTGGCGAGTCGGAAGGTGTCGACCTGCGCGGAGAACTGAAGGACGATATGCTTGCGTTTGTTAAAGATTGTGAGGTGGGCGACGTCAATCTGAAACAGATCGGGGTTGCGGGCGCAACGATGGCGCAGTTGCTCGAGACGATGAAAACAACATATGGCTTGATTGGTTGAGTGGGGTTACGTGGCCCGGACGGTGCAGTCTAGCTGCGTTGCGCAGCGCATGAGCTCGCTAATCGGCTATTATTTGTTCAGACAACTTGAGTTGTAGAGGAGTGACCGGCGATGGTGCAGGGCGCCAAACATATGAAGAGCAGTAACGCCGCGGACAACGGCGGCTCAAGCCCTCAGCCCAAACCTCAACCAAAGCCTAAGCGCCGTCGCAAGCGACTGCCGCGCTGGGCCGATCGGCTCATCACCATCGTCATCATCCTTATTGGCGTGGGCCTTATGACCTGGCCGTGGATCTTGGACCGGCTCGAGGCCTCGGGCGTGTTCAACCAGATCAGTACCGTGTCCAGCACCGTGGACGCGCTCTCCGAAGAGGAGCGCGAGCGCATCCTGCTCCAGGCGCGCTCCTTTAACGAGCAGCTGGCGGGCGAGGCCACCGAGCTCCCCGCCGACCAGATCGAGCCTTACGCCCAGCAGCTCATCTTTGACCGCGACCCCATGATGAGCTGGGTCGAAATCCCCTCCATCGATGTGAGCATGCCCATTTACCATGGCACGAGCGAGGAAGTCCTCATGGCGGGCGTCGGCCACCTGGAGGGCACGAGCCTGCCGGTGGGCGGCACCTCGACGCATTGCGTGCTTACCGCGCACTCGGGTATGCGCAACCTGAGCATGTTCGACGACATTCACTCGCTGGAGCCCGGCGACCTGGTGCTGCTGCACACCATGAACAAGACGCTCGCCTACAAGATGGTGGACTCCGAGGTGGTGCTGCCCGAGGAGATGGAGTCGCTGACCATCGAGCCCGGCGCCGACAAGGTGACGCTCGTCACCTGCACGCCCTACGGCGTGAACGACCATCGCCTGCTGGTGCATTGCGTGCGCACCAAGTACAACAAGAAGGACGTCGACAAGCAAAAGTCGCTGGCCGGCCGTCACTGGGGCAAGCGCGAGTTTGCCGTGCTCATCGTGGTCGTGGCCATTGTGCTGTTGCTGCTGGACATCGTGATTCACGCGGTCCGCAAGCGCCGCAAGGCCAAGGCCTCGGCATAAGACATTCTTCAGAACCACCACAATGGGGACAGGCACCTTTGTGGTGGTCGGGACTTCCAAACCATCACAACATTCGATGAAAATCGCGATTTTGACGAAAAACATCGAATGTTGTGATGCTTTTCGTTGTGGGCGAGACGGTTTTCGCTATGGACGGTGCGGTTTCGCTGCAGAACCGCCAGCCCGCCGCCTGCCAGTCCGCCGTCCTCGTTACGTTTTCGCTGCATTTGGGTAAAGCGCCTGCTCCAAGCCGGCGTTGCCTTGTATACTAGAGCGGTTTAACTGTTATGCGGAAGGGAGCGCCTATGGCACTCAGCGAGAAAGACGTGCGCGGCATCGCCGAGTACGCAAAGATCGCACTGACCGATGACGAGCTCACCCAGATGACGTCCTACATGAACGACGCCGTCCAGATGCTCGAGCCCGTCCTGCAATATGACTTGCCCGACGTGGAGCCCACGTTCCATCCCATCGGAAGCCTGTCCAACGTGATGGGCGACGACCTGCGCGAGCCCGAGCGCGACCTGCCGCTCGACGTTGCGCTCGAAAACGCCGGCAGCGCGCGCGACCGCTACTTCCGCGTGCCGTCCATTTTGGGAGAGGGGGAGAGCGAGTAATGGCGCAGAGCTTCGATTCCCTTACCGCCGCCCAGATCGCCGCGGGCGTTGCCGCCGGCGACTTTACCGCTACCGAGGTGGCCCAGGCCTCTCTCGCCGCCATTGAGGCGCGCGAGGGCGGGGTCCAGGCATTCCTGCAGGTGTCGCCCGAGCTTGCGCTCGAGGCCGCCGCGCGCGTGGATGCCGACCGTGCCGCAGGCAAGCCGCTGCCCCCGCTCGCGGGCGTGCCGCTGGCCATCAAGGACAACATGAACCTCGTGGGCACGCGCACCACCTGCGCTTCCCGCATGCTCGAGAACTACCAGAGCGTCTACACCGCCACCTGCGTCCAGCGCATGCTCGACGCCGGCTGCCTGCCCATGGGTAAGGCCAACATGGACGAGTTTGCCTTTGGCAGCTCCACCGAGAGCTCGGCGTTCCACCGCACCAACAACCCCTGGGATACCGAGCGCGTGCCCGGCGGCTCTTCGGGCGGCTCCGCTGCAGCCGTCGCCGCGGGCGAGGTCGCGCTCTCGCTGGGCTCGGACACCGGTGGCTCCATTCGCCAGCCGGCGTCGCTGTGCGGCGTGGTGGGCTTTAAGCCCACGTATGGCGCCGTGAGCCGTTACGGCGTGGTTGCCTTTGGCTCGTCGCTCGACCAGGTGGGCCCCTTTGGCCGCACGGTCGAGGATGTCGCGCTGGCCATGAACGCGCTTACCGGCGCGGGCCATGATCCGTACGACTGCACCAGCCAGGATTGCGCCGTCGACTTTACCGAGCATCTCAACGACAGCATCGAGGGCAAGCGCGTGGGTATCATCCCCGCGTTTATGGAGGCCGATGGTCTGACGCCCGAGGTCAAGGCCGCTGTTCAGCGCGCCGCCCAGGAACTGCAGAACCAGGGCGCCGAGCTGGTCGAGGTCGACCTGCCGCACCTGGACGCCGCCATCGCCGCCTACTACGTCATCGGCCCGGCCGAGGCGTTCTCCAACCTGGCTCGCTTCGACGGCATTCGCTACGGCTACCAGGAGGAGGGCTGCGCCAACCTGTCCGACCAGAGCTCGCTTTCGCGCGCCCACGGCTTTGGCGCCGAGGCCAAGCGCCGTCAGATGCTCGGCGCCTACCTGCTGAGCTCGGGCGTGTACGACAAGTACTACTACGCCGCGCAAAAGGCCCGCACGCTCATCACGCAGGACTATGACGCCGCGTATGCCAAGGTGGACACCATCCTCATGCCCGCCTCGCCGCGCACGGCCTTTAAGTTTGGCGAGCTCAACGACCCTACGCAGATGTACCTCTCCGACCTGTACACCATCTCGCTCAACATTTGCGGCAACGGCGGTATCTCGGTGCCGCTGGGCCTGGGCGATGACAGCAAGCTGCCCGTTTCTGCCCAGCTGGTGGGACCTGCCTTTAGGGACCGTCAGCTGCTCACGTTTGCCCGCGCCCTGGAGCGCGGCTTTGCCGATGCCGCCACGGGTGCGCCCGCGCTTTCCGTCGCGCCCGATTTTGCCGGGAAGGGAGGCGAGCTGTAATGAAGGAGCTTTCCGAGGTCCTGCAGGATTGGGAGGCCGTGATCGGCCTGGAGATCCATACCGAGCTCACCGCACTCGATACCAAGATGTTCTGCAACTGCAAGCTCAGCCACGATGACGAGCCCAACGCCAACGTGTGCCCGGTGTGCCTGGGCCTGCCCGGCGCCCTGCCGGTGCCCAACAAGCGTGCCATCGAGAGCATCGTCAAGGCTGGTCTCGCCACCAACTGCGAGATCCAGCGCCACTCGATGTTCTACCGCAAGCACTACTTCTATCCCGATATGGCCAAGAACTTCCAGACCACGCAGGGTCCGATCGCCTTTGCCATGTACGGTCACCTGGACCTGGACGTGACCGGTCGCGGTGCCGGCGAGCGCCCCGACTGCGCGTTTGGCGAGGCCGAGGCCCAGAGTCTGGCGAGCGCCTCGGCCAACGCCGAGGGCCTGTCCACGTCCATGACGTCGACCATGCGCGAGGGCAACCAGCGCGCCGGCCACCTGGCCAGCTATGATGCGTCCAACTTGCAGATGCCCGAGCGTCGCGAGGACGGTTCCTACACGGTGCCCATCCGCATCCTGCGCATCCACATGGAGGAGGACGCCGCCAAGATGGTTCACGTGGGCGGTGCCGAGGGCCGCATTACCGCCGCGGCCGAGTCGCTCGTCGACTACAACCGCTGCGGCACGCCGCTCATCGAGCTTGTCACTGAGCCCGACTTGCGTACGCCCGAGGAGGCTCGCCTGTTTATGGAGAAGCTCCGTCGCATCTTTGTGACGCTGGGCATTTCGGACTGCTCCATGGAGAAGGGCTCCATGCGCTGCGACGGCAACGTGTCGCTGCGTCGCCGCGGCGAGACCAAGCTGGGAACCAAGACCGAGCTCAAGAACCTCAACTCGTTTAAGAGCCTGCACGATGGCCTTGCCTACGAGATCTGCCGTCAGGCCGAGGTGCTCGAGGAGGGCGGCATCATCTATCAGGAGACCCGCCACTGGGAGCCCAGCCGCAAGCGAACCGTGGTTATGCGCGTCAAGGAGACGGCCGACGACTATCGCCTGTTCCCCGACCCCGACCTGGCGCCGTTCGATTTGGACGACGAGTTCATCGACCGCTGCCGAGACGAGATTCCCGAGCTGCCCGATGCCAAGCGCGCCCGTTTTGAGGCCGACTTTGGCATTAAGGCGGCCGATGCCGAGCAGATTGCCGGCGATCCCGAGTTTGCCGAGTTCTTTGAGGCCGCCGCTGCCGGAATGGCTGGCAAGGAGGCTCAGACGGTCGCAAACTTGCTGGTCAACGAGATGATCGCCTACCTTAAGGGCGCGGGCGTGTCGCTGGCCGAGTCCGGCATCGCGCCGGCTCAGGTGGCGGCGCTTGCCAAGCTGCTGGCGACCGATGCCATCAGCTCCAACCAGGCGCACGAGGTCTTTGAGGCCATGGCCCAGACCGGTGACGATCCCAACAAGATCGTCGACGAGCGCGGTATGCGTCAGGTGAGCGATGCCGGTGCGCTGCAGCCGATCGTGGACGAAGTGCTGGCAAACTGTGCCGATCAGGCGCAGCAGTATCGTGACGGCAACCAGAAGGTCATCGGCTTTTTGGTGGGCCAGTGCATGAAGGCAAGCCGCGGCAAGGGCAACCCGAAGCTCTTCAACGAGTTGCTGAGAACGTCGCTCTCGTAGCTGCGAGGCCGGGGAAGCCCCGAGTCGCCGAGGTGTTTGCTCCAAATTTCAAACAGTCCTATGCAAGACGAAGGCCACATTTAGTGGCCTTCTTTGCATGCGGAACTCATTTGGAGCAAACACCCCGGCGACTCGGGGCTTCCCCGGCCAGACGACTCGGCCGTTCGGGTCAGGCGGGCTGGATGGAATAGAGTGAATGGGCGTGCCGTCGGCACGCCCATTGTTTTGAAGGGAACTCATTGAGAGGCAAGGCCCTGCGCCCGGCCCCTCGGTTCCGTGACGACTCGGCCGTTCGGGTCAGGCGGGGCTGAATGAAATTTGGTGAATGAGGGCGCTGATGGCGTCCTCATTCTTTATATATGTTGGGAGCGCCAGGTGGTGGGGGTGGTGCCGGTGTGTTGCTTGAAGGCTTGGGCGAAGGCAGCCTGCTGAGGGTAGCCTAGACGCTCTGCCACCTGCGCTATCGTGAGCGAGCTATCAGCCAAAAGGTCCTGTGCTCGCTCCATACGGCGTCTGCGAATGTAGGCGCCCAGGGACTCGTCAGTTTGGGCCTTAAAGGTGGCGCATAGCTTGGAGCGGCTTGTGTAGAGCCTCTCGGCCACCTCGTTGATACCCACACGCCTGCCTTTGTCGAGCGCGCGCTCAATCATTGCCGTTGCTTCTTCGGCAATGGTTATGCTGACGCGTGTGTCTGCCGCCTGCCGCGCCTGCTTGTGGGCCGCGCGCGAACAGGCGAGCTCCGCGACCATGGTCTCCACGATGCCCTGCATATAGACGTGTCCGCCTGCGGTGCGGGCGCGGTCCTCGTTAATCCTGCGCAACGTGTGGCAGATGGCAGACGTCGCTTCCTCGTGCCATGGCTCGGCAAACGCCTCAAAGACCCCTGCGAACTCGGTGGGATAGCGGTGCTCCAGTTCGTCAAAATATCCAGGCAAAAAGAGCACCGAGCGCGAGTGATAGAGCCGCCCTGCAAACAGTGGGCTTAACTCCTCGCCACAGTTATCTTGGATAAAGCTGCACACGGCATTGTTTGGCCACGGTCCATGCAAGGGTTTAAGGTTCGCAGGCGTTATGCCAGCCTCGGGCATGCACATGAGCGTGGGCGCGCTGACTTCGCTCACGCATGCGTACGGTTCGGGTGTGTATTCGGCTAGGTACATATCGTGCGTCGGGGTAATGAAATGCTCCATGACGATGCAGGTGGGGGAGAGGGGCATGATCCATGCGCGGCCGTGCGCCCGGTCGTTTGCCACCTCGCCGGTAAAGACGGCGCCCTTGCCGGTAAGCTCCAGGCCAAACTGCTCAAACTGCGGTGCGTAGAGCTCGGTTATGTCGGTCGCTGCCCGCCGTATTTGCAAGAGCGTCCCTTTCCTTTGCAGAAACGTCCACGCCTGGCTTAATTGTGAGCCATGGCTAACACATCAATGATAAGTTCATTACGGTTAACTCTCAAGCCGTTAGAAAGGAATCTCATGGCAAAGGGGTCAAAAAGGGAAGGCGGCGGTATCGGCGAGCTGCTTGCATATGCCGGCGACCGCAAATTCCTAACGTATTTGGGCATGGCTCTCTCGGCGCTCTCGCAGCTGCTGAGCTTTGGCCCGTACGTGTGCATTTGGCTTGTCGCGCGCGATCTGATCGCCGTGGCACCTAACTGGAGCGAAGCCTGCGGCATCGCGACGTATGGCTGGTGGGCCGTGGGGTTTGCGCTGGCAAGCATCGTGATTTATTTCGTGGGGCTCATGTGCACACACCTATCCGCGTTTCGTTGCGCGTCCAATATCCGCAAGGCTACGAGCGAGCATCTGCTTAAGCTGCCGCTCGGCTACTTTGACACGCACGCCACCGGTGAGCTGCGCCGTATCGTAGACGGATGCGCCGCCTCCACCGAGACCCTGCTCGCGCACATGCTACCCGATATCGCCGGCGCCACCGCCATGGTCGCAGGTCTGCTCGTGCTGCTTTTCGCCCTCGATTGGCGCTTGGGCGCGGCATGCCTTATCTCGGTCGCCGTTTCGCTTGGCGCCATGGCCACCATGATGAGCGGCAAGGGCGCCGAGTTCATGAAGGCCTACATGGGCGCGCTGGTCAAGATGAACAAGACCGGTACCGAATACGTACGCGGCATTCCCGTGGTCAAGGTGTTTCAGCAGACGGTCTATTCCTTTAAGGCGTTCCACGACGCGATAGCCGAATACGCCGACATGGCACAAAGCTATGCGGGCACGTTTTGCCGAGGTCCGCAGGTACTCAACCTTACCGCGCTCAATGGTCTTGTGACATTCCTGTTGCCCGTGGCGTTGCTGTTGGCGCCGGGCGAGACGGACTTCGCGCATTTTATGGCCAACTTCACGTTTTACGCGATATTTTCGGCCGTGGTACCGACGGCCATGACCAAGCTCATGTTTGTGGGCGAGGCCTCTCAGATGAGTGCCGATTCGCTGGCTCGCATTCGAAGCGTCATGGATTCCAAGCGGCTCTCCGTGCCCGCGCAACCCAAGCACCCTGCCGGCGGCGACGTGCGCTTTGAGGACGTGAGCTTTACGTACGAAGGTGCCGAAGCACCTGCCGTTAGCCATGTGAGTTTCAGCGTTCCCGCTGGTAGCACCCTCGCCCTGGTGGGTCCCTCGGGTGGCGGTAAGTCAACCTGCGCAAGCCTGATTCCGCGTTTTTGGGATGTCTCCTCGGGTCGAGTGCTCGTAGGCGGTGTGGACGTTCGCGATATGGATCCGCACGAGCTTATGGACCAGGTCGCCTTCGTGTTCCAGACCAACCAGCTGTTCCGGCAAACACTTGCCGATAACGTGCGCGCCTCCAAGCCTTCGGCCACTGACGACGAAGTGCGTGCGGCCCTCTCCGCAGCTCAGTGCGACGACATTGTGGCCAAGCTTCCACAGGGCATCAATACCATGCTCGGTGCCGGCGGAGCATATCTTTCGGGCGGCGAGGTCCAGCGCGTGGCACTCGCCCGCGCGATCCTTAAAGACGCGCCTATCGTGGTGCTCGATGAGGCCACGGCGTTTGCCGACCCCGAGAACGAGGCGCTCATCCAGCGCGCCTTTAGCAAGCTGGCGGCGGGTCGCACGGTCATTATGATTGCGCACCGACTCTCGACTGTAGTGGGGGCCGACAAGATCGTGGTGCTCAACCAGGGTAGCGTGCAGGAGTCGGGTACCCATGCCGAGTTGCTGTCCCAAAACGGTCTATACGCCAAGATGTGGGCCGAATACGAACAGGCCGCGAGCTGGAAGATCACTGCTGCCGCGGATGCCGCCGTCACGAAGGGAGGCGAGGCCTAAATGTTCGCCTCATTCCAAAAGAAGTACTTCCTATCCGATAAAGGCGTCGCCGGCGTAAAACGCGGCATTTTCTGGACCGCGCTCACCAATCTTGTGACCATGGCCGGCATGGGCTTATTGTTCCTGGTCATGGCCGGTTTTGTCGAACATCTCGCCACCGGTGCCGACCTGCCGGATGCCCTGCCGATTGTGGGCGGCCTCCTGGTCTTTTTCGTGTTGCTCTTTGCCTCTAACTGGCAGCAGTATTACTACACCTACTGCATCTTTTACGAGGAGTGCGGCAAGCAGCGTATGGAGATTGCCGAGCGCTTGCGCAAGCTGCCGCTGTCGTTTTTTGGCCGTCGTGATCTGGCCGATTTAACCGAAACCATCATGGGCGACGTCCAGGCCATGGAGCACGCCTACAGCCACGTGCTGGGAGAGCTTTGGGGTGCCATCATCGCAAGCGCCATTGTGTTCGTGGCGTCGCTGTTCTTTTGCTGGCAGCTGGCGATCGCGGCGTTTTGGAGCGTGCCCGTGGCCTTTGCCGTGCTGTATCTGACACGCGGCCCCATGACCCCGGTGTTCGACCATGTGCGTGCCGAGAAGGTCAAGGTTACCGAGGCGATCCAGGAGACGCTTGACTGCGTGCGCGAGATCCGCGCCACCAACCAGGAGGCTCATTATCTTGAGGGGCTCAACGCCGTGATCGATGCCGAGGAGCGCGAGACCACCAAAGGCGAGCTCGCCAATGGGCTTTTGGTCAACTCCGCCTTTGCCATCCTGCGCCTGGGGATTGCCACCACGTTGGTCACGGGCGCTGCGATGGTCGCCTCCGGCCAGGTCGACTTTTTGGTGATGTTTGCCTTCCTGCTTATGGTGAGCCGCATCTATGCGCCCTTTGATCAGGCGCTGATGCTGATGTCCGAGCTGTTTGCCGCCGAGTCGTCGGCCAAGCGCATGCGTTCCATCATGGAAGAGCCCGTGGCGCGGGGCAGCGAGAAATTTGAGCCCGTGGGCCACGATGTGGTGTTCGATCACGTGGCATTTGGCTATGGTGCGGGCGAGGACGGCCGCGCCGGCGAGAAAGTTCTTACCGACGTGAGCTTTACCGCCAAGGAAGGCGAAGTTACGGCACTGGTCGGTCCTTCGGGTTCCGGCAAGTCTACGGTGAGCCGCCTGGCTGCGCGCTTTTGGGACGCCACCGAAGGCACGGTCACCGTGGGTGGCGTGGATGTTGCGAGCGTGGATCCCGAGGTGCTGCTGCGCGACTACGCCATTGTGTTCCAAGACGTGCTGCTCTTTGACGACACGGTGATGGGAAACATCCGTCTTGGTCGTCGCGATGCCACCGATGAGGAAGTGCTTGCTGCCGCGCGTGCCGCCAACTGCGACGAGTTTGTGAGCCGCATGCCGCAGGGCTATGACACCATGATCGGCGAGAACGGCTCCAAGCTGTCCGGCGGTGAGCGCCAGCGCATCTCTATCGCCCGTGCGCTGCTCAAAGACGCGCCGATCGTGTTGCTGGACGAGGCAACAGCGAGCTTGGATGTGGAGAACGAGACCGTGGTGCAGCAGGCGCTTTCCCGCCTGCTCGCAGGCAAGACGGTTATCGTGATCGCCCACCGTATGCGCACGGTAGAAAATGCCGATAAGATCGTTGTGCTCAAGGATGGTGTGGTAGCCGAGCAGGGCACTCCGGCGCAGCTCAAGGCGGCAGGTGGAGAATTCGCCCGCATGGTGGCGCTGCAAAAGGAAGCAGCTACCTGGCAGTTGTAAGAAGGGGCAAAGGGACAGTCCCTTTCTCACATTGACAATCGGTTACTCCGCATCGTTAATTTTCAAAAGGTTAGCCATGGCTGACCTAGATAGTTAGATAAAATTGAGATATTTCAAAAGCGTGCTCGAGCAAACTTGTTTACTCGGGTGCTGAGGCACCATGCCGCGTCCAATGCGGCAAAAGGGAGAAGCAACATGAAGAAGTCGACGTTCAATACCCTGCTTGTCGGTGGCGGTTTTCTGCTTGGCACGGCCGGCATCAAGCTGCTTACCAGCGCTCCGGTCAAGAATGTCTGCGTGCAGGGTATTGCGTGCGGTATGCGCATCAAGAACGGCTACCAGGACATGGTCGAGCAGGCCAAGGCTAATGTCGACGACATGGTTGCCGAGGCGGCTTACATCACCCAGAGCGAGGCCGCTGCTGACGAGGCAGCCGAGTAACGCTTCCAGGCACAAACTATGAGATTCTCGATTATTAGCGAGATCCCCGGCAGGACCCGTCTTCAATTGGCGGGTCCTGTGCCAGAGAGCGATCTCGATGCACTTCTTAAGCTTGGCGGCGACATCGACGGCGTGCACAAGGTGCGCGTCTACGGCCGCATCGGCCAGATGGCGCTCGAATACGATGAGCCGCGCCGCGCGAGCGTGCTCGACGCCTTGGGCGCACTCGATGCTCAGGCCATTGCCGACGCAAAGACAGGCTACGTGATGCAGCTTGAGCCACGCAAGCACAAGCTCGTCATGGATCTTGCCACACTTATCGGTGCCCATTACGCACGTCGCTGGTTCTTGCCGACGCCTCTGCGTGCGGTGTTTGTCGTGGCCGGTTACATGGCATTTTTGCGCGCTGCCCTTCATGAGCTCGCGCAGCCGCGCCTGACCGTTCCCGTGCTCGACGCTTCGGCCATCGGCATTTCGTTCGTCAAGCGTGATGTCGACACCGCGGGCCAGACGATGTTCCTGCTCAACGTGGGCGAGCTGCTCGAGGACTACACCCGCGCCATGAGCGAAAACGAGCTCATCAACTCGCTGCTCGATGTGCCCGACAAGGCGCAAAAGGTCGTCGGCGACACCGAGGTAAGCGTTGCCGCCACCGAGCTCGAGCCCGGCGACTTGGTCGCCGTGCGCACCGGCATGTCCATCTGCATCGACGGTGTTGTCGAGCAGGGGAGCGCTATGGTCAACCAGGCGACCCTGACCGGCGAGCCGCTGGCCGTCGAGCGCAGCGTGGGCGACGACGTGTTCGCCGGTACCGTCGTGGAAGACGGCGGCATCTTGGTGCGCGTGCGCGCCAATACGGCGCAAACCAAACTGCGCTCAATCGTCTCGCTCGTGCAGACGGCCGACTCGCTCAAGTCCGAGGGCCAGTCGCATATGGAGGACCTTGCCAACAAGATCGTCCCGTGGAACTTCCTGCTCGCGGGCCTGGTTGCGCTCACCACGCGCAGTCTCATCAAGACCTCCGCGGCACTGATGGTCGACTACTCGTGCGCACTCAAGCTCACGGGTTCCGTTGCCGTCATGACCGCTATGAGCGATGCTGCCAAGATGGGCGTCATGGTCAAGGGCGCGAAGTACTTTGAGTCGTTTGCCAAGGCCGACACCATTGTGTTTGACAAGACCGGCACGCTTACCGAGGCCCAGCCGCGCCTAGCTTGCGTGCTCACGACCGACGGCTGGAGCGAGGACGAGGTCCTGCGCCTTTCCGCTTGCTTGGAGGAGCATTTTCCGCATCCGGTGGCGCGTGCCGTGGTCAACGCCGCCCGCGAGCGCGGGCTCGAGCACCGCGAGCGCCATGCTGCCGTCGAGTACATCGTGGCGCACGGCATCGCTTCGTCCATCGAGGGGCGTCGCGCGATTATCGGCTCGGCACACTTTGTGTTTGAGGACGAGAGCGCGCAGCTCGAGGCCGACATTAAGGAGCAAATCGAGTCCCAGATGCAGGGCCTGTCGCCGCTGTATCTGGCGGTCGACGGCAAGGTCGTCGGCGTGCTCGGCATCGAGGATCCGCTCAAGGCCGGGGTCCGTGAGGCCATCGCCGACCTGCACGCGTTGGGCGTTAAGCATGTCGTTATGCTCACGGGCGACTCGGAGCGCACGGCCGAGCGCATTGCTCGCGAGGCAGGGGTCGACGAGTTTAAGGCCGAGCTGCTGCCCGAGGACAAGTACGCGTATGTGGAGCGCATTAAGGGCGAGGGGCGCCACGTTGCCATGGTGGGCGACGGTGTCAACGATTCGCCGGCGCTCGGTTTGGCCGACGTGGGCTTGGCGATGGGTGGCGGAAGCGACATCGCCAAGGAGGTCGCCGATATCATCCTGACCGATACGGATCTGGCCGCAATCGTGCGCCTGCGCCGCATGAGTCAGGGCCTCATTGATCGTCTGACGAGCTCCTACTCTAAGGTGATGCTCACCAACTCGGCGCTGTTGGCATTGGGTATTACCGGCGCGATTACCCCGCAGACGTCGTCGTTACTGCACAACGGCTCGACGATTGCCTACAGCCTGAGCAACGCGAAGGCTTACCTGCGTTAGCGCTTTTGCTTGAGTTAATGGCCTGCATTCGGACGGTGTTGCAGCCGCCAGAATGCAGGCCTTTTGCGTTTGACCGTGTGCTAGCAGCAATATATAGTTGTGCTAGCTAAGATAGCAGGAGTCGAAGGTGAGGTTGAGATGGGTGCTGTTAGCGGCATGGCGCAGGTGAACGTTCGCGTAGATCGCTCGGTTAAAGAGCGCGCCGAGGAAGCGCTGCAGCTTTCGGGCAGGTCACTGCCCGAGCTCATCAAAAAGGTGGTGGCCAAGGTCGCGCAGGGCGGTGGTTCGTGCGAGGAAGTGCTTGCGGCCGTCGACGACCGGCGGCAATCCGTCGCGCCCGATACTCCGTTCGCCGCATCATGGGCAGCGGCAGACCGGCTTTATGCAGATTTGGGCATCGCTACGTCGCCCGTATCCGACGATCGCGGTTGGGACACAATCTATTCCGAAGCCATGGACGAGCGCTATCGCCAAAAGGGGATGATCCAGTGAGTGGGGCTCCCCTCAAAATAATGGTGGACGCCAACGTATGGGTTGATTCGTTTTGCGTCGACCATGCCGAGTCGCTTGCCGCGCGTGCGTTTATTGGGCAGGCAGCAGAGACGGGGGCATTGCTGTTCTTCCCGGTGCATATTGCCAAGGACGTGCTGTACGTTGTCCAACACGAGCTGAGGCGTAGCGTTCTTGCCAGCGGGGGAGCGCTCGACGAGGCATCTGCCCGCGCGATTGGCGATGCGGCGCTGGCGTTTGTTCGGAACATGACCGAAAACGCCACAGCCGTGGGCGCAGATGCGTCGGACCTTTGGTTGGCCGACAAATACTTAGCGCTCCATCGCGATTACGAGGACAACTTGGTGCTCGCCGCGTGTAAGCGCGCACAGGTCGATTACTTGGTGACCAACGATCGCAAGCTGCTCGAACATGCCGATCTTGCAGCAAAGAAACCTCGTCAAATGATGCCGATTCTTGCTTTGGCCGAACGTGGCGGCGCGGCTATCGGTTAACGCGAACTGTTTGCGGGCCTCTTGGACGACGATGCGCCAAGGGGCCCGCGTCTGCTATTTACAAAAGCTCGGCCTTAATGGCGGGACTTTCCGCGAGCTGCTCGGCTGCCTTTTCGTCGGAGCTGTCGAGCGCTGCCAGGCTGCGGTAGACCCACTCGTTGACCTGGGTGTTCTTGACGCCTGCGGTCTGCATAAGGGCGCCTACCTCGCGGATTGCTGCGAGCAGATCGGCTTTGGGACCCGCGAGCTCGACCTCGATGTCGTGGTAGGCGGCCACGCCGCGGTTCTCACTCACGTGGTCGATAAAGCCCTCGACGGTCTCAAGCTGCTGGGCGAGAGCTGCATCATCGTCAGCGTCCAGCGCGACGAGTGCGTTCGATACCGTGAGGGCGGGATGTCCACAGGGGACAAAGCCTTCGATGACATCCATGGCTTCGGTAATGGTTGAGCCCAGGCCTGCGAGGGCATTGACGAGTTGCTGCTTGGTATCCATAACGGTCCTTTCGGCGGGTCAATTTTGCTTGGCGAAAATATACGTGACGCGTTCGGTAGCAAAAGTGCGAAGTATGGTGCACATTAGGGTCTTCACAGCTCGTGCATAGAACAGCTGTCCGCTTTCAGAACGTGGTAAGATAACACTCCACAAGCGGGGCTCGCCCTGCATGTTCCTTGAAAAGTCGACGGGTGTTGGGTGCTCGTGCCCAATGCCATCCAGACTTTCCCGACATTCGGGGGCGACTGGTTTCGACACGATAGCTCTGAGAGAGGAAGCAAGCCGAGGTCTCCTCGCCTCGTTAAACAGGGGTACCGTCAAATTGAATTGACAACAACTCTTCTTTTGAGCCTATGGCTCTTGCTGCTTAGTTTATAGCGGCGCGTCAACCCGGTGATTTCCCCGACACCGGCGCGACGTCATGTTAGGGGAATGCTCCTGCGCACGTAATCGGTATGGCGCAGGCTAAGACCGAACCGGTTAGGACGCCGCGAGCGTGTCGCTGCGCGCAAAGCGTCCGAGACTAAACCAGCGACTGAGCTTGGAGATGCCAATCAGGGGGCTTTCGTGGACCGGAGTTCGATTCTCCGCGCCTCCACCATAAGTAACAGGCAGGTAGAGTAGTGTCTCTACCTGCCTTTTTATTTCTAGTCCGCACCGCGGAGAATCGAACTCTGTGCAGGGCGCGGGCGTTAAGAAAACGCGTAAGCGTTTTTAGCCCGCGGGCGAGGACGCCGGCAGGCGGCCGAAGCCGGTGCGGATTTGCGAAGCAAATACGCGGATTCTCCGCGCAAACTATCAGCTCAATATGGATGCGATGTTTATCGAATCTCAGCTGGCCATGCGCCGCATCAACGGAACCCCAAACCCGCGGAGAATCGAACTCTGTGCAGGGCGCGGGCGTAAAGAAAACGCCGCGTCAACGCAGGCCGGGACACGCTTTCCCGATGGCGGCCCAGGCGGAAAGCGTGTCCCGGAATCCGCGCTCAGACTGGGACGTAGTTTCCGGATGGCGCCTCAAGCGGAAACTGCGACCCGGAATCGAGCCGTAGAGTGGGACATGCTTTCCCAATGGCAGCCCAAGCGGAAAGCACATCCCGGAATCCAAGCTCGGAATGGGATTCATTTTCCTGATGGCGGGCTCAGCGGAAAATGCGACCCGGAATTTGCTCTGAGAACGGGACACGCTTTCCCGCCGACCGCCCCGCCCTCCTCAACTCCAAAACCCATGCGCTCTCCATCCCAAAACTGGGTAGAAGAAGGCCAAAACGCAATCGCAGGAGGTCAATATGACTGCAGAGGATAAGGCAAAGAACGCCGGCAAGGTCGCGCTCGTCCTGGAGGGCGGTAGTTTTCGCGGGCAGTTTACCGCGGGCGTGCTCGACGTTCTCATGGAGGCTGGCGTTGAGATTCCGGCTGTCTACGGTGTATCGGCCGGCGCTCTCAACGGCGTGAACTACAAGTCGCACCAGATCGGCCGTGCCAACCGCATCAACCTGGCTTTCTGCAACGACAGCCGCTTCATGGGCGCCGCGTCGTTTGCGTCCACGGGCTCCATTGTGGGTTACGACTTTATCTTCAACGATGTCCAGGACCGCTTGGATCCCTTTGACAACGAGACGTTCGACGCGAGCCCCATCGAGATGTACGCCGTCGCGACGGACATGCTTTTTGGAACCGCCACGTACCTTCCGGTCAAAAGCGCCGTACTTGACCTCGATGCCGTGCGCGCATCGACGTCGCTGCCGCTGGTGACGCCGCCGGTCGAGATTGACGGGCACAAATACGTCGACGGTGGCGTAGCCGATTCGATCCCCATCGAGCATGTGCTGGAGGAGGTGGGCTTCGACCGTGCGGTCGTCATCGTCACGCAGGACCGCTCGTACGAGAAAAAGCCTTACGAGTTTATGCCTGCCGCGCGCGCCCGCTATGCCGACTACCCCTATCTGCTCGAGGGAATCGAGACGCGCCACGACCGTTACAACATCCAGCGCATGCACCTGTGGAAGTATGAGCGCGAGGGCCGTGCGTTGGTCGTCGCTCCGCAAAAGCCGGTCGAGGTCGGCCATGTCGAGCACGATTCGGCAAAGCTATTGGACCTGTATATCCAGGGCCGTCAGGAGGCAAAGCGCCTGCTCGCGGAAATCCAAGAGTTCGTTGAGCGCTAGCGACGGGAACCCTCAAAAAATGACAACAGCTAAAGAGCTGGAAAAATCACGGCTCGTGGATGACATGTGCAGAAACTCTGGTCGGAGCCAAAATACCTGTTGACTCGTACGGCGAGCGGGGTAATATGGACGGGTTACTTGCAGAGCCCCGTGAATCTCTGTAACAACACGTACTGTACATGGAGGAGTCTAAGTGATTTCGAAATCGACTCACTACGCCAAGCAGGGCGAGGTCCAGCGCAACTGGGTTCTCGTCGACGCCGATGGTGCTGTCCTGGGCCGTCTTGCCACCCAGATCGCAATGATCCTGCGCGGTAAGAACAAGCCCCAGTTCACGCCCAACAGCGACTGCGGCGACTTCGTTGTCGTCATCAACGCCGATAAGGTCCAGCTTACCGGTAACAAGGCTGACACGAAGACCTATTATCGCCACAGCGGCTACAACGGCGGCTTCAAGGCTGAGAGCTTCCGCCAGGCTATGGAGAAGCACCCGGAGAAGGTCATCGAGCGCGCCGTTCGCGGTATGCTGCCCAAGACCACCCTCGGCCGTGCCCAGATGACCAAGCTTAAGGTCTACGCTGGTGCCGAGCATCCGCATGCTGCCCAGAACCCCACGAAGATTGAGCTGGAGGCTTAAAGATGGCTGAGAACACCGTTGTCTACCAGGGTACCGGCCGTCGTAAGAACGCCGTCGCCCGTGTCCGTCTCGTCCCCGGCACCGGCAAGGTGACCATCAACAAGCGTGACGCCGAGCAGTATTTCGGCCGTCATCAGCTCGTTGAGAACGCCCTTGCTCCCTTCAAGGTGACCGACACCGCCGGTCAGTTCGACGTTATCGCTCTGTGCGATGGCGGCGGCATCTCCGGTCAGTCCGGCGCTCTGCGCCTGGGCATCGCTCGCGCTCTTCTGAACGCCGGCGACTACCGTGCTGACCTCAAGAAGGCCGGTTTCCTTACGCGCGATGCTCGCGTGGTCGAGCGCAAGAAGTACGGCCTCAAGAAGGCCCGCCGCGCTCCCCAGTTCTCCAAGCGCTAAGGTTTTATCTCCTTTCGAGATACAATGTACAAGCGGGGCCTGCCGATTCCTCGGCGGGTCCCGCTTTTCTTTTTCGACTAGGGTGGGCGGTTGCATATCGCCTGCTAGGGAAGGAGCGATCCTATGCCCCAGAACATCTTCGGTACCGACGGTGTCCGTGGCGTCGCCAATGCCGACCTCTCGTGCGACCTCGCGTTTCGCCTGGGCCGCGCGGCGACCAAGTTTCTTGGTCCGGACATCTGCATCGGCCGTGACACGCGCCTTTCGGGCACCATGCTCGAGAGTGCTCTGACCGCCGGCATTATGGCCGAGGGCGGCCGCCCGCACTGCTGCGGCGTCATCCCCACGCCCGCCGTGGCGCTGCTCACCGTCCAAAACGAGCTCGACGGCGGCATCGTTATCTCCGCTTCGCATAATCCGCCGGAGTTCAACGGCATCAAGTTCTTTAGCCGCAAGGGCATGAAGCTTCCCGATGCTGTCGAGGAAGAGATTAGCGCCTGGGTCATGTCCGAGGAAGCCATGGCTGCCGACACGCTGCCGACCGGTGCCGGCGTGGGCCACATTATCAAGATGAAGGACGCCCGCAAGGCATATGTCGACCACGCCATCGATACGCTTGATGGCCTGAGGCTCGATGGCCTGGTCGTTGCCGTCGACTGCGGCCACGGCGCTTCTTGCCAGACCACGCCCGCCGCACTGCAGCGCCTGGGCGCCACGGTCCATGCCATCAACACCGATTACTGCGGCACCGACATTAACGTCGAGTGCGGCTCCACTCATCTTGAGCCCCTGCGCGAGCTCGTGCTGCGCACCCACGCCGACATCGGTCTGGCTCACGATGGCGACGCCGATCGCGTGCTGTTCGTGGACAGCGAGGGCAACGAAATCGATGGCGACTACATCCTGGCCATCTGCGGTTCCGACCTGGCCGCTCGCGGCAAGCTCGCCAACTCCGAGATCGTCTCGACCGTTATGTGCAACCTAGGCTTCTCCATCGCCATGAAGGAGCAGGGCTTCGAGATGGTCCAGACCGCCGTGGGCGACCGCTATGTTCTCGAGCGTATGCTCGAGGACGGTGCCGTCATCGGCGGCGAGCAGTCCGGCCACATCATCTTCCTGGAGCACAACACCACCGGCGACGGCTTGGTGACGGCCCTGCAGCTTCTGGCCGTGCTCAAGCGCACCGGCCGCACCCTCACCGACCTTGCCGGCATCATGAAGAAGTACCCGCAGGTACTTGTCAACGTACATTCCGACAATAAGGCCGGCCTGGACGATTGTCAGCCCATTTGGGACGCCGTCGCTGCCGCCGAGAAGGAGCTCAACGGTCGCGGCCGCATTCTGGTACGTCCGAGTGGCACCGAGCCGCTGGTCCGTGTGATGGCCGAGGCCGAGACGCACGAGTTGACCCAGCGTGTGGTTGACGACATCGTCGAGGTTGTCAAGCGCGAACTTCCCTAATGGTCAAAAACGGGTGCCAAGTGGTAAACTGTTAAAGTTATTTTGATTGATTGGTATGTCCGAGGGGGAGCATGTTCACTAAAGTCCTGAGGTCTTTTGGTATGCGTGGTCGAGTCCTTACGCTGGATGCTCCCATCTCGGGCGACGTCATTCCGTTATCCGAGGTCAAAGACCAGACGTTTGCTACCGGCCTTTTGGGCCAGGGCGTGGCGATTCAGCCTACGGGTACACGTGTGATTGCTCCGGCTGACGCTAAGGTCGAGGCGATTTTTCCCACGGGTCATGCCGTTGCGCTCAACACGGTCGATGGTCTAGACGTGCTCATCCATGTTGGTTTGGACACCGTTCAGCTCGAGGGCAAACATTTTACTGTGTATGCGCAAGTGGGTGACATCGTCCATAAGGGCGACGTGCTCATCGAGTTCGATCGCGAGGCAATTGCTGCCGAGGGTTACGATGTGACGGTTCCCATCTTGGTGTGCAACTCTGTTGAGTTCTCGAGCATCAAGGGCTCCGTTGGCGAGCATGTCGAGGAGATGGACCAGCTCATCGTTGCTCGCGAGCGCTAGTCGCTCCGCTTGGCCTTTAGCCTACAATTCAATCACGTTTACGGAGGGCGCCCTTGAAAGAGGGCGCCCTCCGTGGCAAGATGGGGATTGTCCGAAGCTAAACAGCTTTGGGTCACCGTGGACGGGCAGGGGCCTCGACGCGGTTAGACACGAGACACATATATTACGCGACCTCGCCCTGGTGGCCGCACACGTTGGTTGCGGCCGACGCGGGCCGCGGGCAAGTGCTTGTAAGGGGAGCCTTGCCTCTCTTGTACGAGAAAGGACGCGTAATGAAAATCATTAAAGCTAAAGACTACGAGGATATGAGCCGCAAGGCCGCTAATATCATCTCGGCTCAGGTTATCCTCAAGCCCGATTGCGTGTTGGGTCTTGCCACTGGCTCCACCCCGATTGGCGCTTACAAACAGCTCGCTGCTTGGTACGAGAAGGGCGACATTGACTTTGCCGAGGTCAGCACCTATAACCTGGACGAGTATCGTGGTCTTTCGCACGACGATCCCCAGAGCTATCACTACTTTATGCGCAAGAACTTCTTCGATCACATCAATATCGATCTGAACAACACGCACGTGCCCGATGGCTCCAACCCCGATGCCGCCGCTGCCTGCTCCGAGTACGACAAGATCGTCGCTGCCGCCGGTTACCCGGATCTGCAGCTGCTCGGCATTGGCAACAACGGTCACATCGGCTTTAACGAGCCCGATGACCACTTCTCCAAGGGCACGCACTGCGTCGACCTCACCGAGAGCACCATTCAGGCCAACAGCCGCCTGTTCGACAGCATCGATGACGTGCCCCGTCAGGCTTACACCATGGGCACCCAGACCATCATGTATGCCCGCATGATCCTGGTTGTCGCCAACGGCGAGGCCAAGGCTCAGGCCGTGCACGATATGTGCTATGGTCCGGTTACGCCCAAATGCCCGGCTTCGATCCTGCAGCTGCACACCAACTGCGTTGTCGTTGCTGACGAGGCCGCTCTTTCGCTCTGCGAGTAACGCGATCAAGCGATCTTACATAGTTTCTCAAAAGGCCCTCGCTTTGCGGGGGCCTTTTTAGTGGACATACGCCGTGGCGTATACATGACGGAAACCTTGCCGCGTGCTTGACTGGAGGGTTTTAAATTTTTGTGATTCATTCTATAGCAGATTCTATGCACATTTGCCACCATAGAGTCGCAGGCGGTAGCGAGGAGTAGGCGAGTTGCGCAACTCAAATAAAAACAGCCGACTGCGCTACACTGCAAATGGGATGGGACATGCTGGCAAGCGCATTGACCTGCGCAAAGACCTATTGGTCGGGGGATAAGTTACCATCGGGCCTCGCTGTACAAAAACTTGCCAAACACGTACCGGCAGACAGCCAAAAACTCTAAGTCACGCTATTCACGGGGTGGCTCATATGGTCCTGCAGCTACGGTGTCCATATGGTCGAGTTGAGGAGCAGGTATGGTAAACGATCTGGGCAATACGGACGACCTCGAGTTGATGCCGACGGGCGGCGGCTATATGGTGCGGCGCGATCGCTTGATGAACGAGCTCATCGTTAAAGGGCGCAAGGCGGGAATCGTTCTGCTTTACGCGCCCGACGGGTTTGGTAAGACGTCGGTATTGCTGCAATACGTGCAGGAGGTTAAATCGGACCCCACGCGAGGGCCGGTTCGGATTATCGAGGCCGACCGCGCGATTGGCCGCGAGCTCTTTATGCAGCTCGAGGTTGTCGCCGATGAGCTTAAGGACAAACCCCATTCGCTCGTTGCGATCGACAACGTGCCCAATCTCGAGCAGCGCGAAACCGAGGACCTCATCGATCGAATCCGCAGCTTACGTGCTACGGGGACGGGGGTCTTTATCGCCTGCCGCCCCTCAAACCGATTGCTTATCCACGGGCTGGGCGATTCTGTAAAAGTCAATGCGCAGATGCTCAAGGTGCACGCCTATGAGTATTCGTCATGGGCCACGGCGTTCTCGATCAGCACATCGCTCGATTTTTATCGACTCACGCAGGGTGTGCCAGAGCTGGTATCTGCCCTGCAGACGGGAATGTATGGACAGGGCGATGTTGCCGGGTTGCTCGAGAATGAAATCGTCAACGTGTACGGTGCGGCGCTGGCCGATCTTGCATCGCTCGAGAATAACCTGTTGTTTACCGTTGCCTGTTTGATGGTACTGATGGGCGAGGGCCGCATTGCGGAGCTAGAGGCGTGCGGTGTGAGGCTTTCGATGGTCGACCAGTCCATCTTTGTACGCGATTATCCGATTTTTGGCGTGGATCCGTCTGATCGCACCTTTAGGTGTTTGGGTGCTAAGGACAATGCGCGCCTGAGGTTGCGAAAGCTTGTTGCCGAGATCCGTCCCGAACTTGTATCGCGGGCTGCTCGCATTTTGATCAAGGCAGGCCGATGTGATTTGGCCATGGACCTGGCCGATGCGTTCTTGGACCGTCATGTGGTGTTGGAACTTGCCGGGCAGTATGGGGCCGATCTTGCCTTGACCGGGCATGGAGGGGACATTTGCCGTGCGGCGTCGGCGATGATCGATGCAGAAAGGCAGGAGCAAGAGCCGGCACCCGCCGAGGCACTCGGCGTGTATCTGGCGGCTGTCAGCGTGTGCAATACAAAGCTCGCAAGGTATATGGCGTCCGTTATCGAACGTGCGGGCGATCAGGCGGCGCGCGAGCTCGACCCCGCTACCTGGAAAATAGCCCAGGCGCTCACTATCGCCTTTTACGGCGACAATGACCTGGGGCTTCCCGCCAACCCTGTTTTGCAAGAACAGACATCCTGCGAGGTGCTCGACATGCTGTCCGCGCATATCGAGGTCAAGCGCCACCTAACCGAGCGAGCGGAAGACGGCAATGTTCTCGCGAAGCTCAAGGTATGCAAAGCCTATGATTGCGAGCTCGACATCGCGGGGATTCTCATGCAGGCCGACCATATGCTGGTGGAGCTGTTCGACGGCTCGTTTACTAAAACCGACGAGCGCGATGACAAGATGGCTCAGATACTCGAGGCGCTCGATATCCGTGGGCTTAAGGCGCCATCCATTTGGTTGCGCATGGTGTTGGCAGCGCGGCGCCTGCTCGCGGGCTTGCCCGTGACCGACGATGCGGCGTTTGGCGAGCTCGACCGCTTTGCGGTGCGTGTTCGCGACAATCAAATTCAGCTGTTTGGGTTATTGCTGGAGGGTTGGCAATCGCTGGCGGAGGGGCGGCCGGTTAATGCAAAGTTCCGCGCGGTCCAGGTGCTCAAGCTCGCCGACGAATCGATTGCGTACATGCGCGAAAACGCTTTGCTGCTGGAGCGCGTGGCATATCTGCGCAATACGTCGCTGGTATCGGTTCGCGAAGAGGCAGAGCTGCTCGATATTAGCAAGACGCAGGTCGGTGGCTCAGAAGCCTGGATCGTGGCGCTGCATCTGGCCGCTGCAGGCCGCGATAGCGATCTTGCTGCCTGGATGTCTATGAATCGCTCGGGGATTTTAGACCCATCGTATCGTCTTTTTGCACGTCTTGCGATGCATTGCCTGGGCGAGCCTGCCGTCAGGATTCGCAAGAAGCTTCCGGTGCGCGAGCTGTCGCGGTATTCACTACGCGATGACTTTGAGGGCGAAAGTGAGCACCTGTTTCAGGCGGGCGAGGTTGAGGCTGTCGATGCTATCGGCCATATTGAGATGCGCATGTTTGGCGCGTTTCGCGCCGAGCGCGACGGTTTTCCCATCACGGATAAGATGTGGCGTCGCAAAAAGGCGGCAACGCTTGCCGAACGCCTTGCGCTGGGTATGGATGCCATGGTCGACCGCGAGACAATCGCCATGGAGTTGTGGCCCCATGCCGAGTTTAACGCCGCGCGCAACAATCTGTATTCGACGGTATCGCGCTTGCGCTCGGCTTTGGGTCCAACTCCGGATGGCAAGTCGTGCGTGGTCATCCAAAACGAGTGCATTGGGCTCAACGGCGACTACGTTAAGACCGATGTAAGACTCTTTGATCAGCTGAGCCGCGAGATTCTGGGAAATCGTATGGGTGCGAGAGGGCCTCACCTGATTGAGCTATGTCTTAAGGTTGAGCAGCTCTACGCGGGTCCGCTGTATGTTCCCACCGGTTGCAATCCCACGTTCTTTACGCGCATGCGCCACATTATGCAATCCAAGTACATCGACTGCATGATTAGGGGAGCGAATGCCGCTCTCGAGGAGAATGACCTGCAATCGGCAATTTGGCTCGTGGAATCGGGGCTTCGCCAGGAGACGGCGCGCGAGGACATGGTTCGCTGCGCCATGCGCGTTTACGGCGCGGCGGGACGACGTCGCGATGTCGTTGAGCTGTACAGCGGCCACATGCACCACCTGCGAGAGCAGGTACAGGGAGTGCCCGAGCCGGAGACAAGGCGTCTGTATGAGCACTTGGTCGAAGGCAGGCTCAAGCGCGTGCTTGTCGAGCGATAAAAAACGGGCGCCCGAATCAATCGGACGCCTGCAGGCTTGCTCGGTATGACCAGTCGGTTTTAGACGAGCTTGATCTTCTCGATATCCTTGCGCGAGGACTCGCGATACAGCGAGAACTTGCGGCCGATAACCTGAACGACGTCGGCGTGGCAGCGCTCGGCGAGCTCCTCGGCGGCCTCGCGGGCAGAAAGGCTGGAGCCGTCCAGCACGGAGCACTTAACGAGCTCGTGCTTCTCCAGGTAGGCGACCGTCTGCTCGACGGTGCCCTCGTTGATATCGGACTTACCGATGATGATGGCGGGGTTGAGGTGATGGGCCATGCTGCGAAGCTGCTTGACCTGGGCTCCTGTCAGTGCCATGGGTTCTCGCTTTCTATGTATGGGGCGCCCCGCAATGGGGCCTTAATCTACGTGAGCTGTCCCACGATAGCGCAGGAACGGCGTGGTGTGGAGCGCGTTTGCCCAGTTCGCAAAGAATGCGGATGCCGGGCGGGTGGACGATGCGTGCTTTAGATGGGCTACGGGTGGGGCGCGGAGACCGGCTCCCAGGCGATAAACGCCCATCGGACTTTACGGATGTGGTCGAGCATGTAGCGTCCCTGTGGTACGCCCTTGGATCCCGGCTCGCCGGTATGGGGGTTCTCGATCATGTGGTGGGCGATATAGTCGCGCAGGCGGTCGATCTTGTCCTCGTTGCCGTGCTCGAGCATGCGAGAAAAGTCTGCCACGCCTGCCTCGAGACTATCGAAGGTGTCGCGGCGGGGTGATTCAAAATACGTGACCTGTGGCAGTGCACCCATCTGAATAAGGATGTTAAAGGCGTACACAAAACCATTGCTGCAGGTAACCGAGGCGCCGATGGCATTCATCAAGTGCAGGTCATAACGCGGGCTCGAGTTGGCAACCATCGTGACGGCACAACGCCGACGAGCCGTTCGATCAAGCTTGGCAAGTGCGCCTTTTAGGTTGGTCGTGGTGACAGAGCGACTGGCAAAGGCAACATCAACAGCCTTGGCAACCGGCCCAACCAGATCCCAATCATCATCCCAAGCAAGCTCAAGCGGTGTAATGCAATCCTCGAGCCCATAGTACTCAATGCCAGCATCAAGCGTGCCTAACATAGCGGGAGAAAAGTCAGCAGCAATCACAGGATGTCCAGCCTGAGCAAGCGGAATAGCAATCGACCCAGCCCCACACCCCATATCGAGCACCGACTCACCAGGCTCAAGCGCCAACAGCTTTATAAAATCCCGAGCATACGGGGCAGTCTCCAGTGGACGAAAATGCCGAGCCCGCTTATCCCACTCAAAAGAATCATCAGCCCGATGCCGAGCGGCCTGCAGACGCATCCATTCGCCATTCCAATCAGCAGAAAGAAGCTCAGAGCGAGCATCCCCATCAACCACGGGCCAACCTCCTAGCAACAAAAAAGCGGCCCCTCCCAAAAGAAGAGCCGCAACCAGCATATATCAGAAAAAGAACCGTTCCAATGCCAAACCGCCGCACCAGCCAAGTGGTGCAGGAGCGAAGCGACTGCAATCGGGATAGAACCCAACCGAGGTCCCGTTGTGCGTGAGCCCCGGGGAGGGCAAATATATAAGGTCGATCGCGAGTTCCGCACGAGCCGGAGAGCACTTAATGTGCTCTCCGTGCGAGTCAGGACTGTCCGAGCAGGCGACCTTATATATTTGCCCTCCCCGGGGCTCCTCGCCAGTCCCCCTCAGCTAGTTCTTCAGCGAGTTCAGCGGTGCCGGGAAGCGTCCACCACGGTGGGCAAGCACGGTGCCGGCGTTGGGGTTCACCGGCATGATGGGTGCACGGCCAAACAGGCCGCCGTACTCAACGCAGTCGCCCACACCCTTGCCGATGGCGGGAATCACGCGGACGGCCGTGGTCTTGTTGTTGATGACGCCGATGGCCATCTCGTCGGCGATGATGCCGGCGATGGTCTCGACCGGGGTGTCGCCGGGGATGGCGATCATGTCCAGGCCGACGGAGCACACGCAGGTCATGGCCTCGAGCTTCTCGAGCGAAAGCGCACCGGCCTCGACGGCGGCGATCATGCCGGCGTCCTCGGACACGGGGATAAAGGCGCCGGAAAGACCGCCCACGCTGGAGCTGGCCATGACGCCGCCCTTCTTGACGGCATCGTTGAGCATGGCGAGCGCGCAGGTCGTGCCCGGGCCACCGCAGGTGCCCACGCCGATGATCTCGAGGATGCGCGCGACGGAGTCGCCGATGGCAGGCGTGGGAGCCAGCGACAGGTCGACAATGCCCTTCTCGACACCCAGACGATGGGCGGCCTCGCGGCTCATGAGCTCGCCGGCACGGGTGATCTTAAAGGCGGTCTGCTTAATCTTTTCGGCGACTTCCATCATCGAGGCGGAATCGGGCAGCGTCTCCAGGGCTGCGGCCATAACGCCGGGGCCCGAGACGCCTACGTTGATGACGGCGTCGGCCTCGCCACCGCCGTGGACGGCGCCCGCCATAAACGGGGAGTCCTCGACCATGTTGGCAAAGCAGACAAACTTGGAAGCGCCGACGGAATCCTGGTCGGCCGTGAGTTTAGCGGCATCGATGATGGTCTGGGCGGCCATGAGCACGGCATCCATGTTGATACCGGCGCGCAGGCTGGCGACGTTGACGCTGGAGCAGACGCGGCTCGTGGTGGCGAGCGCCTGGGGGATGGACTGGATAACGCGGCGATCGGCGTCGCCGATGCCCTTCTGGACGAGTGCGGAGAAGCCGCCCAGGTAATCGATGCCGAGTGTCTCGGCCGCGCGGTCGAGGGCGTGCGCGATGGGGGTGAGGTCCTCATCCTTGCAGCACGCGGCGATCTGCGCCACCGGGGTGACGGAAACGCGCTTGTTGACGATGGGGATACCGTACTCGCGCTCGAGGTTCTCGGCGGTCTCGACCAGATGCTCAGCCGTGTGCGTCACGTGGTCGTAGATCTTCGTGCACATGCGGTCGAGGTTCTCGTCGCCGCAACCCATGAGCGAAACACCCATGGTGATGGTCCTGATGTCGAGGTTCTGCTCCTCAACCATGCCGCGGGTTTCCGCGATTTCTGCAGGCGTGATCGCCATCCTTGCGCTCCTATCTGCCAAAACGAGCATAGTCTTATCTATTCTAACGTGCCGCACGTGCCAAGTGGCGCGTGCGGCACGTTTTAGTGCTCGGTTGTTTCCGTTGTGTTACTGCCCAAAGACCTCTTCGGCAATGCGCGCGCTTTCGGCGGCATCCTTGGCGTAGTAGTCCGCGCCGATCTGCTTGGCGTATTCGGGGGTGAGCACGGCGCCGCCTACGATAATCTTGACGCCCGGAACCTCGGCATGGAGCAACTTGATGGTCTCTTCCATGGCGACGACGGTGGTGGTCATAAGCGCCGAGAGGCCGACGAGTTTGATATCGCGCTCCTTGACGGTCTTGAGTACCTCCTGCGGATCGACATCGCGGCCCAGGTCAAAGACGGTGTAGCCGTAGTTGTCGAGCAGCATTTTGACGATGTTCTTGCCAATATCGTGGATGTCGCCCTTGACGGTGGCCACGCAGATCTTGCCCTTGTCGGCGATCTCGCCGGCGGGCATCAGGCGCTTGATGGTGTCGAAGCCCACGCGTGCGGCTTCGGCCGAGGCCATAAGCTGAGGCAAGAAGAACTTGCCCTGGTCAAAGAGGACGCCAACTTCGTCGAGGGCGGGGATAAAGTGATTGTTGATGAGGTCCATGGCGTCGTGGTCTGCCAGCAGACGCTCGGTCTCGGCAGCAATCTCGCCTTTGCGGCCCGAGACGACCATGCGACGAATCGGGTCATCGTTGCCGTCGGTGCCGGCGGTGCCAGCAGCGGGCGCGGCGTCGGTCGATGCGGTCTGAGCCGCCGCCGGGTTGGCGGCGATCTTATACGGATCGGTCCAGCCGGCATAGCGCTCGATGTATCCGGTCGAGCCCTCGTCCTCAACGCTCAGGACGCGATAGCTGTAGACGGTATCCATAAAACGCTTGGAGCCCGGGTTCATGATGGGGGCGTCCAGACCCGCGCCAAAAGCGGCGGCCAAAAAGACCGAACCCAGCAGCGGGCGAGCGGGCAGGCCAAAGCTGATGTTCGACACGCCGAGCGCGCATTTGACGCCCAGGCGCTCCTTGCACAGGGACATGGCGCGCAGGATCTGCTCGGCCTGGCGTTGATTGGTCGAGGCGGTCATGACCAGGCAGTCGATGAGGATGCGGTCCGGGCCAATGCCGTAGCGGGCGGCCTCGGCCACGATGCGCTCGGCGATGGCGAAGCGAGCCTCGGCGGTATCGGGGATGCCGCCCTCGTCGAGCGTGAGGCCGACGACGTTGGTGCCATAGTGGGCGACCAGCGGGAAGATTTCGTCCATGATCTGCTGCTTGCCGTTAACCGAGTTGATGATGGGCTTGCCGGCGTAGCGGCGCACGGCGGCCTCGACGGCGGCGGGGTCGGTGGAGTCGATCTGCAGTGGCAGCAGCGTGGAGCCTTGGAGCTGCTCGGTCGCTTGCTGGATGACCTTGACCTCGTCGATCTCGGGCAGGCCCACGTTGACGTCCAGGATGTCGGCGCCCTGCTCCTGCTGGCTGATGCCCTGGCTCACGACGTAGTCAAGGTCACCGTCGCGCAGGGCTTGCTGCAGGCGCTTTTTGCCGGTGGGATTGATGCGCTCGCCGATGACGGCGATCTTGTGACCGTCACAGGGAAGGTCCACGACCGTCTGGGCGCTCGTGACCGACATGCTGGGCTTGCGGTGGTGCGGGCTGGGCGTGTGGTTATCGATAAGCGTGCGCAAGGCGGCCATGTGCGCCGGCGTGGTGCCGCAACAGCCGCCCACGACGCTCACGCCGTCCTCAATCATGCCGGCGACGGCCTCGGCGTATTCGGGTGCCTGGATGTCAAAGACGGTATTGCCGTCATCGTCCACGCGGGGCAGTCCCGCATTGGCCTGCACCATAACGGGCTTGTCGGTGACGGTGAGCATGCGAGCGGCGAGTCCTCGGAGCTCGGCCGGGCCCTGGCTGCAGTTGATGCCCAAAACGTCGGCGCCGATAGCGTCGAGCGTGATGGCTGCAACCTCGGGGCTCGTGCCCAGGAAGGTGCGCCCGTCTTCCTCAAAGGTCATGGTGGCAAAGACGGGCAGGTCGGAGTTCTCGCGGCAGGCGAGGACGGCCGCCTTGATCTCGGCTAGGTCGGTCATGGTTTCGATAATAAAGAGGTCCACGCCCGCATCGACGCCGGCGCGAACTTCCTCGGCAAAGAGGTCATAGGCCTCGTCAAAGCTGAGGGTGCCCAAGGGGCGAAGCAGTGCGCCGATGGGGCCGATGTCACCGGCGACGTAGCGGGCGCCGGCCGCGCGAGCGCAAGAGACTGCGGCGGCAAAGACATCTGCCACGGTGGCGGCGCCATCGAGCTTGTGCGCGTTGGCGCCAAAGGTGTTGGCGGTGATCACGTCGCACCCGGCCTCGACGTACTGACGTTGGATGTCGGTAATGACCTGGGGCTCCTCAAAGTTGAGCAGCTCGGGCAAGGCGCCGGCCTTCATGCCGGCCGCCTGCAGCATGGTGCCCATGCCACCGTCGAACAACAGGTGTCCCGTGCCCTCGATGGCCGCACGCAGGCGATCGTCCTTAATGCGCAGATCGTCGATCGTGCGCGTCTTGTACGTGGCACCGTTGCGACGTGCGGCATCAACGGGTGCCGCCAATGCAGTGCCGTCAGAATCATGAGTGATAAGCGGAGTAAACATCGAGGGCTCCTAATGGCTGGAATAGCAGGTGGTGTGGGCGGCGCGGAAACGGCAGTTCTCGCGCATGCGGCAGATATTGCAGGTGGGGCGGGTCTGGGCGTCGTGGACTTCGCCGTCGAACAGGCCGATCACCGCGGTCACGCTTTTGGTGGGCATAAGCAGGCTGGTGGGCGTGACGGTAAGCCCGATGAGCCGCGTGGCGTTGAGCGCATTGACGATCGAGCGCTGGGCCGAGAGCGGGCAGTCGCCGTAGCCGGGGCTAAAGCGCCAGTTGCCAGCGAGTCCGTGTGCGGCGGCCGCAGCCTTGACCTGCTGGTTCATCTGCTCGACGGCGGCTTCTACATAGGCGGAGCAAGCGGCGTCGAGCACGGCTCCCTCCAGGGGCTGCTGGGCTCCTGTGGTGCGCAGATGACGCTCGGCGTCCATGCCGAGGGTGCATGCCATGAGCGCGGCAAAGCGGGCATCTTTGAGATGTCGATAGATATCGCGACCTCGCAGTTCAACGTTGGTGCCGACCAGACGGATGCTGGGCTCTCCCTGCTCGTCAACGCTCGTGGCATCGATGGCAAATACGCGGCGCACGCCACGGGGCTCAATGTCCAGTTCCAGACGCTCGACCACAAGCTCAATACGTCGTGACAGTTCGGGCTCAATCTGCTGGCCGCCGTAACCCAGATACCGCAGCATCTCGGCACGGTCGACACGGGGATGGTGCGCAGCATCGACACGGTAAAGCGCCGGCGACGCAAGGTCGGCCGGCACTTCGACAGTGGTTGTATCGATGTGCGGTTTTTCCATTACCCCAGGCGCTCCATAATGGTCGCGGCGATCGCAGGACGGTTCATAGTGTACAGGTGCAGGCCGTCGGCGCCGTGCTCCTTAAGGTCGCAAAGCTGGCGGGCTGCATAATCTACACCAGCTGCCTGCAGGCTCTCGGGGTCATTCTCGTACTTGGCGAGAATCTTGATGACGGGGGAGGGCAGCGACGCACCGCACATAAAGACCATGCGGCTGATCTGCGACTTGCCCATAAACGGCATGATGCCCGCGGTAATGGGCACGGTGATGCCGGCCCTGTCGGCGAGCTCGCGGAAGCGATAGAAGCACTCGTTATCAAAGAAGAGCTGTGTCACAAAGAAGCTTGCGCCGGCATCTTGCTTTTGCTTGAGGTGCTCGACCGAGAGGTTGAGATCCTCGCAGGCAATGTGACCCTCGGGGTAGGCTGCGGCGCCCACGCAAAAGCCGGCGTCGACGAGCTCGGGGATGAGGTCACGGGCGTAGGCGTAGTCGGAGGCGGGCTTGTCGTCCTCGGTCGCGCCGGCAGGGAGATCGCCACGCAGGGCCAACACGTTTTCCACGCCGGCGGAGCGGTACTCGTCGATCTTGGCGGCGATATCGGCGTGGGTACGGCCCACACAGGTGAGGTGCGCTACCGAGGGCGTGTCGAATTCGCTCGAAATCATATGCGCGATGGGGGCGGTGGTGGCACCGTTGCCAGAGCCGCCGGCCGAGCAGGTGACCGAGACAAAGCTCGGCGAAAGCTTGCACAGGTTGCCCGCCACTTCGCGAGCCGTATCGAGGGTAAGCTCACCCTTGGGCGGGAACATCTCAAACGAAACGGGTGCGGTGCCCTGGGATGCTGCCTGCTTAAAAACCTCGTCGACGCGCATATCGTGCTCCTTTAGATACTTAAATAGTGTGATGTGTTGTAAGGATTCTACAGCACCACTATGCCACGGTGGAGTTTCACTCACTATTTGGGGGATACCAATCAAAGATGCCTTGCTATCGACATTCCCTATAGCAGAGCGGCCAATCTAGGATGGGGCTATAAAGACTGGTATCTGATGCGAAATACCAGTTAATAGAGCCCCATCCCAAATTGACTACCCTTAAACCATGGGGAGAGGTCTGCAATTTATACAGTTGATTGGCCGTTGAGGGCGGCAACGCCGCCGCGATGCGGTAACCTCATTGATTGGTTTCGTGACAGCAACATAACGGTAATGTTGCGGAAACACGACGAGCCTAATCTATGACTCGTTCGTTAGTAATCAACACCGCTTCTCACGCGGTGCCGATACGAAGGGAGTTCCGTATGGCCGAACTTACTGACCGCTTCGGGACCATGGTGTTCTCTGAGGAAGTCATGAAGGACTACCTCCCCAAGGACATTTGGAAGCGCCTTGCTGCAACCCTCGAGGGCGGTGAGCCGCTCGACCTGGACGTGGCCAACGCCGTTGCCCACGCCATGAAGGTCTGGGCCATCTCCAAGGGCGCGACGCACTACGCGCACTGGTTCCAGCCGCTTTCGGGCATTACTTCCGAGAAGCACGACAGCTTCCTGGAGCCCAACCACGACGGCACCGCCATTACCAAGTTTACGGGCAAGAACCTCATCCAGGGCGAGCCTGACGCCTCCAGCTTCCCCAACGGCGGCCTGCGCGCCACCTTCGAGGCCCGTGGCTACACCGCTTGGGATCCTACCAGCCCCGCCTTCATTAAGGACGATGTCCTGTGCATCCCCACGGCTTTCTGTTCCTACACGGGCGAGGCCCTGGACAAGAAGACTCCGCTGCTGCGCTCCATGACCGCGCTCTCGCGTGAGTCCAAGCGCGTTTTGGCGCTGTTTGGCAAGACCCCCAAGAAGGTCGTTCCTTCCGTGGGCGACGAGCAGGAGTACTTCCTGATCAAGAAGGACGCCTACCGCAAGCGCAAGGACCTGGTCATCACCGGCCGCACACTCTTTGGTGCTGCTCCCTGCAAGGGCCAGGAGCTCGAGGAGCACTACTTTGGCGCTATCCGCCCCACCGTCTCGGCCTATATGAAGGACCTGGACGATGAACTGTGGGCGCTTGGCATTCCCGCCAAGACCAAGCACAACGAGGTCGCTCCCTGCCAGCATGAGCTCGCACCGGTCTATGGCGAGGTCAACGAGGCCATCGACCAGAATCTGGTCATGATGGAGAAGATGAAGCTCATCGCCTCCCGCCACGACTTGGTCTGCCTGCTGCACGAGAAGCCCTTTGAGGGCATTAACGGTTCGGGCAAGCACAACAACTGGTCGCTTGGCACCGAGTCCGAGAATCTGCTCGATCCGGGCGACACCCCGCTCGACAACCTGCAGTTCATCGTCTTCCTCACCGCGGTGATCGAGGCCGTCGATAACTATCAGGAGCTCCTGCGTGCCTCCGTTGCCTCGGCCGGCAACGACCATCGTCTGGGCGCCAACGAGGCTCCTCCGGCGATTATGTCCATCTTCCTGGGCGACCAGCTTACCGAGGTCGTCGAGAAGATCATCGATGGCAAGGCTTCCGTCCATGCCACGCGCGGCGTACTCGACCTGGGCGCCGATACCCTGCCCAAGCTGATGCAGGACAACACCGACCGCAACCGCACCTCCCCGTTTGCCTTCACCGGCAACAAGTTCGAGTTCCGTGCCTGCGGCTCCGAGCAGAACGTCTCCGACTCCAACCTGGTGCTCGATGCCGCCGTGGCCAAGTCACTCAAGTCCTTCGCCGATGCGCTCGAGGGTACGCCCGAGGATGAGTTCCAGGACGCCGCGCTCGAGTACTGCAAGAAGGTGCTGACCGACCACCAGCGCATCCTCTTCTCCGGCGATGGCTACTCCGACGAGTGGCCCGTCGAGGCCGAGAAGCGCGGCCTTGCCAACAACAAGACCACGGCCGATGCCCTGCCCGCCTTTGTTTCCGATAAGGCCATTGCGCTCTTTGAGGAGACGGGTGTCCTGACCAAGGCTGAGGCCCAGTGCCGCTACGACTGCAAGCTCGAGAAGTACAACAAGCTCATGAACATCGAGGCCACCACGATGGTTCGCGAGGCGCGTCGCACCTATCGCCCGGTCATTACCGCCTATGCCACCAAGGTCGCTAAGGGCCTTGAGACTATTCGTGCCGCCGGTGCCGAGGCCGCCATGCAGTGCGAGCAGAACACGCTCAACAAGCTCTGCAACGGCATCACCACCATCAACGACTCCATCAAGGCGCTCGACGCCGTGCATCAGAAGGCCGAGGCTCTCGATGGCCAGGAGCAGGCCAACGTGTATGCACATGAGGTCGTTCCCGCTATGGATACGCTGCGCGCCGCCGTGGATGCCATGGAGGAGATCGTGGCCGCCGACTACTGGCCGGTTCCGACCTACGACGACATTCTGTTCTATGTGTAGAACGTAACTGACATATCGTCACGGTATTGAGCCGGGGTCCGCATCATGCGGGCCCCGGTTTTTGTT
>DXMC01000013.1:0-55098 GCA_019414365.1 Collinsella sp.
GGTGATCTCCGCCTTGAGAGGGCGGCGTCCTAAACCGCTAGACGAACGGGCCATAAACCTCAGCACAAAAGAAGTGGTAGCCCGTACCAGATTCGAACTGGTGATCTCCGCCTTGAGAGGGCGGCGTCCTAAACCGCTAGACGAACGGGCCACATGACATCTGCACTGCCGTGCTGCGAAAAAATATATTACGGGACAAAAACCATCAGCGCAAGAAGAAATTCCAAATTGCCGAAAAATTGTCGGCAGGTTATGGAACACACAGGTAAACTGGGTAGCTAATTCAAGTTGAGATGGACCAAAAGAGCTTCGCGCTCGTTGGGGATTTTGTCTTCGATCACGGCGTCGAGGGCGGAGTTGAGCAGCTGCCCCAGTTCCGGCCCGGGCTTGACTCCGGCACGGATCAGGTCGCCGCCGTTGATGGCGAGCATCTTGAGCGTATAGGGCTCCCCCGCCCTCAGCAGCTCGTGCGCCATCGCGCGCATCTCCTCAATCGTCTCAACGTAATAGAAGCACGATGGGGCCTTGCCAAGCGTGTCAGCACGCTTGAGGTCCATGAGCTCGTCAATCAGGCGGGCCGTGTCGACGCCCTCACCCGAAAGCGCGCGCATCATATTGAGCAGGCAGGAGCGCTCGGGGCGCAGCGGCTTATCGTGATATTTGATGAGCAGGCAAACGTCGCGCACCAGGTCGTGCGAGAGTGCCAGGCGATCCATAATGACGCGCGCTTTCTTGGCGCCGAGCTCGGGATGACCGTAGAAGTGTCCGCTGCCGGCGTGATCGACCGTAAAGCACTCGGGCTTGGAGACATCGTGCAAAAACGCCGCCCACATAAGGCTCGACGATGGCGCGACGCCGTCGCACAGCGCCAGCTCCCCTGCCACCGTCAGCACACGGGCGATATGCTCGTAGACGTTAAACGCATGATAGACACTTCGCTGATCAAACCCGCGACCCGCTGCCAACTCGGGCACAGCGGCGCAGATGAGCTCAGGGTAGCGCAACATGGCGTCTCCCCCGTGACCGGTCGAAAGAATGCCCTCGAGCTCAATACCCACACGCTCACGCGCCACGGCATCGAGCAGCGGCGCGCACTCGGCAAGCGCACGCTTGGTCTCGGGCTCAATCATAAAGTCCAGACGGCAGGCAAAGCGCACCGCACGCAGCATGCGCAGGGCATCCTCGTTAAAGCGACGCTTGGGATCGCCGACAGCGCGAATCAGCTTGCGCTCCAAGTCACCCTGGCCGTCGTAGCGGTCGACAAGCCCGCGCTCGGGATGCCAGGCCATGGCATTGACGGTAAAGTCGCGGCGCGCCAGATCGTCCTCGAGCGAGGCGGCACGCTCCACACTCTGGGGATGACGACCATCGGTGTAAAAGCCATCCAGACGGTACGTGGTGACCTCGATACGCTCGCCATCGGAAATAGCCGTGATTCCGCCAAATTTAATGCCCGACTCCACAACCGCGATGCCGGCGGCCTCGAGCGCCGCTTTGGACTCCTGCCACAGGCCGCTACAGCACATATCGACATCGTGGCTGGGGTACCCCATCAGGGCGTCGCGCACCCAACCGCCCACGTACCAAGCCTCAAGACCAGCCGCCTCAAGCGCGCGCAGGACGCGCAGGGACGCATCGGACGGTTGAGTACCGTTGAGCGAAACATTGCACATGCCTATGGCCTCCTGCGACTATCAAATTGGCTATCGATTGCGTCTGCAAGAAGTCTAGCAAGAAACAGCCTCCACTGCACACGCAAGTCCGATAAACAAAAACGCATCCGTCCTAGTCTAAGACGGATGCGAAATAATCAAACTATTCAGACAAGGTGCCGGAACTAGCAGACCTGGCGAACCTCGATGTGCTTCTTATATTCGTCCACCTTGGCAAAATCACCCAGACCGGGGCACTCGACCACGTTGGCGCCAGTGGCCATCGAAAGGCGCAGGGCGTCCTCGACGCGCTCGGGGGCGTCGTGCCACACGGACAGGAAGGCAGCGAGCGAGGAATCGCCGGCGCACACAGTCGACAGCAGCTTGACGTCGAAGGTGCGGTTGGCAAACCAGATATGCTCGCCGTTGGAGAAGTACGCACCGGCGCCACCAAGGGTCAGCAGCACGTTCTTGGCGCCCTTGGCGTGCAGCTCGGCCATAGCGCCCTTGACGGACTCATCGTCGCCACCGCTCACCTTGATGCCAAAGATGTCAAGCAGCTCGTCGTCATTGGGCTTGATCAGCAGTGGCTCCAGAGCAATGAGGTCTGCCAGTTGATGGCTCGAGATGTCGAGGACGAACTCGGCCCCCTTGGCCTTGACACGGCGCAGGACCTCGGCCAAGAAGCCCTCGGAAGTGTTGGGAGGCAGCGAGCCGCTGATGACCAGGCAGGTCATGTCATCGAGCGAATCGATAAGTTCAAACATCTCCTGCTCGTTGGCCTCATTGATGGCGGCACCGGCATTGACCATGTTGTACTCGGTGTCGGGACCGGCGTTGAGGAACACATTGACGCGCGTAATACCGTCGGTCCACACGGGCTTGACGGGCACGCCCAGGGCCTCGGCGCCCTTGACGATGAACTCACCCGAGAAGCCGGCGAAGAAACCCAGGATCGTGGTGTCGACACCATAGTGGTCAAGCGTAAACGAGACGTTGAGGCCCTTGCCGTTGGGCGTGTAGACGGCATTGCGGGTACGCGTGACGGTATTGGCAGTAAGGCCGTCGCAGGCGATGTTGTAGTCAATGGCGGGATTTGCAGTGAGCGTGTAAATCATGGATGTTCCTTTCACGAAACAACGTGTTAATGAAAGTATATTCCACGCATCGGTAAAAGGCTAGGACAACTCGGTGAACGGTGTGGAAGCGATGAAGTACGGCAGGACACCTCTCCCCCATGGCGGAACAAAAAAGGCGCCCCGACCGAAACCGGGGCGCCGCATGCGCACGAATATGTCGCGATTCGATTACTGACGATCGAGCTTGCGGACGGCAACGCGCTTGCTGTACTCATCGACGTGACCAAAGTCGCCAATGCCGACGGACTCGGCAACGTTGGCGCCGGTGGCCATAGCGAGCTTCATGGCCTCCTCGACGTTGTCGCGATCCCTGTACCACTTGTGCAGGAACGCAGCGAGGGTGCAGTCGCCGGCGCAGACGGAAGAGACCAGCTTAATGTTGAACTCACGCTTGGCGTACCAGATGTCCTCGCCGTTGGAGAAGTAAGCGTCGCCGCGGCTACCACGGGTGAGCAGCACGTTCTGAACGCCGGCGTCGTGAGCCATCTTCATGGCAACGCGGACCTCGTCGTCGGTGTCGACCGGCACGCCGAAGATGGCCTTCATCTCGTGATGGTTCGGCTTGATGAGCAGCGGCTTCTTGTGAGCGAGCTCCTTGAGCTTGTCGGAGGACAGGTCCAAGACGACATCGGCGCCACGAGCCTGAGCGTGCTCCATGACCTTAGCCAGGAAGTCAGGCGTAGCTTTGGGAGGCACGGAGCCGGAAACGATCAGGCACTCGAGATCGCCCGCGGTGTCCAGGATGTTGTAGAGCTCCTCCTGGTGCTGCGGCGTGATCGGAGCACCCGGGTTCAGGATGCCGTACTCGTGCTGGCCATCGTTGACATAGGTGTTAATGCGCGTGATACCGTCGGTCCAGACCGGGCGGCAGAGGCAACCCAGGTTCATGACCTCCTCGACGATGAACTTGCCCGTGAAGCCGGCGAAGAAGCCGAGCGCGACGGTGTCGACGCCCATCTTCTTAAAGGCGAAGGACACGTCGAGGCCCTTGCCGTTAGCCGTGTAGCTGGCCGAGCCAGTGCGGACGTTCTCGTCGGGCTCGAGCGGAGAGCTCGAAACCGTCATGTCGACAGCCGGGTTAGCGGTTAGCGTGTAGAACATTTACAGTACCCCCTGTATATGTGAGGGCCGCGTGGCCGGCCCATTCCAACCACGCGGTTACCTCTGATACCAAATTAGCGAGCTGCGGACTCGAGCAGTGCCTTGACCTCGGCGGCGGTGTTGCAGGCGAGTGCCTTCTCGGCGAGCTCGTCGCACTCGGCCTTGGTCCACTGGCTGATGGTCTTGCGGGCGCGCAGGATCGACGGAGCGCTCATCGAGAACTCCTCCAGGCCCCAGCTGATCAGCAGCGGCTCGAGCAGCGGATCGGCAGCGGCCTCGCCGCACATACCGACCATGATGCCGGCCTTCACGCCGCTCTCGATGATGTTCTTGAGCGAGCGGAGCACGGCGGGATAGTAAACCTGGTACAGGTTGGAGATGGTGTCGTTACCACGGTCGGCGCACATGGTGTAGCCGATCAGGTCGTTGGTGCCGATGGAGAAGAAGTCGGCAACCTCGGCAAGACGGTCTGCGAGCAGCGAAGCGGCGGGTGTCTCGACCATGATGCCGACCTCGATGTTCTCGTTGAACTTGCGACCCTCTTCGGTCAGCTCGGCCTTGCACTGCTCGACGAGCTCCTTGACAGCCAAGACCTCCTCGACGCAGGTGACGAGCGGGATCATGATCTTGACGTCACCGAAGGCGCTAGCGCGCAGCAGAGCGCGGAGCTGGACCTTGTACTGGTCGGGATTGGCCAGGCAGTAACGCACGGCGCGGAAGCCCATGAAGGGGTTGTCTTCCTTGACCATATGCAGATACGGAATCTCCTTGTCGCCACCCACATCGAGCGTACGGATGATGACCGGAGCACCCTTGAGCGCGCTGGCGACCTTACGGTAGGCGTTGAACTGCTCCTCCTCGGAAGGAAGCTCGGCAGAGTCCATGAACAGGAACTCGGAGCGGAACAGACCGATGGCCTCGGCATCGTGATCGAGCGCGTTGGGCACGTCATCAGGGTTACCGATGTTGCAGGCGATGATCTTCTTGATGCCATCGGCAGTCACGGACGGCTTGCCACGGAAGGCCTCGAGGGCTGCCTTCTCGGCAGCGAAGGCCTCGGCCTTGGCGGTGTAGGCAGCGAGCGTCTCCTCGTCGGGATCGGCCTCAACGATACCCTTGCCACCGTCGACGACAACGGTCATACCGTTGCGCAGCGCGGTGCAGCTGTTGGAAACCGAAAGGACAGCCGGGATCTCGAGGGCACGCGCGATGATCGCGGAGTGCGACGTGCGGCCACCGGTCTCGGTGACGATACCGGCAACGTGGGCCTTATCGATCGTGGCGGTCATGGACGGCGTAAGGTCGTGCACGACAACGACGGTGTTCTCGGGCAGGACGGAGAGGTCGACGACCTCCTTGCCCAGCAGCTCGGCCAGAATACCGGTGCGGATGTCGGCGATGTCGGCCGCGCGCAGACGGAACATCTCGTCGTCCATGGACAGGAACATGTTCTCGAACATGGTCGAGGTGTCCATGAGCGCCTGCTCGGCGCAGGTACCGCCGTCAATGGCGGCGTTGATGGCGTCGGTCATGCCCGGGTCCTGAGCCAGGACAATGTGTCCGCTCATGATCTCGGCCTCGGCCTCGCCCACCGTCTCCTTCATGTGGTCGGCCTGAGCCTGGGTCTTCTCGCAGAAGACCGAAAGAGCGGACTGATAGCGCTCCTTCTCTGCTGCCGAATCAGCAACCTCGTGCGGCTCAAACGTCAAGTCGGGATCGACGGCGACCATGACGGTGCCGATACCGATGCCCTCGGAAGCGTTGACTCCCTGATACATTCCCATTCCTCTCTCCGTGTCATGTGATAAAGCGTTTTGCCATATCCATGACAAAAGAGCGCAGCTACCTTACAACAGGTCACTGCGCCCCCAAATATGAACTTAGTTGTTCAACATGCGACCCGTTTGAGTTCTACTCGCCAAGACCGCTCTTGATGAGCTCGATGGCAGCAGCCAGAGCCTCGGCCTCGTCAGCGCCGTCGCACTTGACCTCGACCTCGGTGCCGCAGGGGATACCAGCAGCCATGAGGGCCATCGGGGACTTGCCGTTGACCTCCTTCTCGGGGGTGACGACCGTCACGTCACAGGCGTACTTGCCCATGGTGGAGGCGAACAGACCAGCCGGACGCATGTGCAGACCCTGAGGATTAACGAGGGTAGCCTTCTCAGAAACCATAATTGACTCCTTTTTGTGTTTAACCCCTGTCATGCATGTGGCAGGAGTCAGATTCACGACGTTGTTTATATTAACTCACATCAAACGGTTTTTCATTGTGTTTCACACGAATTGTTGGACAGATGTCGTATCCCTGCGCTCGCCCGCCGGGCGGGGCGATTAAGTTTGCTGCTCTACAGTCCTGCGCAAGACGGAAAGCACATTAAGTGCTTTCCTTTGCGTGCGGAACTCGCGACAAACTTAATCGCCCCGTCCGGCGGGCGAGCTGCGGAAACTCGGTCGGTCCAGAGCGATATCGTGCGAACGGAATTCTGGCTGATGATCTGTTCGCGACAAGGACTCGACAGGCGGCCCCCTCTATGCCCTTTTATAAGTTGCGGTGAAATAGGGACTGAATTATGGGTTGAATCGTTTAAACAGTCCCTATTTCACCGCAACTTATGGGAGGGATAGAAAAAAGGCGGAGGCCCTGGGGAGGGACTCTGCCTTATATACAGGGGGCGATGTTATTCGCGGGCTGGGGGATTAGACCAGGCGGGCGTTGATCGTCTTGGCGATCTCGGCGGCGTCGGTGGAACCCTTGACGGTGGCACGGAAGTCCTCGTCCATGAGCGCCTCGGCGACCTTGGACAGGATCTTAAGGTGCGTGGTGCCGGCCTGGGCACCCGGGATGAGCAGCGCGATGGCCACGTTGACGGGAGCGCCGTCCATGGTGTCCCAACCGGTCACACCGGACTCGTCCTTGACGACGATGACGGCAGCCTCGGTAATGGCGTCGGACTTGGCATGCGGGATGGCGAAGCCCTCCATCATGCCCGTGGTGCCCTCGGCCTCGCGGGCCAGGAAGGCGTTCATCACGGCGTCGGCGTCGCTGGCGATACCGGCCTTGACAGCCTGGTTGGAAACGAAGCTCAGAGCCTCGTCACGAGAAGCGAAGTCCTCGGCGACAAAGACATTCTCGACCTTCACGAAGTCGGCAGCCTCGGCCTTGGGGGCCTCGACGGCAGCGGCCTTGGGGGCCTCAACGGACCTGGCTACAGGAGCGGCCTTCTGATTCTTCTCGAAGTCGTACTTCTTGAAGGCCACGAACAGGATGCCACCGACCACAGCGCCGATGAGGATCGCGAGGACCCACAGCGGACCGTTCTCGACAACGGGCAGGACCAGGAAGCCGCCGTGAGGCGCCGGATCGTGAACGTTGAAGAAGATGGTCAAGATGGAAGCGATGGAAGAACCGAGCATCATGATGGGCATGACGGGCCAGATGTTCTTGGTCATGAACGGAATGGCGCCCTCGGTGATGTGGGTGCAACCAAGGATGAGGTTGACGATACCGGCGTCATGATCCTCCTGGCTGAAGTACTTCTTGCCGACAACGACGGCGAAGGTGGTGATCAGCGGCGGAACGATGCAAGCGGCGGAGACGGCAGCCATGAAGTTGGTGCCGAAGTTGTAGGTCTCGGTGCCGACGCCAGCTTCGAGAGCGGTACCGAGCAGGAAGGTGCCAGTAGCGTAAGCAGCCTTGTTGACCGGGCCGCCCATATCAAAGGCGCACATGCAGCCGATGGCCAGGCCAAGGATCACCGGACCGGAGTTACCGAGGCTCTGCAGGAAATCCATCATACCCTGGTTAATGGCAGCCATGGGGCCGGAAATACCGAGCATGACCAGGCCGACGATGGCGGTAGAGCACAGCGGATACAGAAAGATTGCCTTCAGGCCATTAAGGCTCGCGGGAATTTTAGAGAAAATCTTCTCGAGCAGCAGGATGACATAGCCGGCGAGGAAGCCGCCGACGATGCCGCCCAGGAAGCCGAAGCCCACGCCGGCGCCACCGGCGTCGATCATGCCGGTCTCGGCGTTAACAGGCAGGCCCTGGATGGCAATCATACCGGCAACGAAACCGGGGACGAGCGCCGGGCGCTTGCCGATGGATTCGGCGATGTAGGCGGAAAGCACCGGAACCATAAGGTTCATGGCGATGCCGCCGATGATCTTGAGCATCGCAGCAAAGCTGTTGTAGTCGGTAGCCGTCGAATCAAAGGACGTGATGCCCCACAGGAACGAAATGGCGGTCAGAACACCACCGGCAACGACGAAGACCAGCATGTGGCTGACGCCGTTCATGAGGTGCTTGTAGATGACGTGGCCGATGGACTCCTTCTCCTCGACCTCGTCCTCGACATCGGCGGCAGCGGCAACCGTGTCGTCGCCCTTGGCGGCGAGCGCGCGGTCGATCAGCTTACCAGCAGTCTCGACAGACAGGGCCTTGGAAACACCAACGGAAACCATGGGCTTACCGGCGAAACGCTCAGCCTGGACATCCTTATCGGCTGCGACGACGACGGCCTTGGCACCGGCGATCTCGCTCTTGGTGAGCTCGTTCTCGACACCGACCTGGCCATGAGTCTCGACCTTAATGGTCAGACCGCGCTCGGCAGCTGCCTTCTCCAACGCCTCCTTCGCCATGAAGGTGTGCGCAATGCCGGTCGGGCAACCGGTCGCGGCGATGATGTCAAACTTAGCCATGTGTCCCTCCTTCTTGAGTACAGCGCCCGCGGGCGCTCCCCTACACGCGCTTCGATGCGCGTTTTTCCACAACTGAAAGATACCAACCTACCGTCCGCGTGAGAAGAGACAAGGCGCAATTCTCCGGTGAAAGGTTCTTTCATAACCGTAAACGGCAAGTGAAAGTTTACCATCAACACTTGAAACGGCAAGGTGTATCTTGTAATTGAAAATGCCCGTATACTATGGCATTGCAAATCAAGTTAGATTTTCATGCCAACCAGGAGCCATCCATGACCGATAGTAGCAAAAGCGCACTTTCCCTCATTAGTACCCACCAGGGATACAGCGAGTCCGAGCAGCGCATTGTCGACTATATATTGGAGCACCAGTCCGAGGCGCCACGCCTCACGGCGGCTCAGCTCTCGCGCGCTGCCGCCACGTCCGAGGCGACCGTTTCGCGTTTCTGCCGCAAGCTGGGCTTTGGCAGCTTCCGCAGCTTTCAGTTTTCGTTGGCGCGCGACTTAGAGAGTCAGCGCAACGAGGGCCTGACCGACGAGGTCTCGCTCGACAACATGGAGCAGAGCCTTAAAAATATCCTCGCCGCCAAGGTGAGTGAGCTTAATGCGACCATCGACGGCATTGATCACGACACGTTGGCCGCAGTTGTACACGCGCTTAAGAATGCCGGCGTTATTGAGTTTGCGGCCGTAGGCAACACCAACGCCGTCGCGCTCGACGCGACGTTCAAGTTCTCGCAGCTGGGCCTTCGTTGCATGGCAAGCACCATCAGCGAGACCTCGATTGGTTTTGCGCTCACGCTGCGCCCCGGTGACGTTATCGTGCTGATCTCAAACTCCGGCAAGTCGCGCCGTCTGAATCGCATGGCAAAAGCGGCTCGCGACTGCGGCGCAACCGTAGTCGTCATCAGCAGCGACAGCAAATCCCCGCTCGCGCGCCTGGCAGACTACACCTTTAATACCGTCAACCACGAAGCACTACTGACAACGGGCGACTTCGCGTTCTCCAAGATGAGCGCCACGATGATCATCGAGGTCATCTACAACTTCCTGCTGCCCGAAATCGAAGACGCCCGCGAGCATATCAGCTACTACGAAGAGCTCATCCAGCCGGATAAGGTTGTGGAGTAAAACGCGTAGTGGGACAAAAATTTCAGTCTATTTTGTCCCACCAACACCGCTGATACGACCTAACCTCGAGCTTCTTCGAGCATCTGCTTTGCGTGGGCCAAGCTTGCCTCGGACTGATCGCCGCTCAACATGCGGGCGATCTCGGCAGTACGCGCTTCGCCGGTTACCTCGTCCAAATGCGTCTGGGGAACATCGCCCGGTTCCTTGCTAACGACATAATGCTTGTCAGCCATGACAGCGACCTGCGCCAAGTGGGTTACGACAATAACCTGATGCGTAGCGGCGAGATCTGCCAGCACGCCCGCGAGCGCACGCGCCGTGGAGCCACCGACACCGGCATCGACCTCGTCAAACACCAGCGTATCGACACCGTCCGCGTTACCGAGGACAACCTTGCTTGCCAGCATGACGCGGCTGAGCTCGCCGCCCGACGCAATGCGGCGCAGGGGACGTGGCGTCAAGCCGGCACCGCTGCGGTATAGCAGCTCGTAGCTCGAAGGACCAACGGGCGTCCACTCAGCACGGGGAAGATCGCGCGACTCCCAGACGAGCTCGGCACTACCCATCTCCAAGCGCGCCATCTGGCGGCTAACCTCGTGGCAGAAGCGCGGGGCCACCGTATTGCGAGCGCGCTTAAGTGCCTTGGCAGCGGCAAACAACTCGCGCTCGGCGCTCCCGAGTGTCTCACGCGCCTTTTTGATCTGCTCATCGCCATCATCGACCAGGGACAGCAGTTCTTGCGAGCGATCGCGCATGGCAAAAACATCGTCCATAGTGGGACCCCACTGACGCAACAGACCCTTGAGGTCGGAATACCGCTCACGCATGCGAGCGAGCTCGCGCGGGTCGAAGGCGACGCCATCGCGATAGGAACGAAGCTCGTTCGCGCAATCCTCAAGGGAGATACAGGCATCCGAAAGCGCATCGGCAATGTCGCCCAGCTTGCGATCGACGGCAGCCATACGGGAAAGCTCTGCCACGGCACTGTTCACGGCATCGATCGCTCCCCCTTCGGCAGCAAGCGATGCATGGGCATCGTTAGCAGTGGCAACCAGTACCTCGGCATGTTCGGAGCGCGGCAGCAGTTCCTCGAGCTCCTCATACTCGCCCGGCTTAGGGTCGACCTCGTCAATGCGCTCCAGGGCGAAGCGCGCCTCCTCGACACGACTCCCCTGCGCACGCGAGGCCTCCTCGACGCGACGGACCTCCTTGGCGGCCGCGCGCGAGGCTTTAAAGCAAGCACGGTAGTGCTCGAGTGCCTCGAGCGCAGAGCGTCCCGCCCACGCATCGACCATCGCAACGTGATGTGCCGGATCGAGCAAGCGTTGGTGCTCGTGCTGGCCGCACAAATCCATCATCACGCCAACGCGCTCCGAAAGCTCGCGCACACTGGCGATGCGCCCGTCAATCTTCACGCGGCTGCGGCCCTCGGCGGAAAGGCTGCGCTGTACGGTGAACCCTTCCGTGTCGTGCGGCCCGTCGAAGAGTCGTGCCTCGACGCTCGCGAGCGCCTCGCCCTCGCGCACCGTCGACGAATCCGCGCGCTCGCCCAAAATAAGTTTGAGGGCCGAGAGCAGCGCGGTCTTGCCAGCACCGGTCTCGCCGGTCAGGACAGTCAGGCCGGCACTCGGCACCAACGTCGCCTCGCGAATGAGTGCAATGTTAGAAACCTGCAGCTCATCGATCATGACGCACTCCGTAGAACACACGGCTCACCGAGTTATAGAAGCTCTCGGGGCCGTAATCCAGCAGCAGCACATCGCCGGGACCGCGACGCACCGCCACGCTCTCAACGGTGCCATCACAGGTAATAAACTGCCCATCGATAGCGATCGCCGGAACGCTCGGACGGTCATCAGACATAAAGATTTCGACGACATCACTCGGCGAAGTCAAGAAGGCACGGGCCTGAATGGTGTGCGGCGCAATGGGTACGCATACCATGCCCGTGTAATCGGGGCTGACGATGGGGCCGCCGGCGGATAGTGCATAGCCAGTGGAGCCGGTCGCCGTCGAAACAACGACACCGTCACCGCGTAGGCGGTCGATATGGTGACCGGACACCGTGATGTCAAACTCGACCATATCGGACAGGGGGCCGCGCGTAAGCGCCATGTCGTTGAGGGCGAAGGTGCGCACGACATCCTTCGTACCGTCTTCGCGCACGGACACGATATCAGCGGCGATGGTAGCGCGACGGCTCACATGTAGCTCACCGGAAAGGGCGTCACTCACGACCTGCAGAATGTCGCGCTCCTCGGGACTCGCAGCAGTTAAAAAACCCAGGTGACCATAGGAAAGACCGAGGATAGGAATCTCACGATGGTTGAGGATACGGGCAGCGCGCAGCAACGTACCGTCGCCGCCGAGCGTAATGACCAGATCGGAGCCGTCGATATCAGGCGTGCTTTGGATCTTGGATCGCTGATCGGCCGCCCATGCGACCTCGTAGCCCTGGCGCGTAAGCCAAAGCTCGAGCATCAGGCCGCTCTCGACCGCCTCTTGCTTGTAGTAATTGGGAACCAGAAAGACCTTCATAGCGTTGCAGCTTTCTCGCTCATAACCGATACCTGGGATTGCAGCTCGTCTTGCGAGCGATCGCCGGGGTCAAATCTCGTGCCGTACAGGAAAAACTCAACGTTGCCCTTGGCACCATGAATGGGCGACACGCACACATCGACCGGGAACAGGCCCTTGGCAGCAAAGAGTTCAACCGCCGCCACGAGTGTATCGCGGCGCACGGCGGAATCGGTCACAATGCCGCCCTCGCCCACCAGCGCCGCCGGAGCCTCAAACTGCGGCTTTACGAGCGTGCAGAATGCACCCGTAGGCGCCAGGCACGCCAGTACCGCATCGATAATGTTCGCGATGCTGGTAAACGAGACATCACACACAGCCAGGTCGATAGTGCCGGCATAGCCAAGCTCAGGCAGCTGCGTCACGTTTGTGCGCTCATGCAGCGTCACGCGATCGTCCTGGCGCAACGACCAATCGAACTGGGCGCGACCCACGTCCACCGAGACAACGGTCGCAACTCCGCGCTTGAGCAGACAATCGGTAAAGCCGCCGGTAGAGCAGCCCACATCCAGACAGGCAAGGCCCGTCGGATTGATGCCAAACGCATCAAGCGCGCCTTCGAGCTTAAGACCGCCGCGGCCAACATAGGGAATGCGCCCCTTCACATGCAGCGGCAGCCCCGGGATCACCTTAAGGCCCGGCGAAGTCAAGCGCTCACCGCCACTCGAGACCAAGCCGGCCATAAGAGTGCGAAGGGCATCCGCGCGATCGGCGCAGATGCCCTGTGAAATCAGTTCGTCATCAAGACGCACGCGTTTCATGAATGCCATCAACCATTCGTATCCGGAGATGCGGCCTAGCTATCCTGGGATTCGTTTGCCGCATCCTCATCGTATTCCTGTTCGAGCTTGTCGGCCTCACGCGGCGTCAGCTCAAACTTGTCGACCATGTCGACCGCACGGGAGCCCAGCTCAATCGCCTCGTCAAACAGATCGAGCGAACGCTCCAAGGACGTATCCTTAGAGCGAACGGTAGCTATGATCTGGTCCAAGCGGTCCGAAATCTCGTCGAAGTTGCGGACGGAACCCTCTGGCATGGCTACTCCTCGACGGTACCGGTCTCGGCCTCGGCGACCTCAGCGTCCTCGTCGAGAACGCCGGCCTCGGCCTGAGCAACCGCAACCTTTGCGGCAGCCTCGGCAGCCTGTGCCTCCTCGCGAGCGCGATCCTCGGCCAGCAGCTCCTGGTATAGGTCCTCGCCCGGCAGCTCCTCGCTGCGAGCGATCTTACCCAGCACGCCGTTGACGAACGACGCGGACTGGTCGGTGCCATAGGCCTTGGCAAGCTCAACGGCCTCGTTGATCACGATGGCGTCCGAGACCTCCTCGTCGGTGAGGAAACGCATCTCGTAAACGGCGATACGCAGCAGGTTGCGGTCGGCGCCGGGCATGCGCATAAGATCCCAGTTCTTGGCAACGGAGCGCAGAGCACAGTCGATGCGGTCGATATGCTCGTAGGCACCTCGGCACAGCTCCAGAGCATAGGGATCGAGGGGACCCTTCGAGATCAGGAAATCACCCTCGAGGACGCGCTCGAGCGGGCTGTCCGTGGCCTCGGCCTGGAACAGCAGCTGCAGCGCCTGACTGCGGGCAAGCGTACGCCCGCGATAAACCTTAAGGCTCAAAGGTTACTCCTTGGGGAAAACGAGGCCGTCGATGCAAACGTCAACGCGCTCGACCTCAACGCCAACCTGGGCATCGATGGCGGCGACCACGGCAGCGCGAACGGCCTCGGCGAGTTTCTTGAACGGATAGCCAAAGAACACCACGACGCGCACGGTGAGTGCGAGCTTGTCGCCGACGACCTCGGCCTCGACCGCCGGCTCAGAAGCCGGGGCCTTGGACGAGAGCATCATGGAGACAAGGTTGGTGGCAAGGTCCTTGACGCCAACGGAGGCGATGCCCTCGACATCGGACACGGCGCGCGAGACGATGGCGGTCAGAACATCGGGCGAAATCCCGATGCCGTCAATCTTGATTTCCTGGGGCATGAGTCCTCCTAGAAGAGTTGGTTGCTAGACGCGGGAGACGAACTTGCCGTCGCGGGTGTCAACCTTGATGACCTCGCCCTCGTTGAGGTACATGGGGACCTGGATGACAGCGCCGGTGTCGATCGTGGCCGGCTTGGTGGAACCCTGGACGGTGTCGCCCTTAAAGCCCGGGTCGGTCTGGACGATGGTGGTCTCGATGAACATCGGCGGGGTCACGCCCATGAGCTCATCGTCGGCGAAGAGCAGCTGGCAGATGTCGTTCTCGCGCAGCCACTTGGAGTTCTCGCCCACCATGTCCTCGGGAACGGGAACCTGCTCATAGGACTCGTTGTCCATGAAGATGTAGTCGGTGCCATCGTTGTAGAGGTACTGGAACTCACGGGTGGTGAGCATGACGCTCTCGAACTTGGTGCCGGCGTTGCAGGTGTTCTCGACGACGCGGCCGCTCTTGATGTCGCGGGTCTTGTAGCGCACAAACGCGCCGCCCTTGCCCGGCTTGACATGCTGGAACTCGACGATGGTGTAGACCTTGTCCTTGATGCGGAGACCGAGGCCGTTCTTGAAGTCGGCGGTGGAAATGGTAGGCATAGCGACCTTTCTTGTTATGGGCAGAACGCACAAGCGTCCAAATTACATACGACAGAAATTATACACTTGCAGACGGCGCCTGCGGCGAGCGCATAAAAAGAGAACGCGGGGCGTCCGAATCAATCCGGACGCCCCGCCCCAAACTATCTACTGAAGTAAACTAGCAGTCGATAACGTGCAGGTCGTGCGGGGTCTTGGTGAAGGGCTCATAGCCGTTCTCGGTGACCACGCCGTAGTCCTCCAGGCGCACGCCGCCCACGCCGGGCAGGTAGACGCCGGGCTCCATGGTGATAACCGAGCCGACCTCGATGATATTCTTGCTGCGGTTAAAGTTGGGCAGCTCATGGATGTCGATGCCCACGCCGTGACCCAAGCCATGGTTATAGTAATCGCCATAGCCGGCATCGCCGATGATCTTCTTGGAGAGCTTGAAGATGTCGTTGCCCTCAACGCCCGGATGGATGGCGGCGACGCACTCCTCGTGCGTACGGCGCACGAGTGCGTACAGGTCGAGCTGCTCCTGGGTGGGCTCGCCCATCACGACAGTGCGCGTCATGTCGGAGCGGTAATCGCAATAGCCCGCGCCGTAATCCATAAGAACGAAATCGCCCTTCTCGATCACGCGGTCGCTCGGCACGGCATGCGGGTTGGCGGTGTTGGGGCCGCTCGCGACGATGGAACCGAAGGCCAGGCTGTCGGCACCGTTGGCGAACATAAAGTTCTCGAGCTCGTTGCGTACCTGCTTCTCGGTCATACCGGGCTTAATAAAGCCGAGCATGTGCTGGAAGGCGGCATCGGTGATCGACTGCGCATGGCGCATGAGCTCAATCTCCTCGGCGTCCTTGATGGCGCGCATCTTGCGGATATCGTCGTGCATCAGCGGCAGCATACAGGCGACGGAACGGTCCTCCAGGCCGCGCTGAATACCCTGGTAGAAATTAATCTGCATATCGTCCTCGACAGCGCAGACGCGGCATTTGTTGGCCGCGATCTTGCCGGCGACCCAACCGGGGATGGTGCCCTCATCCATGTCGTAGACCCAGGGGCTGCCGGCTGGCGTGTTCTCCTCAAAGCTGTTGAGGTAGCGCGAGTCGGTGTGGAACAGGCACTGGTCGGCCGTAATAAACGCAGCGTGCGGGAACTCGAAGGTGTAGTCGAAGACGCCCTTCACGCCCGTAAGCCAACGAAGGTTGGCCTCGTCGCGCACCACGATGGCGTCGTAGCCACGCTCGACCATCAGGGCACGGACACGCTCGATACGACCGGCAGGACCGGCAGCAAACTCAGACATGCAGATTCCTTTCTTGTTGTCTCAAAAAGTGCGGGACGGGTCTCAACCGAACGACGGAATCGCTTGCGATCCGCGACCGATTGAAAACCCGCCCCTCAACATGATACGAAAGACGATGGAAGTCAATAAATCTTAGAGAAGTTCTTTACGAGAAGCCAAGTAGGCGTGAGCATGGCGCTCAAGAACCTCGTCCTCGACGCTCGTTAGGCGAATGGCGCCGAGCGCCGCGGGCAGCGGCAGCATGCTGCGGTTCGAGCGGACAAACTGCTGTCTGCGGAACTCCTCGATATATGCGGCAGGCTCCAAGTCGAAGGCAAGCTCCTCGATGCCAAAGTCCTCCAGGCAGTCATCGAGATCAAACACATAGTCGATATCGAAGTCGCAGGCATCGTGTGCTAGGCGCGCCTCAAAGCGCATGCCCTCGGACAACAGCTGGTAGGCAGGGACCTGCGAAGCGGCATCGCCCAAGCAAGCGCGCAGGGTGCGCTCCCCCGTCTTGCCAAAATCGAGCGCATGGCGAGCGCTCGGGTTCGTGGCCGTCAGCACGTCCTTGCGGGCAGTCTGAGACCATTGAACGGCATTGACGAGTGCGACCTCCTCGCCCGCGAGAATCTCGGGGACGGTCTCAGTAAACTGATTCCAGCGGGACTTGCTGCTCGAAAGCATGGTGCCAACAAGTACCGCATAGCCGAACTTGAGGTCCTCGGGTTCCGCCTCGCGAACAAGGTCGAGATCACACACAACCAAGCCCGGTTCGGGACGGAACGCGATAGCGGGAAGCGCATTGGCCAACGAGGCGACGAGCGGCTTCATGGTCGTCGCGACCGTGAGCATGGCGTCGAAGGTCGTCGGCAGCAGCGCGCACTCGGTTCGGCCACACCACTGGTTGGCGCACCAGCCAACAACCGAACAGGTTGCGGCATCGCCAACAGCGACAACCAGATCGTCGCAGGTAATGCCGTTGGCAGACAAGGCGCCAAAGATAGCATCGGCATCGGCCAGCGTGGCACCAGCAGGCGAAACCTCGAGGACGAGCAGCGACACGGCAAAACCGGCGTCGACCAGCGCATGCTCGACGACCTCACCAAAACGCTCGGATGTGGCGTCGTTCCAAACCACCATCGCGCGCTTAGGCTTGCCCACGGCCGAGGCAAACATGCGCGGCAGCTCATCGAACGCGCCCAATCCGACGCGGACATCGACACTGCGGTTTTGGAAATTGATCAGTTGTCGGCGAATCATAGCAGTCCACGCTCCAAAAGCATCTCGGCACCACGGTAGGAAACGTCCTCGAAGGACTTGTTGCGAATATCAAGGGTAATATCGGCGGCCTGGCGATACAGCGGACGACGATGCTCAAACAGGCGCGCGGCATGCTCGGGCGAACGGAAATCGGGGCGCGTGTCGGACCGACGAATCTGGCGAATCGAATCCTCGAAGTCGCCCTCGAGGTACACGCACGTACCCATTTCGTGCATCAGCTCAATATTCACCGGCGTCTCGACGATACCGCCCCCGCACGAAACCAACAGGCTGCGCTCGCTTTGGAGCGAACGGAGCGCCGAGGTCTCGAGCTCGCGAAAACGATCCTCGCCCTCGGTCTCAAAAATCTCGGTTACCGACTTGCCGCAACGGCGCACGACCAGGCGGTCGGTATCGATAAAACGCCGCTTGAACATAGTGCCGACGTTGCGCGCGAGCGTCGATTTGCCCGCGCCCAAAAAGCCGATAAAGAAGATATGGTCGCAGCCGTGTTTGATGTGCTGAGACATGGCGAAACCTATTCCTCGCAGGGAAGGTCGCGCAGAGCCCGGCGCTCAAAGATACGGAAGATCTGCGTGTACCACAGGTCCTGGGTTGCCTGCGGCTTAACCAGGATAGTATCGACGCCGGCAAAATTGCCGCTCCACACGTCAGTGTAGAGCTGATCACCGATCAGCACCGCCTCGTCGGCCGTGGCGCCGAGGCGCTTAAGACCCGCCTTGAGGGCAAACGGCGCCGGCTTCATGGCGTGGCTAATGGCCTCGAGTCCCAGCTCGCGTGCAGAGCTCATGACCTGGTCGCGATGCCAGTTGTTGGACACCATGCACAGCTTAAAGCCTTTGGCGCGGGCGGTATCGAGCCAAGCGGAAACCGCGGCGGGAACCTGCTCGGTGTCGCGCGGCACCAGGGTGTTATCGCGATCGAGCAGAATGGCGCGTTTGCCGTCGGCCCACAGGGTATCAAGGTCGATGCGATCGACCGAGGCAACGTATCGTTTGGGGCTAAAAATCCTCATGCTAATTCCAAGACTGTTGATGCTCTTCGTAGGTTTGCGAGAAGTACTCCTCGTCCTGCGTAATGTAGAAATACAGGTCATCGGAGTCGGTCGGCTCAAGCGTGGCCTTGAGTGCCTCGAGCGACGGAGAGCAGATGGGCGTGGGCGGCAGGCCCTCATGCTTATAGGTGTTATACGGACTATCGCTCTGCAGGTCGTCGGCAGTAACCTCGCCACCGGTGACATACATCATGGTCGCATCGCTGTTGAGATAGCGCAAACCGTCGAGCTTGCCGGCGAGGCGGTTGTAGAAGACCGAGGCCACGTGCGCACGTTGATCGGCGTTGAGGCCCTCGCGCTCAACGATAGAGGCCAAGTTGACGATGTCGTAGTCGGACATCTCCACGCCATAGCGCTCCTTGATCTTGGCTTCGCAGCTCGCAAAGTCAAGCGACTTGTACTCGGTCTTAAACTGATCGAGCATGGCGCGAATCACGTCATCGACCGTCGGCGAATCGCCCAGCGAATAGGTCTTGGGGAACAAGAAGCCCTCGAGCGAATCATTGGCCGCGCCCCTAAGGAAGCTATAGTCGTCCACGTAGTTGGAGGCCTTGGCCTGGTTGAGGAAGTCTTCCTTAGAGATGCTGTTGTAGGCCTGGGCCACACGGTCGGCGACTTGATCGACCGTCAAGCCCTCGGGAATCGTCAGCGCATTGGAGCCAGCGTTGGGGCCTTCCATGAGTTGCTGAACCACCTTAGTCGCGTCCATGAGCGTGGTGAACGAATAAGTACCAGGCTTGAGCGACATATCGGCGTTGAGCTTTTTCACCGCCGCATAGTAATCCTTGGGATTTTCGACGATATGGTTCTCAGAGAGAATCGAGGCGATCGTATCGCCCGAAGCACCGTCGGGAATGGTCACCGTAACCTGCTGACCAGCCGTGACCTTCGAATCCTCACCGACAAAGAAGCCCTTGACGGCCGGCACGACAAAGAAAACGATCGCGACAAGCGCTAGCACGGCGACGACGACGCCGATAATCATAGGCACCGGGGAGCTTTTCTTTTGGGCACCGCGACGAGCATGCGTGTTGTAGCTCGATCGCGTGGCCGGAGCAACGCCGTGCGAACCGCGAGCGTGATGCGAATGCGATTGGGGGGCCTGTGCTCGCTGGGTAGGTGCCTGCTGCTTAAAGCGGGTACCGCCTGCAGGCTGGGCCGTACGAGCAGTGGGCTGTCGAACCGTCCGCTGAGCAGGTTGAGCCAAACGAGAGGAGGACTGCACCGGGCGCGCGGCAGGCTGAGCTGCGCGCTGCGTCGGCTGTGCCGGACGCTGGCCAGGCTGGGCAGGGCGCGGCACAGGCTGACGTGTACGAATCGGCTGGCGCGGATCGGAAGCGCTAGGCATGCGAGACCTCCTCGTTTTTACGATCAAGCCATGTCTGCAAAAACAGGCTGGCGGCGATCATGTCAATCTTGCCTCTCATCTGTTTTTCGTTGAGGCCCTGCTCGCGCAGGATGCGTTTGGCCTCTTGCGAGGACAAGCGCTCGTCCTCAAACTCCAGCGGAAGTTCGAGCTTGTCGGCAATCTTTTGGGCCACGGCGGCAACGCGCTCGGCCTGGGGGCCGGGCTCACCGGCCATGGTCAAGGGACGTCCGCTTACCAGGATATCGGGCTCATAGTCCTCGACCAGGTAGCGAAACGTCTTGGCCATACCGGTGACCTCGGCAGCCGGAAGCACCTTGACAGGCATCGCCATCTTGCCATCACGGCTCGAGACGGCAATACCGATCCTGGTCTCCCCTATGTCCAGCGCGAGCGCGACCACAGCGACTTCTTAGGCGCCGAGTGCGGTCTTAGCGGCCGCGAGGGCATCGGCAATACCGGCGGCGTTCTTGCCACCGGCCTGGGCCATGTTGGGACGGCCGCCACCGCGACCATCGACCAGGCCCGCGATCTGCTTGATCACGTTACCGGCGTGGAAACCGGCCTTGACGGCGTCATCGGAGCCGGCGGCAAGCAGGGCCGGGGTGCCCTTCTCGGTCACACTGGCGACGACGCAGGCGACGGGACCGGCGACCTTCTGGTGCACGGTATCCCACACATTGCGCAGGTCGGCAGCCTCAAGGCCCTGGAGCTCAGCGACAACGAGCTTGTAGCCATTCAGCTCGACAGCGCCTTCGATGGCGCTGGAAATCGCATCGGAGGAGCCACCGGTGAGTGCCTTCTTGAGCTTGTTGGAAGTCTCGCGCAGCTCGGCCTGCAGGTTCTCCACGCGGGCGGGAACCTCGTCAACGCGGCACTTGAGCGCAGCGGCAGCGGCGTCAACGAGCGCCAGGCGGTCGGCCATGTAATCGAGGGCGCCCTTAGAGGTCACGGCCTCGATACGACGGACGTTCGAGCCCGTGGAGGACTCGGAAATAATCTTGAACAGGCCGATCTCGGCAGTGCTGGCGGCATGCGTACCACCGCAGAACTCACGGGAGAACGGCTGATCCTCGGCGCCCACGGAGACAACGCGGACGACGTCGCCGTACTTCTCGCCAAAGAGGGCGACAGCACCGGCGGCCTTGGCCTCGTCGATGCCCATGACGCGGGTCACGACCGGCTTGGAAGAGAAGATCTGCTGGTTGACCAGGTCCTCGACAGCCTTGAGCTGCTCGGAGGACAGGGCCTCGAAGTGCGTGAAGTCAAAGCGCAGGTGCTCGGGCGTCACCAACGAGCCGGCCTGGGAGACATGCTCGCCCAGGACCTGCTTAAGCGCGGCGTCGAGCAGGTGCGTGGCGGTGTGGTTGCGACGCAGGAAGCCACGGCGCTCGGCGTCGAGCGCGGCGGTCACGGTAGCACCGACGGTCAACGTACCCTCGGCAACGTGCGCGACGTGAGCATACAGGCCGTTGTGGTTCTTGGTGTCGGCAACGGCCAGAACAACGCCCTCGGCGGAAAGCTTGCCGGCATCGCCCTGCTGGCCACCCATCTCGGCATAGAACGGGGTGCGGTCGAGCACGACCTCAACATCCTCGCCGGCAGCAGCGGACTCGACGGACTCGCCGTTGAGCACGATGGCGACAACCTTGGCGCCCTCGATCACATCGTTGTCGTAGCCGTCGAACTCGGTCGCGGCAACCTTGTCGGAAAGCTCGACCCACACGTCGTTGAAGCTGCCCCAAGCATCGCCCTTGGCGTTGGCGCGAGCGCGGGCCTTCTGGTCCTCCATGCAAGCGGTGAAGCCGTCCATATCGACGTTGTGACCGGCGGTGCCGGCGATCTCGACGGTCAGGTCGATGGGGAAACCAAAGGTGTCGTGCAGCTTAAAGGCAACGTCGCCCGGAAGGACAGTACCCTCGGCAAGCGCGGCCAGGGCCTCGTCCAGGTAGACGCGACCGTTGTCGAGCGTCGTGGAGAAACGCTCCTCCTCGGAAGCGACGATACCCTTGACGAGCGCGACGTTCTTGAGCAGCTCGGGATAGGCCTCGCCCATCTGGGCGTTGACCTCGTCAATGAACTTGGTCAGGAAGGCGCCCTCGATGCCCAGCAGGCGACCGTGGAACACGGCACGGCGGAGCAGGCGGCGAAGGACGTACTCGCGACCCTCGTTACCGGGGAGAATGCCGTCCGAGATCATAAAGTCGACGGCACGAGAGTGATCCGCGATGATGCGCAGGGAGCGGCTGGCACCGGAGTAATCGTCGGCGTCATAGGTCTTGCCGCTGATCTTCTCGCCCAGCTTGATGAGGTGCTGCATCAGATCGCCGTCGTAATTAGCGGTCTTGTGCTGCATGATGGCGGCCATGCGCTCCAGACCCATGCCCGTATCGAGGTTGCGGTGCGGCAGCTCCGGCATGGAGCCGTCCTCTTGGCGGTCGTACTGGGTAAAGACGAGATTCCAGAACTCCAGGAAGCGGTCGCAGTCGCAGCCGGGCTTGCAGTCGGGGCTGCCGCAGCCGACCTCCTCGCCCATGTCAAAGTAGATCTCGGAGCACGGACCGCAGGGGCCGGTGGGGCCAGCGGCCCAGAAGTTGTCGTCCTCGCCCAGGCGGGAGATGTGATCCTCGGCAACGCCCAGGGAGCGCCACACGTCATGGGTCTCGTCGTCCTCGGTAAAGACGGTGAAGTACAGGCGATCGAGCGGCAGCTTGAACTCCTTGGTAATGAGCTCAAAGGCCCAAGCGCAGGCCTGCTGCTTGGAGACGCCACCAAAGGAGAAGTCGCCGAGCATCTCAAAGAAGGACAGGTGACGGCCGTCCTCGCCGATGCAATCGATGTCGTTGGTGCGGACGCACTTCTGGCAGGAGATTGCGCCGATCTCCTTCATGGTCTTCTTGCCCTGGTAATACTCCTTAAACTGGTTCATGCCGGCGTTGGCAAGCAGCAGCGAAGGATCGTCGGGGACGAGGGACGAAGAAGGATAGAGCTTAAGACCGCGCTCCTCAAAGAAGTTGAGGAACTTAGAGCGAATCTCGGCCGTAGTCATTGACGGGTAGTCAGCACTCATAGAGGGAATCTCCTCGGTTTCACATCGAAACAGTTCAAACGTAACGATATTACCATCCCACCGCGCAAGTGCAAAAAAGAGGGCCGGCACAATGCCGGCCCTTCAGCGAAATTGCATGTTAGCGCGTATGAATGTTAACGCGAATTACCCCGCTACTTGTCGTCATCGTCCATGGAACCGTCGATGCCGGTTTTGGTGTCGTCATCCGTGTTGGAATCGTCATCCTTGGCGAAGGGGTTCTTGAAAAAGCCTGTCGCATCGGGCTGCAGGTCCGAAAGCTTGATCCAAGGATTATCGAGCTCGGGCTTGGGCATAGCTTTAGCCTCGGGCGCAGTCTCGTTACCGATGAGCTCGGACTCATAGATGAACGTATCGTCCCCAAGCGCGTCGTAGGCGGCGACCGGGTTGCCCTCGGCATCGCGATACGGCGTGCCCTTAAACACAGCGCCGTCATAGGCCACAAGTTGGCGGCCGGTCTCATTCTCGAAGTAGTACACGAAGATACCTTTGAGGGCCGCACACAGCGGGATAGCAATAATCATGCCGATGGGGCCCATGAGTGCCGAGCCAATAACGAGCGCCGTGAGGCTCATGATGGGATGCACCTGCACCGAGCTCTGCATGACCTTAGGCGAAATCACGTTATCGGTGACGTTTTGCGCAACCATCGTCACGATGAGCGTCCACAACGCCAACATGGGGCTGAACATGAAACCGAGCACTGTGGCGATTGCCGCGCTCACCCAGGGGCCGACGACCGGAACCAAATGCATGATGCCGGTAAAGATAGCCATGAGCGCCGCATACGGATGGCCGATAATCATAAAACCGATAAAAGCGAGGAAACCACCGCAGATGGACGTCACGACCATACCGCGCATGTAGCCGCCGACAGAGCGAGAAAGGATGGCGACCATAAAGCGGTACGAGGTCTCCTTCTCCTGACCGATGATGGTGCAAATCTCGTGGTGCATGCGAGGGTAGTCGCAAGCCATCCAGTAGGCAAGCACCAGACCAAGGAAGATCACGAACAGCTGCGAGGCCGTATTGGTGATGAGCGGGAACAAACCGCGGCCAAGCTCGGCAGCGATCTGAGACACATACTTCGATGCCACGGTAACCAGCGACGAAAGATTATCGTCCAAATACTCCATGAGCGGCGTGTTGTTGAGCGTCTTGACATGCGAGACCATCTCGTTGAGGTCGCCACCCGCAACACGAAGCTGCTCAGGCAGACGGCTCAGGACTTCCATGATCTGACCAAAGAGAATCGGCGACAAGATGCAAACGACACCGACGAGTACGGCAACAACAACAATAAGCGCGATAAGCGAACCGATGCCGCGATTCACGCCATGGTGCTCGAGCCAGTTGGTGATCGGGGACATCACAAAAGCAATGATGGAGCCAACGGCAAGGAACTCAATAACCGGTGCCAGGATGCCCATAAGGTTAAAGATGACAGCAGCAATAACAATGCAGCCGACAACAGCCCAAATGCGCAGCGTCAGAATGCGGGTGTCGCGCAGCGCGCGATCGGTTTGTTGGGGATGCTCACTCATGAACGAACCATCACTCCGTCGGGGTCGATCTTATCCTGAATCTTCTTGAGGGTGCGGCGCAGCAGGCGCGAGACCTGCACCTGCGAGATGCCCAGCTTCTTGGCGATCTCGATCTGGGTCATGCCCTTCACAAAGCGCAGCTCGATAACCTCACGCTCGCGCGGCGAGAAATCGCGGATGGCTTCCTCGATCACCAGGCGGTCATCGGTAAAGTCGAGCTCGTTGTCGTCGTCGGCGTAACGGTCAAGAATCGAGGGCGCATCGTCGGAATCGGACGCTCCGGGAGCCTCGATGGGCACCGACGTATAGGCCGACGACGATTCCATGGCCTCCAGGACCTCGTCGACGGTCACGTCCAGGTACTCAGCGATTTCTTCGACCTTGGGCGAGCGCTGCAACTCGTTGGTAAGCTTGTCGGTAGCCTGGTTAACCTTGGCAGAAAGCTCCTGCAGGCGACGAGGCACGCGCACGCTCCAGCCCTTGTCACGGAAGTGACGCTTGATCTCGCCCAAGATGGTGGGCGTGGCAAACGTCGTGAACTCGAGTCCGCGTTCAGGGTCAAAGCGGTCGATAGCCTTGAGCAAACCCAAGTACCCGACCTGCAAAAGGTCATCGAGCGGCTCGCCGCGGTTCTTGAATTTGTTGGCAAGAAACCTTACCAGGTTCATATGGGACATGACGAGCTGCTCGCGAGCATCCGGATCACCGGTCTCCTTATAACGACGAAACAGCTCGCGGGTTTTCTCCTTGTCCCAAGCGGTCTTGCCGCTCCGGGAACGTTCGGTCATGTTAGATATCCGCCTTGAGGTCGAGGGAAAGCGTTAGGGGCGCCGCAGTCTTTTCGTAGGAATCGCACACGCTTGCAAGAATGAGCTCGGCATACACAGTAGCCTGGTCATCCTCGTCGACGGTGGCCTGTTCCCCAAAGGTAAAGGTCATGCCGACGTGAGATTCGTCCACATCGAAATTGATCTTGATGTCGTCGCAGTCGACCGCGGTGCACCCAAAGATGAAGGCTTCCTCGGCAGCCATGCGGATATCCTCGATGCGATCGACGGACATAGAGCACAGGGCACCGACGTTGGCGGCCGTCATGCGCACCAAGCGCGCGAGACGCGGATCACCGGCAACGCTCAGCGTGATGGGGCAGGTTGCTTCACTACTCATCGCAGGACTCCTCGGAGGTCTCGGCAGGCATATAGGTGTAATACTGAGCAGGCTTGGCCGCGGGCTTCTGAACATCATCGTCGTCAGCAGCGGCATCGTCATCGCCAATCAGAACGCGCTCAGTAGGCTGCTCGGCCTCGGCGGCGGCAGCGGCGAGCTTGCGATCGGCGTCGGCTGCAGGAGCCTTCACCTTATTGAAGAGCTTCTGCACGGCGCCAGCAGCAGAATCAGTCACGCTCGATACGGCATTGCTGGCCTCGGCCACGCTGCCCGTGACCTCGGAGATGTCGCGAACGACCGCCTCAACCTCAACGAGGTTAGACGTCAGAGCATCAACGGCAGTCTTGCTCGACTTGAGGAGCGGCTCAACCTGTGCCAGCGCGGGGGTGAGCTCATCGACAGCGCCATCGAGCTTTGCCACCACGGGCTGTGCCTCGGCGAGCGTATTATTGAGGTCGCTCACCGTCTTGTCGAGCGAGTCGACGACGGTGCGGGTCTTGCGCAGCGTGAGCGCGAGCTCGACAACAGCCCACACGCCGGCAACGGCGAGCACCAGCAGGGCGATTTGAATGGGACTCATACAAGCCTCCCGAAGGAATCGAAATACAGACGTTTTTCATGGTACCCCAAAGAAGGGCAAAGTTACCCAAAGGGAATGCGCGAGGCGCCAATGGCCTACTTGGGAGCGTTGCCGCTACGGTCGCGCTCGCTTTGCTCCACACGCCACTCTTCCCAACCGCGGCCGGCAGGCTGCCAGAACGCGCCGCGCTCCAACCCCTCGGGCAAATAGCGCTGATCGACCCAGCCTTCGGGATAATCGTGCGGGTACTTGTATACACCGTACTCGTCGCTGCCGGGACGGTGACGATCGCGCAGGTAGCTGGGCACCTCGCGAAGACCACTGCTGTGGATATCGGCCAGCGCCGCATCGATCGAGGCCTCACACGCGTTGGACTTAGGCGCCAGGCACACATAGAGCGCAGCCTGAGCCAGGTTGATGCGACACTCGGGATAGCCAATGACCTCAGCAGATTTAAATGCGGCATGTGCCACCAAAAGCGCCTGCGGGTCGGCGTTGCCAACATCCTCGGAAGCCTGAATCATAATGCGGCGAGCGATAAACTTGGGATCCTCCCCCGCATCGATCATGCGCGCAAGCCAATAAATGGTGGCATCGGGATCGCTGCCTCGCATGGACTTGATGAACGCGCTAATAATGTCGTAGTGCATATCACCGTTTTTGTCATACGAAAACCCACGACGCGGATTGGCGATCTTCACGTCGTCCACGGTAATGGGATAGCGTTCCCCCACCGCCGGCGCTGGCGTTCCCTCAGTATCGGGACGCGTAACGGCAATCTCACTCGCAAGCTCGAGCGTCGTGAGCGCCGAGCGCGCATCACCCGCGGCCAGCGTGCAAATGGTCTTGACTGTATCCTTATCGGCCGAGAACTTACCGTTTAAACCCTGCGGCGCCTCGAGCGCACGCTCAATGAGCGTGGCGATATCCTCGTCCTTCAGGTGCTCAAGCTCTACCACACGCCCACGCGAGAGCAATGCCGAGTTGACCTCAAAGTACGGGTTTTCCGTCGTGGCGCCAATCATAATGACGGTGCGGTTCTCGACCGCATGCAGCAGGGCATCTTGCTGCGACTTCGAAAAGCGATGGATCTCATCGATAAACAGAATGGTGCGGCGGTCGTAGGTGTTCAGACGGGTCTTAGCCTCATCGATTACGCGGCGCAGGTCCTTCACAGTGCCCGTCACGGCGCTGACCTCGACAAACTCGCTCTTGGTATGGTTGGCGATAATGTGGGCCAGCGTCGTCTTGCCCGTGCCAGCCGGGCCGTACAGAATCACGCTCGACAGCACGTCATGCTCAATCGCGGCGCGCAGCCACGAGCCCTTACCGACGGCCTTTTGCTGGCCCACATACTCATCGAGCGAAATGGGGCGCATACGCACCGCAAGCGGCGCATTCTGAAAGGAACGCTCGCGCGTCGAAGCAGAAAAAAGGTCGTCCATAGCCATCCCGTGCGTCAATCAAAGTCGTTATCCACTAACAGTATACCGAATATATACGAACTACCGTTCGTTAATATAGGTACGATGAGGAAACTCTAATCCCGGGAACAGTTTCCTCGTCAGCTCACAAAAATAACCATCCGTCATGCTTGCGATGTAATCGACGACGGCCTGATCCTTGTCGTCCTGCCAAGCATAGGTGCGGCCATAATAGGAAAGCTGCTGCTCAACACGCGAAATGTGGTGCTTAAAGATGTAGGAGGACTCGTCACCCTCGTTTATATCCTGCAGGCAACGGTCGTAGAGCTTTTCGAAGGCCTCGCGCAGTTCCGCTTCGGAGTCGCCTTCGATACCGCCCTTGCTATAGATCTTCTCGTAGTTCTCGCGCTTAGCCCGGCGGATCTCCTCAAACAGGTCCTCGCTCATCTCGATACGCGGTTTGCCGTAGCTATGCTCAACGATATCGATAGAAGCGTGCGTGAGGATCCAGCTGTTGTAAGCCCCGCCCAGGCCATCGTCAAAAGCGTCGGGTGACAACAGGCCCGCCGCAATGGCGTCTTGGCGATCGCGCCCAACGTAGGCGAGGATATCCGAAATGCGGACCACACAGCCCTCGAGCGTCATGGGGCGCAGGTGCTCGATCGCGCCATAGCCCGTGGCAATGCAGTCCTCGACGGTACGGTCGAACTGGTCAAACGACGCCATGTCCGAGAGTTCAAAGACACGCTGCTCGTACTCGCCGTTATGGCACAGCACGCCGTCGAGCGCCTGGAGCGACACGTTGCGGCCGTACAGCTCGTCGAGCACGCGGACGGACTGCACGTTATGGAAAAAATAACGACCCGTACGCTCGTGATAGATATCGTTGAGGAAACGCTCGCCGGCATGGCCAAAGGGCGTGTGGCCCAAATCGTGGCCCAGGCCAATCGCCTCGATCAAATCGCAGTTGAGGCCCAGGGCACGGCCGATATCGCGGGCAATGCGCGAGACGAGCTGCACATGAAGGCCGCGCCGCGACAGATCGTCGTTGCTGCGAAAGCTAAAGACCTGTGTTTTGCCGGCATAGCGGGTGTATGCGGGCAGGTGGAGAATCTTTTCGGTGTCGCGCATAAAGGCGGGACGCATCAGCGTACCTTTGTCTGCGGCTCGGTCGACACGACGGATGACCTGGTCGTCGTTGCAACGGTGGGGATTGACGGCACCCGCAGCACGGTCGGCAGCTATACGCTCGACAAGCTCGGGCGACAATGCCGCTGGAATACGGTCCATGCGCGCCTTGATGGCGGCCGGTTCTTGTTTGATTGCCATGGCATGCTCCTTAAAAAGGACGCGCAAACGGTTACAGCGTACAGCCCACGACCTCGATTATGGCAAATATCGGCACCAAAAATGGCAGCAACGGCATGGAACGCGATTTTGTGGCGAGACACGTGACGGCAAGGGCCAGGAGCGCAGCTGCAAACGCGACGAGGGCGCCCAAGGGGTCGAGGGTGCAAAGGGCAAAGAGCGCTTTGGCGTCCCCCATGCCGATGCCAGGGGCCTGGCGATGTTGCCGCCAAAGCGACTCGGTCAGCACAAGGGAAAGGTACACGATGACCGCAAGACCGGCGTGGTCAAGTGCGGTGTTCAAACCCCTATCAAACCAAACGCCCGCAAACGCCGCCACGGCACACGCGGCCGCAAGTCCGTTGGGAAACCGCCGTTCACGGGCATCAATTACCGCACCGGCAAAGGCGCAAATCCAAAATGGGTTATAGACCATCGAATACCTCCTTGGGCAGTCACTCAAAAGCAAAAACCACCACAAAGGTGCCTGTCCCCTTTATGGTGGTTTTGGTGGTGGTTATTTGGCACCCTGCATGACCTCGTCGAGGGTAACGCTGACGGCGTGCTGCGTCGGGACCCAGTCGACCTTTAGGAACAGTGCGGCCACCGTGATGGGAATATAGCTGAACATAAAGATCGGAAATGTAAACAGGTTGGTCACCAGGCGCCACTTTTGAGCGCAGTGAATGTGCTTGTACTCAAAGATGGTCGTGAGCAGCGCCAGGATAAAGAAGGTCTGGTACATCATCGCGAAGGTCATAATGAGCGAGGCGGCACAAGCCTGCATCTCGACTTCGGTAGCCAAGAAGCCGTGTGAGAGTCCACCCACGATGAGGAACGTCGCGTTGGCGAGCATGGAAATCAGGGACAGAAGCATGCCCGGAGCGATGGTCATAAACATGTCATATGCGGCAAAGCGATGATAGCGGAAGGTCGACTTGACCAGGTGCTTTCCATACGTAAAGAACACCTGGTAAAAGCCCTTGGTCCAGCGCATACGCTGCTTCCAGGATGCCTTGAACGTCACGGGCTGCTCGTCAAAGAACTCCGCCGGCGCATAGCCAATGCGAATGCCGTGAATGGCGCAGAACGTGGTGAACTGGACGTCCTCGGTCAGCGTATGGAACTGCCAACCGTGCATGCCCTCGATCACGCTCGCCGAGATAAGGTAACCCGAACCCGAGACAGCGCAGGACGTCTTGCAGATATTACGTGCGTTATTGAGGAAACGAGCCTCGCGCAGGTACCAAGTGGCGTTGGCAGCCGAGATCCACGAGCTGCCAAAGTTCTTGGAGTTGCGGTAGCTTGTGACCACATGGAAGCCCTGGTCAAAGGCATCATTCATCTTGGAGACGTAATCGCGGGAGATAACGTTATCGGCATCGAAGATAAAGTAGCCCTCAAAGGTATCAGGATATTCGTTAAGGATGCGGTCAAAACCAAAGTCCATAACCCAGCTCTTACCCTTACGGGCCAGGTCGTTACGCTCATAGACGATGGCGCCAGCCTCGCGAGCGAGCCGCGCCGTGTTATCGGTGCAGGCATCGGCAACCACGAAGACCTCGATAAGCTCGGACGGATAGTCCTGGTCTTTGATGGAGCGCACGAGATTGGCAATTACCGCCTCCTCGTTATGCGCCGCAATGAAGAAGGCATAGCGATGGAGCTTTTTGGCCTTGGGAGGTGCAACCTCACCGCGCAGGGCGCCAATGACAAAGAAGACCACCTGGTACAGAAAGCAGACCGTGAGCAGCGTAACCACAATCTGGTTAAAGATCACGATGGGCGTGTTGGTTTGTAAAAAGGCGAGCATGCAGGCTCCCAGGAACGCGTTACGTAAACAACCGTATATCTTACCGCAGGCTAGGGGCGTTCAAGAAACCACCTAATACTGACTAGGCTTCGAGAAGACCGAGCTGAGGGACGATCTCGTCGCCGGCAGCGGTGCGACCAAGCGAGCGCGGGGCCAGGTCGTCAAGAACCGCAGCAAGATCCCACGGCAGCTCGTCGCGGCACTCAATGCGCTCCCCCGTCACGGGATGGTCGAATGCGACGCGCCAGGAATGAAGGAATTGCCTGGTCAGACCCTGATCGGCGCGTGCATCGCACTTGCCGTAGAGCGGATCGCCCACGCAGGCGTGGTTGATATGTCGCATATGCACGCGAATCTGATGCGTGCGGCCTGTAAACAGGTGGCACTCGACGAGCGTATAGCCGTCGTCAAACCGCGTGGAATCGAAGCGCTCAAGGACCTTAAAGGTCGTAATGGCCTGGCGGGCAAAGGGATCATCTGAGACTGCCATCTTGACGCGGTCACGCGTAGAGCGGGCGATGCCGGTGTTAATGGTGCCCTCATCCATAGCGATATGTCCGTGAACGAGCGTAATATAGCGGCGGTCGAGCGTGCGCGTACGGATAAGATTTTGGAGCGCGCGCTGGGTGTCGTCGTCCTTCGCCGCAAGCATAAGGCCCGAAGTGTCGCGATCCAGACGATGCACGATGCCGGGGCGATCCTCGCCCTGCACAGTGCCCAGATGGTCGATACCGCAGTGATAGACCAGGGCATTCGCGAGCGTACCGCTCTCATGACCATGCGCAGGATGACACACCAGGCCGCGCTGCTTGGAGAGCACAATGAGATAGTCATCCTCATAGCGAATGTCGAGCGGAATGGCCTCGGGTATCACGTCGGTCGGATCGTGCGGCTCGGGCAAATCGACCGAAATACGGTCGCCGGCTCGCACAGCGTACTTTTTGGACAGGCAGGTCTCGCCGTTGACGGCAACGGCACCACCCTCGATCAGATGCGCGCAGGCAGAGCGCGTAGGGCAGCCGTCATTGGCGCCCAGATAGGCATCAAGACGCTGACCGGTAGCATCGTCGGCAACAAGAATATGGATGTCGGCCATTAGCGCTCATTCCTTTCGCGAATCTTGCGGGCACGCTCCCCACGCTGCTTGGCTTTGCGCTTGGCGCGGGCCTCGTCACGGGCATTGAGCTCGGCGGTCGCATCGACCTCGCGGGCCGCAGGGCTCAAGAACATATAACCGATGAGCGCCAGCACGACACCGACCGTAATGCCGATATCGGCCACATTGAAGACAGGGAAATCGATGAAGGTGGTGGCAATAAAATCGGTCACGAACCCAAAGGCGAGGCGGTCGATCGCGTTGCCGATGGCACCGCCCGCGACCATCGCCATACCAACGACCTCCAGACGAGCGAGCTGGGGCGCACGAACCAGGTACACCGCGATCGCAATGATGACGACAAGTGCCAGCACGGCAAACGCTACACCATGGCCCTCGCCCATGCTAAAGGCAGCTCCGATATTGCGGACAAACAGAAAGTCGATCACGCCGGGGATAACAGTCATATGCAGAGCATCGCCCACGGCACGAACCGCAAGCTTGGTCAGCTGGTCAACAAGCAGCACAACCAGCGCCAACCCACCAGCAACACCCAACCGCCAACGCAAAGGCGGCGTCATATCCCCAGCACGACCCAAATCAATCCCCTACCCTCAAGAACATCGAATTCCGTTTAACGCAAGTAATCATCTTATAGTGACAAACGCCAAACGCGCAGCATATTCACCAACGCTAGCGAAATAACCAGCTAAAAACGAAAGCGGCATTCCGAAAAACAGAATGCCGCTTGGACGTGACAAAAGTTGACGTTGGGGACGTTCTTGTTTGACAGTCGTTTAAGAACGTCCCCAACGGTTAGTTCAGCGCATCAGCGCAGCGCTTGCAGATGTGAGCGTGGCCGTTGTACTCGCCGACGGTGGTGCGGCAGTTCCAGCAACGGTCGCAGCACTCGCCCTCGGCAGCCTCGATGGCAACGGAAAGATCCTCGCCCTGGGTCAGCTCAACATCGGAGACGATGTAGAACTCGGCCAGGTCGACGGCCTTGTCGCCGGTCAGCAGCGCGTACATCTCGGCGGGAACGACCGCCTTGACGCGGACCTGCTGGCCCTTGGTGAAGGTGCCGGCAGAACGGGCATCCTCAAGGGCCTTGGTCACGGCGCTACGGAGCTCGAGCGAAGCCTCGAGCACGCCCTCGAACTCATTGGCCTCGTCGACCGTGATGGGCGACTTGTACCAATCGAGCAGCGCGGCGTACTTCTGGTGATCGACGCAGCCAGCGGGCGCATATGCCATGGCCTCGTCAACCGTGTAGGACAGGATCGGCTGCAGGTCGCGCATGAGCATCGAGAAGAGCTCGGCCAGCACGGTCTGGGCGCTGCGGCGCTCGAGCGAGCCGGGCTTGTCGCAGTACAGACGGTCCTTCAGGGCGTCGAGGTACACGTTGGAGAGCTCGGTAACCACGAAGTCGTAGAGCGCACGGTAGGCGCGCGGGAACTCGTAGCTGGCGTAGGCATCGTCGACCTCGGCCTGGACCTGAGTCAGGCGGGCAACCATGAGCTTGTCGAGCGGCAGCAGGTCGGCAAAGGCGACGCCGTCGGTCTCGGGCTCAAACTGACCCTCGAGCTCGGAGAGCAGGAAGCGCAGCGTGTTGCGGAAACGACGGTAGGCATCGGACGTACGAGCAAGGATCTCGTGGTCGATTGACACGTCGGAGCTGGTATCGACGGATGCAACCCACAGACGGATGATGTCGGCGCCCATCTCGTCGCAGACCTTGTTGGGGTCAATGACGTTGCCGAGCGACTTGGACATCTTGCGGCCCTGGCCGTCGAGCGTGAAGCCCTGCGAGACAACCGCCTTGTACGGAGCGTGGCCGTTGGCGCCCACCGAGGTGAGCAGCGAGCTCTGGAACCAACCGCGGTGCTGGTCGGAGCCTTCGAGGTACACATCCGCCGGATACTCCAGCTCGGGACGGTACTCGCAGACGGCCTTCCAGGAAACGCCGGAATCCCACCACACGTCGAGGATGTCCTTATCGGCCTTGAGGTGATGGCCACCGCACTTGGGGCAGACGCAGGCCTCGCCCAGGTAGCTCTCGGGAGCGTCGGTGAACCAGGCGTCAGAGCCCTTCTCGTGGAAGAGCTTGATGACAGCGTCGAGCGTGGCGTCGTTCATAACCTTCTCGCCGCAGTCGGTGCAGGTGTAGCTCGGGATAGGCACGCCCCAGTTGCGCTGACGGCTGATACACCAGTCGGGACGCTGCTCGACCATGGCACCGATGCGGTTGGCCGCGTGGGCCGGATACCACTTGACGTTCTCGCGGACCTCCTTGCCAGCCTGCTCGCGCAAACCGGTCTTGTCCATCGAGACAAACCACTGGTCGGTAGCACGGAAGAGCACCGGGTGCTTGCAGCGCCAGCAGTGCGGATAGCTGTGCGTGATCCTCTTCTCGAGGACCAGGGTGCCGCGCTCGCGCAGGAACTCGATGATGTGTGGGTTGGCCTCATCGGTGTCCATACCGCTGAAGGGGCCACCGGTGCCAAACTCCTCACCGGTGTAGAACTTGCCGTCGTCATCGACCGGCATGCAGATGTCGGTGATGCCCTCCTTGAGGCAGGCAAAGTAGTCGTCAACACCGTGACCGGGCGAGTTGTGGACAATACCGGTACCGTCGTCGACACCGACGTAATCGGCCAGCAGCGCCACGCCCTCGACACCGTCGAAGATCGGCTGCTTGTAGTGGATGTGGTGGAAGGTCTCGGCGGGAACCACATAGGGCTTGCCGTCGACCATAACCGGGGTGTACTCCCAGCCAAACTCCTCGCAGCACTTGGGAGCCAGGTCCTCGAGCATGACCTCGGCGCGGTCGTCGTGCTCAACGGCGACGTAGGCGGCGCCGGGCTTGAGGGAAACTGCCTGGTCGGAGGGGATGGTCCACGGGGTGGTCGTCCAGATGATGAAGTCGACCGGGCCGTCGAAGTCCTCGAGGCCGGCGGGCTTGGAGGTCATCTCGAAGCGCACGAAGATGGACGGGCTCGTCTCGTCGGAGTACTCGATCTCGGCCTCGGCCAGCGCGGTGTGGCAGTGCTTGCACCAGTGAACCGGCTTGTGGCCGCGATAGATCATGCCCTTGTCGAACATAGCCTTGAAGACCTCGATGTCGGCGGCGTCATGCTGGTGATAGAGCGTCAGATACGGGTTGTCCCAATCGCCGAGCACGCCCAGGCGACGGAAGCCGGCCTTCTGCAGCTCGATGTTCTCGACAGCGAACTTGTTGCAAAGCTCGCGGATCTTAGCCGTGGAGGTCTGGTTGAACTTCTCGGTGCCGAGCTTCTCCTCGACTTTATGCTCGATCGGCTGGCCATGGCAGTCCCAACCGGGGACATAGGGAACCTCATAGCCCTGCATCATCCAGTAGCGGTTGATCATGTCCTTGGAGATCTTGTTCATGGCGTGGCCGATGTGGATCGGGCCGTTGGCGTACGGAGGGCCGTCGTGCAGCACGAACTTCTTGTGACCCTCGTTCTTCTTCAGAACCTGCTCGTAGACCTTGTTGTCCTGCCAGTCCTTGAGTCGCTTGGGCTCGGACTTGGAAAGACCGGCACGCATGGGAAAACCGGTTTTGGGCAGATTCATCGTCTGCTTGTACTCGTTTGCCACGGTACCCCTTTCATGTCGTGGGCGCGCACGCCCGTTGGGCACCAAAAAAGCGCCCGTCCCTACAAGCTGGGACGAAGCGCCACAAAAACGGGCTGTATGCCCGCAAAAGCTCTTCGTTTAACCACCCAGCTTAGATGCCCTCGCCCGCGTATTCGCGCGCTCGCATCCGTTACTCGGCTGGCCTGTATCGACGACCATCTCGGCGATATCTACTAAGACGTGCCTGCGCGGCACGTCCGTTGGGACCGCAGCTCCGGGGTGATTTTCATCGGTCGCATGCACGGGTTCTCAGCGCTCCCCGCTCTCTGTGGCATGCGGACGGCCGACTACTCGTCCCCATCAACGCTTATGCGGAGTATGCTAGCACGTTCCGCGCCGGCGAAAAACCCTCAACACTGGTTTCATACGTAAGAAATTTCTCGTGGTCGTTAGCCTTCTCTAGGAGCAAAATACCTGAAAGCACTTTAACTAACGAAAGAAGGCTGCCATGCGCACAATCGGAATGAGCGACTACACCGTCGGCGAGGATTGCTTTACCGAGCTGCCCGCCGCACTGGCGGAGTACGGCGCGAAGAAAGTCGCCATCATTGGTGGAAAGCGAGCCCTAGCTGCGGCGCTGCCGGGCATCGAGGCGGCGCTTGAAGGTACCGACGTCGAGATTCTGGAGACGCGCGTCTACGGCACCAACAGTACGCGCGCCAATATCGCCAAGGTCGTGAACTCCCCCGCTTGCCAGCAGGCAGACGTGCTTATCGCCTGTGGCGGCGGCAAGGCACTCGACACCGTCAAGACAGCGGCAATCGAGCTCAAGAAGATTGTCTTTACGGTGCCGACGATTTGCTCTAACTGTTCCGCCGCGACCGCCATTGCCGTCGTCTACAACGACGATGGATCGCTCGAGGGCTATTCGTACCCCAACCGACCGGCGCACATCTTCATCAATCCCAAGATCATCGCCGAGGCTCCGGCGGAGTACTTCTGGGCCGGCGTGGGCGACGCCCTGTCCAAGCAGCCCGAAGTCGAGTACGCCACGAGCGCCGGCGACCTGGAGCACACCGCCGGCCTTGGCCTGGCTCTTGCCCACACCTGTTCCGAGCCGCTGTTTACCTATGGTGTTCAGGGTCTTGAGGACGTTCGTCAGAATCTGTCGAGCGAGGCCGTCAAGCAGATCGCGCTCGACATCGTGGTCAACACGGGCTATGTCTCGAACCTGACCAACCAGAACGATTACTACTACAACTCGAGCGTGGCGCACGCGTTCTACAACGCCACCTGCAGCATTCCGCGTGAGGGCACCTACCTGCACGGCGAAGTCGTAAGCCTGGGCGTGCTGGTGTTGTTCGCCTACACGGGCGACACCGAGAACCTTAAGCGCCATGCTGACTTCAACAAGCAGATGGGGCTGCCCGTAACGCTTGAGCAGGTCGGGCTTTCCGAGACCGATATCCCTGCCCTGTGCGAGCACGCGCACGCCACCAACGAGTGGAAGCAAGGCAACCCGGAGCCCTTCACCGACGAAAAATTCGCCGCCGCCATCAAGACCGCCAACGCCTACGGCCACACGCTCTAGACCCAGGCCAAAACCACCACAAGGGAGCAGTGCCCTTGTGGTGGTTTTTTATTGCTCCAGCATGCTGGGGTCGAACTCGCTTGCCGGGATCACACGGTAGCCGTGGCGCAGGAGCAGGTCGACGAAAACACCGTTGCCCGCGGTGAGCGTACTGCTAAAGGTGCCGTCGTAGATGTGACCCGCACCGCACGAGGGGCTGCGGTCCTGAAGGATGCACGCGACTATCTCTTCCGGTCCGCCTGCCTGCTCGCACATATCGAGCGCACGTTGGGCACCCAGGCGAAATTCACGATCAACCGAGATGCCCTCGCAGGTACGAACCTCGCCGTTCACAATCTCGGACGGCTTGCGCGGCGTGAGCAGGCCGCCAAAGACCTCGGGGCACACGAGGAGGACCTCGGTCCCCGTGCGCTCGCAAGCCTCGACCAACGCGCGGTGGTAGTTATCGAGCCCGTTATACTTGCAGCTCTCGCCCATCAAGCAGGCGCTCACCACGATCTTCATTTCCATCCCTCTCAAGCAAAACGCCCCATTTGAGAAAGCTGCTCAAATGGGGCGTCGGCGTTTACTGGCTCGGCCGCGGCGTTACTGTTGCTTGGGCATCAGCGGATTCTCGCGCGTGAGGAGGTTCATGAACTCCTCGCCCGTGATGGTCTCCTTCTTATACAGATAACGAGCCAGCTCGTGGAGCTTAAACTTGTTCTCCTTCAGAATCTGCAAAGCGCGGTCGTGCGCATCCTCGATCAGCTTGGCGACAATCGCGTCCACGCGCTCGGCCGTACCGGGGGCGCAGGTGAGCGACGTGTCCTGATTGAGATACGCGTTCTGCACGGTACCGAGCGCCATCATGCCAAACTCGTCGGACATACCAAAGCGCGTCACCATATTACGGGCGAGCTTGGTGGCCTGCTCGATATCGTTGGCGGCGCCGGTCGTCATCTCACCAAAGATGAGCTCCTCGGCTGCGCGGCCACCGCAATAGACAGCGAGCTTGTCCAAGACCTCCTGGCGCGTCGTCAGGAAGCGCTCGTCCTCCTCGACCTGCATGGTATAACCAAGAGCACCGCTCGTGCGCGGCACGATGGTGATCTTCGTGACCGGCGCAGAGCCCTTCTGGCGGGCAGCGACGATGGCATGGCCGATCTCGTGATAAGAAACGACCTGCTTCTCGTGGTCGGACAGCACCGTGGACTTACGCTGTTGACCGGCAATGACGACCTCCACCGACTCCTCGAAGTCGTCCTGGGTTGCACGCTTGCGACCCTCGCGAACGGCGCGCAGGGCGCCCTCGTTGATGATATTGGCCAGGTCGGCGCCCGAGGCACCGGGCGTGGCGCGGGCAATCGCGGTCAGGTCGATCGGCGGCTCGGTCTTCACGCTCTTGGCATGCAGCTCGAGGATGTTCTTGCGGCCGGTCAGATCGGGCAGCTCAACGGGGATGCGGCGGTCAAAACGACCGGGGCGCAGTAGAGCGGGATCGAGACTGTCGGGACGGTTGGTTGCGGCAAGGACAACGATACCCTTGTGGTTATCGAAGCCATCCATCTCGGTCAGCAACTGATTGAGCGTCTGCTCGCGCTCGTCGTTGCCGCTAAAGCCGCCGCCATCGCGCTTCTTACCGATGGTATCGATCTCATCGATAAAGACGATACACGGGGCCTTTTCCTTGGCCTGCTTAAACAGGTCACGAACCTTTGCAGCGCCGCGACCAACAAACATCTCAACGAACTCAGAGCCCGAAATGCTAAAGAACGGAACACCGGCCTCGCCGGCAACAGCCTTGGCAAGCAGGGTCTTACCGGTACCCGGAGGGCCAACAAGGAGAGCACCGCGCGGCAGCTTGGCGCCGATCTCCTCGTAGCGCTGCGGCTTCTCCAGAAAGTCGACGACCTCCTTGAGAGACTCCTTGGCCTCTTCCTGGCCGGCGACGTCCTTAAAGGTCACGCCCACGTCCTTGGAGGCGATCACGCGCGCGCCGGACTTACCCAGTCCGCCGCCGCCAAAACCGCCGCCGCCAAAGTTCATCGACGGGCCGTCATCGCCCATAGCCTTCTTCATGCGGCGGTTGAGCCACCAACCGATGAGGAAGAAAATCGCCATGGGAAGAATGAGTGTGAGCAGGTAGTAGGTCATCAAACCAGAGTTCTTATCGGGAACGACCGACTCCAGCGAAGCGCCAGACTCAAGCACGCGATCGGTAAAGCCCGCATCGTTCGGCACACCGGTCGTCTTATAGGCGATGTTCTCGTCCTCGCCCTTCTTGGTGTAATAAATCGAGTAATCGTCCGTGTTGTACTCGACCTTGTCGACACTCTTCTTATCGAGCGCTTTGACAAACGTCGAGTAATCGGTCTTCGTAATCTGCTGCGTGTGACCGATGTTGGGGAACAGAACGGTCGAGAGCACGAGGTAGACGACGAAGGCGATGAGCACGTAGAGGATCATATTCCGTCTACGCTTGTTGTCATCCATCTCCATCTGCTTGAACTCCATCTACTGGGGTTGATAATTCTTTCTAGAATACCCAACCCGGACGGCGATAAACCGACGCCGGGCACGAAAGGACAGAGATGGCATCACTGTAAGTCGGCAAGGTTCAAATCTATACAGGCGACGGCAAGGGCAAGACGACGGCTGCGCTGGGGCTCGCCTTGCGCGCGACGGGCTACGGACTCGACGTGCTTATGCTGCAGTTTGCCAAGAAACTGCACTGCGCCGAGCATGGTGCGGCGCCCCGTTTGGGTCTGCGCATCGTACAGGCCGACCGCGACACGCCCGAGGCCTGCGCGGCACAGATTCTGGAGCTCGCACACGAGCAGATATCACAGGTCGATGTTCTGATTTTGGACGAACTCGGCGAGGCCATGCGCCGAGGTTTCGTGACGCGCAAGGATGTGGAGGGGCTGATCGCACTGAAGCCTACCACCACAGAGCTCATGCTCACCGGCCGCGGGCTGCTGCCGTTGGCCGACCTCGCGGACTTAGTCACCGAAATGCGCCCCGTCAAACACTACTTCGACGAAGGCCTCTTAGCCCGCCAAGGCATCGAATACTAATTGATCCGAAGGGGACGGAGGAAAACGGATCATCGACATCGCGACGGAGAGCAATGATCCATTTTCCTCCGCCCCAAGGGATCATTAGGCGGTGGCGCGGCCGAGCCAGTTGCCGCTGTGGTGGTAGATGGTGAACATCGTGGCGGTGATGAGCCAGGTTACGGGGTAGACCAGCAGCAGGTGCTCAAGCGACGGATCGAACGGCATAATCGCAAACACCCAGATCACCCTGAGCACGACGGTGCCAAAAATCGTGAGCAGCATCGGCTGCAAGCTCACGCCGGCACCGCGGATGGAACCCGAGGCGTTCTCGATAATCGAGAAAATCGCATAGAACGGCGCAATGAAATGGAGGATGGTCGTGGTGTACGCCGAAATCGAAGCATCGTCGACAAACAAACGCGACAGCGGACCCGAGAACACCAGCAGCACGGCAGACAGGCCACCAATGAGCATAAACGACAGCACGAGCGACGTATGGTAGCCCTTGCGCATGCGCTCGTAATTGCGCGCGCCAAAGTTCTGCGCCGAGAACGTAGTGATCGATACGCCGAGCGCCTCGGTCACCATCCAGATAATGCCATCCAGGCGCCCAGATAGACCCCAAGCAGTCGTGACATCGGCGCCAAACGAATTAACCGACACCTGGATCAGCACGTTCGAAATCGAATAGGCAGCCGATTGAAAACCGAGTGGCAGACCACACGAGATCATACTCTTGCAAATACCGCGATCGATGCCGAGCTTAGACAGCGAAAGACGCCATGCACCCGGAGCGTGCATCATACGAATCACGACCATCGTGGCGTTGGAGCAAATGGTCAGCGCCACCGCGATGCCGCAGCCCAGAGCCTCCATATGAAGCACGGCAACGAAGATGACATCCAGCACCGCATTAACAAGGCAGCCGGAAGCGATGATCACAGCAGGCCCGCGCGTGTCGCCCACGGCGCGCAGCAATGCCGTTCCCATATTGAGCAGCAGCGCCGCAACCATGGCGGCAAAATAGCAACGAGCATAGGCCACGCCCTCGGCCAATAGTTCATGCGGCGTGTTCATAAGCACCAGCATGGGCTCAACGAACACTATGCCAAGAATCGAGAAAACGATACCGCCCACCAGTGCGAGCGTCATGGCTGTATGGACCGAACGACTCAGTCGTTCATCATCGTGCTGGCCAAAATACTGACCGGTAATGACCGCGCAGCCGGCGCCGACGCCAACGCAAAAGCCAATGCAGAGCTCGGTGAGCACCATCGTGGCTTGAATGCCACCCAGCGCGAGCTTGCCGCCAAACTGGCCAACGATATACGTACCGATAAGCGTGTAGGCCTGCTGAAAAAACGAACTAAAAAAGATGGGAACGCACAGCGACAGCAATTGCTGCCAAATGACTCCTTGCGTTACATCAATAGCCGTAGATTTCTTAGCCACACGCCCTCCCCACACGCATACGTCAAACAGCAAAACAGCAATTTAAAACCAAAACCAAAACCAGCTTAGCACCGACTGGCGGCGACCGAAACACCCCGAATTAGAGCGCGGTGCGGAAAACTGCCTAGTGATACAAACCCGGCTGGTAGTGATACTCATTGCTCACGTGCGGGCACAGCTGCCAAAAGGCGACGGCGCTCGCCGCGGCCACGTTAAGCGAATCGACCCCGTGCGCCATCGGAATGCGCACCGCGTGGTCACAGCCGGCAATGGTCTTGGCGCCCAAGCCGGCACCCTCGGTACCCATAAAGATTGCCAAGCGGTCAATCTCCTGCAGCACGGGATCGTCCAGCGATACGGAATCGTCCGTCAACGCCATAGCGGCACACGAAAAACCGGCATCGTGCAACGCCGCCAGCCCATCATGCGGCCATACGCGCGCCTCGCTGCCAATGCGCGTCCAAGGCACCTGGAAAACCGTGCCCATGCTCACGCGGGCCGAGCGACGGTACAGCGGGTCACAGCAAGTGGGGCTCACCAAAATGCCATCGACGTTCAGCGCAGCCGCCGAGCGGAAAATCGCGCCGACATTGGTGTGATCGACAATACCCTCAAGCACGCACACGCGCACCGGACGATCCCCCGCCGCCTCGACGACGCCGCCCAAGAACTCATCAACCGGAATCTGACGCGGGCGACGGAACGCCGCCAGCGCGCCGCGCGTCACGTTAAAGCCCGTCAACTGCTCCATGAGCTCCATGGAGGCCACGAACACGGGAACCGGACCCGCTCCCTCGCGCACGACAAGCTGGTCAAACAGCGGCATCATCTGGTCGAGCCAGCGCTCGCCCAAAAGAAAGCTCACCGGCTGGTATCCGGCACGCACCGCGCGCTCGATAACCTTGGCGCTCTCGGCGATAAAGATGCCCTTTTGCGGCTCCAGCACACAGCGCAGCTCGCGCTCGGTCAGCCGCACGTAGGCATCGAGCCGCTCGTCCTCGAGCGAATCAATTCGCAGAACCTCAACGGCATCAGTCATAGCAGCCAGCCCACACCCTTCTTTACAGCACATCTATACCAAACGAGGCGACGCTAAGCGCCGCCCCATGCATTCAATCAACCCGATGATACCGTTCACGCCAGACGATTTACGCCTCAACGCGATGATACGTCACGAACTCATAATCGACGCCCTCGTCACCCTCACCGGCGGCAATCGTCGCGACCCCGCTACGCTGCGCAATCTCCCACGCGGGATCGGCGTCCAAGTCGGGAAAGTACGTGTCCACGGGATGGACGCAGTGGTTATGAGTGACCTCGGCCTCCACGCAGTACGGCAAAAACTGCCGATAGACATCGCCGCCACCGATCACCCAGGCAACGAGCTCATCGGCAACCGCAGAGAGCGCTTCGTCAACGCTATGCACCACGTCGACGCCCTCGGGGGCAAAGCTCTCGTCGCGGGTAAGCACGATATTGCGGCGGTTCTTGAGCGGACGCCCGCCGGGAAAACTCAGCAGCGTCTTGCGCCCCATAATGACCGGGCAACCTTTGGTGCACGCCACAAAATGGCGCATGTCAGCACGATTGGACACCACCATGTCGCCCTCGCACCCAATGCCCCAATCGTCACACACGGCGACGATAGCAGATAGCTTACACGTCATGAGCACCACCTACACCGCAATGGGAATGTTCTTGACCTGCGGGCCGTGCTCATAGCCCTCGACGATCAGGTCATCGGTCGTAAACGCATAGAAGTCATGCACATCGGGGTTGAGCGTTACCTTGGGTGCCGCAAACTGCGGACGCTCGATAAGCTCGCGGACGATATCGACATGACGATCATAGATATGGGCGTCGGCGATCACGTGCAGCAGCTCACCGGGAATCATATCGACCGACTGCGCGACCATCATCAGCAAAATGGCGTACTGGCACACGTTCCAGTTGTTCGCGGCCAAAATGTCCTGGCTGCGCTGGTTGAGAATCATGTTGAGCGTCGGCTTGTCGTCCTGAGGACGCTGCGTCACGTTATAGGTCACGCTATAGGCGCACGGATAAAGGTGCATCTCGGACAGATCGCTAAACACGTACGTATTGGTCATAATGCGACGACTATACGGCGTGTGCTTGAGGTCGTACAGCACACGGTCCATCTGGTCGAAGTCGCCCTCGGCGTAATGGCTCTTCTGACCAATCTGATAGCCGTAGGCTTTACCGATGGAACCGGTCTCATCGGCCCACTCATCCCAGATATGGCTGTTGAGGTCATGCACGTTATTGGACTTCTTTTGATAGATCCACAGAATCTCGTCCATGGCAGACTTAAGCGCCGTACGACGCAGGGTGAGCGCGGGGAACTCCTCGCGCAGATCATAGCGCGCCGTGACACCAAAGTTTTTAATGGTATAGGCAGGGGTGCCGTCCTCCCACACCGGGCGGACCTTTTGGCCCTCGGTGGTGGTGCCATGGTCCAAGATATCGCGGCACATGGTTACAAACTGTTGATCAGCTTTGCTCATTGACCCTCCTGTCAGTCGCCTACAAGCGAGATTCATTGTAGCCCAGGCGCACGTGGCCCCACAGCCCAAACATAAGCCCTCATTTTCTGACATATGCCAGAAATTCCTTGCGCAAATCCGCACGTTCGCTATTCTATTGTTGACATATGTCAGATTTGGAGAGTGTATGGCTGGAAGACGCGAAAAACTGCGCCGCGTCGGGATCATCCCCGAATATCGCGGCTTTACCCCCGATGGCCTTGCCAGCGGAGACGCTATCGATATGACGGTCGATGAGCTCGAAGTACTGCGCCTGTGCGATCTGGAGGGCCTCAATCAGGAGGCCGTCGCCCTGCACATGGGCATCGCCCGCGCCACGGTGGCGGCAATCAGCAGTCGCGCGCATCGCAAGGTGGCAAACGCGCTGGTCAATGGACGGGCGATTGTCATCGAGGGCGGCAATATCGCATACTCCCCCATCACCACGACAACGGCCGCATGGCCAGCAAAGGAGGTCGACACCATGAGGGTGGCAACCACGTACGACAACGGCAACATCTTTATGCACTTTGGCCGCAGCGAGCAGTTCAAAATCTACGACATTCAGGACGGCAAGGTGCTCAACGAGCAGGTCGTAGGCACCGGCGGCACCGGCCACGGCGCCTTGGCAGGCCTGCTTGCCAACGGTGGCGTTGATACGCTCATTTGCGGCGGTATCGGCGGTGGCGCTATCAACGCGCTTGCTCAAGCCGGCATCACGGTCTATGCGGGCGCCCAGGGCAGCTGCGATGCCTGCGTCGAGGCCCTCATTGCCGGCACGCTCGCGCAGACCGGCGAGGCCACGTGCGGCTGCCACGGCCATGACCACGAGCACGCCCATGAGCACGGCGAATCCTGTGGTTGCCACGGCCATCACGAGCACGAGGGCCACGAGGGCTGCGGCTGCCACTAGCGGCACATACCCCGGCGCCAGCATGCTTCCGTGCGTGCGACAACCTGCGAACGAACGGCGAAGGCCGCCTGGAGTACCATCCAGGCGGCCTTCGCCATACACGACTCAACCAGTCGTTATTTCTTATTGCGCATCTGCGCTTCCATCTGGCGCAGCAGGTCCATATCGGACTTGGGGCCGCCCGTTCCCAGGCCGCCCATGCCGCCCAGCCCCATGGCATCCAGACCGGGAATATTGGGCATGCGCATCTTCTTGCCCTTCTTACCCTTCTTGCCCTTCTTGCCGCCGGCCTGCGCCTGATTGGCCATCGTGCGCATGCGGCCCATCATCTTATTCATCTCGCCCCACTGCTTCATAAGGCTATTGACCTCGGTGGGGGTCACGCCGGCGCCCTTGGCAATGCGGGCACGGCGCTGGCCGTTGATGATGGAGGGGCGAAGGCGCTCCTCCTTGGTCATCGACATGATGATGGCCTCGTTCTTATCGAAGATACCTTCGTCCAGGTTACCACCCATCTGGTTAAGCGCACGCTGGCCACCGGGGAGCATGCCCAGAATGCCCTTCATGCCGCCCATCTTCTTGACGGCCTTCATCTGGTCGAGCATGTCGTTCATGGTAAAGCCCTCGCGCAGCATGCGCTCGGCGGCCTCGAGCTGCTCGGCGTCGGCCGCCTCCTGGGCCTTCTCGATAATGCCGACAACGTCGCCCATACCCAGAATGCGCTTGGCCATACGATCGGGGTAGAACGGCTCCAGCGAATCGGGCTTCTCGCCCATGCTCACAAACTTGATGGGCTTGCCGGTCACCTGGCGCACCGAAAGCGCGCCGCCGCCACGGGCGTCGCCGTCGAGCTTAGAGATGATCACGCCGTCAAAGTCGGTGCGCTCGGCGAAGGTCGAGACGACGTTGACGATATCCTGACCGGTCATGGCATCGACGACCATCAGCACCTGATCGGGCTTGACGGCCTTCTTGATGTCCACGGCCTCCTGCATCATCTGCTCATCGATCTGAAGACGTCCGGCGGTATCGACGATGACCACATCGCGCAGGTGGTCGACGGCCTCCTGGATGGCGCCCTTGGCGATATCGACCGGGTGCTCGCCGTCACCGCGGAAGACCGGCACGCCGATCTCGCCGCCGAGCGTGGCCAGCTGGTCGGCAGCAGCGGGACGGTAGACGTCGCACGCGGCGAGCAACGGCGAGCGACCCTGCTTCTTGAGCAGGTAGGCCAGCTTTACGGCAGCCGTGGTCTTACCGGAGCCCTGCAGACCCACAAGCATGATGACATTGGGAATACGGTTGCTAAAGACGAGCTTGCTCTCGGTTGAGCCAAGCATCTCGGTGAGCTCGTCGAGCACGATCTTGACGACGTTTTGCGCCGGCGACAGCGACTCCATGACCTCGGCGGTCATGCAGCGCTCTTTGGTCTTGGCGACGAACTCCTTGACGACCTTGAAGTTGACGTCGGCCTCGAGCAGCGCCATGCGAATATCGCGCATGGCCGAAGTAATATCGGCCTCGGTCAGCTTGCCCTTGCCGCGCAGGCGGTCAAATGTGTCGTTGAGGCGATCGCTCAGGGAATCAAACACTAGTCACTCCTTAATTGGACTCGCCCACCAGGGCGCGGCAGAAATCTTTGGCATTGAACTCCTGCAGGTCATCGACCTGCTCGCCCACGCCCACGCGCAGGATCGGGAGCTTGAGTTTCTCGGCCACGGCCATGGCGATACCGCCCTTAGCCGTGCCGTCCAGCTTAGTCATGATAATACCGTCCAGGCCCAGCGCCTCGTTAAACTCGAGCGCCTGGTTCAGACCGTTCTGACCAGTGGCGGCATCGATCACAAGCACGACCGAGACCGGCATGGGACCGGCGGCCATATTGGCGGCGCGCTTACGGGTCACATTGACCACCTTGGCGAGCTCGCGCATGAGCTCGGGGCTCGTGTGCAGACGGCCGGCGGTATCGATGAGCACCAGGTCGCTGCCGCGCCTGTCGGCCTCGTCGAGCACGTCGTAACAAACGCTCGCCGGGTCGGAGCCGCGGTCGCGCTTGATGACGGGAACACCGGCGCGCTGGCCCCACACATCGAGCTGCTCGATGGCGGCGGCGCGGAAGGTATCGGCCGAACCGATCACGACATTCTTGCCGCGGGAAGCCATGGCGCTCGCAATCTTGCCGACCGTCGTGGTCTTGCCGGCACCGTTGATGCCCACAAACAGCACGCAGCTCGGCGTATCGGAGAACGGATCGCGCTCGATGGGCACAAAGTGCTGCTCAAGCTGCTCGGCCAGAGCGCGGCGAAGCTGCGGAGCGGTCTTGAGGTTCTTCTTGGCTGCGGCATCGCGCAGGTCATCGGAGACCTGAATGGCGACCTCGGCACCCATGTCACCCATGACGAGGGTGTCCTCCAGGTCCTCCCAAAAATCCTCGTCGACCTCGCCGCCAAAGTAGAAGACCTCGTTGAGGGCCTCGCGGCTGCGCTCAAGTCCGCGCGAGAGAGCATCGAAGAATCCCATTATGCATTCACGACCTTTCCGGTTTCGCGATCGAGTTTTTGCGAGACGACGCGACTGACGCCGTCGGCTTGCATCGAGACGCCGTAGAGGACGTCAGCGTCCTCCATAGTACGGCGCTGATGCGAGATAACCAAGAGCTGCGTATCGGAACGCAACACGTCGAGTGCGCCGATGAGCTTGGACAGGTTGGCGTCATCGAGTGCCGCCTCGACCTCGTCCAGCACATAGAACGGCACCGTGCGCGTGCGGTACACAGCAAAGAGCAGGGCGAGCGCCGTCAGGCTCTTCTCGCCGCCCGACATGAGCATCATCTTGGTGATGCGCTTGCCGCGCGGCTGCGCCACGACCTCGATACCCGTCTCGGCAGGATGCTCGGGATCGGTCATCTCCAGATGAGCCTGACCGCCCGGGAAGAGCATGGCGAAGATCTCGCGGAAGTTCGCATCGACATTCTCAAACGTCACCAGGAACGCCTTGCGCATCTTACGGTCGATAGCCACGGTGATCTTGGTGAGCGCCTTGCGCGCGCTCTCCAGATCGGCCAGCTGCTCCTCGATGTAATCGGCGCGGCGCTTGAGCTGCTCGTACTCCTCCATGGCAACTTGGTTAACGGGACCAAGGTTGTTGATCTGGCGCACAAGCTGGTTGAGTTCGCGCTCGGCGGCATCGCGGTCCGTGGGCGCCGGAAGCATGAGCGCTTCCTCGAGTACCGTGGTGCCATCGGCGGTAATGGCCTTAATGGCGGCCTCTACCTGCACCTCGAGCTTGCCACGCGCGACCTTGAACTCGTTTTGCGCGGCGGAGGCGGTATCGACTCGCTCCTTAGCGCGGGCAACCTCTGCCTTGGCATCCTCGATGGTCTTCTTGAGCGAAGCGGAGTCCGCCTCCTCCAGAGAGGCCTGGTCACGCAGGCGCGCTGCCCAATCCGACGCGCGTTCCAACAGGGCAGAATAGCGTTCGTGCATGGGGTCGACGCGCAGGCGCAGCAGCTCGAGCGAGCGCGAAGCCTGGCGTGTTCCGCGGATACGACGGTCGATGCCCTCAAGACGATGCTCAAGGTCGGGCACGCGGCCCTTCAGCGAACGCAGGCGCTCGCTCGTCTGGGCCAGGCGCACCTTGGCATCGGCGAGCTTACCGGCGGCCTCGGAATCGTCACGGCGAACGCGATCGAGCTCATCGTTGGCCTCGGCAATCTGGAGACCCAGGTCGCTTGCCTGTGCACGCGCCTCGTCACGCGAACGGGTGAGCTCGTCAACGCGCGGGCGCGCGGCACGAACGGCCTCGGCAGCCTGCTCGCGGCGCTTGGAGATGCGCACGCGCTCGACCTCGGCATTGTTGGCGCTTTGCTCCAAGCGGCCGATCTCGGAGAGCAGCGAGCGGCGCTCGCCCTCAAGACGGGCGATCTCACCGGCGGCATCGCCCTCGGCGGCACGGGCCTCCTCGACGGCAACGTTGGCCTCGACGACCTGATCCGACACATGCTCAAACACGGCAGCCAGATCGGGCTCAAGCCCCTCCAGCTCGCGAATGCGACGCTTACGCTCCAGAGCACCCGACGCCTCGCCGGCATCGAGGCCCACACGCACCAGGCCGCCACAGCTTACGCGGGCGCCATCGGGAGTCACATAGGTCACACCGTCAACGACAGGCGCAGCCAGCGCGGCAGCCAAGTCATCGACCACGTAATAGCCGCCGAGCAGCGCCTCGACGACGGGTCCGTAGCCTGCACGCACGGACAGACGATCAACCAGGCGGGTACCGGCAGCGCCCTCAGCGGCGGTAGAGCCGCTCACGCCGCGCGTCACCAGCAGTGCTTCGCCCGAGGCCTTCTTTTGGTCCAGAGCCGCACGACCGGCACGCTCAAGCGTGGCGGCGTCATCAAACAGCAGCGCATCGATATCGCCGGCGAGCAATTGCTCAACCAGGCCCTCAAGCTCGCGCGGGGCCTCCAGCACGTCGCCCAGACGACCCAAGACATCGTCGCCCAGCGCACCCACCAGACGGCTCACGAGCGGCGAGCTGTCGGCCATGCGGGCATCGAGTTTCTTTTGGCTGGCAAGCTCCGAGCGCACCTCGGACAGCTTGTTGCGCGCCTCACTCTCACGATTACGCAAGTCCTTCAGGGCTGCACGGGCGACCTCGGTGGCCTCACGCGCATCGGCCTGGGCCTGGCGCGCTTCCTCAAGAGCACCCTCAAGCTCCTCTGCGCGGTTGCGACGGCTCTCGAGCGAGGCCGTGACCTCCTCGAGCTGCTCGTCAATCTGCTCCAGGCGCGAGGCATACATGTTGTCCTCGACCTCGGCATTGCTCAGCGAGTCCTTCACCTTGGCGAGCTCGAGCGCGGCGTTGTCGGCCACGCGCTGCACATCGCGTTGCTCACGCGTAAGCTGCGAAATCTGATTGTCGAGCGCCACGCGCCGCTCGTGGAGCTCTGCGGCGGCAGGACCAGCGGCGTCAACGTCCTCCTGGGCCTGCATGTGCGCGCCGGTCACTTCCTCAAGCTGCGCACGCGCGTCCTCGAGCTCCTCGACCACGCGACGACGCTGATGCTCGGAGCTCGAAATCTGCCCGCGCATGTCAGACAGGCGCGACACCATGTTGTGGCCCTTTTCCTCGAGCAGGCGCATGTCGGAGTTAATGCGGCCGACCACATCTTGCATATGGCGGCGCTGCTCGCCCAGATCGCCCACAAACAGGCCCTTTTCCTCGAGCATGACCTGGAGCTTCTCGAGCTCGCGCTCCTTTTCGCCCATGCGGTACTGCGCAAGCTCCAGCTCGGCGGCACCTTCCTTGGAGCGGCTCTCCAGGTCGTTCCACTGCGACTGCAGCGAACGCAGCTCGTCGACAGCCAGCATCTGCGTAAGCTCGTTCGCGCGCGAGGACAACTCTTTGTACTTGCGCGCACGATCGACCTGACGCTCCAGCGGTCGCAGCTGACGGGCGATTTCCTTATTGATGTCGCGGGCACGCGTCAGGTGCTCGTCCATCGACTTAATCTTTTTGAGCGCACGCTCCTTGCGGCGCTTGTGCTTGGAGATGCCGGCGGCCTCCTCGATGAGGGCGCGGCGCTCCTCGGGGCGGCTCTGCAAAATGGCGTCGAGCTTGCCCTGGCTGATGATGGAATGCGTATCCTTGCCCAGGCCCGAATCGTGCAAGATGTCCTGAATGTCCATCAGGCGGCACGGGCTCGAGTTGATGAGGTACTCGCTTTCGCCCGAGCGATACATACGACGGGTGATGGCGACCTCGTCAAAATCGACGGGCAGCATATGGTCCGAGTTATCGAGCACAAGCGTGACCTCGGCGACACCCACCGGCTTGCGCGCTGACGAGCCCGAGAAGATGACATCCTCCATGGCCTGGCCGCGCAACTGCTTGGCGCTCTGCTCGCCCAGGACCCACAGGATGGAGTCGGAGATGTTCGATTTTCCCGAGCCGTTGGGACCGACGATGACGGTCAGGCCCGGCTCAAACGTCATATGGGCGCGGTCGGCAAACGACTTGAACCCTTTGAGCGTGAGGGACTTGAGATACACGGTTCCTCGCTTACACGTGCTTCTTAGTGAGAATCACGCCGTTGGTGGTGTAACCCATACGGTCGAGCGCCTCAAGCGCGGCGGCTCCCTCGGCTTCCTTCTTAGAGGAACCGGAGCCGCGACCCTGGCGAATACCATCGATCAAAACCACAGCGGTAAAGGTGGGCGCATGCGCCGGGCCCTCGGAGCCAACGAGCTTGTACGCCGGAGGTTCGTGACCGTCGGCTTGCACACACTCCTGCAAAAACGACTTGGGGTTCGCGGGGTGCTCGGCACGCTCGGAAGCCAAATGCGGCTTAAGCGTACGGTGGATAAACTCCGCTGCGGCATCCCAGCCGGCGTCCAGGTACAGCGCGCCCACGAGCGACTCGTAGACGTTCTCGAGCGCCGAATGCAGGCCGCGCGCACCGGTACCGGTCTCGGAGGCACCAAAGATGATGATGTCGTCGATGCCCAACTCGTGAGAAACCTCGGACAGCGTGGCGCCCGAGACAAGCGACACCTTCAGGCGCGTGAGCTTGCCCTCGTCAAACTCCGGATAGGACTCAAAGAGCGAACGGGCGACGACGGCGCCCAAAATGGAATCGCCCAAGAACTCAAGGCGCTCATAGCTGGCAGAAACCGGCTGGCCCTCGACTGCCGAGGGATGCGTAAGCGCCGCGCGCAGCAGTACCTTATTATTGAACTCGTGGCCCAGGATTTCCTGGGCACGCGTAAGTCGTTCAGACAAAGCCAAGACCTAGGCCTCCCTGGCGTGTTCGATCGCGTCGACGGCGTCGGCGACAGAGTTGAGCGAGAGCAGAGTCTCGTCATCGATCTCGAGGTTGAACTCGTCCTCGATAGCCGTAACCAGCTGCAGGCGCTCGAGCGAGTTGGCATCGAGATCGTCAAAGGTGGTCTCATCGCTAATTTCGGCAACATCGACGCCCAGAACGTCAGCAGCGACCTCGGCGATCTTGTCGAAGATTTCGGAGCGGTCCATAGCGCTTCCTCTCATAGTGAATGAATACCAAAAGAATGGTACCGCCCGGGCGGTACCAAGACACGGTTCTGATTCTACCCCACGAAGCAGGCCGCGAGGCACATAACAGCGCTCTAACTCGCTCTTACAAAACGATGCCGTCCATGGAGTTGGCGACGTTCTCGACCAGCCCCGCGCGCACGGCTTCGGCCGCCGCGAGCGTACCGTTTTTAACAGCCTCGACCGAGGTGGCGCCATGGCCGATTAGGACCACGCCACGCAGGCCCAAAAGAATCGCACCGCCCTTGGCATCACCAGAGAGCTTGGCCTTAATCTCGCGCATCTGCTTTTTGATGAGCAGCGCGGCGATCTTGGTGCCGAGCGAGGCCATAAAGGCACCCTTGAGTTCCTGCAGCAAAAACTTGGCAGCGCCCTCGGTGGCCTTGAGCGCAATATTGCCCGACATGCCATCGGCAACGACGACATCGAAATTGCCCGAGGTGAGGTCAGTGCCTTCGCAGTTGCCCACAAAGCCGGGAACGGCGGCTTTCATGGCCGGGAAGCAGGCCTTGGTAAAGTTGGAACCCTTCTCGTCCTCGGTGCCATTGGCAAGCAGGCCCACGCGGGGATGCTCGATGCCCAGGACGACGCGGGCATAGGCGCTACCCATCTGGGCAAAACGCACCATGTCATCGACCTCGACATCGGGGTTGGCGCCCATATCGCACAGCACCGTCAGACCGCCGGCGCGATTGGGCAGCGCATTGGTCAGACAGGGACGCACCGGCTGCTTCTTGCCTTCGGCCATATATCTAAACGGCGTCACATAGGCGGTGGCGGCAGCGGTCATGGCACCGGTCGAGCCGGCGGAGAAGAACGCGTCCGCGTTGCCCTTTTTGATGGCGCGGCAGGCAAGCACGATCGACGATTTACGCTTGGTCATCACGGCGCGAATGGGATCGTCATCCATGGCGATAACGTCGGGTGCCTCAAGAGCCTCAACACGTGCATGGGAAGCAGCAAAGGGATTGACGATTTCAGCGGGGCCAGCTGCCAAGACCTCGATATCGGGATCGGCGGCAAGCGCAGCCTCGATACCATCGAGAACAACCTGAGGTTTCTCGTCTCCGCCCACAACGTCTACACAAACGCGAACGTTACTCATATACATGCTCCTTATACAAAAATGGCCGACTCATTGAGCCGGCCATTGTGGTTCCATTTGGAACGGCATCGCATCCAGAGTATACCGTTACTCGGTAACGATAACCTCGCGGTCCTTGTAGAAACCGCAGCTGGGGCACACGTGGTGCGGAAGCTTGACAGCGCCGCAACGGGGGCACGTGGACTGAGCCGCAGCCGAAATCTTCATGTTGGCGGAACGACGGGTGTGAGTGCGGATACGACCCTGCTTTTGTTTAGGTACGGGCATAGTGACCTTCCTTATGAACTATCCAGTGTGGCGATTACGCGCAAGTAGCGATATTACCACAGTTTTACTCATCGAGCTTGAGATTCTTCAATGCTGCAAATGGATTTTCCGTGGCAGCGGCCCATTCTGCCTCTGCCTGTGCGGCGCAATCGCATTGCTCGACGTTGAGATTGCAACCGCAAGTGGGACACAGACCGCGGCAATCGGGCTTGCAGAGCACCACAAACGGCGTGTCCATGACGACCGCGTCGTTGATGGGCTCACCCAGATCGACGATGCGGTCCTCACCCAGGAGCTCGTAGCCGTCCTCGAAGGCCTCGGGATCCTCGGGCTCCTCGAAGAGGTAGAACTCCTCGATCTCGCCGGCGATATCAAACGAAGCGGGCTCCAGGCAACGGTCGCACTCGCCGGAGGCGTGCGCGCGGACCATGCCCGTGAGCAAGACACCGGTACCGGCATTGGTAAAGACAACGTCGTAGTCGATGCCGTCCTGTAGCTGGTACTCCTTCTCGCCCACCGTGTAGGTGGCGACATCGACCTTGCCGGTCAGCGGATACGAATCTCCGGGAAACTCAAGCTGCTCGGAAAGATCGACGGTAACGCTCGGGAACTCAGCCATTACCACTGACCATTCTGTTGGGCGGCACCCTCGTTGAGCTGCTGACGGCAACGGGTAACGGTGCCAGTCAGGCTCTTGAGGTTCTCCTCCAGGTGCGTAAAGACCTGCTCTGCGTAGTCCTCGGCAGCATAACGCGTCTCGCGCTCGTACTGCTGGGCACGATCACGGATGTCGTCGGCCTGCTGCTGCGCTAAGCGGACGATCTCCTGCTCACCGGCAATGGTGAGGGCCTGCTGCTGAGCGTCGGCGATGATGGAATCGGCCTGAGCGGCGGCGGAAGCCATAAGCTCCTCGCGCTCCTTAAGGATACGGCGGGACTTCTGCCACTCCTCGGGATAGCTCATGCGGATCTCGTCGAGGATGTTGAAGAACACGTCGGCGTCGATGACCTTGAACTGAGCGTTCTTGCCGAAAGGCGGCTTGGCTTCCTCGATCAGCCCTTCGAGCTCATCGACCAAGCTGACGATCCTATCGCCAGGAAAATTCTCGCCCGGCATCCGGTCTCCTTTCATAGGTAACATATCATCGTGCTAGTTTACCACATGCCACCAGGCAATAAAAAACGTCACGAAAAGCGATGTCTGAGCGCTTCGACCACGTTGGGCGGGACAAACGTCGATACATCGCTGCCGAGTGAGGCGATCTGGCGAACGACCGAGCTCGAGATATAGCCGTACTGCGGCGCACTCATGACAAAGATGGACTCCAGCTCGTTATCCAAGCGATAGTTGAGATCTGCCTGCTGCAGCTCGTACTCAAAGTCGGTCATGGCGCGCAGGCCCTTGACCACGGCCCCCGCCCCCTGCTCGCGAGCGAAGTCGACCAAGAGGCCGGTAAAGGGCAGGACCTCGACGCCGTCGATATCACCGAGCGCCTCGCGGGCCAGCGCCACGCGCTCATCGAGCATAAACGTGGTACCCACACCGTTTTTACCCTGCGACTCGGCAACAGCGACGATCACACTGGGAAAGATGCGGCGG
>DXMC01000013.1:55108-56213 GCA_019414365.1 Collinsella sp.
ATGACGTCGATATGGCCAAACGTGATGGGATCGAAGGTGCCCGGGACGATCACGCGGTTGATGGTGTCATTCATGGTCGTCCTCCTGAAACGTCGTGGCATCGTTGTTGTGAGCATCGGTGCCAGCGCAATCTTCCTCACCATCGTTATCGCCGACCCAACGAAGCAGGTCGACCGAGGTAATGCCGTAGCGCTTCTCGCGCACGATCTCAAAGCCTGCCGGATGCGCGCCCGCATCGGCGGCGGCATGCTCAAACAGGGCATAAGCGCCAGGTGCAAGCAGACCCTGCTGAGCCAGCTTCTGCAGCAGCTCCTCGACCGGCTCGGCACCAAAAGCATAGGGCGGGTCGAGCAGGACCAGATCAAAGGGGCCGCCCGGCACACGACCGCGCGAGGCACTCGCCAGCATGTCGCCCGTTATCACGCGCCAACGCGCACGGTCACGGCAGAGCGACTCGATATTCTTGGTAATGAGCCGCGCGGCATTCCGATCGATCTCGAACGTCGTGAGCGAGCGGGCACCACGTGAGAGCATCTCTAACCCTAAGGCACCGGAGCCGCCAAAGGCGTCCAGGACGCGGACCTCGTCCAGATCGAAGTCGAATGCCGACATGACCATAGATGCGCATGCCTCGCGCACGCGATCGGTCGTGGGGCGGGTGACATCGCGACCACGGGGCTCCTCGATCTTACGACCGCGCCATTCGCCGCCGATGATTCTCATCCTCCGCTGACCTCCTTAAAAATGTGTCGATATCGCATGGCGACCGCATCGCGCAGGGGGCGCGTCGCCACGGAGTCAAGGTTGCAAGCATACCGCAAGAGCTCGACCGCGTCCAAATGGGCCCACTCGATCAGCTCCTCGTCGGCATCCAGGTCGACAAAGCGCAGGGTCACTCCGCCATGCTGGCGGTACCCCAGGATTTCGCCCTCGTGGCGCAGACGCAGGTCCATCTGGGCGAGCGTAAAGCCATCCGAGGTTTTTTCGAGCGATTGCAGGCGATCTTGTGCTGCCGAAGCGCCGCCGTTGCCCTTGGAGTGCGTCATGACCAGGCACGTGCCCGACACACTGCCACGGCCCACGCGACCGCGCAGCTGGTGCAGAG
>DXMC01000014.1:0-54637 GCA_019414365.1 Collinsella sp.
ATTATTAATGACGTCGACAGGCGGGGTGGTTCCCCGCGTACGTGCCATCTGAGTAACCGAGGGGAGGGCGCACATGGGAATGACGGGTGCATACGAGCGCAATCTCGATGCAAAAGGTCGTCTGTCCCTGCCTGCACCCCTTCGCGAGGAGCTTGGAGAGCACGTTCGCGTGTTCAAAGCCCTGGATGTCGATGCTCTGTACGTGTTCTCTGCCGAGGCCTTCGATAAGTGGGTCGAAGGACTCTTCGCGGGTCGTGAGGGCCACGAGGGTTTTAACCCGCGTGACATTAATGACCAGAAGCTCATGAGGGCGATCAACAAGCGCACCACGTCGATGGACGTGGACAGCGCCGGTCGTATCGGTCTTTCCGAGTCTCTCCGCAAGCAGGCGAACCTCGACCGCGAGGTCACGGTTGTGGGCAACTACGACCACCTTGAGGTTTGGGATCGCGCCGCGGCCGATGAGGACGATGACGATGAGGCCCTGCTGGACCTCTTCTTCTCGTAAGGGCAAGGCACGGGTAACGGATGGAGCGTGGGATCTTGACACAAGAATATCGGCATGAACCTGTCATGCTCGGCGAAGTGCTTGAGTCGCTGCGGCTAAAGAGCGGCTCCGTTGTCTGCGATTGCACCCTTGGCGGTGCCGGCCATTCGGTAAAGATGGCCGCGCAGGTGGGGGAGACGGGCCTTTTGCTCGGCGTCGATCAGGACGACATGGCCCTCGAGGCCGCTGGCGCCCGTCTGGACCGCGAGGTTCCCGGCGTTCCGCACCAGCTGCTGAAGGGCAACTTCGGCGACTTGGACGAGCTGCTTTGCTCGGCCGAGGTGCCCGGGGTCGATGGCTTCTTGTTCGATTTGGGCGTTTCGTCGCCGCAACTCGATATCCCTGGCAGGGGCTTTTCGTATAACGAGGACGCCCCATTGGACATGCGGATGGATCCGGGTAATAACACCTTAAATGCAGCTGAGGTCATCAACACCTATAACGAACACGACCTCGCCCGGATTCTACGCGTCTACGGCGAAGAGAAGTTCGCCTCGCAGATTGCGCGCGAGATCGTGCGCCGCCGCGAGCAAGAACCGATCGAAACCACCGGCCAATTTGTCGAGATCATCAAGGCGGGTATCCCGGCTGCCGCTCGTCGGCATGGCGGACACCCGGCCAAGAAAAGTTTCCAGGCCATTCGCATCGAGGTCAATCACGAGCTCGATGTGCTCGAACGAGGGCTTGATGCCGCCACCAGGTGGCTCAACCCGGGCGGACGTATCTGCGTCATCTCGTATCACTCGCTCGAGGACCGTATCGTAAAGAACCACTTTAAGGAGATGAGCCAGGGGTGCACGTGCCCGCCGGAGATTCCGGTGTGCGTGTGCGGCAACGTGCCGATACTCAAGGTCATCACCCGCAAACCCTTGGTTGCCCAGCCTGATGAGGTTGAGCGCAACCCTCGGGCGAGATCAGCCAAAATCCGCGTGGCGCAGCGTCTGTAGGCGCGACCGCGCGATATTGGACCTCCCGCTCGCACCATAAACGAAGCTTAAACACACTACCAACGTACTCGGGATGGGAGGCGGCATATCATGGGCTACAACACTTCAAGCGCAGCACTCGCCTATGATATGAACGCCATGCCCGCCTATCGTGAGACGCCGCAGGCCCCCGTTGCTCCCCGTGAGCAGCGCACGCCGCGCTTTGATGTCTACACGGGCGCGGGCCGTCAGGCAAACCAGGCGGTAAGCCCGGTTTTCATGAGCGTTCTTAAAACGTTTTGCATCATTGCGGCTATCTTCATGACGATCGGCGTCGCCCGCGTGGCGCTCGCCGGCGTTACGGCCCAGGTGCTCAACAGCAACGCCGAGCTTACCAACACGCTCGAAAAAGCGACCGATGAGAGCTCCGACCTGGAGGTCATGCATTCGGTCTATGGCGCCGACACGCGCATTCGCGACCTTGCGGGCGCTTATGGCATGGTGGAGCCCAGCGAGAGCGTTACACTTGACTTTTCGCAGGATGCAGCCGCGGGCGCCAACGCGACCGCGACCGCTCAGTAGCAAGACGGTAGCTGAGTATGACAAATGACTATCGCCGCGGTTCCGATGGGGGCCGCGGTTCTGGACGTCCCTCGTCGCGGGGGCGTTCTGGTTATCAAGGAACGGGTCGGCAATCTTACAACGCCGGGCGGTCCCGTGGCAACGACCCGGCGTCGAGACTTCGCGGCTCGGGCGGCCCTCAAGTGCATAACACCAGGTCGCGCAAGAGTTCGTCGACCGAATGGCTCACAGGCACGCCTCTGCCTCGCCGCAAAGCCGTCATGGGATTCATTGGGCTTGGCTTGGGCTTGGGCGTCTTTCGCCTTGCCGACTATCAGGCTGTCGAAGCCGATAAACTGCGTGAGCGTGCCGATGCGCGTCGCCTGCTTGCGCAGATCCTCTATGCCAAACGCGGCACCATCTACGACCGCAACGGTAACGTGCTGGCGTCGTCGGTCGAATGCCGCAACATCGCCGTGAACCCGCAGCTTGTCGAGGACGTTGACAAGACGGTGTCGGCGCTGGTCAAGGCAACTGGAATCGATAAAAAGACCTGCCGCAAGCTCGTTGAGTCCGATGGAACCTGGGTGTATATCAAGCGCCAGGTGGACGAAGACGATGCTGCGGCGCTGGAGAAGAAGAACCTGCCCGGCGTGCTTTTTGAGCAGGCCATGAAGCGCGTATATCCATACGGCAATCTGGCATCGCAGGTGCTGGGTGTAGTGAATGTAGACAACGACGGCTTGACGGGTCTCGAAAAGCAATACAACAAGCTTCTGACCGGCACGAACGGTTCTCTCGTACGCGAGCGCGCGAGGGACGGCAGCTATATCGCGGGCGGTGCCTATAAAAAGGTGGCTGCGGTCGACGGCGTTGATATCGTGACGACGCTCGACGTCAATATCCAGCGTGCGGCCGAGGATGCCCTGGCAGAGGCAGTTGAGAAGACTAAGGCCAAGAACGGCTCGGCGCTGGTCACCGATCCTACGACAGGCGAGATCTTGGCAGCCTGCTCGTATCCGACTTACGACCAGACCAATCTGGAAAACGCCAAGACCGAGGATATGAACTTGCGCCTGGTCACCGACGCCTACGAGCCCGGCTCGGTCTTTAAGACGCTCGTGGCAGGCGCCGGCTTCGACTTGGGCGTCGTGCGATCGAGTACGTCGTTTGAGGTGCCGGCGAGCATCAAGGTGGGCGACGATACCGTCACCGATGCCGACAAGCGCGACTACGCCATGACCATGGATGTGCGCGAGATGATGCGCCGTTCGTCCAACGTGGGCTTTGTCCTGGTGGGGCGCAAGATCGGTGCCGATGACTTTGCCGCTTATGTGGACAAGTGGGGCATCGGTCACAGCTCTGGTGTCGATTTTCCGGGCGAGAGCCTGGGTATCGTCAAGGAGCGTGACCAGTATGACGGCGCCACGCTGGGCTCGATGAGCTTTGGACAGGCGCTGTCCGTCTCGCCGATTGAGATCGCACGCGCCGTGGGCGGCATCGCCAACGGCGGCGTGATGATGACACCGCACTTCTATAAGTCCAGCAAAGGCGACGAGAAGGACTGGGGCGAAGGCGAGCGCGCGATTTCTGAGGACGCCGCATCCCAGGTGACATCGTGCATGCAGACGGTCGTGTCCGAGGGAACGGGCGTTGGCGGCGCGGTTGACGGCTATGACGTGGCGGGTAAGACCGGTACGGCCGAACGTGCCGACGAGAACGGCGGCTACCTCAAGGAGAACTACATGTCGTCCTTTATGGGCTTTGCACCGGCACAATCGCCCAAGGTGCTGTGCTATATCACGCTCGACGGAACGCCGAGCGGCTCAGATGCCGCTGCGGTGCCGTTCCAGTCCATTATGGCCAACGCGCTCGACGTGCTGGGTATCCCGCACACGAAGTAGGGGGTTACAATCTTTGGGGCGTGGTTTGTTGTCCCATATGAGGGTGTTCACATGCCCTGCACCACGCATGTGCGGCGCTGGGATACAATACGCCGATAGCATTATTAGGTTTACAGGGGAGCTGCAATGATAGAGATCGCCGTCAACAACCTCGCGGCCGCAACAGGGGCCCGAACCGTGACGGGAGAAGCCGATCGGGTATGCCGCGGGTGCGTTATCGACTCGCGCCAGGTCGAGGAAGGGACGATTTTCGTCGCCTTTCCCGGTGAAAACGTCGACGGCAATGATTTTGCTTCCCGTGCCGTCCAGTCGGGTGCCGGCGCCGTCGTGATGACGCGTGAGCCCGAGGCCGAGCTGGTCTCGCTGGCGCAGGACAAGGGCTGTGCCATCTTGCTGACCGATGATCCCGAGGACTTTCTGCTGCGTTTGGCGCACACGTACCGTCTGGAGCTTGGCTGCCTGGTCGTTGGTATTACCGGTTCCATCGGCAAGACGACGACCAAGGACGTGCTCGCCGCCGTGCTCGCCAAGCGCTATCGTGTCTGGGCCACCAAGGGCAATTTCAATAACCTGATCGGCATGCCGCTCACGGTGCTTTCCGCTCCGGCCGATACCGAGGTCCTGGTGCTCGAGATGGGCATGAACCATTTCCACGAGATTGAGCGCCTGTCCCAGTCCGCCAATCCCAACCTTGCCATCGTGAGCAAGATTGGTACCTCTCATATCGGCATTTTGGGTAGCCGCGAGAATATCGCCCGCGCTAAGGCCGAGATTGTCCAGGGTATGTGCGCCGCTGGCGACTTCTTGCCGCTGCTGGTTTTGGGCGGCGAGGACGACTTTACGCCGTTCATTCGCGATACGTTCGCCCAGCCTGCTGGTATCGACGTGATGCTGGCCGGCGTCTCGGACGATGATGAGGTCCGTGCCCGCGACATTCGTGTTGATGACGAGGGCCGTCCGGTCTTTACGCTCGATTTTGGCCAGGGTGAGACGATCGATACCATGCTTGCCATCCCCGGCGTGCAGTCCGTTCCTAATGCCGTTAAGGCCGCCGCGGTTGCCTATCGCCTGGGCGTGACGACCGAGCAGATCGATACTGCCTTTAGGGGCCTCACGATCACCGGTCACCGCCAGGAGATTAAGCGCGCCAAGAGCGGTGCCCGCGTCATTGACGATTCCTATAACGCCAGTGCCGAATCCATGGCTGCTGGCCTCGATCTGCTGTGCTCGCTTTCGTGCACGGGGTCTCGCATGGCGATCCTGGGCGAGATGGGCGAGATGGGCGATGAGGCTCCTCGCATGCATGAGCTCGTGGGCGCCTATGCCGCCGCCAAGAAGCTCGACATGCTGGCGTGCGTGGGTGGTGAGCTGGCCCAGCTTATGGCCGATGCCGCGCGCATGATGGGTATGGACGAGGACCGCATCCAGGTGTTCTCCGATTATCAGCAGGTGCTCGACCGCATGGGCGGCGCGCTTGAAAAACATGATGTTGTACTGGTCAAGGGTTCCCGCTTTGTTGAGCTCGACCGCTTTGTGGAAGGTGTGTGCTAGCCCATGTTCGGCAATCCCTCGTATCCAACGTATCAGGCTTTTTTGGGGCTTGGCATCGCCGCTGCCATTGCGCTGCTGCTCATGCCGTGGTGGATCAAGCTGCTTAAGGTCGAGGGTATCGGCCAGCAGGTTCGTGCCGACGGCCCCAAGCGTCATTTGGTTAAGCAGGGAACGCCCACCATGGGTGGCGTTGTCATCCTCGTCGCGATCTCGCTGACCTGCCTGCTGATGGGCAAGCTCACCACCGAGCTCGTGCTCGTGCTCCTCGCCACGCTGGCGACCGGCGTGCTGGGCCTGATTGACGACCTGACCTCCGTTACGCATGGGCGCTCGCTCGGTCTGACGCCTCATGCCAAGATGATCGGTCTAACCATTATCTGTGTCACCTTTACGGTACTTGCCGTTAACTGGTGCGGCGTCGCCCCCGAGATTCGTTTTCCCGGCGGCCTGACGATTGACCTCGGTGTTCTTTCGACCACCATCTGCGGCCTTTCGTTCCCGTGGCTCTACATTGTCTTTTGCTGGCTGATGATCGCCGGTCTTTCTAATGCCGTGAACCTGACCGATGGCCTTGACGGTCTTGCTGGCGGCACCTCCATGATTGCCATGCTCGCCATGGCTGCCATGGCGTTTTTGCACGGAGACGTGAACCTGTCCATCTTCTGCACCGCGTGTGCCGGTGCCTGCTTGGGCTTTCTGTGGTTCAACTGCTATCCGGCGAGCATCTTTATGGGCGATACCGGCTCGCTTGCCCTGGGCGCCGCGTTTGCCTGCACGTCCATCATGACCAACACCGAGGTCGTCTCCCTCATCATCGGCGGCCTGTTTATCGTTGAGACCCTGTCGGTCATGATTCAGGTTGTCTACTTCCACTTTACGCACAAGCGCGTCTTCCTTATGGCGCCCATCCATCATCATTTCGAAAAGAAGGGCTGGGCCGAGACCAAGGTCGTCATCCGTTTTTGGATTATCGCTGCGGCCTTTGGTGCCGTTGGCCTTGCCCTGTTCTTCCAGTTGGGATAGTGGTCTTTCATGCCTCTTGCTGATGTCTTTAGCCTGCTCGTTTTGGGTCAGGGCAAATCCGGTCTCGATGTCGCCCGCTGGGCGCTGGCACATCCCGAGCGCGTAAGCGCCGTTACCGTGTATGGCGGCGGCACCTCTGAGCCCAATGACGCCACGCGTGCGCTCGAGGCTGCTGGTGCGTCGTTTGTCTATGGGACCGAACAGGTCGAGGGCGCCTATGACGTATGCGTGACGTGCCCGGGCATCTCGGAGTTCTCGGGCTTCTTTAAGGCCGGGCGCGAGCATGCCGCCCAGATTATGGGTGAGCCCGAGTTTGCCTATCGCCTGTCGCCCGATAACTGGATTGCCATCACGGGCACCAACGGCAAGACGACCACCACGTCGCTGACTGATTATCTGCTCAAGGCTGCCGGCGAGGCCAGCGTTGCTGTCGGCAACATCGGCGAGCCGCCGGTCAACGAGATTGACGGCCGAGCCCACAACGAGTGGTTTGTGGCTGAGCTCTCGAGCTATCAGATTGCTACGACAACCGAGCTCCACCCCCGCGTGGCGGTGCTGCTCAACATCACTCCCGACCACTTGGGCTGGCATAAGAGCCATAAGAACTACGCGCTTGCCAAGATCAAACTGTTTGACAATATGGTCGATGACGATCTGGCGGTTGTCGACGTCGAAGACGCCGGCATTCACGAGTTCGATGAGTACATCTACACGCCGGGTCGTCGCATCTGCAAGGTTGCCTTTGACGAGCCTGAGGGCGAGGATGCCGCCTTTGTGCGCGATGGCAAGATGATTGTGCGCCTGAAGGGCGTCGAGACCCCGCTCATCGCTACATCCGAGCTCAAGATCTCGGGCCATCACAATGTTATCAATGCCCTGTGCGCCGCCACGGCTGCCTTGGCGGTCGGTGCCGATGTCGATGGTGTCTGCCGCGGTCTTGCCTCGTTCCAGCCGCTCGAGCACCGCGTGGAGCCGTGTGGCGAGATTGACGGCGTGCGCTACGTCAACGATTCCAAGGCGACCAACACCGATGCGGTCGAGAAGGCACTGACGGCATTTCCCGATGACGACGTGATCTTGCTGCTCGGCGGCCACGATAAGGGCACGCCGCTCACGGACTTCGCGCGCGTCGTTATGGACAACGTGCGCTCGGTCGTCTGCTTTGGCGATGCGCGCGAGCGCTTCACCGCCGCTATGGACGAGGCCGATGTCGATGGCGATGTGGATATCGCCCAGGCGGATGACCTACGCGACGCCGTGGACGTCGCCCGTTCGCTGTCGAGCCGTGGTGACGTGATCTTACTTTCTCCTGCCTGCTCTTCGTTCGATGAGTTCTCGGGCTATGAGGAGCGCGGCCGCGTGTTTAAGGACTACGTGGCCCAGCTTGCCGCTGCAGCGAAATCACAAATGGAATAGGGGTTGCGGTGAGAGAGGAGAGCCCCCGACAAGGTACGAGGAGGCCCGACTCGGACCGTGCTTCCTCGCGGCGCAGCACACCGCGTTCCAGCCGCGGCGGGCAGTCGTTTAGCGAACGCTATATTGCCGGCGTTCCCGCCCGTATCATGCGCCCCCGTTTGATATTCATGGCCTGCTTGTTTACCTTGGTATGCTTTGGCCTGCTGATGGTGTACTCGGCGTCTTCGGTCGAGGCGCTGCACGAGAATGGCTCGGCGACGTTTTTTCTGGGTCGACAGGCCGCGTTTGCCGTGGTCGGTGTTCTGGCGCTGATTGCCATCGTGCGCGTTTTGCCGGACAGCTGGTTTGGGGAGGATGTGCTCAGGATCTTCCTCATAGGCATGATAGGGCTACTGTTTCTGGTGTTCTTGGTGGGCAGCGGCAGCCGTGGCGCCACGCGCTGGCTTAACATCGCCGGTATTCAGTTCCAGCCTTCCGAGTTTTTAAAGCCATTTGCCATTGCGTATTCGGCCATCATGCTTGATCGCTTCTTTTCGCCCGGTGGCAACATCAACGAATTCCTTCGCAAGATGGGCATCTACCTGGGCATTTCGCTCTTTCTGATCTTTATCCAGCCCGATTTCGGTACTGTCCTGATCATCCTGTTGACCCTCATGTGCATGGCGTTGTTTGCGGGTCTCGACCCCAGATTTATCATCGGCGTGCTAATCTTCGGCATTCTCGTGATCGTGATTGCGCTTGTCGCAGAGCCGTACCGTATGGTGCGTATTCAGGTTGCCTTGAACCCTTGGGCCGACGAGTATGGTGACGGCTATCAGGCCACGCTTGCCATTATGGCCTTTGCCTCGGGCGGTCTGTTCGGCCGTGGCATCGGCAACTCAACCATGAAGTACTCGTATCTGCCCGAGGCGCACAATGACTACATCCTGGCCATCATTGGCGAGGAAGTCGGTTTTGTCGGAACCGTGCTGTTCTTCTTGGTGTTTGCGATGCTGATCTACTCGGCGTTTCGCATTGCCGAGCAGGCGACCGATCGCCGGGGCGCGCTTATGGCGTCTGGCTCCGCGGTCATTCTCGCAGTGCAGTTTTTGATTAACGCGCTGGGCATCCTCAACGTGTTTCCCATGACGGGCAAACCGTTGCCGTTTATTAGCTACGGCGGTTCGTCGATTATTGTGTCGCTCATGCTTGCCGGGTTGATCCTGCGCGTTTCGTACGAGAGCGCCCGCCGCGATGAGTATGACCGCCGCCGCGAGAGCTTTGCCGTTATGGATGAGAGTACCGCCGGCGTGCCCCACGTGCGCGGCGAGCGATCTTCGCGTAACGGTTTTACCGTCCTGGATGGCTCTGCGACCGAGCCGGCAGCCCGCCCGCGTCAGCGAACGGCGCCGCAAGGTCGTCCTCAGCGCCCCAGCCCTCGCAACGCGGGCGGCGGATATAATCGAATCGATTTGAACTCGGACCCGTCGGCGCGTCTGCGTACCGACGACCAGGGACCGCGTGTACGAAGGGACTACCATGACCGATAAAATGACCGTTGCTATTGCAGCCGGCGGCACGGCCGGGCACATCAACCCCGCGCTCGCCTTGGCCGAAGAGCTGCGTGACCGTGGCCACCACGTTGTGTTCGTGGGCCAGTCGCGCAAGCTCGAGGGTCGTCTGGTCCCCGAGGCTGGGTTTGATTTTGTGCCCATTACGGTCACGGGCTTCGACCGCTCCCGTCCTTGGACGGCGCTGACCTCGCTGTGGCGTGTCAACAAAGCCAAGCGTGCGCTCGCCAGTCATTTCTCAAAGGTCGGCAAGCCCGATGCCGCCATTGGTTTTGGTGCCTATGTCGAGGTTCCGCTGCTGGGGTGGTGCAAGGGCGCGGGCGTTCCGTATCTGCTGCATGAGCAGAACTCTGTTCCGGGCCTGGCCAACAAGATGATGAACTCCCACGCCGCCCGCGTGTGCATCTCGGTGCCGGCAGCGCGTTCGGTCTTTGAGCGCGAAGGTGACCCTGACCACGTGCTCATGACCGGCAACCCCGTACGTCGCTCGGTGATCGAGGGCGATCGCGCTCGCGGCCGCAAGGCACTTGGCGTTCCCGAGGACGCTACGCTGCTGCTCGTCTTTGGCGGTTCACTTGGCGCCCAGCACCTCAACGAGCGTGTGGCTTCGCTCAAAAACGAGCTGCTTTCGCGCAAGAACCTCTATGTGTTGCATTCGACGGGTGCCGACGGCTTTGAGGAGACCGAGCGCGCTTTGGCGCTGACGCCCGAGGAGGCGAAGCGTTACCGCGTCCAGCCTTACATCGACAACATGGGCGATATGCTGGCTGCTGCCGATTTGGTGCTCTCGCGTTCGGGCGCATCGAGCGTGGCCGAGATCGCTGCGCTCGCTGTGCCTTCGGTGCTCGTGCCGTACCCGCATGCGACGGCCGACCACCAAACCACCAATGCCCGTTATCTGGTCGACGCCGGGGCCGGCGTGCTCTGCGCCGATGCCGATATCGACGGTTCTGCCTTTGCCGATGAACTGCTGCACCTGGTCGATGACGCGGCGGCGCGCGACGCCATGCGTCAGGCGGCGCGTGGTCTGGCTCAGGATAGGGCCGCCGCTCTTCTGGCGGATGCGGTAGAGGGTTTGCGTTAGTTAGACGGGATATCGTCGGTCGCCCTCGCGCTGATGCGGTAGGTGCGGTACAGTTAACGGGTTACAGGCAGTGTTTACGCAAGGAGTACACGAGCACATGGCTGATTCCCAGACTGCAACCTCCGCGCCCGAGTTTAAGAGCGCCCACTTTATCGGTATCGGCGGCGCCGGCATGAGCGGCATCGCCCTCGTTCTTCACGAGCGCGGTTATGCCGTTACCGGCTCCGACCTTAAGACGTCACGTTATATCCGCCAGCTTACCCGCGCTGGTGTGAAGGTGCATGTGGGCCATGAGGCCGCCACGATCGACGAGGTCAAGCCCGACGTGGTTGTTGTCTCCACCGCTATTCCGGAGTCCAACCCCGAACTCGTGCGCGCTCGCGAGCTTGGTATTCCCGTGTGGCCCCGTGCCAAGATGCTCTCTGCTTTGGGCCACGGCTACACCACCGTCGCTGTTGCCGGCACGCATGGCAAGACCACCACGTCTTCGATGTGCGCCACCATGCTCGACCGCATGGGTCTGGATCCGAGCTTCTTGATCGGTGGCATCGTCGAGGGCTATGACACGAACGGCAAGAACGGCTCGGGCGACTACTTTGTCGCCGAGGCCGACGAGTCCGACAGCTCCTTCCTGTTCCTGAACCCCAACGTGGTCATCGTGACCAACGTCGAGGCCGACCACCTCGATCACTACTCGGGTATCGAGGAGATCGAGGCGACTTTCGCCAAATTCATGAGCCTGGTGGGCGAGGACGGCACCGTCATCGTCTGCGGTGAGGACCCGCATCTGGTCGAGCTCGCCAAGTCGACGGGTCGTCACGTGCTTTCCTACGGCTTTGCCGAGAGCAACGACATCGTCTGCATGCACCCGGATGTCAAGGGCATCCAGAGCGACTTTATCGTTCGCTTTGAGGACGGCACTGAGCACGCTGTGGAGATCAAGAGCAATCCCGGTCGCCACAACATGCTCAATGCCACGGCGGTGCTCACCGTCGCCCATGTCCTGGGCCTTGACATCGACGCCGCCGCCAAGGCGCTCTCGAGCTTTGAGGGCGTCCGCCGTCGCTTTACCCACGTGGGCGATATCGATGGCATCACCGTGGTCGATGATTACGGCCATCACCCCACCGAGATCAAGGCGACGCTTGCTGCTGCTTCGTCGCTGGGCTACAAGCACGTCGACGTCGTGTTCCAGCCGCACCGCTATTCGCGCCTGCAGGCCCTGTGCGACGACTTTGCCGATGCATTTGCCAATGCCGATAAACTGCTGCTGATTGATGTGTTCTCGGCTGGCGAGATGCCCATTCCGGGCGTCACCTCTAAGATGCTCGCCGATACCGTGCGCGCCAAGCATCCTGGCAAGGAGGTCGTGTACTGCTCCAGCCGTCTTGAGCTCAATCAGGAGCTCGAGCAGATGGTGGGCGCGGGCGACCTGCTGCTCACTATGGGTGCTGGTGACGTTACGACCGTCGGTCCCGAGTTTATCGAGTATCTGACTGCCAAGAAAGACGCTTAAGTCTAATGGGTCTGTTTAACGCCGTCATGGCGCTCTCGGGTATGATCGACACGGATGTGATCGAGGACGAGCGCCTTGCGCGTCATACGAGCTATCGTATCGGCGGCAAGGCCGACCTCTTTGTGACGTGCCATAGCTATCATGCCCTCCGCCGCGCCGTGGCGGTGCTCGATCGCGAGCAGGTGCCGTGGGTCATCATCGGCAAGGGCTCCAATCTGCTGGTTGCCGATGGCGGTTATCGCGGTGCCGTCATTTCGCTCGGACGTGAGTTTCAGCGCACGGTTGTTGCCGATGACGGTTGTACGCTGACGGTCGGTGCGGGCATGATGTTTGCGCGCCTGGTCAACGATGCCCTGTCGCGTAGCCTCTCGGGCCTTGAGTTTGCCGTTGGCATCCCTGGCTCGGTTGGCGGTGCGATATCTATGAATGCAGGCACACGGACCGAGTGGATTGGCTCGCTGGTTGAGGATGTCGTAACGTTTGACCCGGCATCTGGTATCAAGCATTATGCGGGGTCCGAGATCACTTGGGGCTACCGCGAATGTAGCCTTCCCCGCAATGAGATCATCCTCGAGTGCGTGCTCAAGCTTAAACCGGCGCCCAAGGCCGACATTCGCGAGCGCATGGAACGGTACCTGACGAGGCGCAAGCGTACGCAGCCCATGGGTCGCGCATCCTGCGGGTCAGTCTTTCGCAACCCGCCCGATGCGAGTGTGGGCAAGCTTATCGAGGATTGTGGATTAAAGGGTTTTTCGATTGGCGGCGCGGAAGTTTCGCCCGTTCACGCTAATTTTATCGTTAATAACGGAACTGCCTCGGCCGATGACGTTGCCGCGGTTATCAGACATGTGCACGGAAAGGTGAGGGAGGCGTATGGCATCGAGCTCAGACCGGAAGTTAAATTCCTCGGCTTCTAGAGCATCGAAACCTACCTTCCGCCGCGCCGGAGGGCGTTCCGGCGCGCCTGCCAAACCTCAACGCAATACCGTCGCGCACTCTAAGTCTGTCGGGCATGCTCGACAGGCCGGGCGTCCGGTCGTCGGCTCTCAGCTCGGTAATCGTCCGGCCGCAAAAAAGTCCTCGCGTTCCTCGGTGACGCCTAAGCCTGTTATGGGCGCCAAGCCTGCCCGTCCCATGGCAACTCCTAAGCCCTCGACGGGAACTAAGGCGGCGCGTCCGGGTCGCACGCTGGGCGCATCGAAACCGCGCTCGCTGACATCGGTGCCGGCTACCGCCAAGAAGCCTTCGGGTAAAAAAGGCGTCAACCCGTTGTCTTCACTTGGGGCGATGGCAAATAAAACGTCAGACGCCGCTTCTCTCGTTACAGGCAAAGGCAAAATCGTGGGCGGCGTTCTGGCCGTCTTGGCCGTGTTCGTCGTCGTTGCCATCGTGGTGATCAACTCTGGATTGTTTACCGCCACTGATATTCAGATTCAAGGCAGCGAGCATGTGACGAAGCACGATGCTATCCAGCTGATCGATTTGCCCGAGGGAACATCGCTTTTTAACGTCGATCCCGACCAGATTACCGAGGACCTCAAGCAGAACCCGTGGGTCTCGGGCGTGGATGTCCAGCGTCAGTTCCCGCATACGCTCATCATTACGCCTATGGAGCGCAAGGTCATCGCAATTGCCTATATCAGCTCCGATGACCTTGCCTGGGCCATCGGGGATGATGACACCTGGATCGCCCCGCTGTCGACGTCGGTCGAAGCGGATGACCAGGGCAACGTCATCACGACGGGGCAGGGCTCAAATACCCTGACCGGCATTGATGCCGCACTGGCGCTCGCTAAGCACTATGGCGCGGTGTTGTTGACTGATGTCTCGGCGGATGTCGCTCCGGTTTCCGGCCAGGCGGTGAGCTCCAAGGCCGTTAAGGCTGGCTTGGATTATGTGCGTGGTTTTTCGAGCGAGTTCTTGGGACAAGTCAAGGATATTTCCACGCCTTCGGTCGAAGCCATCTCGGCAAACCTCAATAACGGCATTGAGGTGTCGCTGGGCGATTCGAACGATATCGTCAAGAAGGAGCGCGTAGTCACCAAGCTGCTTTCGCAGGTAGAGGGCGTAACGTATATCAATGTGCGTTCTCCGGGTAACTATACATTTAGGAACGCTCCGACCTCGTAGCGCTGGTTGATGCTTTGTTGAGGGGCCATACCACGCCGTTTATCTGGTTTGTTTGGTTTTCACGGTCAATTATTTGACTGATACGTTCATAATGTGCAAACATAATACGGTTTACCTTTGCATTTACTTTCAACCTGAAGGTTAATGTGCGCAGGGGTCGACCCATGCTATGGCTATAACCTTTGTTCGGAGGACCGACATGCACGAGACAGAGATCAACAACTACCTTGCCGTCATTAAGGTGGTCGGCGTCGGCGGCGGCGGTACCAACGCGGTCAATCGAATGATCGAAGAGGGCATCCGCGGCGTCGAGTTTGTTGCCATCAACACCGATGCTCAGGCACTCGCGATCTCTGATGCCGATATCAAGGTGCACATCGGCACCGACCTTACCCGCGGCCTGGGCGCCGGCGCCAACCCCGAGGTTGGCCGCAAGGCTGCCGATGAGTCCCGCGACGACATTGCTGAGGCGCTCGCTGGCGCCGACATGGTGTTCATCACCTGCGGCGAGGGCGGTGGCACCGGTACCGGCGCTGCTCCCATCGTTGCCGATATCGCGATGAACGAGGTCGGTGCGCTGACCGTCGCCGTCGTGACCAAGCCCTTCACCTTCGAGGGCCGCAAGCGCAAGAAGAGCGCCGAGGAGGGAATTAAGACCCTCTCCGATTGCGTCGACACCATGATCGTCATCCCTAACGATAAGCTGCTCGACATCGCCGAGAAGAAGACCACCATGCTCGAGGCCTTCGCGATTGCCGATGGCGTCCTTTCCCAGGGCACCCAGGGCATCACCGACCTCATCACCGTCCCCGGTATCATCAACCTGGACTTTGCCGATGTTAAGACCATCATGAAGCAGGCCGGTACCGCCATGATGGGTATCGGTACCTCTTCTGGGGATACCCGTGCCGTCGACGCTGCCCAGCAGGCCATCTCCAGCCCGCTGCTCGAGAGCTCCATCGATGGTGCCACACGCGTGCTGCTCTCCATCGCCGGTTCCAAGGACCTGGGCATCCAGGAGATCAGCGATGCCGCCGACGTTGTCGCCAACGCCGTCGACCCCGAGGCCAACATCATCTTCGGTACCGTTGTCGACGAGTCCCTGGGCGATCAGGTGCGTATCACCGTCATCGCTACGGGCTTCTCCGACTCCAACGTCAACCGTCAGGACGAGCTCTTTGCCGCTCAGCAGTCTCAGAGCAAGGCCGCTGCTTCCGCTGAGCCGCAGCGCACCGCTCCGGCTGCCAGCCCGGCTCAGGCCGCTCCGACCCGCAACGTCGGTGGCACCGAGCTTCCTAACTTCGGCAACGATCAGTTCGAGCTTCCCGACTTCCTGAAGCGCGGCAGCTTCTAGTTCGTTTTTCTCAACGACTTGCAAGGGGTGCGTCCGATTGGGCGCGCCCCTTTTTTTGTTGTGTTTCGCCTTTGTAAACGAAAGCCTCCAATCTCCTTACGTTCCCTTTACGTTTGCTCCTTACCGCTGCGGGTATCCTTTTTGATGAAGTGTGCAGCCGTATGGCACGGACTGCTGCGGCGTCGCCGCAATACTTGTGTTATTAGGAGGCTTTAGTATGGCAGCACGTGCGGACAAAGTTTCGCGTCTCGACCATGATGGTGTTACGTTGGTGGAGGGCGCGACATCCGATGTTCGCTTTGCCTTCACCGAGCGCGCCGGTGGTGTTTCCGAAGATGCGTACTCCTCACTCAACTTGGGCTCGCATGTTGGCGATGATCCCTTTGCTGTTCAAGAAAATCGTCGTCGCGCGCTCGAGGCTATGGGTGCCGCCGAGTGCGAGCACAACCTGCTCGTTCCCAATCAGGTCCATGGTGACCATGTCGTTGCGGTGACCTCGAACGGTGCCGATGACCTTGAGGACGTCCGCGAGCAGATTGCTGAGGGCTGCGATGCCATCGTCTGTACGGCGCGTAACGTGCCCGTGCTGCTCTGCTTTGCCGACTGCGTCCCCGTGGTGATGGTGGCCCCTGGCGGATTTGCCGTGGTGCACTCCGGTTGGAAGGGCACGATTGCACGTATTTCTGCCAAGGCGTGCCAGGCGCTTTGCGAGGCTGCCGGCTGCGATGCGAGCGACGTTTCCGCCTATATCGGCCCCCATATCTTGGGTGACGAATATGAGGTATCCCAGGAACTCATGGATCGCTTTGCCGCCGAGTTCTCGTGCATCGATGCGAGTACCTCTCGCATGCTCGATCTTTCCGCTGCCATTCGCGAGGCGCTGGTAGATGTCGGTGTCGACGCGGATAATATCGTGGATACCCAGCTTTCGACCGTGCGTCAGAACGACCGCTTTTATTCCTACCGTAACGAGAACGGCACCTGTGGGCGCCATGCTGCGATCGGCGTGATGCTATGAGAAAGATCGTATCGGTCCTGAGCGCCGCTGTGCTTACGCTTACGCTGTGCGCCTGTTCTTCGGGGTCTTCTACCTCTTCCATTACTGTGGCCGGCTCCACGACCTGCCTTCCTATCGCCGAGATTGCGGCCGAGGGCTTTAAGGAGGAGACCGGCATCGACGTGCTCGTTTCCGGTTTGGGTTCTTCCGCAGGCATCGAGGCCGTCAGCGCCGGCACGGCCGATATCGCCAGCTCCTCCCGTGGACTCAATGCCGACGAACAGGATCTGGGCCTGACTCCCATCGTCATTGCCCACGACGGTATTGCGGTCATCGTGAACGACGACAACCCCGTCGATAACCTCTCGACCGAGCAGCTCCGCGATATCTACGCCGGCAAGATTACCAATTGGAAAGAGGTCGGTGGCGAGGACCTGAGGATTCAGGTTATCAACCGAGATGAGGCGTCCGGCACGCGTGAGGCCTTTCGTACCATCGTGATGGACGGCACGCCGTTCGATCGCCGCTCGGCCGTTCTTTCGGGCACGGGCCAGGTGCGCGACGTGGTATCTCGTTCGCGCGGTGCCATTGGCTACATTTCGCTGGGCTTCGTCGATAGCCTCAACGCCAAGACCTCGGTCAAGGCCGTCTCGGTCAATCATGTTGAGGCGTCCGAGAAGACGGTCGCGAGCGGCGGCTATCCCATCTCACGCGACCTTTACTTCTTTGTGAAGGGTGCGCCTTCGCAGCAGGCGCAGGATTACATCGACTACGTGACGTCCGAAAAGATGGACAAGCAGATTCGCGAGGCGGGCTTTATCCCCGTCACCAACGACGAGAAGGGGAGTGAGTAGCATGGAAGCACAGGAAAACTCCCAGACTGAGCAGAATGTTCAGGCGCCCAAGAAGCGCGAGCTGGCGCTCGTATCGCGCAGTACTTATATCAAGGAGAAGGCGCTGCAGTGGATCTTCTTTGCCTGCGCGTTCTTGGCGGTCGTTACCGTCATCCTGATTTTTGTCTTTACCACGTACTCGGCGCTGCCCGTCTTTACTGACATCGGTCTGGCGGACTTCTTTAGCTTTACGTGGGCGCCTTCCGAGGGCCACTACGGCATCTTGTCGCTGCTTGCCGGCTCGGGTCTGGTGACCGTCGGTGCGCTCGCCATGGGCGTGCCGCTGGGCGTGGGTACGGCCGTTTACCTGGTTGAGATTGCCAGCAAGCGCGTGCGCAAGCTCATCAGCCCCGCCGTTGACCTGCTGGCGGGCATACCCTCCATCATCTACGGCTTCTTTGGCATGATCATCATCCGCCCGTTTATCGCACAGCTGACCGGCGGCCTTGGTTTTGGTGCGCTGACGGCGTGGTTTGTGCTCGCCATCATGATCGTCCCTACCATCACGACGCTTACCATCGATGCCCTCAATTCCATTCCCATGGGCATTCGCGAGGCATCGTATGCCATGGGTGCTACTAAGTGGCAGACCATCTATAAGGTCGTGCTACCTGCCGCCAAACTGGGTATCGTTGATGCCATCGTGCTGGGTATGGGCCGTGCCATCGGTGAGACCATGGCCGTGCTCATGGTCGTGGGTAACGCTCCGGTTATTCCCGACAGCATTGCGAGCCCCATCTCGACGCTCACGAGCCAGATCGCGCTCGACATGAGCTATTCCTCGGGCCTGCACCGCTCGGCTCTGTTCGGCATGGGCGTGGTCCTGTTTATCATCTCCGCCATGCTGGTGGGCATCGTCCGTCTGATTTCCAAGAAGAAGAGGGGGTAGGCTATGTCCGATTCCGTTGACACGACGGTCGATACGACCTCGTCGCGCGAGCGCATCAAGCGTGCCCTTTCCCACGGTAAGAAGGGCCGTATCAACAAGGACCTGTCAAACAAGATCATGCTCGGCGTGTTCCGCGCCGCGGCCTACATCACCACGCTTGTGCTGGTCGCTATCATTGCCTACGTGGTTGTTAATGGCTTACCGCATATTTCGCTCGACTTTATCTTCGGTTGGCCCCAGGGTGTCAACGCCGAGGGCGGCATTTGGCCTACGATTGTCTCGACCATCTACGTGACGGCGCTCGCCATGCTCATCTGTACGCCGGTCGCCGTGCTAGCGGCCGTCTATCTGGCCGAGTACGCCAAACAGGGCAAGGTCGTCGAGCTCATCCGTTATGCTGCCGATGCTTTGGCCTCGGTGCCCTCCATCGTTATGGGTCTCTTTGGCTACGCCTTGTTTGTCGAGGCCATGGGCCTGGGCCTTTCGATGGTCTCGGCTGCCCTGGCGCTGGCGCTTCTGATGCTGCCTATCGTCATGCGCACCACCGAGGAGGCTATTCGCGCCGTGCCGCGCTATATCCGTTGGGGCGCATATGGCTTGGGCGCCACTAAGTGGCAGGTCGTTTCCAAGATCGTGCTTCCTTCCGCCTTTGGCCGCATCGCCACCGGCATCGTCCTTGCCATCGGCCGTGCCATCGGCGAGACCGCGGTTGTACTTTACACCATGGGCCAGGCCATCAATCTACCTATTTCGCCGCTCGATTCCGGCCGCCCCATGACGGTCCATCTGTACCTGCTTGCCAACGACGGCATCAACATGAACGCAGCCTACGGCACCGCGCTCTTGCTGATGGTGATCATTTTGGCCTTCAACCTGTTTGCGCGCTTCCTGTCGCGCAAGCGTCGCTAGTTAAGGAGTCCCATGTCCGTTTATCAGTCCGCTCCCACGTTGGAGCAAGCGGCCATTACGGCCAAGGATTTCAACTTTTGGTACGGTGACTTTCATGCGCTGACGGGGCTTGACCTCAACATCGCCAAAAACGCCATCACCTCCTTCATTGGCCCTTCGGGCTGCGGCAAATCGACGTTTCTGCGCTGCATCAACCGCATGAATGACCTGATCGAGGGTACGCGCGTCGAGGGCACCATGACGCTCGACGGCAATGATATCTATGCCGAGGGCGTCGACCCGGTCGATCTCCGTCGCCGCGTGGGCATGATCTTTCAGCAGCCCAATCCGTTTCCCAAATCCATTTACGAGAATGTCGCTTTTGGCCCTCGTCTGCAGGGCGTGACTAGCAAAAGTGACCTCGATGACATCGTGGAAGAATCGCTCAAGCGCGCCAACCTCTGGAAAGAGGTATCCAATCAGCTCAACAAGGATGGTTTGGCGCTCTCGGGCGGTCAGCAGCAGCGTCTGTGCATCGCGCGCGTGCTTGCGGTGCAACCCGATGTCCTTCTGATGGACGAGCCCTGCTCCGCCATCGACCCCACGTCTGTCTCTAAGGTCGAGGATCTGATGGCCGAGCTGGCGCCCGAGATGACGATCATCATCGTCACGCATTCAATGCAGCAGGCAGCTCGCATTAGCGACTACACCGCATTTTTCTTGCAGGAAGTTGCCGGCGAGCCCGCCACGCTCATCGAGTATGGTCAAACCGACGCGATCTTCACCAGTCCGGTGGACTCGCGGACGGAAGACTATATCACCGGCCGCTTTGGCTGATCGGTGCGACTAGTCCCAAGCCGATCGGATCTGGTCCGGTGCGTATTCACTGTGCGGGCGGCATGACCGCACCCAACTGATTGGAGTGAACCATGCGTAAACTGTTTTCCCGTCAGCTCATCGAGGCCCGCCACGAGATGCTGAGCATCTACGAGGCCGTCGATCTGGCCCTCCACGATGCCGTTAAGGCCTATGTGACCGACGACCGCAAGCTCGCCACCAAGACCAAGAAGCGCACGCTTTCGATTGACGCGCGCTGCGCTAACTTGGAGGCCGTGTGCTACAACCTGATCGCCACGCAGTCACCGGTCGCCTCCGACTTCCGCCTGCTTCAGACGATCATCTACGTCGACTTTAACCTGCAGCGCATGACCGATAAGGTCCGTCAGATCTGCCGCGCCACGCGTCATATGATCAAGGCCGACATCTCGCTGCCCAAGGAGCTTGTCGGCACGGTTGAGGCCGAGGCTGAGGCTGTCTACCAGGTGCTGGGCTCTTCGCTTTCCGCGCTCGTCACCAATGATATGTCCATCATCTGCAACTTGGCCGTCGAGGACGAGCCAGTGCACGCCGCCTACGAGAAGTTCTTCCGCACCTTTAACCGTATGGATACGGGCGACTTTATGGACGACGACAGCAACTATGACGACCTGCGCCGCGCCATCATGGTTTCGCGCTACCTCGATCGCATCGCCTCGATTTCCATCGATGCCGCCTGCCGTCTGACCTTCCTGTTGACTGGTCAGCGCATGAATGCCGGCGATATCGCCCGCACTGATGAGGATGAGCTCGAGAGCATGCGCGTGCCTTCGGGCGAGGGTGTTATCATGAGGCCCGCCGTCGACGCGCGCTACGTTGCCAAGGTGCCCGTTAACGAGGTCAGCGAGGGTCTTCGCTATCTGCTCGATCATCTTGAGGACGAGGACGATGGCGAGGACGACGAGGAGTAAGTAACCCCGTTCGTCGAAAGATTGTAAATACCTAAGTGAGCGCGGCCTTGCACATGCGGGGCCGCGCTCTTGCGTTAGCATGGGACTACTTGTTTGGCTGTCAGCGGAGGCGATTAGCAATGGATAACTATTTGGACTTGATGCGCGCTCGCCGCGAGCAGATTCTGGAACGTTTTTATGCGGCGCTCGATCGCGCAGGCCGTCCCCACGACGCCGCGCGCCTCATTGCCGTGTCCAAGACCGTTGGTGTCGATGAGACCGTTGCCGCCATCCAGGCGGGGTATCGCCATTTTGCCGAGAACCGCCCGCAGGAGCTGGTTCGCAAGCTCACGGGTCTGGCGGAGCATCCGGAGCTGCCCGAGGTGCGCTTCGATATGATCGGCAACCTGCAGACCAATAAGATCAATGCGGTGCTGGGCTCAGCCGAGCTGATTCACTCGGTGGGTTCGCTGCATCTGGCGCAGGCGATCTCGAGCCGTGCTGTCCGCAAGATTGGGGCAGGCGAGCTCGCCGGCCCCCAGCGCGTGCTCATTGAGGTCAATGTGAGTGGTGAGGAGTCGAAGGGAGGCTTTTCGCCCGATGAGATTCGCGCCGCCGCGGGTGAGCTTGCGGAACTTGAGGGAATTTGCGTACAGGGGCTTATGACTATGGCGCCCCGGGGGAATAAGGATGTGGCACGCCGCACCTTTGCGGGGCTTCGTGAGCTGAGGGATGAGCTGGAGGTGGCGCATCCCGATTTGAACCTGCCTGAGCTTTCCTGCGGCATGAGCGAGGACTTTGAGCCTGCCCTTGAGGAGGGCTCTACGCTCGTTCGCCTGGGCAGGGTAGTATTTAGCCCGGAGTTTGCAGTAAAATAAGGCTCTGAAGTGCGCACTGATTATCGGGGCGCCTGCACTAAACCGCGAGAGGACACAACCATGGGCTTCCTTGACGAGATTAAAAATAAGATGCACCTGGGCGGCCAGCAGGGTTACGACCAGGGTTATGGCCAGGACGACGACTACGGCTACGATGACGGCTATGACGATGGCTATCAGGGCAACGGCTACAGTGGTGCTTCGGGCGAGGGCTTCTACACCCAAGACGAGCCGAGCAACGGCCTGCTTGGTCAGACGCGCCGCGGTGAAGCTGAGTCGGTTGCCGTGTATACGCGCTCCGGTCAGCTGGTCGGCGATGACTCCCGCCATGCCACGACGTATAACCCGCCTTCGCGCTCGCAGGACAGTGTTGCGAGCGGTTATCGTCCTGGTGCCTATGACACGCCGTCGAGCTACGCCGAGAACACCCGCGCTCGTGCCGCCGCTGCGCCCGCGCCTGCACCGAGCGATGCCTCGGCCTATGCGAGCAATATCATCAACGCCACGCCGCAGCTGCCGGCCTATGTCCTGCGCCCCGAGAGCTATGACGACGTGGAGACCGTGGTGCGCCGCGTTCGCACCAAGCAGCCTGTCGCACTGATTTTTGTGGGCGTACGCACCGAAGTTGCCAAGCGCGTCTTGGACTTCTCTTACGGCTTTGCCTGCGGTCTGGGTGCCACGGTCAAGGAGGTGGGCGACCGCGTGTTCATGGTGCTGCCCGCCGGCTGCGAGGTCAAAGATTCCGATCTCAAGAAGCTTCGTGCCGACGGCTACCTCAAGTAAAGACAAGACGAGGAGATTCCCATCAACATCTACACTATCGTCCAGCTGGTCAACACGCTGTTCAACTTCTATTCCACGCTCATTATCGTCTACTGCTTTATGACGTGGATTCCCATGAAGCAGGGTGGTTTGCTTCAGGATATTGCCGCGGTGCTTGATAGCGTGTGCGGTCCGTGGCTCAACCTGTTCCGTCGTTTCATCCCGCCGATGGGCGGTATCGATTTTTCGCCGGTCGTTGCGATTATTGCGTTGCAGTTGGTGCAGAGGCTGGTTCTGCAGCTTCTTATAGGTATACTCGTGTAGAACTGACTTAGTAACTTACGTCGGGCGTGTAGCGCCGAGGCGATGAAAAAGGAGACTTGTTATGGCTATTACCCCTGCAGACATCCAGGCTCAGACTTTCTCTGAGGCCAAGCGTGGCTACGATCCTGCCGAGGTCGACGTCTTCTTGGAGACGCTGTCCTCTGAGGTTGACGCTATGCTCGCTAAGATCGTTGACCTTAAGGGTCGTCTGACTGCTACCGAGCAGCAGCTTGCCGATGCACAGGCTCAGCTTGCCCAGGCTCAGGATACCGCCGACCAGGCCGTTCCTGCCGCCCCCGTGGCTGCTCCCGCCCCTGACTTCTCCGCTCAGGAGCGCCAGATTTCCGCTGCCCTGATCGCTGCCCAGCAGACCGCTGAGACCATCGTCAACGATGCCAATGAGAACGCTGAGCGCATCCGCAACGAGGCTGACGCCAAGGCCCGCGAGGTTATCCGCCAGGCTCTGACCGAGAAGCAGGCCGAGCTCGAGGAGATCGATCGTCTCAAAGCTTCCCGTGAGGAGTTCAAGGCCGAGTATCTCAAGCTCATCCAGCACTTTATGGACGATGCCCAGAACTCCTTCCCGGCCGATCTGATGGCCTCCACACCGGTCGGTTCTGCCGCTTCTCCTGCGGTGACTGTTCCCGCCGAGCCGCTGCCCGTCGCTGACCCGGTTGTCCCCGTGGCCGATCCCTTCGCCCCGATCGACAACTTCGCTGCCGACGACCTGGACTAACATTCGGCCTACAATTTAGTGCCTAGAAAGGACCCGCAAGCTGCGGGTCCTTTTTTATGACTGTGCCGGGGTGCGTAACATAAAAAACCGAGCCCTGCACATAATGGCGCAGAACTCGGCGAACGGGTGAGCGGTCAAGGGTAGGTTTTAAGGCATGTCCCAAAAATCTACTTGAGGAGGAAGTCGGAGAGGGGAATGGTGCGTGCCTCGCGATGCTCGGGATCGGCGATGTGGTCGGCGGGATAGCCACAGACGAGCATGTGATAGGGATAGACGCCCTTGGACAGATTGAACTGCTCCTGTGCCACCTCAGGCTTGAAATGGCACACCCAGCACGTTCCCAGGCCCTGCTCGGTGGCCTCCATCATCATCTGATCACACACGATGGACGTATCGATTTCGCTGGAATTCATCTGATCATACGGGCGCACCCAAGCATCATCGGTAACGCTACAAATAAGGAAGATGAGCGGAGCGCCAAAGATGGACCCATCACGAGCAAACCGAGGCTGACAAACAGCAGCCTTCTCCAGAAGCTCAGGCGTATCCAACACCATCACACGGGTTGGATGATTATTACAAGCAGAAGGAGCAATCCGCCCAGCCTCAACAATGGCATCCACCACAGCCTGCTCAACAGAACGATTCTCAAACTCGCGACAAGAATACCGACCCCGAGCCAGATCCAAATACCCCATAACCAAACCCTCCAAAGTCAGCGAATCAATCCAAAGTAAAACAAAGGGTACCCAAAGCACCATCCAGCCAAACGTTTAAGGCGGTCCCAAAGTTCCCAATCGGGCTCAAAGGTCCTGCCAACAAAAGCCTCATTGCTTTCAAAGTATCAGCCAAAGTTCCCAATGGTGGTACGTAAGGCGAAGGGCCGGCCACGGTTTGCTTTCGAACGACTCTGCAAAGCAGCCGGAGTGAGAAAGCAAACCGTGGCCGACCCTTCGCCGCCGGGACACGTACCCCCAATTAACTGTTCTTCATGACAATCGAATCCACGACATCGGCCACATTCTCGCAGCAGTCGGCGCAGTACTCCAGGAAGGCGTACACGTCACGCCAGGCGATGACCTCGAGCGGATCCTTGCCGTTAACGTGCAGGTTGCGCATGGCGTTGATATAGAGCTCGTCGGCCTCGGACTCGATGGTGTTGATCTGGATGACCAGCTCGCGCAGCGTTTTGGACTTGCGGTAGTTGGGCAGCTCGACCATCAGGTCCTTCATGGCGCGGCAGGCGTCGGTCACCTTGTGGGCGATCACGATGGCATCGGGATGGATGCTCTGGATGTTGGTGAAGTAGACGCGCTGCACTACGCCCTCGATACGATCGAGCACGGTGTCGAGCGAGCAGCTCATCAGGTCCAGATCCTCGCGCTCAAGCGGGGTGATAAAGGCGGTGAGCAAGGCGTCTTCGAGCTCATGGTGCTTCTTGTCTGCCGCATGCTCAATCGCATGCATCTTATCGAGCATGTCATGGATTTGCGTGGGGTCGAAGTTCTCAAAAATCTTGGTGAGCAGCTCGGCTGCCTGAACGGCGAGGTCAGCGCAAGCGACGTAGTTGTCAAAGTAGAACGAATCGGGTTTCTTTGCCATGGGTGGGTCCTTTCGAGGTGAAGACGGGTGGGCGAAGTGTTGCGGTCCGGATGGACGCTCGGTTTGATTAGAGGAACATCATGAACAGCTTGGCCATGACAAAGCTGATGAGTCCGCAGGCAGGGAAGGTGAAGAACCAGGTGAACATCATGTCCTTGACGACGCCAAAGTTGATGGCCGAAAGGCGCTTGACGGCACCGACACCCATAATGGCGCAGGTTTTGATGTGCGTGGAGGACACGGGGATGCCGGTAAGGGTGGCAAGTAGCAGATTCGCGGCGCCCGCGAGGTCGGCGGAGAAGCCCTGGTACTTTTCGAGCTTGACCATGCTCTGGCCGACGGACTTGATGATGCGCTCGCCGCCCACGCTGGTGCCGATACCCATGGTGGCCGAGCACAGCAGCATAATCCAGATGGGGATGCCTGCATCGCCGACGCTCGTCTGGCCGCTGGCAAAGGCCACGCCTAAAAAGAGCACGCCGATGAACTTCTGTCCATCCTGCGCGCCGTGCATAAAGCTCATGGCCGCGGCACTCGCGATCTGAGCGTATTTAAAGAAGACGTTGGTACGTCGCCTGTTGGCGGCGGCAAACAGAATCGAGACGAGTTTGCACAGGATCCAGCCCATGACAAAGCCCAGACCGATGGAGAGCGCCAGGCCGTAGATGACCTTCATCCATTCGTGGACGTTGACGCTGCTCGCGCCGCCGAGGGCGATAGCGGCACCGGTCAGGCCGGCGATAAGGCTGTGGCTTTGCGAGGTGGGGATACCAAAACGCGACGCTGTGGCGCCGTAGACGACGATGGAGAACAGCGCCGCGCAGAGGCACGCGAGCGCCATGGTGCTGTTTCCGCCAAAGTCGACGATATGTGAGATGGTGTTGGCGACGCTCGCGTTAAAGTGCGTCATGATGAGCACGCCGAGGAAGTTGAATGCGGCGCTCATGAGAATGGCGGCGCGGGCGGGCATGCAACGCGTAGTGACGCAGGTCGCGATGGCGTTGGGCGCGTCGGTCCATCCATTGACGAAGATGGCGCCCAACGCGAGGATCACGGTGACGGCAAGGACTGGGTTCGACACAATTTGGCCGAGGAAGGTTGAGAACGTTACGTCCATATATGGGCTTTCTCGAAGTTTGCAGACACGTTACAAAAACATGATAAATCGTATCACCTCCTGTGGGTTTCTTTACCGAGTTCTGATGGGAGAAGTGAACTTTTTGGCACTAAAATTGAATATTAGCCCTGTTGACCGCGGGTGTTCTTTTTGCTAACACGCCATGCGGACACGTGCGATTACTACGACACTCCAAAACCACAGTCTGTTCGCTTTACAACATGCAAACATGCGTTCGATAATAGGAGGCATGGAATATCGACAGACAGATGGCAAAACTCGGCGCGTGCACAAGCAGTATGTGGACGTCGTGGCTCGCATCCTCGCGGGCGGGCAGGTCGTGCCGGTCACCGTCTGCTGGGTCGACGGTCGTTGCTTTACGATTGACGAGATTGTCTCGACCACTGGGTTTGGCCTGACGGTTCACGGCATCCGTACGGCAACCTATAAGGTGCGTTTTGGCGGGCACGCGACCGAGTTGTATCTGGAGGACCAGACGCGCGAACGACCAGATGGTTCGCAGGCCCATCTGATGCGTTGGTGGGTGTGGGCATTCGACCGTACGCTCGAGGGCGAGCGCCGTGGGTAAGGACGTACGGCATTCGGGTACAATGACAGGAATCTTGTCACCTGCTGCGCCGTCTTTCACGGCACTTTTTGAAAGGACGAACCTATGAACGATATCCAGGGCTATCAGAACGGCCCCGTCGAGAGCGGCGCAAGCCGCGCCAAGGAGATGTCGCCGCGCGCGTACAATCTCGCCATGTCTGCCCTGATCTTCTTGGGCTTTTGCGCCATGGGCGCCGGCGCCTACTTTACGAGCACCATGTCGTTTGCGCGCATGATGATGAGCGGCGCCGCCCTGCCGCTGGTCTTTGGCTCGTTTATTTTGACCATCGTCGGCATGGTCATGATGTCGGCCGCCGCCAGCAAGCAGTCCGTGGGCCTGTCCCTTGTGGGCTACGTAATCTTTGCGAGTACCTTTGGCCTGACCGCGTCGTTTGGCCTTGCCAACTACGACCTGCCCACCATCAACACTGCCTTTATCGCCACGGCCGCCATCACCTTTGTCTTTGGCGCCTTGGGCGTGACGTTCCCCAAGTTTTTCCAGCGCGTATATGGCATCGGTTTTGGCATTCTGCTCGCAACTATTCTGGTTGAGATCGTGCTGATGTTCATGGGCGTCTCGCAGACCATCACCGATCTGATCGTGATCGTGGTGTTCGCCGGCTTTATTGGCTACGACACCTATGTTGCCACGACGGTGCCGCCTACTCTGCCCAACGCCGTGCTCATGGCGTCCAATCTGTTCGTGGACATTATCAACGTGTTCCTGCGCATCCTGAACATCCTTGGCCATCGCGACTAGTGGCGAATTGCGGCGGTGCTTGCCGTGCGTGTAAATCGATGCGAAAGGCGGTCCTTCGGGGCCGTCTTTTTTGTACTCGGCGGGGTATCATGGATGGGAAAAGCCGATAGCGGCAGCGACAGGAAAGGTGGCCACGTATGGCAGACGTCGACAACAGGAACCGTAACCGCAGGTCCAACCGAGCGGGTCAGCCCAATCCCAAGCGCGAGGCCCGTGCCAAGGCCGCCGAGCGTCACGTGGCAACTGTGTCCGAAGCGTGCGCCAAGGATATCGAGCGTTCGCTTGCCGGCGTGTGCGAGTTCGATGGTATGCCTGCCGGCTTTGTCTCGGCGATGAAGGCCAAGGCCCAAGCGGCCGACGCTGTCGAGGAACAGGTTGCCGAGGAGTCTGAGGCCGCCGAGGCCGAGACCGCTGAGGTTGCGTCCGCCGAGACCGAGGTTACGGCCGAGCCTGCACCCGCAGAAGAGGCCACGGAGACCGAGTCCGCGCCTGCCGCCGAGGAGCCCGCTCCGGTCCTGCCCGAGGTCACCGTGCTCGACGCCTCTGCCACGCAGGCCATTCTGGATGACGGCCGAGGCTACGCGCAATTCTGCGACATGGCCGTGCTCGCCTTTGCCTCGTTCACCAACCCGGGCGGCGGCTACATCCAGGGCTATCTGGGTCAGGAGGCCACGCTCTGTGCCGATTCGTACCTGTACAACGTGCTCGATAAACAGCGCAAATGGTACGGCGAGAACCGTCGCCGCAACATCAACTGCGAGCTTTACCGCAACCGTGCGCTGGTGGTGCCCGCGGTGCGTTTCGACCGCAACCATGTGCACGCCTATGCCGACGTAATCGTCGCCGCCGCGCCCAACGCCAAGCGCGCTCGCCAGGAGTATCGCGTGGGTGACGATGCCTTGCTGGACGCCCTGCGCGATCGCATCCGCTTCGTGCTTGCCATCTGCGACGAGCTGGGTCGCGAGAAGCTCGTGCTGGGCGCTTGGGGCTGCGACAACAACGGCTTTGACGCCGAGGCCGTGGCCGAGCTCTTCCGCAAGGAGCTCGCATCGGGCGACTTTAAGGTCAAGCAGGTCTTTTTTGCCGTGCCCTCTACGCGCTGGGACGAAGATTTTGCCAAGTTCGTGCACGTGCTGGCAAACTTCCCCGAGCGCAACGAGGAGTCCTATGCCCAGGTTGCCGCTCGCGCTGCGGCTGCCCGCGCCGCCGAGCAGGCCCAGGCTGCCGCCGAGGACGATGAAGACGATGACGATTGGCGCAAGTACCTGTAATCGGTGTGTGCTGACAGATAGGTCGATCCGGCGGGAGAGACTGCTCCCGCCGACTTTTTCTTTTTACTAGAGGAAGGGCTTACGATGAAAAACGTTCTGTGCTTTGGCGACAGTAATACCTACGGCTATGATCCGGCAGGCATGCGCGACGGCACCGCGGTACGCTATGCGCACGATGTGCGCTGGTGCGGTGTGGCCCAGCGCGACCTGGGCGAGGGCTGGCACGTGATTGAGGAAGGCCTCAACGGCCGCACGACGGTACGCGACGACATGTGCCATCTGGACACTAATCTCAACGGCATCCGCGCGTTGCCGATGCTGCTCGAGGCTCATAAGCCGCTGGATGCGATCGTGATTATGCTGGGCACCAACGACTGCAAGACGGTCTTTAGCGTGGGGGCTGCCGATATCGCTGACGGTGCCATGGCGCTGATTCGCACCGTCCGTGCGTTTCCCTGGACCGAAGCCGCGCCCTGCCCGCGTATTCTGCTGATGGCGCCTATCAAGATTAAACCGCAGATCGCCGATGTGTACATGACCGACTTTGACGAGCGCTCCGTCGAGGCCTCGGAGCATTTTGCCGAATACTATGCGTATGCTGCTAAACAGTTTGGCTGCGACTTTTTGAATGCCGCTGATTTTGCCGAGCCGGGCGATATCGATTATCTGCACATGATGCCCGAAAGCCACGAGAGCCTGGGCCACGCCGTGGCAGCCAAGCTCCAAGAGATGCTTGGTGAGTAGCGCGACCCCAAGCCACCGCAAAGGGGACGGGCGCCTTTGCGGTGGCTTTGGACTGCGAATCTTAATACTGCCACATGTGGTTGACGGGGCCGGAGCCTTTGCCCATGTTCAGGCCGGCGGCCAGAGCGCCTGTCAGGTAGGCCTTGCCGGCGTTGACGGCATCGGCAAGATCCATGCCCTGGGCCAGCGCGCAGGCGATGGCGGATGAGAGCGTGCATCCGGTGCCGTGCGTGTTGTCGGTCTCGATGCGCTTGTGGCGGAACCACGTGGTGAGTGGATCTCCCAGATGGTTGCCCTCGTCATCGAGCGGTGCGGGCTCTGCTAGTACATCGTTGGCCTCGTTGACAAAATGCCCGCCCTTAACGAGGGACGCGCAGCCAAAGCGGCGGGTGAGGAGCATGGCGGCGTTTTGCTGCGTACGCTCGGAGTCGACCTCGTAGTCGAGCAGGGCCATGGCCTCGGGAATATTGGGCGTGATAACCGTCGCCAGCGGGAACAGACGGCGGGTGAGCGCCTCGGCGGCATCCTCGGCAATCAGCCGTGCGCCCGAGGTGGCTACCATGACGGGGTCGACTACCACGTTTGTCGCGTTCCAAGCGCTCAGGCGGTCAGCGATAACATCGATAATCTCGGCAGAGGAAACCATGCCAATCTTGACGGCGTTGGGGCGGATATCGTCAAAAACGGCATCGATCTGCGCCGCGACAATATCCGGGGAGATGTTCTGCACGGCGGTGACGCCCAGGGTGTTCTGTGCGGTGATGGCGGTGATGGCCGTCTCGGCATACAGGCGGTGCGCCGTGATGGTCTTGATGTCGGCCTGAATGCCGGCGCCACCGCTGGAATCGGATCCTGCGATGGATAGAACGGCAGGTACCTTACTGCGATCCATGTTCGCTCCCTTGTTCGGTCGGAATCAAATGGGTCTATAAGCCAGCATTATAAAGATGCCCGGGCCGACTCTATGTCGAACCCGGGCGGGCGATGCAATCTTTACGCAAATGCAAGTAAATGTTCACACGTCAACAATTGACAGGCACCGGCTCGCCGCCAGAAGCGGCCGCGGCGACAGGGCTAGTCCTCCATGCCAAGGTCGATCGTGGTGCCCTCGAAGATCTTGTTGACGGTTCGGACGGCGCACATCTTGCCACACATGGTGCAAGTGCCCTCGGTGGCGGCGGGGGACTCCTCGTAGCGCTTCTTGCCCGTAACCGGGTCGAGCGCGCACTTCCACATGGCGTCCCAGTCGAGCTTGCGGCGTGCCTGGCCCATCTTGTCGTCCATGTCGCGGGCGTGGGGCACCTTTTTGGCGATGTCGGCGGCGTGTGCGGCGATCTTGGTGGCCATGAGGCCGTCGAGCACATCCTGGGCGTTAGGCAGGCATAGGTGCTCGGCCGGTGTCACGTAGCACAGGAAGTCGGCACCGGAGCTGGCGGAGATGGCGCCGCCGATGGCGGCGGTGATGTGGTCGTAACCCACGCCGATATCGGTCACCAGCGGTCCGAGCACATAGAACGGGGCGTTGTGGCACAGGCGCTTCTGCAGTTTCATGTTGGCGGCGATCTCGTCGAGCGCCATGTGACCCGGGCCCTCGACCATGACCTGGACGCCGGCGGCCCAAGCGCGCTTGCACAGCTTGCCCAGCTCGATCATCTCAGCGGTCTCGGTGGCGTCGTTGGAGTCGTAGAGGCAGCCCGGGCGGCAGGAGTCGCCGAGCGAAATCGTCACGTCGTACTCGTGGCAAATCTCGAGCAACTCGTCGTAGAACTCATAGAACGGGTTCTCGTTACCGGTGACCTCCATCCAGCCAAACAGCAGTGAACCGCCGCGGCTCACGATGTTCATCAGGCGGCCGGTCTCCTTAAAAGTCTTGGTGACCGACTTGTTGATGCCGCAGTGGATGGTCATAAAGTCCACGCCGTCCTCGGCGTGCGCGCGCACGACCTCGAACAGGTCGTCCTTGGTGAGCTTGACCAGCGGCTTTTCCATGTAGCCGATGGCGTCGTACATGGGGACGGTGCCCACCATGAGCGGCGTCTCGTCGATGAGCTGCTGGCGGAACTGGCGCGTCTTGCCCGAGTTGGAGAGGTCCATGATGGCGTCGGCGCCGTAGTCCTCGGCGATCTTGACCTTCTTCCATTCCTCGGCGGCATCGGCCTTGTCGCCCGAGATGCCCAAGTTCACGTTGACCTTGGTGGACAGGCCTTCACCGACGCCAAAGGCGCGCATGCCTTTTTTGATGTGCACGATGTTGGCGGGAATGGCGATACGGCCGTCGGCTACGCGCTCGCGGATGTACTCGGGGTCGCGATGCTCGCGCTCGGCGACTTCCTTCATCTGCGGCGTGATCTGCCCGGCACGGGCGAAGTCGATTTGCGTGACGAGCTTGGGCTCGGTCTGTGTGCTCATTGGCACGGCTCCCTTCGTTGGCATTACCCATATCAGGTTTGCGGGTCAGGGCGGGCGCGCCCAGTCTCAGCCTGCCGTCTTGCCCTGCAAGCTCCCCGTTTATGTAATGGGCTCAAGTATAGCCTGAATGGGTACGATTGGGGCAACGAGCGTGCCTGTGGGGAGGCGAACATGGAAGACAAGCATCTATATCGAGAGACGCAATGGGACGTATCGGCCGAGGAAAGCCGTGCGCACCATGGCCTTGTTGCGATTGGTTTTGCGGTGCTTGCCGTGCTGGTGATTGCCTTTTGTATTTGGACGTTCGGCGGTCCTGGCGGCGCCACCTGGGGGTTTGAAGCCGACGAGGGCCTGCCGATTATGACCATGAAAGTTTCTGGTGGCAACACGGTTGCCGCACCGGGCGACTATTGGTATCCGCGCGACGAGTTTGTGCAGCTGCAGCTGAGCGGCGGGTCTATTCCGGGCGAAGAAATCGAACGCGTGACGTTTGATGCGACGCTCAAAACGCTGACGGTGAAGCTCAAAGATCAAGAGGACGTGCCCACGACCATGGACATTGCGCTGACGGAATGGCGCTTGGAGCCCCCGGCGGGCGCTGCGGTATCCGAGGTGGAGCACGTTAAGATTACCTACCAAGATGGCTCGACGAGCGAGATTGCAAAGGCCGATGGCTTGGCGGAGTAACGGGGTGTTTGGAAACGGCGGGCCTATAGTGCCTGCGCGTTCATGAAAACCAGGGTGTTTTTGTCTGAAAGCTCAGGGATGTGCCGATAGCCGATGTTGAATGCGGTAAGTTCGCTTGCATCCTCGAGCTTGTTTTCTGCCATCCACCGCACCATGGAGCCGCGCGCCTTTTTGCTGGCGGTCGACCGTTGGATGGGCTTCCCGTTGCGGACACCCTCGCCAAAGAGGCATGTGACGGCCGTGGCGTCGCCCGCGAGGTGGGGCAGAACGGCTTTGGCATACTCTACGCTGGCGAGGTTGACGATCGTGGTGTTTGAGCCTGCCGGGGCGATAGCCCGCGCGAGCTTGTCGTTCCAAAACGCGTAGAGGTCTCGGGCATCGTCAACGGCGAGCTTCGCGCCCATTTCCAACCGATACGGTTTGACGGCATGGAAGGGACGAACGCACCCGTAGAGGCCGGAGAGGATCCATAGATGGTCTTGCAGCCATGTGAGCTGCGCGGAATCCATCACCTCGGGCGCCATGCTTTGGTACTGAATGCCGTGATAGGACATGATGGCAGGGGAGAGGTGACGGGCGAGTGCGGGATTGTCGAGATCGCCGCTTTTCAGGATGGGCCCGAACTCATGCAGGGTGTTGAGGCAAGGTCCCAGCAGTTTGTCACTCACGTTCCACAGCGCCTGCAGGCCGCCGCTGCCTTCATTCCGCTCGATATCTAGCAGTGCGCGGTGGAGGCGAGCCGTCTCGCGCACAAAGGGCGGGATGCCCAGGACTTCAAAAGCATCTTGGGCCGCGCGCATCTGCTTGGCGGGCGAAATGATGACCTGCAGCATGAACTCTCCTCTGCCAAAAAGGAAGTTGCGGTGGAATACGGTCTGTTTTGGCCGTTTATGGGCCAGTTTAGTCCGTATTTCACCGCAACTGATGAAGGGTTGGTTAGGCTCGCTCGATGAAGGCCTTGTAGCCGCGGTAGGCCTCGTAGATGTCGGCCTTGTTGGCGACCTCCCACAGGGCGTGCATGGACAGGACGGCAACGCCGGAGTCGATGACGTTCATGCCGTACTTGGCCATGATGTAGGCGATGGTGCCGCCGCCGCCCGCGTTGACGCGGCCGAGCTCGCAGGTCTGGAAGTCCACGCCTGCCTCGTCCATGATGTCGCGGACGAGGGCCACGTATTCGGCGTCGGCGTCGTTCGAGCCACCCTTGCCGCGGCTGCCCGTGTACTTGTTAAAGCACAGGCCGCGACCCATAAAGGCGGCGTTCTTGGTCTCGAACTTGCCGGCATAGCCCGGGTCGAAGCCGGCGGACACGTCGGAGGAGAGCATGCGGCTGCGGGCGAGTGCGCGGCGTAGGGCCAGCGGGCTATCCTCGCCGGCGAGCGTCATGATCTCGGCGACGGTGTTCTCGAAGAAGCGGCTCGTCATACCGGTGGCACCCACGGAGCCGATCTCCTCCTTGTCGACGATGAGCGTGATGCTCGTGCGCTCGACATTGGCCACATTGATCTGGGCGAGCATGGAGGGGTAAGCGCAGACGCGGTCGTCGTGACCATAGCCCAGAATCATGGAACGGTCGAGGCCCATGTCGCGGGCGGGGCCGGCGGGCACGACCTCGATCTCGGCGGAGAGGAAGTCCTCCTCCTCGACGCCGTACTGCTCCTTGAGGATGTCCAGGAACATCTGCTTGACGGGCTCCTTGGGAGCGTCCTTGTCGTCCTCGTCAAACTTGACGGGACGGCCGCCTACGATCACGTCGAGGATCTCGGCGTCGACGGCGTCCTTGGCGGGCTTGGCCATCTGCTCGCTCGAGAGATGGATCAGCAGGTCGGAGATGGTAAAGACCGGGTCGTCGGCCTTGTCGCCGATGTTGATGTCGACGGTGGTGCCGTCCTTTTTGCAGATGACGCCCACGAGTGCGAGCGGGGAGGCCACCCAGTGGTAGCTCTTGACGCCGCCGTAGTAGTGCGTGTCGAGATAAGCCATGTCGCCGGCCTCGAAGGCGGGGTTCTGCTTAAGGTCCAGGCGCGGCGAGTCCACGTGGGCGCCCAGGATGTTAAAGCCCTGCTCGAGCGGGGCGGTGCCCAGGTTGACGAGCATGAGGTCCTTGCCGTGATTGGCGGCGTACACCTTGTCGCCTGCCTTGAGCTCGCGGCCTTCGGCGATCACGGTCTCCAGGTCGACGTATCCCGCCTCCTCGGCCATCTTGATGCCGGTCTTGACGCACAGGCGCTCTGTCTTGTTCTCGCTCAAAAACTGCTTATAGCCGCGGCAAAGCTCCTCGAGCTCCTCGACTTGCTGTGGCGTGTACTTTTTCCATGCGCAGGGACGCTCCATGACGCAGGCTCCTTTCGGATCGATCGTGCTGGTTGATGTACCGTGAGCCATCGTATCACGCGCGGGCTCACGGTGGCAGGGGGCTGATGTGCGGTAGCCGCGGGGCGGGGAGCGTGTAAACTGGAGTGAGCAAACCGTGCCCAGCCCAAAGCGAGGTATTCAATATGTCTGACAAGCGCCGCACTTTTGCCGTTATCGACGGCAACTCGCTCATGCATCGCGCCTTCCACGCCGTGCCGCCGACCATGAACGCGCCGGACGGTCGTCCCACCAACGCGATTTTTGGCTTTCTGAACATGTTTCTTAAGATGATCGACGCCTTTAACCCCGACGGTGTTGTTGTGGCGTTTGATAAGGGCAAGCCGCGCGTGCGTATGGAGATGCTGCCGCAGTATAAGGCGCAGCGCCCGCCCATGGACCCCGATCTGCACGCGCAGTTTCCGATGATCAAGGAGCTGCTCGGTGCGCTCAACGTGCCGATTCTGCAGTCCGAGGGCTGGGAAGGCGACGATATCCTGGGAACCATGGCGCGCCTGGGCGAGCAGGCCGGCTGTGACATGCTGCTGGTGACCGGTGATCGCGACATGTATCAGCTTGTTACCGAGCACGTCAACGTGGTCTCGACCCGCAAGGGCCTGTCCGACGTGGCGATTATGACGCCCGAGAGCGTGGATGACCTGTATCACGGCATTACGCCGGCGCTCGTGCCCGACTTTTATGGTCTGAAGGGCGACACGTCCGACAACATCCCCGGCGTGCCGGGCATCGGTCCCAAAAAGGCGAGTGCGCTTATTGCGCAGTACGGTAGCCTGGACGAGGTCATCGCACATGCCGACGAGGTCAAGGGCAAGATGGGCGAGAACCTGCGTGCACACATCGACGATGCGCTGCTGAGCCGCAAGGTCGCAACCATTCGCACCGATGCGCCCGTCGAGCTCGATTTTGAGGCGACGTCCTTCCCGGCGTTTTCTGCCGACGAAGTGTCCGCGGCGCTGGGCACGCTTGGTATCACCGCCATGCAGAACCGTTTCTTGGCGCTGATCGGCGGCGAGGGCGGCGCTGCTGCCGCTGCTAGAACGTTTGAGATGCCCACGATTGAGCGCACCGCTGCCGGCAATGCCGAGGCGCTTGCTGACGTGGCGTCCGAGGTTTCGCGTGCGATCGAGGCGGGCGAGTGGGTCGCCGCCGTGGTGGACGATGACAAGGAAGAGGGCGCGCTCTTTGGACTGACGCGCACGCTGTGGTTGGCGACGTCCAAGGGCCTGTTTGCGCTCGAGGAGGGCGACAGCGGTGCGGCGGCTGAGGTTGAGGGCTTCAACTTCGTCCACGGCGTGATTGCCGGCGTGCTCGCTCGTCTGTTTATGGAGGGCCGCGTGGCGAGCCCGGACATGAAGGCGCTGCTGCACGAGCTTTCGCCTATCGATTCCTCTGAGCCCGAGCTCATGGATCCGCTGTCTGCCGATTCCACGCGCATCTTCGATACCGTGGTTGCCGCTTACCTGCTGGATTCCGACCGCTCCGAGTTCGATGAGGCGTATCTGGCCGATACCTATCTGCAGATGGCGCTGCCTGCGGCGCGCGGTGCAGAGGGTGCCGGCGAGGACGCTCCGGCACCTGCCGCTCGCACGGCGGCCTTGACGCTGGCGCTCGTGGCGCCGTTGCGCGAGTGCATGGCCCGCGAGAACGCCGTCAACGTGTTCGATAGCATCGAGATGCCGCTCGTTCCGGTACTTGCCAAGATGGAGCGCGCGGGTATGCTCGTGGATCCCGACCGCCTGCATAGCCTGTCCGAGGGCCTGGCGACCCAGATTACCGAGGTCGAGCGAAGCATTCGCGACCTTGCCGGTGACGAGACCTTTAACATCGGCAGCCCCATGCAGCTCTCGCACGTGCTGTTTGACGTTATGGGGCTTCCGACCAAGGGCCTCAAGAAGACTAAGCGCGGTTATTATTCGACCAACGCCAAGGTGCTGAGCGACCTTGCGCGTGACCACGAAATCGTGCGTCTGATCTTGGACTGGCGTGAGAAGTCTAAGATCAAGTCCACCTATCTGGACACGCTGGGCCCGCTGCGCCGTGGTGACGGTCGTGTGCACACTACGTACAACCAGACCATCACGGCAACGGGGCGTTTGTCCTCGAGCGACCCGAACCTGCAGAACATCCCGACGCGCTCGGAGCTGGGTCGTACCGTCAAGACGGCGTTTTCGGCAGGCGAGGGAAGCGTCTTTTTGGCGGTGGACTACTCGCAGATCGAGCTGCGTCTGCTGGCGCATCTCTCGGGTGACGAGCACTTGGTGCGCGCCTTTAACGAGGGCGAGGACTTCCATGCCGAGACGGCCGCGCGCGTATTTGGCGTGCCGGTGTCCGAGGTGACACCCGACCTGCGCAGCCGCGCCAAGGCCGTGAACTTTGGCATTGTGTACGGTCAGCAGGCCTACGGCCTGTCGCAGTCGCTGCATATCTCGATGGCCGAGGCGCGCGACATGATCGACCGCTACTACGAGGCCTACCCGGGCGTGCGTACGTTCCTCGACAACGTGGTGGCGCGCGCCAAGCAGATGGGCTACGCCGAGACCATGTATGGCCGCAGACGCCATATTCCGGAGCTCAAGGCCAAAAACCCGCAACTCCGCGGCTTTGGCGAGCGCACGGCCATGAACCACCCCATGCAGGGCACCGCGGCCGACATCATCAAGATCGCCATGGCCCGTGTGAGCCGCCGCCTGGAAGAAGAGGGCTTTGCCGCCCACATGATTCTGCAGGTACACGACGAACTGGACTTTGAGTGCCCCGTCGACGAAGTCGAGCGCCTAACCACCATGGTCCGCGACGTCATGGAACACGTAGTAGACCTCCGCGTCCCCCTAATCGCCGAAGCTTCGACTGGAGTGACCTGGGCAGACGCCAAGTAAGGGCACGACCACAATTCCAAAGTAACCAAAACCAGAAGGACGCCCCTCATCAACAAGGAGCGTCCTTCGTTCAATAAAAATCAGCCAAGTATCTAGACGCCAAGACGCCATCCAGGCGGCAAGCAAGTCACCGCAGGACCTGGCCGGGCGAGGCGGGTAAGTTTTTCGTAGATTCCGCACGAGCCGAAAAGCACTTAATGTGCTTTCCGAGCGAGCCCAGGACCTGACCGAACGAAAAACTTACCCGCCTCGCCCGGCCAGGTCCGATGAGCCACGTTAACGAGCCGCCAAGATGGCGTCGATGAGCGTCAGTACGCCCCCGTCGTTGTTGCTCGGAATGCGCCACTTGGCGTGCGCGTTCATGTGCTCCTCGGCATTGTCCACGATAAAGCTGTGCCCGACGCGCTCCAGCATGGGGATATCGTTGTAGGTGTCGCCCACGGCGGCGGCATCGGCGATATCGATGCCGAGCTGCTCGCACAGGTGCGCGACGCCAGCGCCCTTGTCGACGCCCAGGTTCATAAAGTCGATCCACTCGCGGCCGGCATTGGTGACGTAGAGCTTGTCCGAGAACTCGGGGCTATAGCTCTCGCGGAATGCGGGCTCGGCATCATAGGCCGGGAAGAAGATCGAGATCTTGTTGGACTCGATATCAAGGTCCTCAAAGCTGTCGACGTAGTTGATTGTGTTGTAGTAGACGCTGATCTCGTCGTGGTATTGATGGTCGCGGGCAAGCACGTAGAACTCGTCGAAGCAGCACAGGACGGGGACAGCGCGAGGATCCTCCGAGGCACGGCTCAAGACCTGCTGATACAGCTCCACGTCAATATTGCTCTTATAGATATAGCTGCCGCGATAGATCACGCAAGCTCCGTTGTCGGGACAAAAAGCAAGGCGGTTTTTGATGCCCTCGAACATCTCCTCGAGCTTGGGGGCGGGACGTCCGCTGGCGGGGCAGAATACGATGCCGGCGTCGGCGAGCTTGTCCAGGCGCTCATCAAGACCCTGGGGCAGCACACGCTCGTCGGTCAGCAGCGTCTTGTCCATGTCGACGGCGAGAATCTTAATGTTTCCGATATTGGCGTCCGATTCGTAAGTTTGCATAAAAGCGAGCCTTTCGTTTCGAGATTGTTTCAGACGTTATAACCATCAATTCGTAGTTGGGCGTATTTTCGCAGGAACGGAGCGTATTTGCACCACGCTTCACAAAGTAATGAAAAAACTTTTCAGAAATTTGAATTTGTCGCTTGTGCTGCGGGCACTTTAGCGTAATATAGCGACCATCGAAAACGGAGACGGAAAAACAACCGCTTACCGAGGAAAAGGTACCGTTTACGATATTAGAATTGCGCCCGGCGATAGGTGAAAGGAGAGGCAGATGCAGTTCGTAAAGATCATCACCACTGCAGACAATGCCATCCGACGCCAGCGCGCAATTTCCCGACGACGATAACAATCGTCTCTGTCCGCATGGGGCGAATTGCCTCAACAGAGTCATTTTGAGGTCGTTGGGTTTTAGCACGACATTGCTACATGTTTCTAGGGCATGTATGTGCTGATTTTTGCTATTTAACCTGATATTGCACGGTATATGACCTTGAAATGACTTGCAACTGACCGATGTTCTAACTAGCTACCAAGGGCGAAAGGAAACAGCCATGAGCAAGGAAAAAGTCGTTCTCGCATATTCCGGTGGTCTTGATACATCCGTATGTGTCAAGTGGCTCCAGGACGAGAAGAATCTCGATGTCGTTTGTGTCTGCGGCAACGTGGGCCAGGAAGAGACCGGACTGGATGCCAAGAAGCAGAAGGCGCTCGACCTGGGCGTTCTCGATTGCCAGGTGCTCGACCTGCGCGACGAGTTCTCTGATGAGTTCCTGACTAAGGCCATCGCCGCAAACTCCATGTACGAGAACAAGTATCCGCTGCTCTCCGCCCTGTCTCGCCCGCTGCTTGCCAAGAAGCTTGTTGAGGTCGCCCACGAGTTTGGCGCGACCTACGTTGCCCACGGCTGCACCGGCAAGGGTAACGATCAGGTCCGTTTTGAGGCCGCCGTCAAGGCGCTCGACCCCGAGCTCAAGGTTATCGCCCCGGTTCGCGAGTGGGACCTGAAGTGCCGTCCCGACGAGGTCGCCTATGCCCACGCCCACAACGTGCCGGTTCCCGAGGGTGCCAACGACAACCCCTACTCCATCGACGACAACCTGTGGGGTCGTGCCATTGAGTGCGGTCACCTGGAGGATCCCTGGAACGAGCCGCTTGACGACGCTTGGGTTATGACCAAGAACCCCGAGGACACGCCGGACACCCCGACCTACACCGAGATTGAGTTTGAGGTCGGCAAGCCCGTCGCCGTCGACGGCAAGAAGATGAAGCTCTCCGAGATCGTCATCGCCCTGAACAAGATCTCCGGCGACAATGGCTTTGGCCGTCTCGATCTGGTCGAGGATCGCCTGGTGGGCCTTAAGAGCCGCGAGTGCTACGAGGTTCCCGGCGCCCTGACGCTCATCACCGCCCACAAGGCGCTCGAGGACATCTGCGTCGAGGGCGACCTGCTCAAGACCAAGATCAAGCTCGAGCAGGATTGGGCCACCGCCGTGTACAACGGCCAGTGGTACAGCCCGCTCAAAAACGCGCTCGACGCCTTTATGGCTGACACCCAGAAGTTCGTGACCGGCACTGTCCGTCTGAAGTTCTTTAAGGGCAACTGCCATGTCGTCGGCCGCAAGAGCCCCTTCAGCCTCTACGACTACGGTCTGGCTACCTACGACCGCGACACCACGTTTGACGAGAAGGCCAGCGCCGGCTTTATCGAGATCGATACGCTGTCGCTCAAGACGTGGGCAAAGGTCCAGGGCCCCAGCTCTGCTGCCGCCCAGGCCTAGCGCCTCCTTCCCTTGGTATCCGCGCGGCCCATCCGCGTGATACATAACGGGCGCACGGGGTCCCTACCTTTCGTTATGCTTGCTGACACTTCTTAACATCGGTGGCCCCTACGTTCCGCCCGCATATATGATGCCGCGTCTGCGGCTGAGTCCGAGCCCCGCCGGGGTTGTCCGGCGGGGCTCCTTCTATCAATTTGGCGGCTCTGTGCCTATATATATGAGGAGTATCCATTATGTTCAATGCTATCGCGCATGCTTTGCTTGCCCTTGCGCCCGAGTTCGATGCTGTAAGGGTCGAGGACGTTCCTATGAGCCTGAAGGCCTGGATCGATGGTTCGCAGGGCAACATCCGGAGGGAGACGTTGGGCGCCAAGTGCATGGTGCGTCACTTCTTTGCAAATTAGCCACATGGCCCCGCGCGCGGCAGGGAGTGTGTAAAACTAGCGGTTGATAAATCGCTTTAGCGACAGGGCACATTGCTTTGGACGCTTGTTTTGGTATTTGGAGAAAGGAGACGGTTCCATGGCTCTTTGGGGCGGTCGTTTTGAGGCGGGCGTGGCCGAGGTCACGCAGGAGTTTGGCGCGTCGCTGCCGGTCGACAAACATCTCTATAAGCAGGATATCGCCGGCTCTAAGGCGCATGCCAAGATGTTGGCCGCCCAGGGCATCATCAGTGCCGAGGACGAGCAGGCGATTGCCAAGGGCCTGACCGGAATCGAACAGGATATCGATGCCGGCAACTTCACCTTCGATATCAACGATGAGGACATTCATATGTCCATCGAGAGCGAGCTGACGCGTCGCATCGGCGAGGCTGGCAAGCGCTTGCATACTGGGCGTTCGCGCAACGACCAGGTGGCGACCGATACGCGCCTGGGCGTCAAGGCGCTGGCCAAGGAGCTCATGGAGGCCAATCTTGAGCTGCGCCATGTGCTGGTGGATGCGGCCAAGAAGTACGACAAGGTGATTCTGCCGGGCTACACGCATATGCAGCACGCTCAGCCCGTGCTGCTCTCGCATCATCTGCTGGCGTATTCCTGGATGTTCGCGCGCGACTTTACACGCCTGAAGGCCGCCTTTGATGCCGCCGACAACTGCCCGCTGGGTGCTGCCGCGCTTGCCGGTACGAGCTATCCGCTCGATCGTCAGATGACGGCTGCCGAACTTGGCTTTGCGGGCGTGATCCCCAATTCGCTCGATGCTGTTTCCGACCGTGATTTCCTGCTCGATTTGCATTACGCCGGTTCCGTCATGGCCATGCACCTGTCGCGTCTTTCCGAGGAGATCGTGCTGTGGTCGAGCTCCGAATTTGGCTTTATCACGCTTTCAGACTCGTACTCCACCGGCTCGTCTATCATGCCGCAGAAGAAGAACCCCGACTTTGCCGAGCTTATCCGCGGCAAGAGCGGTCGCGTGTACGGCAACCTGGTGCAGCTGCTGGTAACCATGAAGGGCTTGCCGCTTGCTTATAACAAGGACTTGCAGGAGGACAAGGAGGGCGCGCTCGATACCGCCCATACGCTCATGCAGTGCCTGTCCGTTATGGCCGGAATGATTTCGACTTGGACCGTCAACGAGGATGCCATGGCGCGCGAGTGCGGCGTGGGGCACCTTGCCGCTACCGATGTTGCCGATTACCTGGCCAAGCGTGGCCTGCCGTTCCGCGAGGCACATGCCGTGGTGGGGCATCTGGTTCTGATGTGTGAGAAGCGCGGCTGCAATCTTGAGGACCTGCCGTTTGAGGTGTTTCAGGGGGCAAGCCCGCTCTTTGAACGCGATATTACCGAGGCGCTCGACATCCCGTCGATTGTCGCCGCACGCACGACCGAGGGCGGCACCGCCCCTGCCGCCGTTGCCGTGCAGCTGCAGCGTGCCGAGGCGCAGCTCGTGGCCGACGAGGGCGTGTTTGGATCGCTGACTAAGGTCGTCGAGATGGGCCACGGGGTAAAGTAGGGATTTGGCTGAAGCCGTTTTGGCCATTTATTGATAAATCGTTTTCACTTTACGGGCGCCTGCTGATGTGGGCGCCCGTATTTTGTTGCTATGGGGGAGGGGCTTGTCGAGAACTTCTGTAGGACCTTTGGGCAGGTTGTGAAGGGGTTACGTTCGCGGGCGGCAACCGACCGCCTGCTCTGTTCGATGCGTTTGATGGGCGGTCGGATGGTACTCTAATCGGGCTTCGAAACAGAAGTGACACATATGGAGCGCTTTAATAAATTGCAACGTTTCAATAAACAGCTTTTTGTTTAACTGCAGCTAAAACTCTGTTACGATGCAGTCCAGGCGGGTGCCGGAATGGGACTTGGGCACGCGCGAACCTACTTGAAAGGCTACTTTTATGGCTATCGAGAAGACCTTCATCATGATTAAGCCCGACGCCGTGCGCGACCGCAAGATCGGCGAGATCGTTGCTCGCATTGAGCGCAGCGGCCTTGTCATCGAGCGCATGGAGATGACCACGCTCGAGCGCGCTACCGTCGAGGAGCACTACGCCCATCTGGCCGACAAGCCCTTCTTTGGCGGTCTCTGCGACTTTATGACGAGCGGTCCGGTCGTCAAGATGGTCGTTTCCGGTCTCTCCGCTGTTGCTAAGATGCGCACCCTCATGGGCGCTACCAACCCGCTTGAGGCTGCTCCTGGTACCATCCGCGGCGACTTTGCCGTCGATGTCAACGCCAACGTGATCCACGGCTCCGACTGCCTGGAGAACGCCGAGATTGAGATCAAGCGCTTCTTTGGCTAAACCAGCTTTGACTCCTTAAAGCTGTTAGCGTGTGGCTTGGGCGCCGCGGAACTCCATCCGCGGCGCCCTTTTATTCCAAAATCTATGCAGGGGCCCGCTCGGACATGTGTTCCGAGCGGGCCCCTGCTGTTAGCTTGTGGCACTGAATAGTTTAGGCTTCGTCGACGATCTTAAGGGCGCGCGTGTGATCGATCTCGTTGAGGAGGTTAACGCGACGCTCGTGACGACCACCCTCAAACTCGGCGTCGAGCCACTCGTCGACGATCATCTTGGCGAGCTCGGAGCCCACGACGCGGGCGCCAAAAGCGAGCACGTTGGTATTGTTGTGCATGCGGGAGAGCTTGGCGCTGAAGGGCTCGGAGCACACGACGGCGCGTACGCCCTCGACCTTGTTGGCAGCCAGGCTAATACCGACACCGGTGCCACAGATGAGGATGCCCAGGTCGACGTCGCCGTTGGCAACGGCCTTACCCACCTTGTAGCCAGCGATGGGGTAGTCAAAGCTTTCGGAGGTGTCGGTGCCAAAGTTCACGACCTCGCAGCCGCGCTCCTTCAGGTGCTCGGAAATGATGTTCTTGAGCTCGACGGCGGCGTGGTCGTTACCGATACCGATCTTCATGGATGGTTCCTCTCTGGTCTGTGCGGCGCAAATGCTAAAGGTGTTTACCGCGTTCGACTGCATGATAGCGCGACTTTTGTGTAAACGCTTGGGCGTTTTTTGGTCAAACGCTTTAGCATGCAACAAGACCGGTTTCTCATGAATGAATGCCGTCAGTTTGCGCCTGAATGCCGTCTACCGGAACCTGGGTTGCGGTTTTTGATGCATTGTTATCAAATAAAAGAGCTAATTATTATTGAGAGCCCAGCCCGTTATACAAGTAGGAGATACCTATGCCTGCCGATTCCCTTCGTGATGCCGCGTTCTGCGATGTTTTGAACCGCGAGCTTGTCTGCGCGCTCGGCTGTACCGAGCCCATTGCCGTTGCCTATGCAGCGGCGCTGGCGAGCCAGACGCTCGGTTGCGAGCCCGATCATATGGATGTTGCCTGCTCGGGCAACATCATCAAGAACGTCAAGAGCGTGACCGTGCCCAACTCGGGCGGTATGCACGGTATTGAGGCCGCGGCCGTGCTGGGTGCCGTGGGCGGCGACGCTAAGAGCGCGCTCGAGGTGCTCGAGAGCGTTAACGATGAAGACCGCGCTCGCGTGGCCGAGCTCCTCGCCGACGCCGGCTACTGCGATGTGTCGCTTGTCGAAGGTGTGCCCAACCTCTACATCAAGGTGACTGCGACGGCCGGGGGCCATACCGCGGTCGTCGAGATTACCGATCACCACACTAATGTCACGTGCCATACGCTCGATGGTATTCCGGTATGCGGCAAGTCGGCGGGGGAGTGTGCCGCCTGCGCCGAGCGCGTGGTGGCCGAGCGTGCGGCGGATAAGGCCGATACCCCTATGAGCATTGAGTCCATCATCGACTTTATCGAGGACGGTGACATTGAGGACGCCCGCTCTGCCGTTGAGCGTCAGATTGAGCTGAATGGCGCAATCAGTGCCGAGGGCCTTGCGCACGCTTGGGGCGCCGAGGTTGGTCGTACGCTGCTGGGTGCTCGTGCCGATGACGTCGCCTGCCGTGCCCGTGCCCGTGCGGCCGCCGGGTCCGACGCCCGCATGAACGGCTGCGCGCTGCCGGTCGCCATTGTGTGCGGCTCGGGCAATCAGGGCATTACCTGCGCATTGCCCGTCATGGAGTATGCCGAGTACCTGCGTTGCGACCACGAGCGCCTGGTGCGCGCCGTGATGCTGTCCGATCTTATCGCCGTGCATATCAAGAGCTATATTGGTGCGCTCTCGGCGTTTTGCGGTGCTATTTGCGCCGCGTGCGGCGCCGGCGCCGCGATTACCTGGCTGTGCGGTGGCACGCGCGAGCAGATTGGCGCGACGGTCTCGAATACGCTCGGCAACGTTGGCGGCATCGTGTGCGACGGCGCCAAGGCGAGCTGTGCCGCCAAGATCTCGGCTGCCGTCGATGCGGCGATTCTGGGCCATGATATGGCCATGCAGGGTCGCGGCTTCCGCGCCGGCGAGGGCCTGATCCAAGATACCGTTGAGCAGACAATCGCCAGTATGGGCTACGTAGGCCGCGTGGGCATGAAAGACACCGACGTCGAGATTCTCAACATCATGATCGGCAAGACTCGAGTTTGTTAAGACAGTTCGTCGGCTACTTGGTGCTCGTAGAAGGCTTCGATTACGGCGTTAAAGTCGCGGGCGAAGTCTTCCATGGTTCCGCGCCAGGTGGCTCGGCTGGGCTTGCCCTGGCCCACAAAGGCGGTTTGGATGCCGCAATCGGGGGACGGGAAGTCGCGTTTGGGATCGTTGCCCACCATAAGGACCTCGTGTGGCTCGAGCCCCATCACCTGAAGCTGCTCTAGATAGTAGGTGGCATCGGGCTTGCAGCGGGTGGTGTTTCCCATGTGCGTCACGAGTTCAAAGGGGGCGTCGGCCAGGTCGCCCCAGCCCATGCGGCACTCGATGGCCCCCTGCGGAAAGCTGGGGTTGGTAAAGAGTGCGCAGCGCAGCCCTGCGTCCTGTACGGCCTGGAGCGCGGCGTGCGCGCCGGGCATGGCGTGGGCATTAATGACATCGTCGTTCTTGTACGGCAGGACTTCACGATCGTAATAGGTAAACGCCTCGTAGATGAGGGGATCGGAGAGGCAGATCCCGCATCGGCGTTCGACCTCTTCTTGGTAAAACTCAAGATTGGTGCGGTTGTCCGTGCCGCTGCGGCGATTGGCGTTGAGGTCGACCAGGATGGTGCCGAGGCGTGCCATCGTACCACCGCGGCTGCGGCGCCCGATATCCGCGAGCATCGAAGAGACATCCTTAAAATAGCGAAGGATGAACGCGTTGAGGTTGATGCTGAGAAGCGTTTCGTCCATATCGAAAACGACTGCTTTGAGCACGCGGGCACCTTTCTCGATAAATCGTTCCAGAATCGTTGGCACCGGATACTTTACCCCAAAGCCGAATGCCTGGCTGGTTATCGTCAAGTTGCGGAGACGTGAGTTCATAAGATTACGAAAAAGTCTCCACACGAGTAAAAAATCGCAGTTCACGCTTGAAATCGAACTCATTTCCCCGTAACCTATACGAACGTGATTGCATAAGCGTCACATTAGTATCTGTCGGCTCCCGAGTGTTCCTAAACGTTGTGTGCTTGTTGCACCCTTCTGTAGGTCCTAGCAATCGGGGCCCCGTAGTTCGAAAGGGGTCCACCTTTGAGTGAGATTCAGAACTCGTCCATTTTCTCTCTTGACGATGTCAACGAGGAGGAGATGAACAACCTCATCGACGGTACGATTACCGACTTTGATGAGGGCGATCTCGTTAACGGCACTGTCGTTAAGATCGAGCATGACGAGGTGCTCGTTGACATCGGATTCAAGTCCGAGGGCGTTATCCCGGTCCGCGAGCTGTCCATCCGCAAGGACGCTAACCCTGCAGACATCGTTGCACTCGGTGATCCCATCGAGGCTCTGGTTCTCCAGAAGGAGGACAAGGACGGTCGTCTGGTCCTGTCCAAGAAGCGTGCCGAGTACGAGCGTGCTTGGAACCGCATCGAGGAGAAGTTCAACTCCGGCGAGAACGTCGAGGGCGAGGTTATCGAGGTTGTCAAGGGCGGCCTGATCCTCGACATCGGCCTGCGTGGCTTCCTGCCTGCTTCCCTCGTCGACCTCCGTCGTGTCAAGGACCTCACCTCCTACATGGGCACCCGCATCGAGGCTCGCGTCATCGAGATGGACCGCAACCGCAATAACGTCGTCCTCTCCCGTCGCGTCGTGCTCGAGGAGTCCCGTAAGGCCGAGCGCTCCGAGATCCTGTCCAAGCTCAAGTCTGGCATGCGTCTCCAGGGCACCGTTTCCTCCATCGTCGACTTCGGCGCCTTCGTCGACCTCGGCGGTATCGATGGCCTCATCCACATCTCCGAGCTCTCCTGGAACCACGTCAATCATCCTTCCGAGGTTGTCAAGGTCGGCCAGGAGGTCGAGGTCGAGGTTCTCGACGTCGATCTCAACCGCGAGCGCATCTCCCTGGGTCTCAAGCAGACCACCGAGGATCCGTGGCGCGCACTGGTCAAGAAGTACCCCGTCGGCGCCATCGTCGAGGGCACTGTGACCAAGCTTGTCCCGTTCGGCGCTTTCGTCGACCTGGGCGAGGGCATCGAGGGCTTGGTGCACATCTCCGAGATGGCCAACAAGCACGTCGATCAGCCTTCTCAGGTCACCCACGTGGGCGACAAGGTTCAGGTCAAGGTCATGGAGATCGACCTCGACCGTCGTCGTATCTCCCTGTCCATGAAGTCCGCTGCTGAGACTCTGGGCGTCGAGATCGAGGTTACCCCGCTTCCTTCCGAGAAGAAGGACGAGGAGACCGACGCCGAGTAAATCGGTTTGACGATCACTTGTTTTAAGGGATCCGTCCGTAATGGACGGGTCCCTTTTTGCATTTGGTGCCGAGATGCACGATGCTGCCCATGCTGTCCACAGGCTATTTGGTTGTCGCTGCATGAAAAAACGCCGACATCCCGCCTCGGGGAGGAGGCGGGAACGCACCGAGTAGACGGAGGGGTGCGGAGCGCGGTCGCGTCTCGACTGACGACGTTGCCCATCGACAGGACCATTGTAACGCATGGCGGTTCTTGGTTTATCGTGTCGAACGTTTGCGTTGTGCCATTGCCTGCGGCAACGGTGTGTTACACTCTTGCACTGCTGAGTGGGCCAGACGGTCGCGCGATGTGCTGCTTGCAGTACGCGTGAGGAAAGTCCGGGCTCCAGAGGGCGGGATGCCGGCTAACGGCCGGGCGGAGCGATCCGACGGAAAGCGCCGCAGAAAAGAAGACTCCCACCTGCGCCGCAAGGCGTAAAGGGAAAAGCTGAAACGGTGGTGTAAGAGACCACCAGCGTCGTGGCAACACGGCGGCTTGGCAAGCCCCATCCGGAGCAAGCGCGAATAGGAACGCTATGGGCCGGCCCGGTCCGCGTTCGGGTAGCGTGCGTGGAGCTGCACGGTAACGTGCAGACAAGATAAATGACCGTTCACGACAGAACCCGGCTTATAGGCCCACTCAGCACTTTGTTGACGCTGCGAACCCGTCAGCGCGGCAATCTGCCTTTCAAGCCTTCGGGCATGACCATAAGGTCAATGCCCTCGTCTTTCAAGGCACCTTGCTCGCGCTGACGGGTTCTCGCCTTCGACGGCGTCAGCTGGCCGATTTGGCGCTCATTCGTCGGTCGCCGCCATAAGGCGTGCTCCCTCCTCTTTCGGGCCAAATCGACTCAGCTGACGCCGTCTCGCTGTCTTTGCCTGGTCATTGACGTTGCCGTTCTATTTACTGGGGCTAACGGTACGGGCTTTGCCTTATTATTGAGGCTGTTTGTTGCTTTGCTTGTTGTTGAGGGGCTTTGTTGGACAGCTATTTTACTCTGCAATCGAATATTGAGGTTTCGGGCGAGTTTTTGGACCGCAAGAGCCGGTTTATTGCCCAGCTGGTCCATATTGAGTCCGAGGATGAGGCGAATGCCTTTATCGAGATGGTTCGCAAGCGTCATTACGACGCTCGACACAATGTTCCCGCGTGGATTTTAGTCGATGGACGCGAGCGCCAGAGCGATGATGGTGAGCCGAGCCGCACGAGCGGTATGCCGACGCTCGAGGTGTTGCGCGGCGCAGAGCTCAAAAATGTTTGCTGCGTGGTGACGCGCTATTTTGGTGGCACGCTGTTGGGACCTGGTGGCTTGGTGCGCGCCTATACTGCGGCGACGCAGGCGGCGGTGGCAGCTGCTCGGGAGGCCGGGCAGATTGTCGAGATGACGAGCGTCGTGCCTGTTGACGTGCATGTGGCCTATCCGCAGTATGAGCAGGTGCTTCGTTTGGCGCAGGATTCGGGTGCCAAGGTTTCGGATACCGATTACGCGGATGCCGTGACACTTCACCTGGTATTCAAAGCGGGGGAGCAGGAGCCGTTTTGCGCTAAGATGCGCGAGCTTATGGCGGGGCGCGAAGAGATCGAGGTCGGCGCTCCCAAATTTGCCGAGTTCTAACGGCGACGGCCGGCGTTCTTTTGGATGGATCCCAAACGCGCCGGCCGTCGTTTTATGTTGCTGCCGTTTACTCGGCGAGCTGCTTTAGCACATCGCAGGCGATCTCGACGGCATCGTCGATGCAGCCGGGGCAGCTGCGGAGCGGACCTTTATCCGATCCGATGCCCTTGAGCGTGCCGCAGACGGTCGTCGTGTTCTTCTCGCCAAATCGCTTGGCAATCTCGCGCGACAGCTTGTAGGTCTGGCCTTTGGTCTTGGGGTTCTCCATGCCGTCGCTCATTACAAAGCCCATGATGGCAACAGCGCCCGAGATGGCGCCGCAGGTCTCGGTCATGCCACCCATGCCGGCGCCAAAGCCCTCGGTGAGGGTAAAGGCGGTCTGGGGGTCGAGCCCGACGGCAGGTGCGAGCGTGCAGGCAACGGCCTGTGCGCAGTTAAAGCCGCGGGCGTGGTATTCGGCAGCCTGAGCCTGGCAGGCGGCGGTGTCGAGCTGGGTGGTATCGATTTGCTTCATCGTTGTCTCCTTGGTCACGGTGTATCCGCCTATGGTACCCGTGACGGGGCATGTAATCATCGAGAGCTTTATGGATGCCTCATTTTTATCTATCGAGCAAATGCCCAAGGCTTGAGATAAATACCCCTAATCAATTTGTCCCATAACCTACCTTGGGGATGGGTTGAGAGGGGTGCAGGGTAGCGGTATCGTGAACCGAATAAAACGTAACCCAGGCAAGGGAGCTAGATATGAGCGAGCAGACTATCGGTACTACATGTGTTCAGGGCGGCTATCACCCGGGAGATGCGGAGCCGCGCCAGGTGCCCATCTACCAGTCCACCACGTGGAAGTACGACACGTCGGAGCACATGGGCAAGCTGTTTGACCTGGAGGAGTCTGGCTACTTCTACAGCCGTCTGCAGAACCCCACGTGCGATTTGGTTGCCGCCAAGATCTGCGAGATGGAGGGCGGCACCGCAGCGATGCTCACGAGTTCGGGCATGGCTGCGAACTTCCTCGCGATCTTTAACGTTGCCGGTGCCGGCGATCACGTGGTCGCAAGCTCTGCCATTTACGGCGGTACGTATAACCTGCTCGCCCACACCATGGGCCGCATGGGCGTGACCTGCACGTTCGTCGCCCCCGACTGCACCGATGAGGAGCTGGAGGCTGCCTTTCAGCCCAACACAAAGCTCGTCTTTGGCGAGACGATCGCAAACCCCGCCCTTGCCGTGCTCGATATTGAGCGCTTTGCCAAGGCCGCACATGACCACGGCGTGCCGCTGATGGTCGACAACACCTTCCCGACGCCCGTGATGTGCCGTCCCTTTGAGTGGGGCGCCGACATCGTTACGCACTCCACCACCAAGTACATGGATGGACATGCTGCCTACCTGGGCGGCGTGATCGTCGACCACGGCCAGTTTGACTGGATGGCCCATGCGGACAAGTTCCCGGGTCTCACCACGCCTGACGAGAGCTACCATGGCGTGACCTATGCCGAGAAGTTCGGTCGCGAGGGCGCCTTCATTACCAAGGCCACCGCGCAGCTCATGCGCGATCTTGGCCCCATGCAGAACCCGCAGGCGGCGTTCTTCTTGAACAGCTCGCTCGAGAGCCTGCATGTGCGCATGCCGCGTCATTGCGAGAACGGCCTGGCCGTTGCCAAGTTCCTGCAGAGCCATCCCAAGGTGCGCTTCGTGAGCTATCCAGGCCTGGAGGGCGACAAGTACTATGACCTCGCTCAGAAGTACATGCCAAACGGTACCTGCGGCGTTGTGAGCTTTGGCTTTAACGGTGGTCGCGCGGCGGCCGAGACATTTATGAAGAGCCTCAAGCTCGCCCAGATCGCCACGCATGTGGCCGACGCCCGCACCTGCTGCCTGCATCCCGCTAACGCTACGCACCGTCAGATGAACGATGAGGAGCTCATCGCCTGCGGTATCTCCGCCGACATGGTGCGCCTGTCGTGCGGCCTCGAGGACACGGCCGATCTGATTGCCGACCTTGAGCAGGCGCTCGAGCAGTGCTAGGCTAGCGTTCGCACAAGGCGCCGATGCTGGCAGAAAGCTTCGGTGGCCTTTCGTTCCGATTCCGTAGGCGGGACCCCAATTGCGACTGTTTACAGGCGATTGGGGCCCCGTTTTTGCGTTGCGCCACTCGAAAGGATGGATATGGAGAAAACTGCAGAGCAGCTGCGCCGCGAGCATATTGCCCTAGAGGGCGACACCCATGGCAAGAACAAATGGGCGATTCTATTTACCGTGCTCATCATGACGTTTATGGTGTGTTTGGATTCGACCGTCGTGACCGTGGCGCTGCCCGTGATGCAAAAGGAGCTGGGCGTGGGCCTCGATCGCATTCAGCTGGTGAGCTCGGTGTACCTGCTTGCGACATGCGTGGCTATGTTGCCGTTTGGCCGTCTGGGTGACGTGCGCGGCAAGGTGAATGTGTTCCAGCTGGGTGTCATCGTCTTTTCGGTCGGTTCGCTGCTGTGCGGCCTTTCGGCCTCGCTCGAGGTTCTTATCCTGGCACGCATTGTTCAGGGCGTCGGTTGCGCGGCGGCCATGGCTAACAACATGGGTATCATCACCGAGTCGTTTCCGGCGCGCGAACGAGGCCGTGCTATGGGTATTCTCGCGACCTTTGTGGCCCTCGGCATGATGTGTGGCCCCGTGCTCGGCGGCATGCTGGTGGCAAGCTTTCCTTGGGAGAGCATCTTCCTCATCAACCTGCCCATTGGCGTCATCTCGTTTATCGTGGGGCTCTACACGCTGCCGCATGTAAAGCCGGAGGCCGGCGAGCGCCCCATGTCGCTGGCGGAGGCCGCGCGTCGCTGCTTTGCAAATTCGGCCTTCACCATCAACCTTGCCTGCATGCTCATCGTGTTCGTTGGCATTGGCGCATCCGAGTTTATTCTGCCGTTCTATTTTCAGGACGCCCACGGCTTTGGTTCCGACATTTCCGGATTACTCTTTTTGGCGCTGCCGATGGTGAATGCCTTTATCGGCCCGCTTTCGGGAACGGTTTCGGACCGTGTTGGCTGCGAGGGTCCTACGGCGGTTGGCCTGGGCGTGTACGTGTGCGGTCTCTTTGCGGTAAGCACGCTCGACGAGCACTCTTCTATCCCTGTGATCGTGTGCTGCGTCGCATTTATGTCGTGCGGTACGTCGATTTTCCAGAGCCCTAACAATTCGTTGTATATGGGCTCGGCTCCGCGCGAAGCACTCGGCTTCGCGGGCAGCCTGGGTAGCCTGGCGCGCTATGCGGGTATGGCACTCGGCATTACGGTGGCGTCGAATATCCTGTATGGGCAGATGAGCGTGGCGATGGGCGAGGCCGTGACTAGTTTTGTTGCAGGCCGTCCGGATGTATTCCTATTCGGCTTTCGCTCGGTGTTCTACGTGCTCATGGCTGTGGCCGCTGTGGGCTTTGCGCTCGCCATGGTGCGTTTGGTGAAGATGCGCGCCCGCCATTAGCGTGTTGGGGGGCTGTCTGCCACGATTCGCGCCGTCCCAAAAAGACTGGTTTGTGGTGCGATGCGGCTTGTGGGGCGGGCGGGGGTCGGTCCGTGGTAGACTATCGAACAACGTTTATTAATCGCGCGGTATCGTTGCCGCGAGAAGGGGTTGCGCCATGCAGGAGCTTGAGGATCGTATTCGCCATGACGGCATCGTAAAGGCCGGTAACGTCCTTAAGGTTGATGCCTTCCTCAACCACCAGTGCGACGTTGAGCTGTTCGACCACATGGGCGCCGAATGGGCCCGTCTGTTCGAGGGTGTCGAGATCAACAAGATTCTGACGATTGAGGCTTCGGGCATTGGCATGGCTTGTATCGCGGCTCAGCATTTTGGCGGCGTGCCGGTGGTCTTTGCCAAGAAAGCGCAGTCCATCAACCTCGACGGCGAGCAATATGCCACGACCATCTACTCCTTTACCAAGCAGAAGGAGTACCCGGTCATCGTCGGCAAGCGCTTCCTGTCCGAGGGCGATAAGGTCCTGATCATCGACGACTTTTTGGCCAACGGCTGCGCGCTCGAGGGTCTTATCAAGATCTGCGAGGCTGCGGGCGCCGAAGTTGCCGGCATTGGCATCGCCGTTGAGAAGGGCTTCCAGGGCGGTGGCGATAAGCTCCGCGAGCGCGGCTTCCGCGTTGAGAGCCTCGCCCGTATCGCCGATATGGACTGCGATACTGGCGAGATCACCTTCGCCTAAGCGCGCAACACAAGCGATTGGTATGCGATGTGACAAAGGGACTGTCCCTTTGTCACATTTTTTGTATGAGGGGGGGGTGCTGATATGGATGAGAACAAGATGGGATGGCGCGAGTATGCGCGCTATGCCGAGATGTCAGTCGAGGAGTTGGCGCGCGATTGCGAGGTGCAGGTGTTTCGCGCGACGGGTCCGGGCGGACAGGGCGTGAACACGACGGACTCGGCGGTGCGCATGAAACATATCCCTTCGGGGATTGTCGTGACGGCGCGTGAGAGCCGCAGCCAGTTTCAGAATCGCGCGAGCTGCCTGCGTAAGCTGCGCGCTGAGCTTGAGCGTCGCGGGCGTCCACCGCGCCGACGCGTCAAGACCAAGGTGCCTCAGCGCTCGCGTCAGCGCAGGCTCAACGACAAGCACTTCAACGCGATTAAAAAGGCCAACCGACGCAAACCGGGCAGCGACGAATGATCTCCTCATAAGTTGCGGTGAAATAGGGACTGTTTGGGGGTGCGGACAGAAAGTTGGACCGCGGGGCGGTCCGGACTGGAGGTTCGC
>DXMC01000015.1:0-30387 GCA_019414365.1 Collinsella sp.
ATGGTGGAGTCGGTGCCGTGTCCGCGGGCGTCGGTGCTTCGGCTGCGGGCGTCGGCGGCGGTTTGGCGCTGGCGGCGGTAGTCGATCATGCCTTGGATGATGGGCTTGCCAAAGCTCACGACATCATCGTTGTAGATGGCGGTTCGGGCTGCGAGGAGGCAGTCGGTAAAGTCCATATGGGTCTTGCCGAAGAGTTTGACGGCAAGGGCGACAACGGTGGGCTCGTCGACCATGACGTCATCGAGCAGCCTTTTCATGGCCGCAGCAATTTCAACGCGGGGAACCTTATAGACGTCGCGCAGCGTGACCACGACGCGCGTGATGATTTCGGGGTAGACACGTGCGGTGCGCGTGGCGATGACCTTGGCAGCGCGCGGTGACAGGACCTCGTCGTCGTCAAGCAGGTAGCGAAGGATGACGGTCTCGTCGATGATGGTGCTACTCATGGATATCTACTTCCTCGGGACCCAAAACCGACTCGTCGCTTTCTGTGGCTAGGTATTCAATCCAGGCATTGCGCTCCTCGGAGCGGCGATTGGGGTCCCCATATGCTTTGAGCAGTCCATAGGCGGACGTGCCGTCCTTGGAGCGCACGGCGACCGGCTGAAAGGGGAGCTTGCGCATCAAAATACTCTGCGCGACAAATAGACGGACAGCCTCGGCGAGCGATGTGCCCATGGCGTCGTAGAGACGCTCGGCATGCTGCTTGTCTTCCTCGCGAATGCGCACCTGCAGGATGGCTCGTTTTTGAGTCGATGACATCACTGGCCTCCCTTAATGAGCGTGCAATTTGAATAGTCAAATACAACATCGGCTAATAATAGCCAATCTTACAACCACTACTTTATTGCACTAAAGTAATTGAGTGTAAACGATATTACAAACGTACTACATCTTTCAGAAACGAGCGTGAAATCTCCCTTGGATGTACGCATGTAATACACTCACCTTTATAGCTTCTAGAGAATAATTCCAACCTGCCAAAACCCCTGCAATACACCCGTATTGCAGGGCCTATGCTCAAGTTTGCCCCCTGCAACTGCGTATATTTAACCTGTATATCGTTGGAGAAACTCTACCGAGTGCCTGTTTCGCCGCATGCGCTCGATACGCCGATGCCAGGCCACGGGCGGCTTGGGGCAACGTCGACAGGGTCTCTCCGGCATGGGATTCAGGAGGGAGTGAACAACATGGGCAATAAACGAGTCGTGGATGATTCTTCACGCTGCATTGGGTGTCAAACCTGTATGGCGGCGTGCATCGAGGCACACGATATTCCCGGCAACATCGCCGCGCCGCGCCTGCGCGTGACGCGTACGTACGAGATCTCCGCACCGGTGGCTTGCCATCATTGCGAGGATGCCCCGTGCGCGAAGGCCTGTCCTACGGGCGCCTTGTTCTTTGATCCAAAGAACCATCGCATCGGCGTCAACGAGGACAACTGCATCGGCTGCAAGAGCTGCGTCATGGCATGCCCCTTTGGCGCCGTGAGCGTGGCGACCACGCAGGTCCCCGTCTTGATGGGTGACGTGCGCGTGGGTTCGCAGACTAAGAGCTTCGTGCTCAAGTGCGACCTGTGCGTGGACCGTCCCGGCGGTCCGGCGTGTGCCGAGGCGTGTCCGACCAAGGGCCTCACCCTGGTGGACGAGGAGCGTCTGGCAGAACTGACTGCCGAGCGTGCCCGCGCCACCATCGAAAACGAGGCGTAAGCGTCGGGCGACAGGCCCAATGATTGTCAAATACGTACCGAGCATTCGGTAGCAGAGAAAGGAAGGAGGGTGTCATGGAGAAGCATAAAGTGATCTGCCCGTACTGCGGCGCCGGTTGCCAGTTTAACCTCTTGGTCCAAAACGGCCAGGTCGTGGGTACCGAACCGCTCAACGGCATCACCAACCAGAGCGAGCTGTGCCTTAAGGGCATGAGCGGCTACGACTTCATCAACGACACCAAGATCTTGACTCCTCGCGTACTGCACCCGATGATCCGCCGCACCAAGGGCGCGGATCTTGAGCGCGTAAGCTGGGACGAGGCACTGGATTTCACCGCATCTAAGATGCAGGCCATAATTGACGAATATGGTCCTAACGCTGTCATGACCACCGGCTCTTCGCGAGGCGGCGGCAATGAGGCGAACTACGTCATGCAGAAGTTTACGCGTGCGTGCATCGGCACCCACAGCGTAGACAACTGCGCCCGTACTTGACACGGCCCTACTGTCCTCGGTCTGATGGACACGGTTGGTTCAGGTTGCATGTCATGCTCCATCCCCGGTATGGAGGATGCGGGCTGCATTTTCCTCTTCGGCTATAACCCTGCCGATTCGCACCCCATCGTCGCAAGGCGTATCGTGCGAGCCAAAGAAAAGGGTTGCAAGATCATCGTCGCCGACCCGCGCCATATCGAAACCGCGCGTATCGCCGATCTCTACCTTCCGATCAAGAACGGTTGCAACGTCGCGTTCCTCAACGCCTTTGCCAACTGCTTGGTCAACGATGGCCTCTACGACAAGGAATTCGTCGCCGAGCACACGAACGGCTTTGACGAGTGGTGGGAGACCATCAAGAACTACACTCCCGAATCCGTACAGGACATCACGGGTGTCGAGCCCGCGTTGATCCACCAAGCTGCCGAGATGTACGCCACGGCGAAGCCCTCCGCCATCATTGGCTGGGGCATGGGCGTATGCCAGCAGAAGCAGAACCTGAAGACGGTGCACACCATCGCCTCCATCGCCTGCGTTGCCGGCCAGATCGGCAAACCCAATTCCGGCCTCGCGCCCGTGCGTGGTCAGAACAACGTCCAGGGCTCCTGCGATATGGGCATGCTGCCTAACCTGTACCCTGGCTACCAGAAAGTCACCGACCCCGCCGTGCGCGCCAAGTTTGCAAAGGCTTGGGGCGTGCCCGAGGAAAAGCTCCCGCTCGAGGAGGGCTACAAGCTCACCGACCTGGGCCACCTGGTCGACGAGGGCAAGGTGCACTGCTTCTACAACTACGGCGAGGACCCGGTGCAGACCGAGCCCGATTCGGCCGGTATGCGCAAGACGCTCTCCGAGCTGGATCTGTTCATTTGCCAGGACATCTTTATGACGCAGACGACCATGCTCGCCGACGTCATCCTGCCCGCTACCTCTTGGGGCGAGCACGAGGGTGTCTTTACCGCATCCGACCGTAGCTTCCAGCACTTTGACGCGGCTGTTCCGCCCAAGGGCGAGTGCCGCCACGACTGGGAGATCTTCGCGGACCTGTCCACGCGTATGGGCTATCCCATGCACTACGACAACACCGAGCAGATCTGGAACGAGTGCATTAGCCTGTGCCCCAACTTTGTGGGCGCGACCTACGAGAAGATGGCTCCCGAGGGCGGTTACGCCCAGTGGCCGGTCAAGAGCACCGATGTGAACGACCACGGTACGCCCGACATGTTCGCTGGTGGCAAGTTCACCACCAAGGACGGCCGCGCCAACCTGATGGCGCACGACTGGGAGGCGCCCTCCGAGCTTCCCGACGATGAGTACCCGCTCATTCTGTGCACCGTCCGCGAGGTCGGTCACTACAGCTGCCGCTCGATGACCGGCAACTGCAAGACGCTGGCGCTGCTCGCCGACGAGCCCGGCTTTGTCCGCATGAATCCCGCGGACGCCCAGGCGCGCGGCATCAAGAACGGCGACATCGTCTCGATTCATAGCCGCCGCGGCCAGGTATACAGCCGCGCCGACGTGAGCGATCGCATCAATAAGGGCACGGTCTACATGACCTACCAGTGGTGGATCGGCAAGTGCAACGAGCTGACCATTCACAAGGTCGACCCGGTCTCGCATACGCCCGAGGACAAGTTCTCCGCCTGCCAGGTCGACGCCATTGCCGACCAGGTTTGGGCAGAGGGCGAGGTAGAGCGTCAGTACACCGAGCTCAAGCAGGCTCTGGTGGACGCCGCTGCTCCCCAGGACGTTGAGCCTGGCGCCGCCAAGTTCGACGACGAGACGCACGTGAACCAAATCGTGTAGTCCCGTTCTCGTTGGCTTTTTGGGCCGGGCGTCCCGTACGTTCGGGAGCCCGGCCCGTTATTTTGAAAGGAAGTGGGGATGAACCGCTTCATCGACATCAACCCGGAGAGGTGCATCGGCTGCGGAACATGCCAGTCCGCCTGTGCCGACGCCCACCGGATGCAGGGTCTTCAGGATACGCCGCGCCTGGCGCTCGTGAAGACCGGCGGTATTTCGGCCGCCCTTGCCTGCCACCATTGCGAGGGTGCTCCCTGCGCCGAGGTTTGCCCGGTGAATGCCATCGAGCACGATGGCGATCGCATCCACGTCAAGGAGCAGGAGTGCATCGGGTGCAGGCTGTGCGCCATCGCGTGCCCCTTCGGAGCCATCCATCCCGATGGCACGTCTATCGCCGGTGTCGCAGGCATGTGCGACCCGACGCCTTCGTATCCTAAGTCCCTGAGCAGCCTGCTTACGTGGGCTCCTGGCCAGTACACCTGCGCCGTCAAGTGCGACCTGTGTGCCTTCGATCCGGACGGCCCGCATTGTGTGGCGGCGTGCCCCACCAAGGCGCTGACCGTCATGGGCGGCGCGGCCGATCGCGAGCTCGACGAGGCCAAGCGCCTGCGCTCGATCGAAAACGGTCCAGTCGTCGACGTTACCGCTGTGGCCCAGGGCCTGTCCGAGAAAGCAGAAGGGAGCGTAAACAATGGATAGCATGACGCTGTTTATCGCATCGCTTGCCGTCTCGTGCATCGGTGCGCTCGCCTCGGTTCTGCTGATCAAGGCCGATAACGCCGCCAAGACCGCCGGCTGCCTGATCGGCGCCGTCGCGGCGGTGCTTTCGTTCATCGCGGGCCTCGAGGCCGTGCTTGGCGACGTTTCGTCCCTCAACACGGTCTTCTTTTTCCCGTTCGCCCGTCTCGAGCTCTTGCTCAACGGCCTTGCGGGCCTGATCGTGGTCCTCATCTCAATCCTCGCCTTTGCGGGCTTCATCTACGGTCTGTCCTACTTCGATGAGTACCCGGGCAAGGTCGGGCGCGCCGGTTTCTTCATGAACACCTTCGTCGCCTCGATGATGCTCGTCATCACCGCCGACAACGTGTTCTGGTTCCTGGTCGCCTTTGAGCTCATGTCCCTTACGAGCTACTTCCTTGTCGTTATCGAGGAGAACAAGAACTCCATTAGGGGCGGTTGGCTCTACTTCGTCATCGCGCACGTGGGCTTTGTCCTTATCATGGCGAGCTTCCTGCTCATGACCAACGGCGTGGGCGGTTCCTTCAGCTTCAGTGATTTCCGTACGCATGACTTTGGACCCGCCGTCTCCTCCGCGTGCTTCGTCCTCGCGTTCTTCGGATTCGGCGCAAAGGCCGGTATCATCCCGCTGCACTCCTGGCTGCCCCAGGCGCACCCCGAGGCGCCGTCCAACGTGTCCGCCCTCATGTCCGGCGGCATGATCAAGATCGGCATCCTGGGAATCCTCAAGGTCGGTCTCGACCTGCTCGCGGGTTCGGGCGTCCAGCTCTGGTGGGGCCTCATGGTCCTGGTCTTCGGATCCATCTCGTCGGTCCTGGGCGTCGTCTACGCCCTCCACGAGCACGACATTAAGCGCCTGCTGGCCTACCACTCCGTCGAGAACATCGGCATCATCTTGCTCGGTGTCGGCGCGTCCATGACGGCGCACGCCCTGGGCAACGACGTCATCGCGACGATCGCGCTCATGGCCGCCCTCTACCACACGCTCAACCACGCCATGTTCAAGGGCGAGCTGTTCCTCGGCGCGGGCTCCCTGCTCTATGCCACGGGTACGCGCAACATGGAGAAGATGGGCGGCCTGTTCCGCCGTATGCCGGTCACGGCCGTCTGCTTCCTCATCGGTGCCCTTGCCATCTCGGCTATCCCGCCGCTCAACGGCTTCGTTTCCGAGTGGTTCACCTACCAGTCCCTGTTCAACATCTCGACGCTCTCCGACCCGGTCGTCATGGTGTTCGCCGTCGCCTCTGCGGCCGCCCTCGCCATCACCGGTGCCCTGGCCGTCACGTGCTTCGTGAAGGCCTACGGCGTCTCGTTCGCGAGCAGCCCTCGTTCCCAGGAGGCCGCGAACGCCAAGGAGTCCCCGGCTCCGATGTTGTTCTCGCAGATGCTCCTCGCGGCCATCTGTGTGGTGCTGGGAATCGGCTCTCCCGTCATCGCCCCGGTTCTGGGCGACGTCGCCCAGAGCGTGCTTGCCGGCTCTGCCATCACAGCCACCTCGGGCGTGTCTCTGGTGAACGAGATTTCCGGTGCCGCCACCTCCACCCCCGCGATCGCCATCGCGCTCGTGGTCCTCACCGGCCTCGCGTTCGTGTTGAGGTCCTGCCTCGGCGCCAAGGCCCCCGCTAAGAAGACCGACCCTTGGGCGTGCGGCTACGAGCCCAACGAGCACATGCCCGTCGTCGCCACGAGCTTCGCGTCAGACGTAGAGCTCTTCATGGGCCCGCTCTACACCCTGCGCGAGGTATGCACCAAGATCTGCTGGTCCATCGCGCACGTGTTCCAGAAGCTCACCGGTGTCGCCCAGGGCGTTGAGCCCCTGCCCGACCGCTTCCTGGTCGATGCACCGAGCGAGGGTGCCGATAAGCTGGCCGGCCTCGCCTCCAAGATCGAGGGCGGCAACTACTCCGTATACATCTGCTACATCGTCGCGGCGCTCGTGGTCTTCCTCGTGCTCGCCGTGGTCATGGTCTAGAGAGGGGAGAGGATATTATGAACATCGTTCTTGCGATAGCGCAGGGCCTCGTGGTCATGCTGGTCGCGCCCTTCTTCTCCGGCCTCGCCCGTGTGATTCGCGCGAAGATGCACAATCGCCGCGGTCCGTCCATCCTTCAGGATTACCGGGACCTCGCGAAGCTCATGGCGCGTCCCGAGTCCGTGAGTTCCGACTCGAGCTTCGTGCTGCGCATCATGCCGCCGCTGTTCCTCGCGGTGTCGTTCATGCTCGCCATGGGCCTGCCCATGTTCACGCTCGAGAGCCCCATGCCCGTCTTTGGTGACGCCATCACCATCATGTACGCGCTCGCGCTGTCCCGCTTCTTCTTCGCGCTGTCCGGCGTGGATTCCTCCAACGCCTACGCGGGCTTCGGCGGTATCCGCGAGCTCCTCATGAGTGTGCTCATCGAGCCGTCCATGCTCATCGCGCTGTTTACCGTCGCCATCGTGTGCGGCTCCACGGACATTGCGACCATGGGTCAGCACATCGTTACGGGCAACGTCTCGAGCGTCGTCGCCGTCATCCTCGCCGGCGTCGCCTTCGCGGCCGCCTGCTATATGGAGCTCGGCAAGCTTCCGTTCGATCAGGCCGAAGCCGAGCAGGAGCTCCAGGAGGGCCCGCTCGCCGAGCTCTCCGGCCCGTCCCTGGCCATGATGAAGCTCGCCATGGGCATGAAGCAGGTCGTGGTCGTCGCTTGGTTCACCTCCATCTTCATCCCCTGGGGAGAGCCCGCGACCATCGGCGTCACCGCTCTCGTGGGCGCCGTCGTCTTCCTTGTCAAGTGCCTGGTCGATTTCGTTGTCTGCGGCGTGCTCGAGAACTCCGTTTCCCGTTCGCGCTTCAAGGTGCTCGGTAACCAGACCTGGGCCGTCGTCGGCATCGCGGTCCTCGCGTTCGTCTTCGTCGTCGTAGGCGTGTAGGGAGAAGGGAGAAACTATGTCAATCGAATCGAGCTTGTCCCTCTTTGCCATGGTGGCGATCGCCGTCCCCATGCTGGGCTCCCTGCTCATCGTCATGCTGCCGCGTCCCTACGCTAAATGGATCTGCGCCTTTGCCGGCGGCATCGCCACGGTCGCTTCCGTTGGCTTGGCCGCGACGTTTGCCGGAAACGGCATGAACGCGGTCGATGTAACCTGGGCGAGTATGGGCCAGACCTTGGTCATGGGCTTCATATTCGACCGGATGAGCACGCTGCTCGCACCCGCGTTCGTCGCTATCGGCCTGCTCGTCGTCATCTATTCGTTCCCGTACATGAGCGATAAGAACAAGGAGCATCCCGACGCGCCCCGTCGCCGCTTCTACGTGTACTTCTCCACGTTCATCGGCGCCATGGCCGGTCTCGCCTACAGCTCCACCATCGTCGGCCAGCTCGTTTTCTTCGAGATCACCGGCGTGTGCTCCTGGGGCCTCATCAGCTACTACATGACGCCCACGGCCAAGAAGGCCGGTATGAAGGCGCTCATCATCACCCATATCGGCGCTCTGGGACTCTACATCGGCGCGGCCTTCCTGTTCGCCGGAACCGGCACGTTCGCGCTGAGCGCGATCTCCCAGCTCGATTCCGGTATGAAGACCGTCGTGCTGCTGCTCATCCTGTTCGCCGCTTGGGCCAAGTCCGCCCAGTTCCCGCTCTACATGTGGCTGCCCTCCGCAATGGAGGCCCCCACGCCCGTTTCCGCCTACCTCCATGGCGCGTCCATGGTGAAGGTCGGCGTGTGCGTGTTCGCCCGCGCTCTTGCGAGTGCCGGCGATATCCCCGAGATCGTCGGTTGGGTCGCCATCATCGACGCCGTCGTGACCATGCTCTTCGGCTTCCTCATGTACCTGCCCCAGAAGGATATGAAGCGCCTGCTCGCCTTCTCGACGATCGCGCAGCTCGCCTACGTGTTCTTCGGCCTGGGCCTCTCCGTGTTCGGAAGCCAGATGGCGTTCAACGGCGCCGTCGAGCACATCTTCAACCACGCGTTCACCAAGACCCTGTTCTTCCTCATCGCCGGCTCCCTCAGCTTCACGCTGGGAACCCGTATGTTGCCCAAGATCCAGGGCCTCATGAAGAAGTACCCGGTCACGGGCGTGGGCTTCGCGGTCGCCGCGACCGCTATCGCCGGCGTGCCCCCCATGAGCACGTTCTTCTCCAAGTTCCAGATTATTTCCGGTGGCTTCGCGGTTGGTGCTTCCAACACGGTCATCTTCGTCCTCGTGTGCGTCATGGTCGTCGAGACCGTCGCCACCTTCGCATGGTTCCTGCGTTGGATGGGTAAGGTCCTGCCCGGTGAGCCGAGCGAGACCGTGGCCGCCGGCCAGCCCCTTCCGCGCGCCATGGCGTTCGTGTTCGTCGTCCTCATGATCATGGTCGTCGTCGCCGGTCCTCTGTCCTCTAGTTGGATGGGTTAGGAGGTAGGACATGGGTTATTCGTTAGTCAATATCCTGGGCGGTCTTCTGATCGTGACCTCCACCATGGTGGTCGTCTCGAAGACCATCCCGTCCGCCATTAAGTGGTACGCGATCCAGTCGGTTGTCCTGGTGGGCGTGCTGCTCACCCTGGGCCTCACCACCGGTGCCACCGAGCTTCTCATGTGGGCCGCGTCGGCCTTCGTCACCAAGGTGATCCTCGTTCCGTTCATTCTCAACCGTGCCTACAAAAAGATGGGTTCGCCTGCCGATAGCACGCTGACCTCCTCCATCAAGCCGGCCTGGACCATCATCCTCACCGGTCTGGAGGTGGCCATCTGCTTCGCGGTGGTCACGCGCCTGAGCCTGCCCACCGCTGAGGTGGCTACTCCGGCCCTCGCCATCAGCTTCGCGCACTTCTTCGTCGGCCTCACGTGCATCATCTCCCAGCGCAACATCCTCAAGCAAATCTTCGGGTACTGCCTTATGGAGAACGGTAGCCACGTGACGCTCGCCCTGCTCGCGCCCACGGCCCCCGAGATCATCGAGATCGGCATCGCCACCGACGCCATTTTCGCCGTCATCATCATGTCCGCCGTCGTCGTGAGGATCTGGAACGACACCAAGTCGCTCGACTCCCACGACCTGACCGAATTGAAGGGGTAGGCCATGGATGTTTCAATGCTGACGGTCGCCCTGCTCGCTTGTCCCCTCGTGTTCTCCCTGATTATGGCTGCGCTCCCCAAGACGACGTCCTACAGCGTCTTTGCGGGGCTCAACACCATCTCCGTCGCGGCGACCCTCGTCCTTTCGGTCGTCACCGCGGGAACCATGCTCTCGAGCGGGCAGAATATCGACGCTTTGGGCCTGTGGCTCCATCTCGATTCGCTCTCGTCGATCTTCGTCCTTCTGGTAGGCATCATCGGGTTCATCACCGGCGTGTACTCCATCTCCTATATCAAGATCGATATCGAGGAGAAGACCATGCCGGCCGAGCGCACCAAGCAGTACTACGCGCTGTTTAGCTTGTTCGTTTTCACGATGCTGCTCGCCTGCCTGTCCAACAACATCATCCTCACCTGGGCGGCGGTCGAGGCCACCACGTTGTCGACCGTGTTCCTCGTGGGCATCTACAAGAACAAGCAGGCGCTCGAGGCGTCTTGGAAGTACGCGATGGTCTGCACCGCCGGCGTGGCCTTCGGCCTGTTCGGCACGCTGCTCATCTACGCGAACGCCGCCGATATCATGCCCAACGCGCATGAGGCAGCCTTCCTCACCTCCATCATGCCCTACGCCGACCAGTTTGACCCGATGCTCGTGCGCCTCGCGTTCGCGTTCATCGTCATCGGCTTCGGCGCCAAGGCGGGCCTGTTCCCCATGCACACTTGGCTGCCCGACGCGCACTCCCAGGCTCCGAGCCCGGTCTCCGCGCTGCTCTCGGGCGTGCTGCTCAAGTGCGCCATGCTGGTGATCATCCGCTTCTACTCCCTGTCCATCATCACGGTGGGCGACACCTATCCGCGAACGTTCCTGCTCATCCTGGGCACGCTGTCCATCCTGGTGGCTGCCCTGTGCATCTTCAAGCAGGACGATATCAAGCGCCGCTTCGCGTACTCCTCCGTCGACAACGTCGGCGTGGTCGCGCTGTGCCTGGGTATCGGTGGCCCGCTCGGTATCGCCGCCTGCCTGCTGCACTGCATCTTCCACGGCTTCACGAAGGCGCTCGCCTTCTGCATGGCCGGTAACATCCAGCACATCTACCACACCCGCGACCTGAACAAGATCAAGGGCGTCGTCGAGATCGCTCCCGTCACGGCAGCGCTCACCATCATCGCCCTGCTCGCGCTCGCCGCCTTCCCGCCGTTCGCCCTGTTCATCTCCGAGTTCCTCACCTTCGTGGCCGGCGTTCAGTCCGGTCCCATCTGGGTGGTCGTGCTCGTGGCCATCGGCCTCACCGGCGTGTACTTCGCCCTTACCGGCATCGCGCTCAAGTCCATCTTCGGCAAGGCGCCCGAGGGCATGAAGCGCCACGAGGTGCCCGCCCTCATGATCATCCCCGAGATCGCCCTCGCGATCGTGGTCATGTGGTTCGGTATCGCCACCCCGGTCGCCATCACGAGCGGCGTCGAGGATGCAACGTCCGTCGTTTTGAACCAGAGCGTCGAAGAGCTCCACGAGGCCCCTCTCTACCGCATGGTGTTCAGTTCCCAGACCAAGACAAGTGAGGTGAATTAGCACCATGGCAGAACCTGAAAAGAAGGACTACGCTCGTCGCTGCGAAAGCCACGTCGAGGCCCTGCGTGCTGCAGTGCCGGGCGCTATCGAGAAGGTCGAATGGCAGTGCGAGGACCAGCTGACGATTACCGTCAAGCAGGACAAGCTGCCCGAGGCCGTCCACTACCTGTACTACGAGCGCTACGGCTGGATTCCCGTGATCATCGGCAACGACGAGCGCAGCCTGTGCGGCCGTTACGCCGTGTACTATGTCATCTCCATGGAGGGGGAGGACCCCGGTTGGGTGACCGTGCGCACCGAGGTCGATCCCGCCAAGATGACGTTCCCGTCCGTGACGCCGTTCGTCCCCGCCTGCGTGTGGGGCGAGCGCGAGCTGCGCGATATGTTTGGCCTGATCCCCGAGGGTCTGCCCGATCGTCGCCGCCTGGTGCTGCCCGATGACTGGCCCAGCGGCCTGTACCCGCTGCGCAAGGACTCCATGGACTACCGCTTCCGTCCCGCTCCCGCGAGCGATATGGAAAACTACGAGTTCTTGGCCGACACCAAGGGCAAGGAGACCACGCTCGTCCCCATGGGCCCGCTGCACATTACCTCCGACGAGCCCGGCCACTTCCGCCTGTTCGTCGAGGGCGAGACGATCGTCGACGCCGACTACCGCCTGTTCTACGTGCACCGCGGCATGGAGAAGGTCGCCGAGACGCGCCTGAACTATGACGCCGTGACGTTCCTCGCCGACCGCATCTGCGGCATCTGCGGCTGCGCTCACTCGGTGGCCTATGCCGAGGCCGTTGAGCGCGCCCAGGGCATTCATGTCCCGCCGCGCGCCCAGTACATCCGCGCCATCATGCTCGAGGTCGAGCGCCTGCACTCGCATCTGCTCAACATTGGCCTGGCGTCGCACTACACGGGCTTCGACTCCGGCTTCCAGCAGTTCTTCCGCGTCCGCGAGAAGTCCATGGACCTGGCCGAGAAGCTCTCCGGTCACCGCAAGACCTACGGCCTCAACGTGATCGGCGGCGTGCGTCGCGATATCCTGGCCGAGCAGAAGCTCTCCACGCTCACGACCATCCACCAGCTGCGCTCCGAGGTTCAGGAACTCGTCGACGTCTTGCTCTCCACGCCCAACTTTATTGAGCGCACGAGTGGCATCGGCATCTTGGACCGCAAGATCGCTCGCGACTTCTCGCCGGTCGGCCCGCTCATGCGTGGCTCGGGCTATGCCCGCGACGTGCGCTTTGACCATCCCTTCGACGGCTATGCCGATCCGGATGTCCAAAAGATGCACGCCGCCACGGCCGACACCTGCGATGCCTTCGGCCGTACCGCCGTTCGCATCCAGGAGGTCTACGATTCGATCGACATGATCGAGACCATGCTCGAGAACTGCCCGTCGGGCCCCATCCTCACCACGGACTGGGAGTACACCCCGCACAAGTACGCCATCGGCGCCACCGAGGCGCCGCGCGGCGAGGACGTGCACTGGGCTATGCTCGGCAACAACCAGAAGTGCTACCGCTGGCGTGCCAAGGCCGCCACGTACAGCAACTGGCCGGTCCTGCGCTACATGTTCCGCGGCAACACCGTGGGCGACGCGGCGCTGATCGTCGGTTCGCTCGACCCGTGCTATTCCTGCACCGACCGCGTGACGGTGACCGATGTCGCCGCCAAGCGCGACCACGTGCTCGACAAGGAGCAGTTCGAGAACGTCTGGCGCGACAAGTCGCCGCTTGCGGGCGAGGGCACCATGGCCGCTCCGCTCGATGAGGAGGCGCTCTAATATGCTGAAGCTTTGGAAGGTTAACGCCAAGGCCGGCGACGCGACGGTCAAGTACCCGTTTGCGCCGTTCCCCACCAACAAGGACATGCGCGGCAAGCCCGAGCACAACGCTGGGCTCTGCATCGCCTGCGGTGCCTGCGGCGTGGCGTGCCCGGCCGATGCCATTCGCATGGACACCGACCTTGCGGCCGATACCATTACCTGGTCGATCGACTACGGCCGCTGCATCTTTTGCGGCCGCTGTGAGGAAGCCTGCCCCATGGAGGCCATCAAGCTCACCGAGGAGTTTGAGCTGGCCGTCATGAGCAAGGACGACCTCACCAGCAAGAGCGTCTACACGCTCGAGCACTGCTCGCGTTGCGGCAAGCCGTTTGCCCCGCACAAGGAGATCGACTACGCCAAGCGCCTGCTGCAAAAGGCCGGCGGCATGGAGGCCGAGCAGGCCGCCCGTACCGTCGGTATGTGCCAGGAGTGCAAGCGCGAGCTCGACGCCCTGCGCGCCGCTTCGGCCGTAAAGACCGGCAACGCTGCCGGCATGGCTGCCAACGAGACGCTTGCGTCCGGTGAGCCCCAGGGCCCCGGCATGGAGTATCTGGGCGGCCACGGCGTGAACCCGGAGTATATCGACCGTGAGCTCAACCCCGATGCGCCCGAGATTCCCGCCGGTCCTGCGCCGGTCGAGGGCATCATTATGGATTTTGATACGAAGGAGGAGTAACCATGGCCGAACCCACGCTTTTACCCGAGCGGCTTCAGTACCGCCCGACCAAGATCGAGCTCGACGAGAGCATCGAGAAGGCCAAGGCGACCCTTCTTAAGAAGATCAAGCGCTCGGTGTACGTCTACCGTGTCGACTGCGGCGGCTGCAACGGCTGCGAGATCGAGATCTTTGGTTCCATCACGCCCGTCTTCGACGTCGAGCGCTTTGGCATCAAGGTCGTGCCCTCGCCCCGTCACGCCGATGTGCTGCTGTACACCGGTGCCGTGACGCGTGCCATGCGCATGCCGGCCCTGCGCGCTTTTGAGGCCGCACCCGATCCCAAGATCGTGGTGTCCTATGGCGCTTGCGGCTGCACCGGCGGCATCTTCTACGACAACTACTGCGTCTGGGGCGGCACGGACAAGATTCTGCCGGTCGATGTCTACATCCCCGGCTGCCCGCCCAGCCCCGCGCAGACCGTCTACGGCTTTGCCATGGCACTTGGTCTGCTGGACCAAAAACTCCATGCCGAGACCACGGTGGAGGCCGCCGGCGAGCAGGCCGATATCCTGCACCCCGGCGTGCCGTACAAGCTGCGCGTTGCCATTGAGCGCGAAGCTCGCGCCATGAGCGGTTACCGTTACGGCCGCGACTTGGCCAACGAGTTTATGGATACGCTCGAGGGCGCGCCCAAGGGCGATATCCGCGGTGCCATGGCGCTGCTCATCGACAAGCAGGACGATCCGCGCCGCGTCGAGGTGTACTCGGCGCTGCAGGATCTGGTGCTGGCCGGAGGTCGCTAGATGGAGCTCACGGACCGCTCTGGTTACTTTGCGGGTCCCGGCATGCTCGGCGGCTCTTTTGGCGATGCCTCGCGCGCAAGCGACGAGGCTGCCGAGGGCGTCGCCGACCCCTGCCTGGGCCATACGCCCGACCAGGTGGTCTTCTACGAGCTCACGCGTAAGTTTGTGGAGACCGAGGAAGACGTTCCCCAGGAGGCCTGCGACGTGCTGTACTACACGCTCGCCGTGGGCCACCATACCGGCGTGCTCGACTGCTTTGAGCCGCGCCTGTCGGTGCCGGTGAACGTGTTCTATACGCTTATCGACGCGCTGCCGGAGGGGGAGGCCAAGACCAAGTTCGAGGCCATCCGCTCCTTTGGCGAGTGCCAGCTCGACAAGGCGGCGGTGCCGTCGCTGCTCGAGGCCTGCGACACGCTGCTCGACGAGCGCGGTTTTCGCGGCTCGGCCAAGGCCGGCATCTCGGTGTTCGACGACGACTTTGGCCTGCATGCCCAGCAGGTCGCGTTTCTGATGAAGTTCCGCGATCTGGTTGAGCGCGTGCGCGATGTGTCGGGCGTGTACCTGACGGGAAGGTTGCAGTAATGGGTCACGTTGTGGATGGACGTGTGAACGGCGCCCCGTTTGCGGGTATCGTGCTCACGGCGGGAAGCGTGCTGCGTGCCGACGATGCCGCCGGCCCCGTGCTCTCCAAAAAGATGGAGGACGCACCCATCGCCGGTTGGTACACCATCGACGGCGGGCAAACGCCCGAGGACGACATCATCGAGGTCAAGCGCGAGCGTCCGCCGCGTCTGGTTTTGGTCGATGCCGCCGACATGGCGCTGCCCGTCGGCGCCATCCGCTTGCTCGACAAACGTGACGTGGCCCGCAAGTCGATGTTCACCACGCATTCGCTTCCTTTGTCGATTCTGATCGAAGAGATTGAGCAATCGTGTGATGATATCGTCTTCGTTGGGATTCAGCCGGGCGACACGGAGTTCTACAACCCTATGTCCCCGGAGGTCTTTGACGCCGTCGACGCCGTGTACGACGCCGTGGCCGCCAACGACTTTTCCCACTTTGTCCGCTTGGGGCAAGAGCAATAGGAGCGCTTGTCCCTGCTGATTAGGAAAGAAGTGATTGACATGGCAGATTCCAAGGCGGAGTACCCCGCTCCCGATTGCCTGGCGCCCGCCGCGATCGAGGCCAAGACCGTGGCCGCCGGCGTGACCAAGGCCAACCTGCCGGTCGCAAAGGCCTTTCTGTTGGCAATGTTCGCCGGTGCGTTTATTGCCTTCGGTGGTCTGTTCTTTACCGTGTTCTTGAGCGACAGCACGCTGGGCTGGGGTGCCCAGCGCGTCGTGGGCGGCCTGTGCTTTTGCCTGGGCCTGGTGCTGGTGCTGGTGTGCGGCGCCGAGCTGTTTACCGGTAATTCGCTTATGGTCTGCGCGCTCAAGAGTAAAAAGATCACCCTGGTCCAGATGCTCAAGGCTTGGGTCGTCGTATGGGTCGGTAACTTTGTCGGTGCCCTGTTCATCGTCTTTTTGGTGTACATGGCCGGCATTTACAAGCTCAACGGCGAGGCGGTCGCCAATTCCATGGTGAGCGTCGCCGCCGGCAAGGTGACGATCGACTGGGTGACGATCTTCTTCCGCGGCATCCTGTGCAACATCTTTGTGTGCCTGGCCGTGTGGATCGGTACCGCCGGCAAGACCGTGGTCGATAAGGTTGTGGGCATTCTGCTGCCCATCGCCGCCTTTGTGGCCTGCGGTTTTGAGCACTGCGTTGCCAACATGTACTTTTTGCCCATGGGTGCCGTGATGCACGCGTGCGGCTACGGTGCCGACGTCGCCGGCGCCGATGCGCTCAACGCCGCGGGCATTGCGTTTAACCTGTCCGCCGCCACGCTGGGCAACATCGTGGGCGGCGCGGTTCTGGTCGCGCTCGGCTACTGGTTTATCTACGCCAAGAAGTCCGAGGCGTAAGGTGCCGCCTGTTTGACGTTGGGCCTCCCGCGGGGCGTTGCCGTGCGGGAGGCTTTTTGGGTCTGGGGCTCGTTGCCGGGCTTTTGGCCTGTTGTGTTTGGCTGATGAAAGGGGTAATCGAGATGGCATCTGCTGTGAAGCGTGACGGTCGCGCCGTGGTGACCACATGCGGGGGATGCTATGCCGATTGCGCCTTTGCGGCACGCGTTGAGGACGGTCGCGTGGTGGCCGAGTTGCCGGTTGTGGGGCATCCGTGCGCGGCGCGTGCCCTGTGCGCCCGCGGACGCCATCGCCTGGCAATGCCGTTTGACGAGCGCGACCGCATCGTGCACCCCATGCGTCTCCGCCAGGATGGCTCGGGGTTCGATGCGATTTCCTGGGACGAGGCGTTTGCGCAGATCGCTGCGCGCCTTGGGGGGATTGTTGACGGGCATGGTCCGCGCGCGCTGGGCATGACGCTCGGCGTGCCCTCGTTCGACCGCTACTGGGCGTATCGCTTTATGCATGCGCTGGGCTCGCCCAACGTGTACGGTGCCGACGGTGCCTGCGAGGTAAGCCGACTTACCGGTTGGGAGCACAGCCTGGGCTATAGTCCCGCCTCCGACCTGGCGCATACCGATTGCATCATGTATCTGGGGCGTTCCATTGTCGATTCGTCGACGATGGGGGCCGTTGATGCGCTCAACGATGCGCGCCGGCGTGGGGCGAAGATCATCGTGGTCGACCCGCGGCGCAGTGGCTCTGCGGCGCTTGCCGACCGCTGGTTGCGCGTGCGCCCGGGCTGCGACTTGGCGCTGCTGTTGGGTATTGTCCACGTGTTGATTGCCGAGGGCCTGTACGATCACGAGTTCGTGACCCGCTATACCACGGGTTTTGACGAGCTGGCGCAGGCGGCGAGCGCTTGGACGCCCGAGTGGGCCGAGTCGATGTGCGACGTGCCGGCCGCAGAGATCGCCGCCACGGCGCGCGATCTCGCTGCCGCCGCGCCTGCCGCTGTGGTGGACGCGGGCTTTCATGGCGGCATCGGTATCGCGTATGCCAATAGCACCCAGACCGCGCGCGCTATTTGCTTGGTCGATGTGCTGCTGGGCTGCATCGGACACGCGGGCGGCGCGCTCAACCCGCCCACGCCGCTTGTGTTGGGCGACCTCGATCCCGCACGCTTTGCGACGCCGCCGGTGCCACGCGGGCCCAAGCTGGGGTCCGAGCGCTATCCACTGGTCGATCCGGTGCGCGGCCTGTGCACGACCATCGGTCAGTCGATTCTTGCTGGCGATTTGCGTGGGCTCATCGTCTATGCCAGTAACCCCGGTGCGGGCTATGGCAATGCGCAGGCTTGGTTGGGTATTTTGCAGCAGCTCGACTTGCTCGTGACGATTGATATTCGCTGGTCCGAGACGGCGCGTGCTTCTGACTTCGTGCTGCCCGACGTGACGTATCTGGAGGCCGACCGCGGTGTGGGCACGGTCGTTGGCGCCAACGATGCGCGCGTGTTCTACCGCAATGCCGTGCTGCCCGTGCAGCATGACGACACACGTCCCGGTCGGGAGATTTTTGCCGGTCTGGCGCAGGCGTGTGGCGTGGGCGAGTACTTCCAGTTTACGTCTGACGATCTGGCGGCTGCCCAGGTGGCGCCTTTTGGGATCAATCTGGACGAGCTCAAGGAGCGCGGCTGGGCCGATACGGGCATGGGGCTGCCGACACGCACGGGTGAGCCGGTGATTCCGCTTGCCGGCGGCAAGATTGCGCTGGCAAGCGACATATGGGAGCGAGCCGGCATGGGTCGTGTGCCCAACTGGATCGCTCCCATGGTGGAGCCCGGCCCGGGGATGTTTCGCCTCATTAGCGGCAACCGTCCCTTTGAGTCGCATACTTCGCGCAGGCTCGTGGCCCAAGGTGCCGCTGAGGCTGGATCGGACCTGGATGCCGTGCAGATGAATGCCGATGCCGCTGCGCACATGGGCATCGCCGATGGCGAGGTCGTCGAACTTGTGAGCGATTTGGGCCGCGACCGCGTGCGCGTGGAGACGACGCCGTATCTGCATCCGGCGTGCATCTTCACCTCGGCCGCCCCCGGCGGGCGTTCGTTTGGCGCCGATGCCGGTGGCGCTCAAGCCTTGGGCGTGGGCCCACTCGACCATACGCCGCTGCGCTGGGACCCGTTGACGGGTGCCGCGCTCACCCAGGAAAACGCCGTTCGCGTGGAAAAGATCGCGGCGCGCGAGGATAATAACGAGTAATTGACTCAGCTGATGCATTAGACTGATCCACGTTTCTTTTGAAAGGCCGTACATGAGCGATAGCCAGAACATGTCCGATGAGGTACGCGCCCGCCTGCGCGCCATTCCTTCCGTCAACGAGCTGCTTGCCGAGTGGCCGGTCGTGAAGGCGGCGGGGGAGACCTGCGACGCGGTGGTGCATGCCGCCGTGACGGCCGAGCTCGACGAGGAGCGCGCAGCCATTCGCGCCGGTGCTGCCCCGCGCTCTAAGCGCGACCTTGCCTCGGCCATCGAGTGGCGTGCGCACCGCTCCGCGTTGCCGAGCCTGCGCCCTGCCGTCAACGCCACGGGTGTGGTCATCCATACCAACTTGGGCCGCGCCCCGCTCGCGGAGTCGGCGGCAAAGGCCGTGGCCGAGGTCGCGCGCGGCTACAGCACGCTCGAGTACAGCGTCGACACCTGCTCGCGAGGGTCGCGCAAGGAGCATGCCGCGCAGCTCATCCGCTCACTCACCGGTGCCGAGGACGCGCTCGTGGTCAACAACAACGCCGCCGCGGTGCTGCTGGTGCTGGCGACCCATGCCGCGGGCAAAGAGGTTATCGTCAGCCGCGGCGAGCTTGTCGAGATCGGCGGCAGCTTCCGCATCCCCGATGTCATGGCGGCTTCGGGCGCCAAACTCGTCGAGGTCGGCGCCACCAACCGCACGCACCTGGCAGATTATGAGCAAGCCATCACACCCGATACGGCCATGATCCTCAAGGTTCATCCTTCCAACTATCGCATCGAGGGCTTTCACGAGGAGGTAGGCTCTCGGGAGCTTGCCGCCCTGGCCCACAAGCATGGCCTGCTGTTCTACGAGGACCAGGGGTCGGGCGCGCTGTTGCCCGACGACATCTTGGTGCGCGGAGGCGAAGAAACCACGCCGGCTTCGGTCGCGGCGGGGCTCGATATCGTGTCATGCTCGGGCGATAAGCTGCTCGGCGCCGCGCAGGCGGGCATTATCATGGGTCGTCGCGATCTGGTCCAGGCCTGCGGGTCGCATCCGCTTATGCGTGCCCTGCGTCCGGGTAAGCTTGCACTGGCGGCGCTCGAGGCTACACTGCGCATTTACATGGACGGGGCGGATGTGGCCCATCGCGAGGTGCCGGTACTCAACATGCTCACGCTTCCGCAGGCTCATCTGGAGCGTCGCGCACGCAAGTTGCGCGATCTGATGGTGGCGGGCCTCGATAAGGCTGGCTGCCCGTGCGCCGTTCAGGTGGAGATCGTCGAGGAGTCGTCGGCTCCCGGCGGCGGCTCGCTGCCTACCGTCGAGTTGCCCACCATGTGCGTTGCCGTGCGTCTTGTCGATGAGCGTCTTTCCGTTGACGCACTCAAGCGCTTGCTCGTCCAAGATTTCGACACTCCGGTCGTCACACGAACCTCGCACGATCGCATTTTGTTTGACGTCCGTACGCTCGTGGGCGACCGCGATATCGAGACGGCGGCATCGACGCTCGTCGCGTGCGTTGAGAAGGCGATTGCTCGATGAGTGAGGTTCAAGCGCTGGTAGAGTGTCCCGTTATCGTTGGCACGGCGGGCCACGTTGACCATGGTAAGTCGGCACTGATCGAGGCGTTGACCGGCAAGAATCCCGACCGTCTGGAGGTTGAGCGCCGTCGCGGTATGACCGTGGAGCTGGGCTTTGGCGAGCTGGCACTGCCGAGTGGCAAGATCGTTGGCCTGGTCGACGTGCCGGGCCACGCGCATTACTTGCGCGCCATGGTGCAGGGCGCCACGGGCATCGACGTGGCGGTGCTGGTGGTTTCGGCTGTCGAGGGCGTGATGCCGCAGACCCGCGAGCACGTGCATGTGCTGGAGCTGCTGGGCGTTACGCATATGGTGGTCGCGTTGACGATGTGCGACCTGGCCGACGCCGAGATGACCGAGCTTGCCGAGCTCGATGTCGATGACTTTTTGTCGGGTACCGTGTTTGCGGGCGCGCCGATGGTCCCCGTGTCGTCCAAGACCGGCGAGGGGATTGACGCGCTGCTGGCCGCGCTTGACGATCAGGTCGGTGCCTGCTGGGATTCCTGCCGCGACCGTGCCGAGCGCACCGATGCTGCGCCGCGCTTGCCGATTGACCGCTGCTTTACGATCAAGGGCGCCGGCACCGTCGTGACAGGGACACTGCACGATGCGCCGGTTGCGGTGGGCGATGAGCTCGTCGCGCTGCCGTCGCGCACGGCCTGCCGCGTACGCGGGATCCAAGTGCATGGCGACACGCAGCAGGCGCTTCCCGGTCAGCGTGTGGCGCTCAACCTGGTTGGTGACGGCGTCGCCGCGCTCGATCGCGGTGAGATGCTCAGTGTGGCGGGTCGCTTTGGCCAGACGCTGCGCTTTATGATGGCGTTTACGTATTTGGGTCGCGAGGGAGCCAAGCCGCGCGTGCTCGAGTCGGGTGCGCGTGTGCACGTGATGGCGGGTACGGCCGAGGTCGGCGGCCGCATCATGCTTTTGGAGGGCGAGGCCCCCATGGCGGTGGGCGAGACCCGTACCGTACAGGTGCGCTTGGAGGAGCCGCTGCCGCTGCGAGCCGGAGACCATGCCGTGGTGCTGTCGTATTCGCCCGTTATGCTTATTGGCGGCGGGCGTGTGCTGCTTTCGCGCTGCCGTCGCTCGCGCGAGCTTGCCGAAGGAGAGCGTGCGCTGTATGCGGCGATCGAGTCCGGCGATATCGCGGGCGGTGTGGGCGCTTGGCTGGCGCTGCAGACGCTGCCGGTTACGGCGGTTGATGTTGCCGAGGCTTTGGATCTTGGTGTCGGCGAGGCCGATGTCGCACTGCGTGGGTTGGTGGCGCAGGGCGCTGCTTGCGCGCTGGCTGGCTCGGATGGCTCGCTGTATGCAGATTCTTCCGCGCTCGACGCCGCTATGGATGCCCTGGCGGCGACCCTGTCAGCCATGCACGCGGCAGCTCCCAAGGAGACGGGCTTTACGCCCGGCGCCGTTGCCCATGCTGCGTGGCCTGCCGCAGATGAAGGCGTTGCCGCGGCTCTGATTGCCGAGGGCTGCTCGCGTGGCGTGTGCGCCTCCGAGGGGGCCGAGGTGTTCGACCCGCATTCCGCAGCCGCCGCGGCGCGTGTGGTGCGCGAGGTCTGCGGGCGCATCGTTGCCTTGCTGGACGAGGCCGGACTCGATACGCCGACGTTGCCCGAGGTGGGCGAGCAGCTTCAGCTCGATTGCGACATCATGACGCGTGCCCTGCGCGAGCTTTCGCTCAACCGCTCGATCGTCAAGGTCGAGCGCGACGTTGCCCTGTCCGCTGCCGCTGAGGCTCACGCGCGCGAGCTCGTCGCCGCCGCCATCGCCGAAGCCGGCGGTGCTGCCACCACGAGCGTGCTGCGCGAGGCGCTGGGTGTGTCGCGCAAACGTGCCATCAGCATCTTGGAGCACCTGGATGCCGTGCGCTTTACGGTGCTCGACAAGGATGCCGGCGGCCTGCGCTCCCTGCGCTAGATTGGCTGCTCGGTTTGGTAAAATACCGGCGCACTTGGGAACGGATGGGCTCCGGTGGGCTCCGCGGTCCTCAAAACCGTTGCGAGGCGTGCAAAACGTCTTGGATGTGTTCGATTCACATACGTTCCCGCCATACGCTACCAGCGCTTTTGTGCTCGCGGTCTTGCTGCGTGCCGCAAAGGCGCTGTTTTGTTTTTGCACAGGTTTGCCGTACCGCCCGCTTTATCGGCGACGGTATTTGGCTTCGCGTGCCGGGTTTTGAGCATGCCGATGGGGGTGGTTTGCCGTATGACTACCGTAAGACGGGCCGATCTTTCTTGCGTCGTTCAAGCGGGCGGGATGTCCTCGCGCATGGGCTGCGATAAGGCTCGCATGGCGTTTTGCGGCGAGCCGCTCATCGAACGCGTGCTGGGTCGGCTGGCGCCAGTTGCCGGCGAGTTGGTCGTGACGACGTCGCGTCCCAGCGAGCTTGCCTTTCTTGAGGAGTGCGCGTTTGGCGGCTTGGTGCCGCGTGTGGTGGCGGACCTAGAAGGGTCGGCGGGCGCCATGCGCGGCATCGCGAGTTCGCTGACTGCGGCCCGGCTGCCTCTCGTTGCTATCGTCGCCTGTGATATGCCGTTTGTCTCTTCGGAGCTAATCGGTGCCCTTGCTGGCTGTGTCGAGGCCGAGGCGCTCGACGTGTGCGTGCCGCGCGAGGAGCGGGGGATTGAGCCGCTTTGCGCCGTCTGGCGCCGTGACGCGTGTGCGCCGGTTGCCCAAGAGCTGCTCGCCGATGACCGTCAGCGAATCCGCTGCCTGATCGACCGGGTGAATGCCGGGTATTTGGACGAGCCTCAGATTGTCGCGGTCGCCGGCTCGACGCTCTGCTTCGAGAACGTCAATACGCCCGAGGAGTTTGCGGCGGCCGAGTTACTCGCCTAGACGATTGGAGTTGCCATGTCTCACGATATTTGTCCCGACACGGGAGAACCTTGCACTTGCGACGGGTCCGAACCCTGTACCTGCGGTTGCGGTGGCTGTGGACATACTGCGGAAGAGGAAGCGGCCGCCGCGGCGTATCGCGATGCACACCGCGAAGGCCCGTCCGGTGATGCTCTCGACCATGAACGCAAAATCATCGTGTCGTTCGACAGCACCTTCGATGTGATGGAATGCGAACAGCTGTGCCTTGCCGCCGGTGTTCCTGGGCGCATCATGCCGCTGCCCGGCTCCATCACCGCAGGTTGCGGCCTGTGCTGGGCCATTCCGTTCTCGGGCGATGCACTCGCCGCCTTCCGTGCTGCCACCGAAGGCCGCATAACCCCCGCCGACTACCATCAGCTCGTCCTCTAGCCACCGGCACCACCACACAGGTGTCTGTCCCCAATGTGGTGGTTTGGAACACGTGGACGAAACAGCTTCGAAACACGCGATTTGTGGGTCGGGTGCTCAAAAACGCTTCTACCTGCATCGTAATCAAAACGAAACATCTGCTTGTCGGCTTATGCGAAACTTTGCTGCAACAGTGCGATATTATCCATACTCGATAAAGCTCGCGGCGCATGGGGCGCCTCGAACGACACTTTTCTTTTCCATCAATTGGAGGAAGCATGAGCTACACGCAGAAAGTTCTCGACGAGCTCAAGGCCCGCTATCCCGAGCAGCCTGAGTTCATCCAGGCCGCGACCGAGATCCTCGGCACCATCCAGCCGGCGCTCGACGCCCATCCCGAGTACGAGGAGGCCGCCCTGCTTGAGCGCCTCGTCGAGCCCGAGCGCATCGTCATGTTCCGTGTCCCCTGGGTCGACGACCAGGGCAAGGTCCATGCCAATCGCGGCTACCGCGTCGAGTTCAACTCTGCCATTGGACCTTACAAGGGCGGCCTGCGCTTTAACCCGACGGTCACCCTGGGCATGCTCAAGTTCCTGGGTCTGGAGCAGATTCTCAAGAACAGCCTGACCACCCTTCCCATGGGCGGCGGCAAGGGCGGCTCCGACTTTGACCCCAAGGGCAAGTCCAACAACGAGATCATGCACTTCTGCCAGTCCTTCATGACCGAGCTCTATCGCCACATCGGTCCCAACACCGACGTTCCCGCCGGCGACCTGGGCGTTGGCGGCCGCGAGGTTGCCTACCTGTTCGGTCAGTACAAGCGCCTGACCAACGAGTGGACCGGCGTCCTCACCGGCAAGGGCCTCTCCTTTGGCGGCTCGCTCGCCCGTACCGAGGCCACCGGCTACGGTCTGGCCTACTTTGTGGACGAGTACCTTAAGAGCCGCGGCGACTCCTTCGAGGGCAAGAACGTCGTCGTTCACGGTTCCGGTAACGTCGCCATCTACGCGGTCCAGAAGGTCGCCCAGCTCGGCGGCAAGGTGCTGGCCTGCTCCGATACCCACGGCTGGGTCGAGGATCCCGACGGCATCGACTACACCGTGCTCGAGCACATCTACAACAAGAAGCGCTCTGGCCACGACAAGGGCGTTACGCTCGCTATGTATGTCGACGAGAAGCCCAATGCCACGTGGCACGAGGGCGACGGCCGTGGCGTGTGGCAGCTGCCCTGCGACATCGCGCTGCCCTGCGCACGCGAGAACACGCTGCTGCTCGAGGACGCCCAGGCGCTCGTCGCCAACGGCTGCAAGGTGGTCGGCGAGGGCGCGAACATGCCCACGACCATCGAGGCCACGACCTACTTCCAGGAGAACGGCGTCGCCTTTATGCCCGGTAAGGCTGCCAACGCCGGCGGCGTGCTCGTGTCCGGCCTGGAGATGAGCCAGAACGCCGAGCACCTGTCCTGGACCTTCGAGGAGGTCGACGGCAAGCTCGAGCAGCTCATGCGCGGCATGTTCCACAACGTGGACGATACCGCCAAGGAGTACGGCGAGGAGGGCAACTTCGTCATGGGCGCCAACATCGCCGGCTTCCTGAAGGTCGCTGACGCCATGCTCGCTCAGGGCGTCTGCTAAATCTTCGCTCGATATAGCATCGCAGAAGGCTCCCAGTCATCTTGGCTGGGAGTCTTTTTTGATCCGCATGCGACGGAGGAAAACGGTTCATTTTGTCCCGACACGAGCTGTGCCCCCTCGTTTGGTACACTTAAAGGTACTGGACAAGTGAAGAGATGGGGGAGAACGTGCTCAAGTTCGGTACCTACGTCCGTGTTGGAAACGCGGCCGAAGCCTATGAGCTCTTACAGAAGAACCGCAACAATAAGATTGTGGGCGGCGGCATTTGGATGCGCCTGGGTTCGCGTCGCGTGGCGACGGCGATTGACCTTTCGGCCTGCGGACTCGATCAGATCGAGGAGACCGAGACCGAGTTTCGCATCGGTGCCATGTGTACCCTGCGTCAGCTCGAGCGTCATGCCGGGCTCAACGCGCTTGTCAACAATGTCTTTGAGTTCGCCGTCCACGATATCGTAGGCGTGCAGCTGCGCAATACCGCCACGGTGGGCGGCAGCATCTACGGCCGCTTTGGTTTCTCGGACGTGCTCTCGGCCTTTTTGGCGCTCGATTCGTACGTTGAGCTGACGGGTGCCGGTCGCGTGCCGCTCGCCGAGTTCGTGGACATGGGCTACGTGCGCGACGTGATCGAGCACGTGGTGGTCGTTAAGCACGATTACCGCGCAAGCTATGAAGCCGTGCGCAAGGCCGCGACCGACTTCCCTTCCTTAAACGTCACCGCCGCCTGGTGGGACAACACCTGGCACGTCACCGTGGGTGCCCGCCCGCTACGCGCGACCCTGCTGCAGGGCGAGGCATGCGGCCTTACCGCCGAGCAGCCTTCCGAGGACGAGCTTCGCGCCCTGGCCGCATCCGTGCGCTCGCTGAGCTATGGCACCAACCTGTGGGGCTCGGCCGACTACCGCCGCCGCATCTCGGCCCCGCTGGCGATTCAGGCCGTGCGCCGCGCCGCCGGTATCGAGCTTTCGGCCGCGCTTGCCCGCGAGCTCGAGACCGTGCAGGTCCCCAAGTTTGCCACGGACGAGTATTCCTGCCGCCGCGTGCCCGGCGTCGATTCTAGCGAGGTGCGCTAATGGCTGCCAAACTCATCGATCTTTCCTTTACGCTCAACGGCCGCAAGGTCAAGGTTCAGATTGCCCCCGACACTATGCTCTTTGCGCTGCTGCGCGAGCAGGGCTGCGCGTCGGTGCGCTGCGCCTGCGAGACCACCAACTGCGGCCTGTGCACGGTGTGGCTCGATGGCGATCCGGTGCTGAGCTGCTCGGTTCCCGCCGCCCGTGTTGAGGGCCGCTCCATCACCACGCTCGAGGGCCTCAAGGCCGAGTCCGAGGCACTGGCCCGCGCGATGGCTGCCGAAGGCGCCGAGCAGTGCGGTTTTTGCGCCCCCGGCCTCATCATGAACGTGTTGGCGCTTGCCCGCGCCGCCAAGGAGGACCCGAGCCTCGTCGCCACGCGCGAGGAGCTCTCGCGCCAGCTTGCCGGCAATCTCTGCCGTTGCAGCGGCTACGAGAGCCAGCTGCGCGCCATCGTGCGCTTCCTCAACGAGTCCGGCGTGCAGGTGGGCTTCGAGATGCCCGAGCTGCCGGTCAATAACACCAGCTCCGATGGTGTCGCGTACAAGCAGGTCACTCACAAGCAGCCCAAGAAGGATTCGAAGTCTCTGCTCGAGGGTCGTCCCGTCTACACGGGCGACATGGTGCCCGCCGGCGCGCTCATCGTCAAACTCAAGCGCAGCCCCTATGCCCGCGCCAAGATCCGCTCCATCGATACGTCGCGCGCCCTGAAGGTGCCCGGCGTGGTGGGCGTCTACACCTACGAGGACGTGCCCCAGCGCCGCTTTACCATCGCCGGCCAGAGCTATCCGCAGCCGAGTCCCTACGACCGCCTGATCCTCGAGAACCTCGTGCGCTACCAAAACGAGGAGGTGGCGATCGTCGCCGCCGAGACCGAGGAGGCCGCCGACAAGGCGCTCAAGCTCATCAAGGTCGACTACGAGGTACTCGAGCCCCTGCTCGACTTTACCCAGGCACTCGATAACGACATCGTGGTCCACCCCGAGGGCGACGTGACCTTTATGTTCCCGCAGGGTGGCGATGTCCCTCGCAACCTGGTCTGCAGCGGTACCAGCGATTTTGGCGATCTTGATGAGGCCTTCGCCCAGAGCGACATTGTCTTTACCCGCACTTACACCAGCCAGGCCACGCAGACCGCGCCCATGGAGACCTTCCGTGCCTTCGCGACGACCGACGCGTTCGGCCGCATTTCGGTGACCACCTCTACGCAGGTGCCCTTCCACGTGCGCCGCATGGTCGCGCAGTCGCTCGACATTCCGCAGTCGCAGGTGCAGGTCATCAAGCCGCGCATCGGCGGCGGCTTTGGCTCCAAGCAGACGGGCTGCTGCGAGATCTTCGTGGCGTTCGTGACCCAGCAGACCGGCCGTCCGAGCTACTGCTGCTACACCCGCGAGGAGACTATCACCGCGGGCAACTCGCGCCACCAGATGCAGATGACCGTCAAGCTGGGCGCCATGAACGACGGCACCATCACGGCCATCGACCTGCACACGCTGTCCAACGCCGGCGCGTATGGCGAGCATGCCACCACGACGATCGGCCTCTCGGGCCACAAGAGCCTGCCCATCTACAATCACGTGAAGGCGAGCCGCTTTAGCTGGGACGTCGTCTACACCAATACCAACCGCGGCGGCGCGTATCGCGGCTACGGTGCCACCCAGGGCCAGTTTGCCGTGGAGAGCGCCGTCAACGAGCTCGCCGACATGCTGCACATGGACCCCGCCGACCTGCGCCTTAAAAACATTGTGCGCGAGGGCGAAGTCATGCCGCAGTACTACAACGAGAAGCTCAACGCCTGCGCGCTCGACCGCTGCCTGCTGCGCGCGATGGACATGATCGGCTGGCGCGACAAGCCGCTGGCCGTGGACCTGGGCGACCGCGTGCGCGCCCTGGGCTGCGCGCTTACCATGCAGGGCTCTGGCATTTCCAACGTGGACATCGCCGGCATCGACATGCGCCTGGAAGAGGATGGCTTCATTACCATCGGCACCGGCGCCACCGATAACGGCATGGGCGTCGACACGATCCTGGCGCAGATTGCCGCCGAGGAGCTGGGTGTGGAGAGCTCGCTCATTGTGGTTCGCGGCGTGGACACCGATGTGTCGCCGTTCGACGCCGGCTCGTACGCGAGCTCGGGTACGTACGTGACGGGCCTGGCCGCTAAGAACGCTGCGACCGAGCTCCGTGAGAAGATTTGCGCCAAGGCAGCCCGGATGTGGGATGTGGACGCCGCCGATGTGGTCTTCGATGGTCAGTATGTGCGCCTGTCCGACGAGCGTGCCGCGCGTGAGCAGAACCGCTACCTCACGCTGCGCGACTTTGCCAACCTGTGCGTCAAGAACATCTCGGGCGGCGACGCGCTCACCTCGCACGCCTCTGCCTGCCTGCCCGTTTCGCCTCCGCCGTTTATGGCCGGTATTGCCGAGGTCGAGGTCGACAAGGCTACCGGCAAGGTGACTGTGGTGGACTACGCGGCGGCTGTGGACTGCGGCACCGTGATCAACGAGGCGCTCGCGCGCGTCCAGGCCGAGGGCGGCATTGCCCAGGGTATCGGTCACGCGCTCTACGAGATCGTCGAGCACGACGACCGCGGTCGCCTGCGCACCGGCAACTTTATGAGCTACAAGCTGCCCACGCGCCTGGATATCGGCAGCATTCGCGTGGCCTTTGAGCCGAGCTACGAGCCGACGGGCCCGTTTGGCGCCAAGTCGATCGGCGAGGTCGTCATCAACACGCCGCTCGCCGCCGTGGCCTCGGCCGTTGCGCACGCCACCGGACACCAGGTGCGCTCGCTGCCCATCACGCCGGAGAAAGCACTGCTAGGGGAGTAGGCGAGCTACCTCTACCGGCGTTTACCTGACTCCGTTCGGAAACTGGGGACCTCGGACGTTTTTCCGGACCATGTCCCGGCGCTATGCCGCATGGCCCCTCTCCTCGCGATACTCCCTAATGGTCTTCCATTCTAGGTCCTTCTTGAGCTTGCCGTCCCTGTACCACTCGATATATTCGCCGAGCAGGCGGGAGAACTCGTCGAACGGCACGCCGGTCCAGTCCCTGCCCTCGAAGAAGTCGCACTTGAGCGTGCCGAAGAACCCCTCGGCGCGCGCGTTGTCGGGGCTCCGGGCCCTCCTCGACATCGAGCGCACCACCCCGGGGCCGCACGCCTCGCGCCACTCGCGCCCCATGTAGACGGCGCCGCCGTCGGTGTGCACCGTGAGCGGCCGGTCCTCGGTCGGCCCGACTATCCCCACCAGGTCCCTGAGCATGCCGACCATCAGGTCGGAGTCGGCGTGGACCGAGACCCTCCAGCAGATCGGCCACCCGTCGAAGCAGTCGATCGCGGGCGACAGGTACGCCCTGTACCCGTCGAGCCTGAACTCCGTGACGTCGGTGACCACGAGCAGGCCGGGCGCGGGCGCGCGGAAGTCGTGCGTCCCGTCCGCGCGCAGTGGGACGTTGGCCGGGCGCTCCGCGAGCTCGCCCCGGTAGCTGCGGTACCTCGCCCTCCGGCGCATCTGCGCCGCCTTGCGGGCGACCAGGCCCTCCTCGCGCATGATCCGGCGCACGACCTTCTCGGACGCGACGACGGGGCTCTCGGCGTCCCCGGGCGCGAGCTCGCGCCACGAGACGGGCTCGCCGGGTCCCCTCCTGAGGTCGGCGGTCACGGACTCAGGCCCGTAGACGCCGCCGCTCGCCTCGAACGACGCGCGCACGCGCTCCCTGAGCGCGGCCTTGGGGTCGGGCCTCGAGATCCTGGGCGCCTGGTCAAGATAGGTGCTCTTCGGGATCGACAGGATCCTGGTCACGTCCGCGAGCCTCACCGCCGGCGAGAGCCTCCTCGCCGCCTCTCCCGCCCTGTGCTTCTCCTCGTTCGTCAAAGAGCCAGGGCCTGGTGCTTTTAGGACGTCCAACACCGCCAGGGCCTCGGCGAGCCTGACCTCGGCCTCGCGGGCGCGCTCGGCGGGGTCGTCGGGAAGCCCCTCCAGGCCCCAGTCCCGCCAGTCGGTCTGCTCGGGCGGCTCGCCGCCGGCCCCTCCGCGCCCGGTCCTCTCC
>DXMC01000015.1:30397-47970 GCA_019414365.1 Collinsella sp.
ACGCTTCCGCGGGGAGGCGGGCTCGGTGCCCGGTCGCCTCGCGGCGAATGCGGGGCTGCCCTCGCCGTGCGAGCAGTGCATGCGCTCCGCCCGGTCGGGCATCTCACGGGCGGTCAGCTCGCCCGCCTCCTCCAGCTTGAGCCAAGCATACAGGTTGTCCTTGTTCGGGAAAAGCGGCAGGCTCCTGCAGGCGGCGGGGGCGGACAGGCCGCTCCGGTGGAACTCCCAGAGAATCCCCTCGCGCTCCTCTTTCGTATACATCGGACTCCCTCCTGGACCCAGATTGGGTCCGAGATTTTGTCCGAGGTCCCCTGCATCCCACTTTTCAGCCGAAATCTGGGATGCAGTTTCCTTTTGAAGCCCTTCGCGGAAAGCGCGACCCATTTTGAGGCGTCAAACTGGGATGCATTTTCCGGTTGATGCCTCAAGTGGAAAGTGCATCCCATAATTCTGGCTCAGAATGGGACACGCTTTCCGGTTGAGCCTTCTTGCGGAAACCCCATTCCATTCCAAGACGCCAAACCGGGACACGCTTTCCGGCGCATGGCCAGCATCGCCAGGCTGCCGAGTCCTACCGAAGTTGCGGTGGAATAGGGACTGTTTTGGAGGACTGGAGCCCCAAACAGTCCCTATTCCACCGCAACTTATGAGATGGGGTGGCGTGCTCTATTGGCTTGCTCTCGTGGTGAGGTCGTGAGCCTGTAAAACGTATGCGTGCGCTTGCCGTTCGTATCTGCTATCATTCCTAGTCTGTGCGCTCATGCGGGCGTGGCGGAATTGGTAGACGCGCCAGATTTAGGTTCTGGTGGGATTCCCGTGAAGGTTCGAGTCCTTTCGCCCGCACCAACGCATCTGCGTCGGCTTCGGCCGTCGCGACTCTTTGTTGCATAAAGGTACCAGCACCTCAGATAAGCTGGGCAGTATGAGGAGGAACGTGTTGAACATCACCGCTTCTGACGTCAAGGACGCCAAGCTCACCGCTACGGTCACCATCCCGGCCGCCGACGTCGACGCCGCGATCAAGAAGGCCTACAAGGACACCGCCAAGAAGTACCGCTTCCCGGGCTTCCGTGCCGGTAAGGCTCCCCGTCCGGTCATCGATTCCGCTCTTGGCGCCGAGGCTACCCTCGCTCAGGCCACCAACGACCTGATCGCCGCCAACGAGCCCGCCGTCCTCAACGAGCTGGACATCGTCCCCACCAAGAGCGGTGACTACAAGGATCTCGACCTCGCCAAGGATCACGAGGACTACACCTACACCGTCGAGTTCTCCCTGCGTCCCGCCGCTGAGCTCTCCTCCTTCGACGCCGTCGAGATCGAGATGCCCCCTGCGGAGGTCACCGAGTCCGAGATTAACAACCAGGTCGAGATGCTCCTCAACTACCGTGCCACCTTCGAGGACGTCGAGGGCCGCGCTGTCGAGGCCGAGGACTACGTTACCGTCGACCTCAAGGCCGTCGAGAACGCCGACAACTTTGCCGCCGAGGGCCGCATGCTCATCGCCGGTAGCGACAGCAACCCCGCCGAGTTCAACGAGGCCCTGATCGGCGCCAACGTTGACGACGTCAAGTCCGTTACCTGGACCGACGAGGTCGAGGAGGGCGAGGAGGCCGAGACCCACACCGTCGAGGTCACCGTCAAGGGCATCAAGGTCCGCAACACCCCCGAGCTCACCGACGAGCTCGTCAAGTCCGACTTTGGCTTCGACAGCATCGACGCCATGCGCGACGCCATCAAGATCGAGATCGAGCAGGACAAGGCTTCCCGCCTCCCGGCCGAGAAGGAGAACCGTTGCGTCTCCGCTCTCGCCGAGCGTCTGCAGCTCGAGGAGATGGACGCCGACTACGAGCAGTCCGTCTTTGAGGAGCTTGGCCAGAACTTCCTGTCCAACCTCGCTGCCCGCGGCATGACGCTGGACACCTGGCTGCCCGCTTCCGGTCTGACCATGGAGCAGTTCATCGGCGACCTGCACAAGCAGGCCAACGACGTTGCCCGTGAGTCCCTGGCCCTCGACGCCCTCGCCCGCGAGCTCAAGATTGAGGTCACCGAGGACGACATCAACGCCGAGTTCGAGAAGGCCGGCGTCAAGGACGTCGAGGCTTCCAAGGCCGAGTTCATCGCCGATGGCCGCATGCCTGCTGTCCGCGAGTCCATCCGTCGCTCTAAGGCCGTCGACCACCTGGTCGAGAACGCCAAGGTGACCGAGGTCGACGAGACTGCCAAGGACGCTGAGTAATTCTCGCCACCTTGCCCGCGAGCGCATGCGTGCGCCCGTGATGGGGTAAAGTTATACACCGGTTATCCGGTTGCTTCGTACGGTGCCAGCCAATGCATAGCATGCGGGCACCGTACGTTTATCTAGAACCAATTTGGTCCGCAAGAGAGAAATGGAGATGCGCATGATTGCTAAGTTCGATTCCGCCCTCGTGCCATACGTTATCGAGCAGACGCCGCGCGGCGAGCGCAGCTACGATATCTATTCGCGCCTGCTCAACGACCGCATCATCTTCTTGGGCGAGGAGATCAACTCCGTCAGCGCCAACCTGGTCGTTGCCCAGCTGTTGCATCTTGAGAGCCAGGATGCCGAGAAGGATATCTCGCTCTACATCAATTCGCCCGGTGGCGAGGTTTACTCCGGCCTGGCGATTCTTGACACCATGAACTTCATCAAGCCGCAGGTCTCCACCATCTGCGTCGGTATGGCCGCGTCTATGGCCGCCGTGCTGCTTTCGGCCGGCGCCAAGGGCAAGCGCTTCTGCCTGCCGCACTCCAAGGTCATGATTCACCAGCCCAGCGGCGGTGCTCAAGGTCAGCAGACCGAGATCGAGATCGTGGCCGAGGAGATCAAGAAGACCCGCCGCGAGCTCAACCAGATCCTGTCCGATGCCTCGGGCCAGCCGATCGAGAAGGTCCAGGCCGACACCGAGCGCGACAACTACTTGACCGCTGCCGAGGCCCTCGACTACGGCCTGATCGACCGTATCGTCACCTCGCGCGATCTCGCCGCGAAGGACGCCTAGGATGGCAGGAAACATGCAGGACAACTTTGACGAGAATGGCAACCCCATCCGCTGCTCCTTCTGCGGAAAAGAGCAGGGGCAGGTTCGCCGCCTTGTAAAGGGTCCGACCAACATCTTTATCTGCGACGAGTGCGTTGCCGCCTGCTCCGAGATCCTTGAGGAGTCGCTGGCTTCGGACTTTATGGACGCTGCCCGCAACGGCAAACTGCCGGGCTTCCTCAACGACCACGGCCAGGCTGCATCCCAGCCCGCCGCGGACCCCGAGACCGAGGGTTTTGAGCTCGAGGACGATCGCCAGGTCATCACGCACGTGCCGACGCCGCACGAGATCTATGACGAGCTTTCGGCCTATGTTATGGGTCAGGAGGACGCCAAGCGCGCCATGTCGGTGGCCGTGTACAACCACTATCGCCGCGTGATCGAGGGCGGCGCCGCGGTGTCTGCCTTTGACGATGGCATGGGCTCGCAGTTCGACGACGATATGGACGAGGTAGAGCTTGCCAAGTCCAACATCCTGCTGCTCGGTCCCACCGGTACCGGCAAGACCTTGTTGGCCCAGACGCTCGCGCGCATCCTCGAGGTGCCGTTTGCCATCGCCGATGCCACCGCGCTCACCGAGGCCGGCTATGTGGGCGAGGACGTGGAGAACATCCTGCTCAAGCTCATCAATGCTGCCGATGGCGACATTGAGCGCGCTCAGGTGGGCATTATCTACGTTGACGAGATCGACAAGATCGCCCGCAAGGCCGAGAACCTCTCCATTACCCGTGATGTCTCGGGCGAGGGCGTTCAGCAGGCGCTGCTTAAGATTCTTGAGGGCACGGTGGCCAGCGTTCCGCCCACCGGCGGCCGCAAGCATCCCCAGCAGGAACTGTTGCAGATCGACACGACCAACATCCTGTTTATCTGCGGCGGTGCCTTTGTGGGTCTGGATAAGATTATCGCCGACCGCGTTGGCAACAAGGGCGTAGGCTTTAACTCCGAGATCGCCGGCCCCACCTCGGTCGACGAGAACGACCTGCTGCGCCAGGTGCTCCCGCAGGACCTCAACGCCTTTGGCATGATCCCCGAGTTCGTGGGCCGTACGCCCGTCGTCACCCAGACGCAGGCGCTCGACGAGGACGACTTGGTGTCGATCCTGACCGAGCCCAAGAACGCCGTGGTGCGTCAATACCGCAAGATGTTCCAGCTCGAGGACGTTGAGCTTGAGTTTGAGGATGCCGCACTGCACGAGATCGCCCGCATGGCGCTCGCCCGCAAGACCGGCGCCCGCGGCCTGCGCTCCATCTGCGAGGACGTGCTGCAGCAGACGATGTTCGACCTGCCCAGCGAGGAGGGCGTTTCCAAGGTCATCGTGACCGAAGCCTCCGTAAAGGGCGAAGAGCAGCCCCAGCGCATCTACGGCTAAACCAGCCAAAAACGTGCTTGCAAATAGCCTCCGACCACCCGCGGTCGGAGGCTATTTTATATATACGCAAAACACCCAACTACCTGTGTTATTCTGTGTGTTTGTTTAAGCCTCAGCGAAGTCATTCAGACTGAAGTAATCGATACCTAAGGGGAGGAATGTAGGCCCGATTTTCGTAGATTCCGCACGAGCCGAAGACCACTTAATGTGGTCTTCGAGCGAGCCCAGGACCTGACCGAGCGAAAATCGGGCCTACATTCCTCCCCGACGGGCAAGGGAGAGATATATGGAAGAGATGCCCAAGAACTACGATCCGTCGACTAACGAGCCGGCGATTCTGCAGAAGTGGCTCGACGGCGGCTACTACAAGCGCCGCGAGGGCGTGGGCGACTGCACCGTCACCATTCCGCCTCCCAACGTGACCGGCAAGCTCCACATGGGTCACGCCACCGACGACTCCATCCAGGACGCCATCGTCCGTATGGCTCGCATGCGCGGCAAGTCCACGCGCTGGGTGCTGGGCACCGATCACGCCGGTATCGCCACGCAGACCAAGGTCGACAAGAAGCTCAAGAGCGAGGGCATCAGCCGCCTGGAGATTGGCCGCGATAAGTTTGTCGACGCCTGCTGGGACTGGACCCACGAGTACGGCGGCATCATCGTCGAGCAGATCAAGCGCATGGGCTGCTCCGTCGACTTCGACAACGAGCGCTTCACCATGGACGAGGATTACGCCCAGGCCGTGCGTAAGGTCTTCTGCGACTGGTACCACGACGGCCTGATCTACCGTGGCAAGCGTATCGTCAACTGGTGCCCCAACTGCACCACCGCCATCTCGGACGACGAGGCCGAGTATAAGGACGAGAAGGGCCACCTGTGGCACCTGCGCTACCCGCTGACCGAGCCGGTCAACGGCCAGGACTACATCGTCGTCGCCACCACGCGCCCCGAGACCATGCTCGGCGACACGGGCGTTGCCGTCTCCCCGAAGGATCCCGAGAAGGCCGCCTTTGTGGGCAAGACCGTCAAGCTCCCCATCGTCGACCGCGAGATCCCTATCTTTGAGGATTGGCATGTCGACGCCAACTTTGGCTCCGGCTTCGTTAAGGTCACCCCGGCTCACGACCCCAACGACTACGCCATGGGTCAGGCCCACGACCTGCCGCAGATCAATATCTTCGACGAGCACGCGGTGGTCGTCGAGGGCTATGGCGAGTTCACCGGCATGAACCGCGACGAGTGCCGCGAGGCCGTTGTCAAGTGGTTCGACGAGCACGGCCTGCTCGACCACGTCGAAGAGCTCGACCACTCCGTCATGCACTGCTACCGTTGCGACTCCGCCCTGGAGCCGTGGCTGTCCGAGCAGTGGTTTGTGGCCGTCGACAAGCTCAAGGGGCCGGCGCTCGACGCCGTCAACTCCGGCAAGGTCACCTTCCACCCCGCGCGCTGGACGCAGACCTACACGACCTGGATGGAGAACCTCAAGGACTGGTGCATCAGTCGCCAGCTGTGGTGGGGCCATCGCATCCCCGTGTTCTACTGCGAGGACTGTGGCTGGGAGGACGCCCTTACCGAGGACACCGACGTGTGCCCCAAGTGCGGCGGCCATCACGTGCACCAGGACGAGAACGTGCTGGACACCTGGTTCAGCTCGCAGCTGTGGACCTTTGCCACGCAGGGCTGGCCGCAAAAGCCGGAGCTGCTCGAGGGCCATCACCCCACGACGGCGCTCGTTACCGCTCGCGACATCATCGCGCTGTGGGTCGCCCGCATGGTCATGAGCTCGCTGTACTTCCTGGACGAGGTGCCGTTTAAGGACGTCGTCATCTACCCGACGATCCTGGCCAAGGACGGCAGCCGCATGTCCAAGTCCAAGGGCAACGGCGTTGACCCCATGGACCTCATTGGCATGTACGGTGCCGACGCCATGCGCTATAACCTGCTCACGCTGTGCACCAACAACCAGGACGTCAAGTTCGACGCGAACATCGACAAGAAGACCAAGAAGCTCATCGACAGTCCGCGCACCGAGCAGGCCAAGTCGTTTGTGACCAAGATCTGGAACGCCAGCCGTTTCCTGCTCATGAACATGGAGGGCTACACGCCCGGCGAGCCTGTCGTGGAGACGCCGGCCGACGCTTGGATGTTCAGCCGCCTGGCCAAGGCCGTGAAGATGGTCACCGAGGGCATCGAGAACTACACCTTTGGCGACATGGCCCGCGGCGTGCAGCAGTTCTTCTGGAACGAGGTCTGCGACTGGTACGTCGAGGTCACCAAGGCCCGTCTGAAGGGCGAGGGCCGTCTGCAGGCGCAGCGCAACCTGATCTTTGTGCTCGACACCTCCATTCGCCTGATGCACCCGCTCATGCCGTTTGTCACCGAGGAGATCTGGGACAACATGCCGGCGAGCGTGCTCGACCTGGATGCCGAGGGCAACGTCGACCGCGCCGAGGCGCTCATGATCGCCAAGTGGCCCGAGCCCGCCGACTACGCCAAGTACGTCGACGAGGATGCCGAGCGCGCGTTTGAGCTGTGCCGCACCGTCGTGTCTGCCGCCCGTGCCACCCGTTCGCGTTACCGCTTGAGCCCCAAGGCCGAGCTTGACGTGGTCGTGCGCGCCGGTGCCGAGGACATCGAGAAGCTCGAGAGCCTGCGCTCGACCATCGAGCCGCTGGCGAACACCGCTTCGCTGGTCATGGGTACCGACGTTGAGAAGCCGGCTGCGAGCATTGCCGTGGTCGACTGCGGCGTCGAGGTCTTTGTGGTGCTCGAGGGCAAGGTTGACCTTTCGGCCGAGAAGGCACGCCTGGAGAAGGAGATCGCCGCGGCCCAGAAGGAGCTTGCCGGCTGCGAGAAGACGCTCGCCAACGAGGGCTTTGTGGCCAAGGCCGCGCCCGCGGTGGTCCAGAAGAAGAGGGACCGTGCAGCTGAGCTCAAGGAGATCCTGGCGGCTTTGACTGCTCAGGTTGCTGACTTCTCGTAGGTCTAACTTGGGGGCGCGTCCCGATGCTTTGCTCTCCGCTGCGGACACCTATTCCGCCGTTCTAACGAACGGCGGCTGACTCGACGCTGCAAACGCCTCTGATGGCCAATCTGCCGTTCAACTTCGGGCGCATGGGCATAAGCCCTATGCGCCCTTGTTTCACGGCACCTTGGCTCATCAGAGGCGTTTTCGCTGACTATCCTCAACCTATACTGTTTTATTTTTCTATGAATGGCGGTTCTAAAAATGCCTAAGCGTTCTGGCTTGTATACCGTTCCTTTTGAGTTTGATTTGCTTTCGTTTGATGAGGCTGTGGGGCTTGCTGCCGACACGGGGCGGATTTCTGGGGATGCTGGGCCTTTGCTCGAGACGGTTGTCGATATGCTCGATGAGCTTGGGCGTCCGGATGAGTATTTTGATTGCATTCAGGTTGCCGGTACCAATGGCAAGACTTCGACTACGCGTTTTTCGGCTGCCATCCTTCGTGGTGAGGGGTTAAAGACCGCGCTGTATACGTCGCCGCAGCTGGTGCGCTATCCCGAGCGCATGGAGGTCGATGGGCGCGTCGTGAGCGATGAGGCCTTTGCCCGTGGCGTTTCCGCCGCTGTTGAGGCGGGACATCGCGTGAATGCCCGTCGTGTGGCGGCGGGGGAGCGTGCCTATGCCATCACACCGTTTGACCTGCTGACGGCTGCCGCACTTGTCGTGTTTGCCGAGGCTGCGGTTGATGTTGCTGTGCTCGAGGTCGGCATGGGCGGACGTTGGGACGCCACGAGTGCGACCGATCCCGTCGCCGTTGCCATTACGGGCATTGGGCTCGATCACACACGCATTTTGGGCGATACGCTCGAGGCCATTGCGGGGGAGAAGGCTGCGGTCATTAAGCCCGGACGCCTGGTTGTGCTGGGCGAGGGCACGCACGAGGCGAGCGTTCAGCGCGTGATGGATGCACGTTGTCGCGAGTGCGGCATAGTGCCGCTGGTGGTGAACCATGCCACGACCAAGGTGCCGGCACATGTGGGCGACACGGTTGAGTTTAGCTGCACCACGCCGCGTGCGATCTATACGTCTAGCATGGTCAAGCCGGCGTATCAGCCGCAGAATGCCGCGTGCGCGATTATGCTGTGCGAGGGGTATCTGGGTCGCGAGCTCGATCATGACAAGCTCGATGCGTCGCTTATGGGCTGCCCCACGCCGGGTCGCTTTGATGTGCTGGGAACCAATCCGCTCAAGCTGATCGACGCCTGTCATAACCCTCAGAGCTGCGAGAACTTTGTGAGCGCACTGGACGAGATCGATTCGTGCGTAGAGAATCGCCCCACGCTGCTGTGCGCCGCGCTGGCCGATAAGGACGTGGCGGGTATCGTTGACGTTCTGGTTCCGGCGTTCCCCCGCGTGGTCGTAACCCAGACCGATTCCGATCGCGCCTTGCCCGCACAGGAGCTTGTCTCCCTGGTGGACGCCGACAAGCTCGCGGGCGTATATCCGAGCGTGCCCGAGGCCCTCGCTGCCTTCGATGCTGCGGGCGAGTCCTTCGTAGCCGCCGGCACCATCACCCTAGCCGGCGAAGTAGCCGGCCTGCTGCGCTAACCCATCCCCTCAGCGGTTGCGGTGAAATGCGGACTGTTTTACAAGCCAGGAGCCTCAAACAGTCCGTATATCACCGCAACTCAAAAGCAGTCAATTTGGGACGGGGCTTTTTGGCTGCCCTGTGCCCCGAGTTGACTCGCTTGCCACGAAATGGGCCTATTTACTACGTTTGACCGGTAACCCTCGACCATACCGAGAATTGCGAAATCAAAATCGCAGGTAAAGGGCTTGCCATTTTTTAAAAAAGACCCGCATGGTCGACCCATGCGAGTTTAACGTAGTAGATAGGCCGTTTTCGTGGCGCAGCTAATCGGAAGGTGCCAAAGGGACTGTCCCTTTGGCACATTGGCTAGTCTAGGCGGACAGGATCGTGGGGGTAGGCGTTGAGAATCTCGACGCCGTTCTCGGTCACCAGAGCAAGGTCCTCGATGCGGACACCGGTGCGGCCGGGGAGGTAGATGCCCGGTTCGATTGAGAACGTCATGCCTGGCTTTACGACCTGCTCGTTGACGAGCGAGACGTCGCCCGGCTCGTGGTCCTGCAGACCAATCGAGTGGCCTAGGCGATGTGTAAAGTATTTGCCATAGCCTGCGTCCTCGATCACATCGCGTGCGGCGCGGTCCAAGTCGCACATGCGAACGCCCGGCGCGATGAGTGCCTCGGCGGCCTCGTTGGCGCGGCGCACGATATCGTAGATGCGCGCCGTCTCCTCGTCCGGCTCGCCCCAAAAGAACGTGCGCGTCATGTCCGAGCAGTAGTTGCGATGGCGTCCGCCAATGTCGAATAGCACCACGTCGCCATGCTTGAGCACGGTATCGTCGGGTTCGTGATGCGGGTCGCCGGCGTTGGCGCCAAAGCTCACGATCGGCGGAAAGCTAAAGCCCTCGCAGCCGTGCTTGCGATACAGGCCGAGCATCTGGTCAGCAATTTCGCGCTCCGTCACACCTTCGTGGACGAGTTTGATGGCATCAGCCATCACGGCGTCGTTGGCGGCGGAGGACACGCGCATGAGCTCCTGCTCGGTGGCATCCTTGTGGGTGCGTGCGGCGGTGACGGCAAAGTCACCCAGGAAAAACTCGCTTGCGGCGTGGCGCTCCATAAGCGGCATCAAAAAGCCGGAGCGCATGACGGTGTCGACGCCGAGCGGTTTGGTCGGATCGACCTCGCGCGCGATGGCATCGGTCACGATATCAGTATCGGTGTGGTAGGCAACGCGGGCATTGTCGTACTCGGGCAGCTGATGCAGCGCGTTGACCAGAATCACCGGCTCGGCACCGCGCGTGAGCAGCACGCCACAAAAACGCTCGAACATATCGGCATAAAAGCCGGTCAGGTAATAGATCGACCACGGGTCGTTTACGAGGAGCTGCGCGCCGGGGTGCTGAGCCTCGAGCGCATCGAGCACGCGCGCCACACGCTGGTCATCGACATGTGCCATGAAACATCCTTTCGCTAGGCTGCCACCATGGTATCCCAAGCCCGGCACATAGGGACGTTCCTTTTATGCTGGCACCTTGGGACACTCCTCGGCCTTGACATGGTTTATCTGGGATGATTGGGCAAGTAAGGTAGCCAAAAGAGCCCCGTCCTAAATTAGCTGCTTAGGCGGGGTCGATGTCCATGCTGGCGATGAGGTCGATGCCCGTGTCGAGAAGGTCTTCCAGCACGACGTCGCCCATGCGGATGGGGGCGTTGACGACTAAGTCTCGGATGAGGGTCATGGTTTGGGCGTGGAGTGCCAGCGGGATGGCTTCGGCCGTGCGCACGGGGAGCAGGGCTTCGTCGTCGCCGGAGACAGCCACGGTCGTCGTGAGCACGCGCATGGGGCAGGTGAGTTCCTGATGTGCGAACTTGTCGCCGCGTGGGCAGTTGTTGCCGGTTACGGAGCGCACTTTCACCACGGAGCCATTGGCGTCGCGCTCCACCTCCACGGTCAGGAGGCACTCGGACGGGCAGGTGGTGCAGTTGAACTGCAGCGTTTCAATCGCGTTTGTGCTCATGACTCTACGCCTCCTCAACGGGGTCGACGGACAGGACAATCTCGTTAACACCCAGGTCGAGTGCGCGCTGAATTACCTTTGCCGGTAGTGGGAAGCTCTCCATTACGCTCGGTTTAAACGGGCGGACCTTGCCTGCAAACATCTCCTCGTCGCCTGCCAGAATGCGCACGCGGGCGGCGTCGACCGGCCGGCGCACGCGGAAGCTGAGCTTGGTGAGCGCCACGGCCGTAATGCGTCCCGGCAGCGCGTATCCCGCAATGCCGGCAGGGGAGACCGTGAGCTCGCAGCCCGTGTCCGTCTCGGCTCCGCCACCCAGCGCGTACGCCGCTGCAGCTGCGCCGGCCCTCTCGGACTCGGTCGTCACGTTGTCGGCCAGGTCGTGCACGTGCAGCACGTTACCGCAGGCAAAGATGCCCGGCACGCCCGTCTGCAGGCTCTGGTCCACCACGGCGCCGCGTGTGCGCGGGTCAAGCTCTACGCCTGCGGCAACCGAAAGCTCGTTCTCGGGAATCAATCCCACCGAAAGCAGCAGCGTGTCGCACGGAACAATGCGCTCGGTCCCCGGAATGGGCGCCAGGTGCTCGTCGACCTGGCTTACCTTGACGGCCTCCACACGGTCGTGCCCGATCACGCGCGTGACGGTGGTGGACAGGTGCAGCGGAATGCCAAAGTCGTCCAGACAGTTCTTGACATTGCGGCGCAGTCCGTTGGCGTACGGCATAAGCTCGTACACGCCCTCGACCGAAATCCCCTCGAGCGTGCAGCGGCGTGCCATGATCAGCCCGATATCGCCCGAACCTAAAATGACGGCGCGCGAGCCGGGTTTGAGGTTTTCGATATTGATGTATCGCTGCGCCAGGCCGGCCGTAAACACGCCGGCGGGACGACTGCCGGGGATCTTGATCTCGCTGCGGGTGCGCTCGCGGCAGCCCATGGCAAGGACGATCGCGCGACCGGTGAACTGCAGCATGCCGGCAGGGCTCATGAGCGTGACGGTGTGGACTGCGGTGTCTTCCGCAGACTCGCCTGAATCAATCCCAAGCACCATGCTGTTTAGGAACAGCGCAATGTCGGTTGCGTGCACCTGGTCGATAAAGCGCTGCGCGTACTCGGGACCGGTGAGCTCCTGTTTAAAGTGCGACAGACCAAACCCGGGGTGGATGCACTGGCGGAGGATGCCGCCTAGGTGCTGCTCGCGCTCCACGATGGCCACGCGTGCGCCCGCCTTATGCGCGGCCATCGCGGCCGCCATGCCGGCAGGTCCGCCGCCGATAACGACCACGTCGAAGGCCTGCGTTTGCACGGGCGCTGCAGCTCCGACCTCTGCGCGTCCGTCGCGCATATCAAACGTCGCCATCCTAGCGCACCCCCTTCAGCGGACCCTCGACCAGCCAAGATCCGGCATCCTCCAACAGCACCTCGCTGGGGTCGCAGCTCAACTCGCGCGCTAGGATTGCCACCACACGGCTCTGGCAAAAGCCACTTTGGCACCGACCCATGCCGGCGCGGCAGCGGCGCTTGACGCCCTCCACCGAAACCGCGCCCGGCTGGCGTCGGATCGCGGCCACGATCTCGGCTTCGGGCACCGTCTCGCAGCGGCAGACAATCTGTCCCCACGCGGGATCGGACTCGATCAGCTCTTCCTTGCACGCCAGCGGTGCGCGGTCAAAGTCGTCCGGCGCGCGGCGAATTGGGTTCCAGTCCGCCCGCTCGTGCAGCTCCACGCCCGCCTCACGCATCACAAGCTCCATGCGCTCGGCAATGGCCGGCGCGCTTGCCACACCCGGCGACTGAATGCCCGCCGCCTGGAAAAGCCCCGGCACCACGGCCGACTGTCCAATAAAGAAGTCGTTCGTTCCCTGAATGACCGGACGCCCGCCGGCAAATGCGCGCACCACGCGGCGCGTATCCAGATCGGGCACCAGCTTGCGCGCGCCGGTCAGCAGCGCGTTTACATCGCTTGCATAGGTCTGCGTGTCGCCCGGCTCGCGCACAGCGGCCGTGGCGGTGATCACGGTGTTGCCATGCACGGTGCCCGTCACGATAACGCCCGTCGACACCGGCGTCGGCACGGGGTAGAGCGGCATGAGCGTGCGCGGCTCCTTGTCCAGCACCACGATGTTGCCCTGGCGCCAGACCATCTGGAACTTCTCGGCGCCCGCCATATGCGAGAGGTGCGCGGCGCCGTTGCCTGCGGCGTTGATTAGATAGCGACAGCGCACGTCGCCGGCGGGCGTCGCCAACGTAAAGCGCGCGTCGTCGCCCGAGTCCGCGACTTCAATCGCTTCCACCGGCGCTGACCGCATAAACGTCACCCCGTTGGCCACGGCGTTCTCCAGCGCGGCGATGGCAACCTCAAACGGGTCGACAAAGCCCGTCGAGGGGCACCAAAGCGCGCACGTGGCCTGGGCACTCGCGCGCGGCTCCAGCTCGTGGATGCGCTCGGGGCCTATAATCGCCAGCTCGGGCACGCCGTTCGCCAGGCCATTCTGGCGCAGCTTTTCCAGATGCGCGCGGTCCTCGTCGTTAAAGCCCAACACCATCGACCCGGTGCGGCAGAACAGAAAGCCCAGCTCCTGGGCCCACGCGCCATATAGCTCGCAGCCACGGGCGTTGACCTGTGCCTTTACGGTGCCCGGCGCCGGATCGTAGCCAGCGTGCACCAGGCCGCCGTTGGCCTTCGACGCGCCCAGCGCAATATCGTTAGCCGCCTCGACTACGCAAATGGACAGGTCAAACCGCGCGAGCCGCCTCGCGATGGCGCACCCGGTAATGCCCGCGCCAACAATTGCGATATCAAACGTTTCTGCCACAGTGCCTCCCAGATAAGTTGACAGGCTGTCAATAAGACTATCCTACGGTCTGCACACCCCCAGTGCGGCGGCAATGCGGCGAACAGCCCCGCAACACCCGCCAACGGCAGGAGAGGGGAGACTCAGTAACGTCGACAACCTCGTCTGTCGACAACTAAGGCAACCGTTCGTCTCCATCTGTAACAATTAGACGAGGATTTGGGTTCCAGATGTTACAGATCGAGACAAACCTTTCGGCGGATTTTGAATGTCTTGATTTGTAACAGTAAGAGGGGTTTTGGGGCCCAAGATGTTACAGATCGAGATTGAAGTCGGGGAGGGACCCCTGTGTCTCGATCTGTAACACCTAGACCCGGATTTCGCCTCCACCTGTTACAGATTGAGATGTTTGTGTCCGCACCAGCCCCGTCCCTAGCCGTAGTCCCATATAAACAAACCCCGTGGTAAACTTGACCGTACTGTAAATATTCCGAAAGGTACCCGTAATGTCCAAGTACATCTCCGAGCTCATGTCGCCGCAGCTTATGGGCGTCGTCTATGCCTTCGTTGGCTTTATCATCGCCCTGTACGTGCTGTCGGTCGTCTATGTGTTCATCGACGCTCGCCGCCGCGGCGCCAGCGCCTACGTGGCATGGGGCATCATCGCCCTCATCCCGTTTGTGGGCCTCATTGCCTACCTGGTCCTGCGTCCGCACTCCTACGCCTCCGACCGCGAGGAGCAGGAGCTGGACATGGCTCTGCGCGAGCGCCAGCTTGCCCAGTACGGCACCTGCCCGCAGTGCGGCGCGCCCATCGAGAAGGACTTCGTCGTCTGCCCGGTGTGCGATACCCAGGTTCGCAACGTATGTCCCAGCTGCCATCGCCCGCTCGATGCGCACTGGAAGGTCTGCCCCTACTGCCGAACTCGCATCCAGTAACGCATCCATCGCCGGGCCGGTCGCAAGCCACGGGCACCGCGCGTCCCGCGCAAGCCACACGCGCAACCCGCCCCACACGATGAAGCATGCGTAGAAAATCGCCCGCCGTGCCATTAAGGTGCGGCGGGCGCTTGTATACCAAGGCAACCTGCCTATAATGATGCAAGTCAAAAACGCCGAGCGCATCGCACGCACTTGCATCAGGCATCCGAGAGGAGAAAACATACCCATGAAGGCACTCTACAATGACGGTTCGGTGGCCGAGCTCCCGCAGGACGAGGTCACGCACGTCATCCGCCACTCTGCCGCGCACATCATGGCGCAGGCCATCAAGCGTCTCTATCCCGAGGCCGACTTTGCCTACGGCCCCGCGACCGACAACGGTTTTTACTACGACGTCGACCTGCCCGAGGGCGTCAAGATCAGCGAGGACGATTTCCCCGCGATCGAGGCCGAGATGAAGAAGATCGTCAAGGAGAACCTCAAGTTCTCCGTGTACGAGAAGCCCCGCGCCGAGGCCATCGCCCTTATGGAGGAGCGCGGCGAGAAGTACAAGGTCGAGCACATCGGCGACCTGGACGACGACGCCCGCATCACCTTCTACCAGCAGGGCGACTACATCGACATGTGCGTCGGTCCCCACATCTGCTACACCAAGGCCCTTAAGGCCTTTAAGCTCACCGGCGTCTCGGGCGCCTACTGGAAGGGCGACAAGGACAACAAGATGCTCACCCGCATCAACGGCGTCGCCTTTGCCACCAAGGAGGAGCTCGACGAGCACATGCACATGCTGGAGGAGGCCAAGAAGCGCGACCACCGCAAGATCGGCCGCGAGATGGACCTCTTTATGATGCGCGACGAGGCCCCCGGCTTCCCGTTCTTCCTGCCCAACGGCATGATCCTTAAGAACACGCTGCTGGACTACTGGCGCGAGATCCACCACAAGGCCGGCTACGTGGAGATCTCCACGCCGCTCATCATGAACAAGCAGCTGTGGAAGACCTCGGGCCACTGGGACCACTACAAGGACAACATGTACTCCACCGTCATCGACGACGAAGAGTACTGCATTAAGCCCATGAACTGCCCGGGCGGCGTGCTGGTGTACGCCTCCAAGCCGCACTCCTATCGCGAGCTGCCCATCCGCGCCGGCGAGATTGGCCTGGTGCACCGCCACGAGCTGCGCGGCGCCCTGCACGGCCTGTTCCGCGTGCGCTGCTTTAACCAGGACGACGCCCACCTGTTTGTGCGTCCCGACCAGCTGACCGACGAGATCGTGGGCGTGGTTAACCTCATTGATTCCGTGTACCAAAAGTTTGGCTTTAAGTATCACGTTGAGCTTTCCACCCGCCCCGAGGACTCCATGGGCTCGGACGAGGACTGGGCTCGCGCCGAGGAGGGCCTGCGCACCGCTCTGGAGAAGCTGGGCATGGACTACGAGGTCAACGAGGGCGACGGCGCCTTCTACGGCCCCAAGATCGACTTCCACCTGGAGGACTCGCTCGGCCGTACCTGGCAATGCGGTACCGTGCAGCTCGACTTCCAGATGCCGCTCAATTTTAACTTGGAGTACGTGGACGCCGACGGCACCAAGAAGCGCCCCATCATGCTGCACCGCGTGTGCTTTGGCTCCATCGAGCGCTTTATCGGTATTCTGATTGAGCACTTTGCGGGCAAGTTCCCCACCTGGCTGGCCCCCGTGCAGGTCAAGGCACTTCCCGTCTCGGAGAAGAGCCGCGACTACGCCCACGAGGTGTGCGCCAAGCTGGAGGAGGCCGGCATTCGCGTGGTCTGCGATGACCGCGACGAGAAGATCGGCTACAAGATCCGCGAGGCCCGCAGCATCGACCGCGTGCCCTACATGCTCATTCTGGGCGAGAAGGAGGTTGAGGCCGGCAACATCTCCGTCCGCGATCGCTCCAACGAGACCGTTCAGATGAGCGTTGACGAGTTTGTGGCCAAGGTGCTCGAGGAGATCAAGACTCGCGCCTAGCACAAACAATACAAGAATTAACAAAGGCGATCGTCCTTTTGGGCGGTCGCCTTTTTTGTTGTCTATAGAAGAAAAGCCGCTGGTTAGAGCGGCTTTTTTGTTCAAGACTTTAGTCTGCTGGCCGCGCAGCGGCCAGCTTTAAACCACCCGCTACGCGGGTGGAGACAAACGGCTTTACAAAGCCACCCCTCCGACCGATATTGACGATTGTTCAGGCCGTCAAGAATTCGAGTCGAAGGGGTGGTCGCCATGGCCCAGAAGGCCTACAGCCTTTCCCACACGAAGTGGATGTGCAAGTACCACATCGTGTTCACGCCGAAGTATAGGCGCAAAGTGATCTACAACCAAATCAGGAGCGACATAGGGGAGATCCTCAGGAGGCTGTGCGAGTACAAGGGGATCGAGATAATCGAGGGGCGCCTGATGCCCGACCACGTGCACGTGCTGCTGGCGATCCCGCCGAAGCACAGCGTCGCGAGCGTCATGGGCTACCTGAAGGGGAAGAGCTCGCTGATGATATTCGACAGGCACGCCAACCTCAAGTACAAGTTCGGCAACAGGAAGTTCTGGGCGGAGGGCCACTGCGTGTCCACCGTCGGCCTGAACGAGGCGACGATCGCCAAGTACATCAGGGAGCAGGAGTCCCACGACATCGCGCTGGACAAGCTGAGCGTGAAGGAGTACGAGGACCCCTTCAAGAGGGGGTGATCCTGCCGGTTCGACCGGCGCGCCACGGGTCAAGATGCACTAGGCCTGGACGAAGTCCGGGCCCGCGCCTTTAGACGCGAGCCCGGGGCCCGTGGGTTATACCCTAAGAGCAAACCACCCTTTTTAAGGGTGGTTCTGATT
>DXMC01000016.1:0-46826 GCA_019414365.1 Collinsella sp.
GGGCCAGCCCGTGGGAGGCCAGGGCGCCGCTGACCGGTGGACGGCACCGAGCCGTACGCTTGAACTTGGAAGGGGGAGGCCTCGCGGCCTCCCCCTTTTTTGCGTTGTATATACGTTGTACTTTGGGACCTAGCTCCCCCGTATGTGCTCTTACTGTTTGGCTGTATTTTGAGTCCATCTAGTATATTTGAGCGATAATTACTCGCATTGGCGTTAGGGAGGGCTTGATGTTTACCGTATTTGTCTTGGGCAATATTGCTTCGGGTAAGTCAACTGCCTGCCGCTATTTCGAATCTCGTGGCGCTATGCTTATCGATCTGGATGAGCTTGCAAAATCGCTGTATGTGCCGGGCTCTGATATCGTCAATACACTCGCGGATGAATTCGGTTGGGACATTTTGGATGAGGAAGGCGGCATTCGCCGCGGCATCCTCGCTTCTCGAGCTTTCGCTTCTCCTGATTCGGTCGCACGGCTCAATGACATCGTGCATCCCATTCTGATTGAACAGCTTTCGCTTAGGATTCTCGATCCGGTTTATTGTACGGTTTCATCTCCCCGTTATCCTTTTGCGGTGGTCGAGGTTTCTGCTCCGACTGGTTTTGAGGATGCATTTGGCTTGGCTGATGAAATTTTGGTCATCAGCGCCCCTTTGTCAGTTCGTCGCGAGCGCGCTATTCAACGTGGCATGGAGCCATCTGATTTTGATGCCCGTTCTGCTTGCCAGCCCGAAGAGTCTGCGCTGTGCAATCTCGCTACAACTGTGATTGACAATGCGGCAGACGATAACTCGCTCTTTGAACAACTGGACGCATGGCTTTCGCGCCATGGGTTCGGGGATGTAGCGGATAAGGAGGAGGCCGATGCCTAAGACACGTTTCCTTACGTGGTATCGCCTTATACCGCTGGCTGCCGTTTTTGCCTTCGGCCTTATCTCATTCGTTTACTCATATGCTCCTGCCGCTTTCTTTAAGCCGCTGTATCCGATTGACTACGAGGCGTATGTAAAGCAATCCAGTATTTCGCATAATCTGGATCCGTATCTGGTGTGCGCTGTCATTAAGTCTGAATCGAATTGGGATCCCGAGGCCGAGTCGAATCAGGGTGCTCAGGGATTGATGCAGCTGATGCCCGAGACTGCCCAGGATATGATCGCCAAGGGCCTTGTCGACGGTGGCGAGTATTCGGCCGACAACCTTAACGATCCGGCTACGAATATCGAGTTTGGCTGTGCGTATCTTTCGTATCTTCTAGCGTATTTTAACGGGTCGACTGACAGTGCCATTGCCGCCTATAACGCCGGCATGGGCAATGTCGACGGATGGGCGCAGCAGAGTACGTCGCTTCATAATGCAATCACCTTTCCCGAGACGCAGGCGTATCTGATTCGTGTCAATAATGCCTGGGTTCGCTACAAAACCCTCTATCCCGATCGGTTCGTATAGGACTATGCCTGCCGCCTGCGTATACTGCAGATATATGAGTTAGGAGTATCCATGGCGGAATTTGAAGTAGAACGCGTTGGTGGTGAACTTAAGCGCTTTGGCGTTGAAGGCTCTGACGTGCCGTTTAAGGTCGTGTCTCCCTATGACCCTGCAGGCTCTCAGCCTAAAGCCATTGAGTCGCTTGTGCAGGGTGTGAGGGACGGAGACCGCTATCAGGTTTTGCTGGGCGTGACTGGTTCGGGCAAGACCTTCACGATGGCAAAGACTATTGAGGCCCTGGGAAAGCCGACGCTGGTCATGGCTCCGAATAAAACGCTCGCCGCTCAGCTTGCGAGCGAGCTCAAAGAGTTCTTTCCCAACAACGCTGTGGTCTACTTCGTCTCGTACTACGACTACTATCAGCCCGAGGCGTATGTGCCGCAAAGCGATACATATATCGAGAAAGACTCCTCGATTAACGAAGAGGTTGAGATGCTGCGACATCAGGCGACCGCATCGCTGCTCTCTCGACGCGATGTGATCGTTGTCGCATCGGTCTCGTGTATCTATGGCATTGGCTCTCCTGAGGACTATGCAGGTCTGGCTCCAAACGTCGACAAGAAGGTGCCGCTCGAGCGCGATGACTTTATCCATGCACTTATCGACATTCAATATGATCGCAATGACTATGACCTGGCACGCGGCACGTTCCGCGTGCGCGGCGATGTTGTCGACGTGTATCCGCCTTATGCCGAGCATCCGTTGCGGTTTGAGTTCTTTGGCGACGAGGTCGAGCTGATTGCCGAGATCGATGAGGTCACCGGTGAGATGCTTCGTGAGTACGAGGCCATCCCCGTATGGCCGGCATCGCACTACGTGACCGAGAAGCCGAAGGTCAAGGCGGCTCTGAAATCGATCAGCGAAGAGTGCGAGAAGCGCGTGGCGGAGCTCAAGGCGACCGACAAGTTGCTCGAGGCGCAGCGTCTGCAGCAGCGCACCGATTATGATCTTGAGATGCTCGAGACGATGGGCTTTTGCAACGGCATCGAGAACTACTCGCGTCATCTGGACGGTCGCAAGCCGGGTGAGCCGCCGTTTACCCTAATCGATTACTTTCCCAAGGATATGCTCTGCATCATCGATGAGAGCCATGTGACGGTGCCGCAGATTCGCGGCATGCACGAAGGTGACCGCTCGCGTAAGGTGACGCTGGTGGAACACGGTTTTCGCCTGCCCTCGGCGCTCGATAACCGCCCGCTTCGTTTCGATGAGTTTGAGGCAAGGATACCCCAGTTTATCTATGTTTCGGCCACGCCGGGCGACTACGAGCTGCGGGTGAGCCAAAACGATGTGGAGCAGATTATTCGTCCGACTGGCCTGCTCGACCCCAAGATTGACGTGCGTCCAGTTCGCGGCCAGATTGACGATCTTGAGGACGAGATTCGCGAGCGCGTTGCCCGCAAGGAGCGCGTGCTGGTGACCACGTTGACCAAGCGCATGGCCGAGGACCTGACCGACCATCTGCTCGACGCGGGCATTAAGGTCAATTACATGCACTCTGATACGGCGACAATGGACCGTGTCGAGATCCTGCGAACGCTGCGCGAGGGCAAGATCGATGTTCTCGTTGGCATCAACCTGCTTCGCGAGGGCTTGGATCTCCCCGAGGTCTCACTGGTGGCAATTCTCGATGCCGATAAGGAAGGCTTCTTGCGCAACCGCCGTTCGCTGATTCAGACGATTGGCCGTGCGGCCCGTAACGCCGATGGTGAAGTCATCATGTATGCAGACGTTGTGACCGATTCGATGAAAGAGGCCATCGAGGAGACGCAGCGCCGTCGCGAGATTCAGATGGCATACAACGAAGAACATGGCATTGTGCCCAAGACAGTGCGCAAGGCCATCAACGACATCTCAAGTTTTATTGCCGAGGCCGAAAAAACTGTGGGCTCCAAGGGACGCTCGAAGGGCGACTCTCTTGGCCATGGCGCATTCTATACGCCCGATGAGTCGGGCGAGGGCGGTGTGCCGGAAACGGTGGCGCCCGAGCAGACACTTGCGGAGCAGTTGGAAGAACTGCCGCATGACGAGCTTGTGCGGATCGTCGAAACCATGGAAGAGGATATGCGTAACGCTTCTGCCGCTATGGACTTTGAGGAGGCGGCGCGCCTGCGCGATGCTGTCGTTCAGATTCGGGTGATGCTCGAGGGTGCGTCTGAGGACGAGACGATCGAGCGCTTACGCTCGCAGGCCCGCAAGGGTTCCACGTTCGCATCGGGCAGAAAACGCCAGGGTGCACGGTTTAAGAAATAGCGAACAGGCCCCGAGTTCCCTGTGGAGCTCGGGGCCTATGTCTTTTGCGCGCTGGAATTTGTGCGTTAGAGGTCTGCGATCAGGGCTTCAGCACAACGGATGCCGTCGGTGGCCGCGCTCATGATGCCGCCGGCATATCCAGCTCCCTCACCACAAGGGTAGAGGCCCGGGGTCGACACGGCATGGCACGTTCGGTCTCGGGTAACAGTGACCGGTGAGCTCGAACGAGTCTCCACGCCGGTAAGAACGGCATCGGGACGGTCGTAGCCTCGTAGCTTTTTTCCGAGTAGGGGAAGTCCCAGGCGGAGCGACTCGACGATATGCTGCGGTAGGGCTTCGTCAATTGCCGTCCAGGTCACACCGAGCGGATAGGTGGGCTTTACCTTTCCGGGCGCCTTGCTGGCGCGTCCTGCGAGGAAATCTCCGACGAGTTGTGCCGGTGCGTTCCAGTTGGAACCGCCCAGGCGATAGGCGGCCGCCTCGCAGGCACGCTGGAGCTCGATGCCGGCGAGCGGGTCATCGTTGGGAAGGTCCTCAGGCGTGACGTTAACGAGCAGGGCGGCATTTGCGTTGCGTCCGTCGCGGGCATTGAGACTGGCCCCGTTGACGCACAGATGACACGGTTCTGAAGAGGCGGCAACAACCTGTCCGCCGGGGCACATGCAAAACGAGAACACGCTGCGGCCGTTGGGAAGATGGGCAACAAGTTTGTAGGGGGCCGCCCCGAGCGCTGGATGTCCCGCCGAGGCTCCATATTGGGCTCTGTCGATGTCGCGTTGCGGATGCTCGATGCGAACGCCCATGGCAAAGGTCTTTTGTGCGAGGGCCACGTTGTGGTCCTTAAGGAGCTCAAAAATATCGCGAGCAGAATGCCCGCAGGCGAGGATGAGGTGCTTTGTCTCGATTGGCTCGTAAGCGGCGTCTTGGGACGATTGGACATCAATACCGGTGATGGCGCCAGACGCGTCGATGCGAATGTCGACGAGCTTCGTTCGATAACGGACGACACCTCCGAGCTGCTCGATGCGCTGGGATATAGCGGTGACAACCTTGGGAAGGATGTCGGAGCCAATGTGCGGCTTGGCATCCCACAGAATATCGCGGGGCGCACCCGCCTCGACGAAGGTTTCGAGGATAAGGCGATGGGCGGGATTTTTTGTTCCCGTATTGAGCTTGCCGTCCGAGAAGGTCCCCGCGCCGCCCAGACCAAACTGAATATTGCTCTCGGGGTCGAGGATGCGCTCCTTTAGAAAGAGGTCGATCGTCTGCGAGCGGCGAAATGCCGGGTCGCCGCGCTCGATAAGCAAGGGCTTAAGACCTGCTTTGGCGAGCGTGAGCGCAGCGAAAAGGCCGGCGCATCCGGCGCCGACAACGACAGGGCGTTCTTGAGGTGCGTCGGAGACGGGGGAGGGGAATGAAGGCTCATCGTCTTCTATCGCGCGTACGCGCGAGCGGTCACGCTCGGCAACGCTGTCGACCGCTTCTCGCTCGAGGTGGGGACTAGTCAGCTCAACACGAAAGCTCAGGATAAAATGGACGTCTCGTTTTTTGCGAGCGTCGATTGACTTGCGGTGGAGCTCGATGGACTTGATCTCGGAGTCCTTGCAACGTAGGACGCGCTTGGCGACTCGCTTGCCAACAATGAGACAGGTATTTTCATCGCCGGCTTCATCGAGCGACGCGTTGACTTGGGTGATTTCGATCATCGAGGTCTCCTTAGAGGCAAGAAAGAGGCCGTCCGGTATCCCAGACGGCCCGAATGCGTTTTTGATTATAGACTGCGCGGCTACAGGCTGCTTGCAGCGCGAATGCCCGAGAGCCAGGCCCACGCAAGGTTAAAGCCTCCGCAATCGGCGTCGATGTCGAGCGCTTCGCCGCAGACGTAAAGCGGGGCGTCGACAACGCTGCGCGCGCGTAGACTGGGTGTTGAGATGCTCTCGACAGATACGCCACCACGCGTGACCTGCGCCGAGCGCTCCTCGGCTGTTCCCTCGACGAGCAACTTAAAGTGCTTGAGGATCGAGACCAGGTGGATGATATCGTTGGAGCCTGGATGGCACTGCTCGAACGCTGTACAGACGACGCGGGAGAGTTGCGGGGCGAGCATGCCGTCGAGCCAACGGGGATCGCGGGGCGAAAAGCCGCCGAGCAGCTTAACGCGCCGGTTGAGCATATCGAGCAGCTCGTCTTTAGAGAGGTCGGGGAAAACGTCGAGCAGGATCGTATCGCCGCGCTGGATACGACGGGAGAGGTTGAAGACAGCGACGCCCGAGATGCCGAAGGTTCGAAACAGTACTTCACCGTCTTCGTGCCAGAGCTCACTACGGTTACGGGTGAGCGTCAAGCGGGCGCGGACGCGCAGACCATCCAACGTCTTGAGTGCTGCCCGATCGCCAACGACCGTTGCCGATACGGGGCAGAGGATGGGGTGCAGCGAAGTGAGGGGGAGGCTAAACGTATCGGCGATACCGGTGGGGTTGCCGCCCGTGGCGATAATTACGGCATGTGCCTGCAGGGCCTCGTTCTTGCGAGGGACATCGGCGAGCGCTTTCCGAAGCGAGCGGAGCTCCGATTTTCGGTCGTCGTGCTTTTTTGCCTTGAGCGCCCGCGCTGGACGGTCTATTTGGAGTGCCCAGCCTTCGGAAACTTTGTGCGCCGAGGCAACGTTGGCTCCGCAGATTAAGGTGATACCTAGGCGGTTGCAAACGTTGAGAAGCGCGTCGCGCACCGATTCTGCGCGAAGGGAGCGCGGGTATAGCCGGCCTTCCTCGGAGGTTGTCATGATGCCCAGCGAGGAGAAGAAACCCATAAGCTCTTGTTCGGGTTGGGGGCCCATGACAGATTCGACGAATGCGGGGTGGTTATACCGCTGAGGATCAATCGATTCGTTGGAGAGGTTGCAGCGGCCGTTACCGGTCGCAAGGAGCTTTAGGCCGCAGGCGACATCGCGCTCAACGATGCAGACGCTTTTGCCAGCACGTGCGGCCGTAATGGCGGCGGCGAGGCCTGAAGCCCCGCCGCCGATTAGCAGGACGTCATAGAAGGCGCTCGTGTTCACTTAGGCCTCGTCGGTCTCGTGCGGGGTAATAGCCTCGACGGCAGAGACTGCCTTGGGCAACATGCCATCGGGCAGCGCGGTCTCAACCTCGCCCTTATCGCAGGCCTCGGCGAGTGCCGGATTAATGGGAAGCGTGCCCAAGATGTCGAGGTTATAGCGCTCTGCGACCTCGGGGAGCTTGCTTTTGCCAAAGACCTCGATCTTCTTGCCGCAGTCGGGGCACTCGATATAGCTCATGTTCTCGACGATGCCCAGAATGGGGACGTTCATCTTCTCGGCCATGTTGACCGCCTTGGCGACGATCATCGAGACCAGGTCCTGCGGGCTCGTGACGATGACGATGCCGTCGACGGGCAGCGACTGGAAGACGGTGAGCGCGACGTCGCCTGTTCCCGGAGGCATGTCGACCAGCAGGTAGTCGATGGGGCCCCACGAGGTCTCGCTCCAGAACTGCCTAATGGCGCCTGCGATGACCGGACCGCGCCAAAGGACGGGGTCGGTCTCGTTTTGGAGCAGAAGGTTGGAGCTCATGACCTTGACGCCGTGCTCGGAGATTTCGGGCAGCATGAGGTTGCCAAGGGCATGGACGTGGCGTCCGCTCATGCCGAACATCTTGGGGATAGAGGGACCGGTGATGTCGGCATCGAGGACGCCGACCTTGTGGCCGTGACGGGCAAGCTCGGTGGCGATGGCACCGGTGACAAACGACTTGCCGACACCGCCCTTGCCGGAAAGCACGGCGATGACGCGTTTGACCTCGGACAGCGTGTTCTCCTCAAATTGCGACGGCGACGTTTGTCCGCCGGCGGCCTGTGCGTGCTCGCAACCCATGTATGACTCCTTTGTATATGTTGGGGCCGGAGCCCCGTGATGTGACACGAGCGTCATTGTACCCTCGTTTGCGAGCGGGAGTCATTTGCGATGCATTTGGGCCGAGCGTGCTTGCAATACGATGGGCCCAAGCGAATGGGCGGGCTTACTGAACTTTGCTGGCGAACTCGAGGTATTGCATGCGCTGCAGCTTGTCGATCGTCGAGGTGTATGGGCTGTCTTCAGATTCCAAGTTGTAGCGCAGCCCGTCGGCACCGAGATAGCCGGCGACATTGATGGTGGGCACATCTGACCTTGTTGCAAGCAGGGCCTTTTGATAGTCGGTGAGCGGGGCGCCGATCTTATTAAGGGTAATGGCTGCAATCTCGTTTGCCCCGACGGTGTCGTAGACGTTGAGCTCGGTATTGCCGGCGATTTCATAGTTAGCCCAGACGAAATAGGTTGACTGATAGACACGGAAAGCGTGGCTTGCCGTATCTTCCTGAGGGTACAGCTCGTCGTTGAGAGTCGTTGCGGCGCTCGGCTGATGGTCGCCAAAAAAGACAAGAACAACCGGTCTGCCGATATTGCGGAGCTCGTTGATAAAGTACTCGAGGTCCCGGTCGGATGCGTTGATGCAGGTGAGATAGGTGTTGAGCGCGCTATTGGCGCCCTCGCTGGCTCCCTCGACCCAATAGTTTGTCAGCTCTTCGGCGGGAACGGTGCCATAGTCGTAGCCGCCGTGATTTTGCATCGTGACGTCAAAGATGAACTGCGGCGCTTCGTCGGTTCTAAGCAGGTCGAGTATCTTGTCGTAGGTGGCGTAGTCGCATACGCCGGCATGGTAACAGGGCGCACCTTCGAAATCGCCGATTGAAAGAAAGTCTCCAAAGCCCAGCTGCTGATAGATCTTATCTCGATGGTAGTTGACGGGGTTTTGCGGGTGCATAGCGGTACGGTGCGGGTGCATAGCGGTAGCGGTATACCCAAGCTCTTTAAGGTCCTTTGCCAGGCTGTTGACGCCATTCATCTGATACAGCTGATAGGGGATCTTGCCTAATCCGACAAAGGCCGTTGTCGCTCCGGTCAAAAATTCGAATTCGGAGTTTGCCGTTCCGCCACCGGTGACCGAAGCGAGCATGGTGCCGCGAACAAGTGTGTCGGGAAGCGAGTTGTAGAATGCGGGGCCGGTGTACCCGGCCGCCTGGAGCTGCTCAAAGCACGAAAGGTCGCTAAAACTCTCGTTCATGACGGCAACAATCGTCGGCTTGATTTCATTGAACTGGGCAACGGCAGCCGCGCGCTGCTCGCTCGAGCCATACGTGCTGTCGTAGGCGGCGGCGAGCTCCTGCTCGATGCTCTGCGCCTCATCGGGCGTATAGCCTTCGGGCTTCTCAATGGGCAACTCGTTGACCATTTCGGTGAACGAAGTGATAAAACCCTGAGACGTATATGTGGTGATGGGCTGCCAACGGTCAAATCCAAAATCCAGCGCCTGCTCCAAGTCGATGCTGGAAAAGCCTGAGAGCCCCACAACGGTCACTAGCAGAAAAGCGCAGAGGTTAGCGGCGATTGCGGGGAAGACATGGGTGGGCGTACGGAGCTTTCGCGGTCGGATAAGCGAAAGAAGCCCCAGGGAAATCTCCAGCAGGGCGAGAGAGGTTACGATTCCGGCGGTAAAGGTAAACTCGTATCCCTCGCTCACTTCCATTGCGGTGCCAAGGGCCAAGATATCGCTTGGCAGGATGGCTTCGCCTTTAAACGTTATGACGAAGTGCTCGGCAATGCCAAGGATGCAACAGGCGACGGGCACGAGGGCCATGACGCCTCCATGACGCTGTCCCAGCAAATAAAGGGAGAGCAGAACCGTCGCGAGCAGCCCGACGGAAAACCCGAATGAGTTGGCGGGAATGCGATAGAACGTTTCGTTACAGGCAATTTCGAGCGAAACGAACGAGAGCGCTGAAACAGCGGCGATGACAAGGATGTCACGGCAAATACAGGCAACCGTTCCCGTCGCAAGATCGGTTTGGTCGATAAGTCCCGAAACCAAGGGCTCGACAAGAAGTATGACGGCGGTAGCACCGAGCGCCGAATAAGAAAGGGCCCATAGGGAATTGTCCTCATTTACGAGCAATTGATTCGTAATCCATGCAGCTACCATACCGAGCGGGATGAGGAGCGTCGCGCACCAAAAGACGCGGGCAATGGGCGGCTTTTCATTGTGTTTGATTGAAAAATACACGCGCACGACGACGGTGGCCACGATAAGGACGGCGATGAATATGGGCAGATTGGCCATGTCGCTCGAAGTGATTTCAAGGGGGATATCTTCGGTCATGGACGTTCCTCTGTTACAGCAAATTAAGTTCAGTAGTAGATTACTGTAACCTTTCCACGGCATTTCGAGAAACAAAGCACCCGATACGCAAAGCTAAAGGTCTGCGAATCTTGTATTACGAACATCTGTGCGCGTCGAGTGCGCTAAACTCATCGACAGTATGATTCGATGCAATAGGAGGCAAGGAGCTTCCATGTCTGATTCTTCTATCGTTATTCGCGGCGCTCGTGAGCACAACCTCCGTGATATCGATGTTTCCATTCCGCGTGACCAACTCGTGGTCATTACCGGTCTTTCTGGCTCGGGCAAGAGTTCGCTGGCATTTGACACTATCTATGCCGAGGGCCAGCGTCGATACGTCGAGAGCCTTTCGAGCTATGCGCGCCAGTTCTTGGGCCAGATGGACAAACCCGACTTGGATTCAATCGACGGCCTTTCGCCGGCGGTGTCGATCGACCAAAAGACGACGTCTAAAAACCCTCGCTCGACGGTTGGCACCGTAACCGAGATTTATGACTATCTGCGCCTGCTGTTCGCCCGTGTGGGCACCCCGCACTGTCCCGAATGCGGCCGCGTCATTGAGCGTCAGACGACCGACCAGGTTGCCGACAAGGTCTTGGCGGCGGGGGAGGGCCGCCGCGCGTTTGTGCTGGCACCGGTGGTGCGCGGGCGAAAAGGCGAGTACACCAAACTGTTTGAGGACCTTCGCGCCGAGGGCTTTAGCCGCGTGCGTGTCGACGGCGAAGTACGCTCGCTCGACGACCCCATCGATCTGGACAAAAAGTTCAAGCACGATATCGAGGTCGTAGTCGACCGCATCGTGATTCGGGAAAACTCTCTGGGCCGTATCGCCGAGTCGGTTGAACAGGCGACTGCCTTGGCACACGGCAATGTGAACGTGTACATGCTGCCCGATCGCGATGCTCCCGAGGGAACCGAGGGCGAGCTGCTGGAGTATTCGTTGGCTCTGGCGTGCCCGGAGCACGGGCACTCCATCGACGACCTACAACCCCGCGACTTTTCGTTCAACGCGCCCTATGGTGCGTGTCCCGAGTGCGATGGTCTGGGCTTTAAGAAAACGGTCGATGCCGAGGCGCTGATTGAGGACCCGTCGAAATCGATTGCCGATGGGGTCTTTGGAAGCCTGTTCGGCAATTCGAACTACTACCCCCAGATCTTCGCCGCGGTCTGTAAGCACTTTAAGGTGAGCGCGGATACACCGTGGGAAGACCTACCTCCGCGAGTGCGCCGTGCATTTTTGGATGGCATGGGCGACAAGAAGATTTCGGTGGACTATCAAAAGCTCGACGGTCGTCGCAGCCAGTGGGACACCAAGTTTTCGGGCGTGCGCAATATCCTGTACGAGCGCTATACCGAGACGACCAACGAGAACACTAAGGCGCGCCTGGAGAAGTACATTCGCGAGGAGCCGTGTTCGAGCTGCCATGGTGCTCGCCTGCGCCCCGAGATGCTCGCCGTCACCGTGGGCGGCAAGTCCATTTATGAGGTTTGTTGCCTGTCGTGCCGCGAGTCGCTCGAGTTTTTTGAGGACCTTGAGCTCACCGAGCGTCAACAATTCATCGGCGGTCGTATCGTCAAGGAAATCCTGGAACGCTTGCGTTTTCTGGTTGATGTCGGCCTTGATTATCTGACGCTCGATCGTGCTTCGGCGACGCTTTCCGGCGGTGAGGCGCAGCGCATTCGCCTGGCTACGCAGATCGGTGCGGGCCTCATGGGCGTTCTCTATATTCTGGACGAGCCTTCGATTGGTCTTCACCAGCGCGACAACGAGCGGCTGATTAAGACACTCGAGCGCCTGCGCGATATCGGCAACACCGTTATCGTCGTTGAACACGATGAGGACACGATTCGCGCTGCCGACTATGTGATCGATATGGGGCCAGGCGCGGGCGTCAACGGCGGGCACGTGGTCGCCGCGGGAACGCCTGCCGATATCATGGCGTGCCCCGATTCCATGACGGGTGCTTATTTGACCGGCAAGCGGATGATCCGCGTGCCAGACGAGCGCCGCAAGCCCGGCCGCGGCTGCCTTAAGATCACGGGCGCCCGCGCCAACAACCTCAAAAACGTTACCGCCAAGATTGAGTTCGGTACGCTCACAGTCGTTACCGGTGTTTCGGGATCGGGCAAGAGCTCCCTGGTCACCGATACGATTGCGCCCGCGCTTACGAATGCCATCCACCGTTCGACGCGTCCCGTGGGTCCGTACAAGAAGATTGAGGGCATCGAGTGCATCGATAAGGTGATCGACATTGACCAGTCGCCGATCGGTCGCACGCCGCGTTCGAACCCTGCGACCTATATTGGCCTGTGGGATGATCTGCGCGCGCTGTTTGCGAGCACGCCGGAGTCGAAGGCGCGTGGCTACTCGCCGGGACGCTTCTCCTTTAATGTGAGCGGCGGACGCTGCGAGGCGTGCAAGGGCGACGGCCAGATCAAGATTGAGATGCACTTTCTTCCCGATATTTATGTTCCCTGCGAGGCTTGTGGCGGCAAGCGCTATAACCGCGAGACGCTCGAGGTTACCTATCGTGGCAAGACTATCTCGGACGTACTTGACATGAGCGTGGCCGAGGCACTGGCTTTCTTTGGGAATATTCCGCAGATCAAGCGAAAGCTTCAAACCCTGTATGACGTCGGCCTAGGTTATGTGAGCTTGGGCCAGCCCGCCACGACGCTCTCGGGTGGTGAGGCGCAGCGCGTAAAGCTCGCCAAGGAGCTTCATCGCCGTCAGACGGGTAAGACGTTCTATATTTTGGACGAGCCTACGACCGGTCTTCATTTTGAGGACGTTCGCCAGTTACTTGATGTGTTGCAGCGTCTAGTCGATGCGGGCAATACGGTGTTGGTGATCGAGCACAACCTCGATGTCATCAAGGTCGCCGACCGTCTGATCGATATGGGTCCCGAGGGTGGCAACGGTGGCGGAACTGTCGTGGTCTCGGGTACGCCAGAGCAGGTTGCGGCATGCCCGCAGAGCTATACCGGCAAGTTCTTGGCGCCGTTGCTCAAACGCGATAAGGAGCGTCAAGCGCAACTCGATGCCTAATACATAGGTGTTTTTGAAACATGAGCGCCGCCGATTCCTTGCGATTCGGTGGCGCTCTCTTTGTCGAGATAGCGTATGCCGCGCAAATGGACATATACTTAAAAATTGCGTTCTTATATGAGGGAAAGGATATGCCATGCCGAAGGCCGTGAAGACGCCAAAGACCAACGCCATGCGTGAGCTGGAAAGCGCCGGCATCCCCTATGTTCTCCATACGTACGAAGACGATGACGACGAATCGTCGGGGCTGGGCGTCGCGATTTCCGAGCAGCTTGGCGAGGAGCCCGGTCAGGGATTTAAGACCCTGGTCTGCACGACGCCGTCCAACGACCATGTCGTGTGCTGCATTCCCGTTGCCGACGAGCTCGACCTCAAGGCCGCCGCGCGCGCCGCAGGCGAAAAGTCGCTGACCATGATGCATGTCAAAGATTTGCTTGCCGCGACGGGGTATGTCCGCGGCGGTTGCAGTCCGGTCGGTATGAAAAAACGCTTCCGGACTCTGATCGATGAGACATGCGTCCTTTGGGATACCATTTTTATCTCGGGTGGCAAGCGCGGCTATCAGCTTGAGCTTGCTCCCGATGACTTAGTTGCATTTTGCGGGGCGACGGTTGCCCCGATCACGAGAGAGGACTGAGCGATGCCGCAGGAAGAATCAAAGCGCGGAGCTCACTTTGCAAAAGGGTCGGCTCCTCAGACGCCCGCGCCCGAGGCAGCTTCGTTCGATAACGAGATTCGAAACGCCTGGTCCGCTGCCGCTGACCCGGGCGAGACGGCCGTGTACTTGCGTGCCGCCGGTGCCGGCACGGCACTTCCCCGTACGGTTCTTTCTTCGGCTCGTCCCGATGAGACGGCTGTCTTTTTGGCCGCCGCTCAATCGAGCGCCAGCGTGATGCCGATCGCCTCCGAGGCTCCTCGTGAGCCGCGTCCCGATGAGACGGCGGTGTTTTTGATGGCAGCCCAGGGAAAGAGCACACCGCAGAGCGCTCCTGCCGCTCATTCCGCCAAGCCCACGGCTCATGATGATGGCGAACCGCTTCTTTCGGATGACGAATGGTCGCCGCTTGGTTCGACCGATCCCGTCGAGGGCGTGGCCATCGACGGTGATGACGACTGGGACCCTCTGTCGTTTTCTGCCCGAACCGTCGCCGCCAATGAAGTTGACACGGTGTTTGGCGACCATGCCATATTCGATGATGATGCCGTATCCGGTAACAACATGCCGAACAGCGATGACGCCGCACCTGCTGATGACGCCGTTTTGGTTGACGATCCCTTTGCGATGACCGGCTCCTTTGCCGTCGTGGACGATTTGCCGCCACAAGATGAGGTTTATGAGGACTCTCAGGACGACGTAGACGATATGGGTTCGTCGGACTACTCCACGGTTGGTCGTTCTGCTGGCCTTATGACCGTGCTGACCATCGTGTCGCGTGTCACCGGGTTTATCCGCACGTGGGCCATGGCGGCCGCCATCGGTATGTCGCTGCTCTCGTCCTCCTATCAGGTTGCCAACAACCTGCCCAACATGCTCTACGAGCTCGTGATGGGCGGCATGCTCGTTACGGCGTTTTTGCCGGTGTATATGGGTGTGAGGCGCGAGCAGGGTCGCGAGGCATCGAACGAGTATGTCGGCAACCTGCTTGGTATTCTGCTTCTGCTGCTGGGCGGTATCTCGCTGCTGGGCACCGTGTTTGCTCCCGGCTTTATTTGGACGCAGTCGTTCCTTTCGGGCGATGGCGGCAGCATGGATACCGCTGCGTTCATGTTCCGCTTCTTTGCTATTCAAATTCTGTTTTATGGCTTGGGCTCGGTGTTCTCGGGCGTTCTCAACGCACACCGCGACTATTTCTGGTCGACGTTTGCCCCGGTTCTCAACAATGTCATCGTCATCGCCAGCTTTATGGGCTTTGCTCCCGTGTCTGCACAATTTGGCGAGCAGGCCGGTATTATCTTGATCGCAGTTGGTACGACCCTCGGCGTCTTTGTCCAGATGGCCTGCCAGATTCCCGCGCTTGGCAAGCATGGCGTGCATCCTCATATCCATATCGACTTTAAGGATCCCGCGCTGCGACAGACGATCGCGCTTGGTATCCCGACGCTGCTCGCCACGGTGTGCATGTTTGTCTCGACCTCCATTACCAATGCCGCCGCGCTGGTGGTGCAGCCCGAGACCGGCCCTTCCGTCATCGCATATGCGCGCCTGTGGTACACATTGCCCTATGCGCTGATCGCCGCCTCGCTTTCGACGGCACTCTATACCGAACTCTCTCACGATGCGCAGGAGAAGGATTACGACAGCGTCCGCACGGGCATTTCGCGCGGTGTCGCCCAGATGCTCTTCTTCCTGATTCCGTTTGCGATGTATCTGATCGTCTTCGCCCGTCCGCTCAACATGATCTACTGCGCTGGCAAGTTCGATGAGTCCGGCGTGGCGCTGGTGTCGGAGTTCCTTATCTACCTGGCACTTTCCCTGCCGCTCTACGGCGTGGTCGTGCTGATGCAGAAGAGCTTCTCTGCCTTGCTCGACATGAAGCCCTATAGCCGCTATTGTCTGTATTCCGCCATCGGCCAGGCCGGCTCGGTTCTGCTGTTTGGCGTTGTGCTGGGCTTCGGTATGCCGGCAATCGCGCTTTCGTATGTCGTCGACTACGTGATCTTGGTCGGTTGCTCGCTGTGGTGGCTGCGTCGTCGTCTGCGTGGTCTTCAGGTTAAATCTATCCTGCATGGCGGTTTCTTTGGCCTTTTGCTCGGTGGCCTGGGTGCTGCCGCAGGCGCCGGCGTCATGTGGGCGCTTGAGCACTTTGTCGGGGCACTTGGCGGCTCGATTCTGATTACTCTTGGCTACGTTTGCGTTGCGGGTGTCGTCTCGCTTGCTGTTACCTTTGGCCTTGCCGTCGTCCTTAAGATGCCCGAGGTCTCGGCGCTGATTCGTCGCAAGTAGGTGCGCGTGGCCGGTCACGACAACATTCCAACGCTTGCCGAGCAGGTTTCGCGCGTTCCCACGCAGCCCGGCTGCTACCTTTGGAAAGACGCCAAGGGCGATGTCATCTACGTGGGCAAGGCGAAAAACCTGCGCGCCCGTATGCGTCAGTACGTGACGCTGCAGGACGAGCGCCAGAAGATCCCGCTCATGATGCAGCTGGTGGCGAGCTTTGACTATATCGTGGTGGAGACCGAGCACGAGGCGTTGGTGCTCGAGCGCAATTTGATTGGTCAGTACCATCCGTACTTTAACGTCGACCTCAAGGATGACAAGAGCTACCCCTTTATCGCCATTACAAAGGGCGACCTGTATCCCGCTATCAAATACACGCGTGAGCGTCATAAGCCGGGAACGCGCTATTTTGGACCTTATACCGATAGCCGCGCGGCACGTGAGACGATAGATACGCTGCGCAAGGTTATCCCCATCTGCTCCGCATCCTGTGCGGAGTGGCGTCGTTGTCGCCGTATCGTCGAGTCCCACAAGGGCGAGGAAGACATCGTCAATATGATTTGCGCGCAAAACGGGCGCCCCTGCTTTGACTACCATGTCGGGCGCGGCCCGGGTGCGTGTGTCGGCGCGATTTCCCCGGCAGACTATGCCAAGAACGTCAAGCGTGTCGAGCGCTTTTTGTCGGGCCATCGCAAGGATGTCGTCGATGAGCTGACCTCCGAGATGACGGATGCCGCTGAGGCGCTCGACTTTGAGCGCGCGGCACGCGTCAAACGTCGTTTGGAGGTCATCAGGGGTCTGGACGATCGTCAGCAAGTCGTTTTTCCCTCCAGTGTCGATATAGATGTCATCGGTTTCTATCGCGAGGAGACCATCTCCGCCGCTTGCGTCTTCGTCGTTCGCGAGGGCCGAACTGTTCGCACCTGCGAGTTCATTCTCGACAAGGGTCTTGATGTTGACGAGGAAGAGCTCCAGTCGGGCTTTCTTAAGCGCTATTACGACGAGACGGCTGATATTCCAGCTGAGGTCAACCTTTCCGTCGAGCTTGAGGATGCGGAAGCGCTGGGGGAGTGGCTTGCGGGCAAGCGTGAGCGTTCCTGCCATCTCCATAGGCCGCAGCGTGGCGAAAAGCACCGTCTGCTCGATATGGCATCCAAAAATGCGCGCCATGCCCTCATGCGCTACATGATGCGAACGGGGTACGCTGACGACCGCACCAATCAAGCGCTCCTGGAGCTCGAAAGTGCGTTGGCGCTGCCATCGCCGCCGTTGCGTATCGAGTGCTTCGATATCTCTACACTGCATGGCACCTTTACGGTCGCCTCGATGGTGGTGTTTACCAACGGGCGCGCCGACAAGAGTCAGTATCGTCGTTTTAAAATTCAGGCCGAATTGGACGAGGCAAACGACTTCGTGTCGATGTCCGAGGTTTTGGGACGACGTTATGCTCCCGAGCGCATGGCCGACGAGCGCTTTGGCTCGCGCCCCGATTTGCTCGTTGTCGATGGCGGTAAGCCGCAATTGACCGCTGCGATCAAGCAACTTGAGGCTCTTGGGCTCGATATACCAGTTTGTGGCTTGGCAAAGGCCGATGAGGAGGTTTTCGTGCCTTGGGACGAGACTCCCGTCGTGCTGCCGACCGGGTCCGCGTCGCTCTATCTAATTAAACAGGTGCGCGATGAATCGCACCGTTTTGCCATCACGTTCCATCGCGAATTGCGCGATAAAGCCATGACGGTTTCGGTACTCGATGACGTTCCAGGCGTGGGACCCACCAGAAAACGTGCCCTTATGCGCCATTTTGGCTCGATGAAGCGTTTGCGCGCGGCGAGCGAGCAAGAGATCGCGGAAGTTCGAGGCATTCCTGCCGATGTCGCCAAAGCGGTTCACGAGGCGCTCGTTGCATGGAATGCCGAGCGCGCCGAGGCGGCGGCAAAGCAATCCGAAAACTAAACACGCCTCTAAACAACTGATATACATGATTGCGTGATTTTCAATCATTTATTTCACGGCGATTACCAGCCGATTTCGGGTTTAATTAACGCTAAAACGTTTGACTAGCCATGGTGAACAACCCTGCTATCCTGCGGGTTGACGAAGACTGATATCTCACCTCGTCGATACATACTGTCTGGCGAATCGTTTGTCAATGAATTCGGTGAACGGTAGCAAATACCGTTCAAGCGTATGTATGTATCGGTCGCCGAGCGCGGCGCCTCAGTTGGGTTCGTCGGTAGGTAAGGTATATATCGTCCGCAAGTTGCGCGGGGGCACGTCTAGGCGCTCCCGGGTAAGATTCTCTATTGATAGGAGAAGACATGGCCATCATCAACAAGGGTATGTCCAGGCGTTCGTTCCTCGGCCTCACCGGCAGCGTCGCTGCTGTCGCAGGGCTTGGTCTCACCGGCTGCGGTGGCAGCTCTAGCGACGAGGGTTCCGCTTCCGGTTCCACCGATTCCGCCAACCGTGGCGGCGGCGTGATCACCGCTGGTTCCGCTTACGCTCCGTCCAGCTTCGATCCCGCCAGCACCGGCTCCGCTGTGGGCCTGGGTGCTAACTGGCACGTCGTCGAGGGCCTCTACGGCATCGATTACCACGACTACAGCACCTTCAAAGAGCTCGCCACCGACGATCCCAAGTCTGTGGACGACACCACTTTCGAGGTCACCATCCGCAAGGGCGCCAAGTTCTCCGATGGCACCGAGGTCACCGCTGACGATGTCGTTGCCTCCTACACCGCTTGCGCCGCTTCTGCTACTTATGCTCCGTTCTTCCAGCCCTTCGAGTCCATCGAGGCCAAGGACGCCAGCACCGTGACGGTCAAGACCAAGGTCCCCAACTTCTCCCTGCTCAAGGATCGTCTGGCCATCGTCCGCGTTACCCCGGCCACCCAGACCGAGGAGGATCGCGCCAAGCAGCCGATCGGCTCCGGCCCCTGGATGTACGACTCTATCTCCGATACCGAGATCACCCTGGTTCCCAACCCCGAGTACAACGGTGAGTATGCTGCCGAGGATAAGAAGATCCAGTACAGCATCCTGACCGACCCCACCGCTCGCGTTACCGCTCAGCAGGAGGGCTCCACGCTCGTTATGGAGCTCGTTACCGCTGACGCCGTCGACCAGCTCGAGAGCGCCGGCTGCAAGATCGATAACGTTCAGGGTTTCGGCACCCGCTTCATCATGTTCAACGTCGCCAAGGAGCCTTGGAACAACGTCAAGGTCCGTCAGGCTGTCATGTATGCGCTCGACACCGAGAAGATGGTCAGCAACACCTTCGCCGGCCTTGCCACCGCTGCCAGCTGCTACCTGCCCAAGAGCTTCACCAACTATCATGAGGCTTCCACGGTGTACAAGACCGACGCCAAGAAGGCTAAGAAGCTCATCGAGGAGTCTGGCATCACCCCGGGTGCCATCACCCTGCGCACCACCGACAACGAGCAGATTAAGGGCATGGCCGCCCAGGTCAAGAACGACCTCGACGCTCTCGGCTTCGATGTGACCATCCAGACCGATACCTCGCCGGCCACCTACGCTGCCATCGACGGCGGCGAGGCCTACGATATCCTCCTTGCCCCTGGCGATCCTTCCTGCTTCGGCGCCGACCCCGACCTGCTGCTCAACTGGTGGTACGGCGACAACGTCTGGATGCAGACCCGTTGCCCGTGGAAGGAGTCCGCTGAGTGGCAGAAGCTCCACGGTCTCATGGACGAGGCTCTTGCCGCTGAGGGCGACGAGCAGCAGAAGAAGTGGAACGAGTGCTTCGACATCATTGCCGACAACGCCGTTCTGTACCCCGTTGTCCACGTCAAGACCGTCTCCGCTTCCTGGGACGATCCGTCCACTGCGCCCAACGGCGAGGCCCTCGATGGCTTCAAGGGCATCGGCACGACGAGCATGTCCTTCAGGGGCGTTGCGACCGTCAAGGCGTAAGACTCGCTTGAGTCTGTATGCAGGATGTCGGCCGTTGGGACCGTATCCTCATAGTTGAAACAAAGACCCGGGCGGCAACGATGTCGCTCGGGTCTTGTAATGAGTATCCGTACTCATATACCAGTTGGTCCTACCGACAAAAGAAAGGGGAGAGAACGTGAACAACTTGCTACGTTTGATTGGAAGGCGTCTTGTGGCGCTGCCGATCATGGCATTGGGCGTCACCGTCCTGGTGTTCTTCCTTATGTCGTTCTCCAAGACCGACCCCGCCTACACGGCGTTGGGGGACGGTGCCTCGCCCGAGGCGGTTGCCGAGTACCATGAGAAGTATGGTCTGGACGACCCCTGGCCCGTGCGCTACGTGCGCTATATGGGCGATCTGATCCATGGCGACATGGGCACCTATGGTGCTGCTCGCAACTCCGTTGCCAAGCGCATCTCCACGGCCCTGCCTGTCACGATGCAGCTGACCTTTATCGGTCTTGCCATCGGTGCAGTCGTTTCGTTTTTACTCGGCGTCATCGCGGCACTGTATCGCGACAAATGGCCGGACCAAGTGATCCGCGTCTTTTCCATCGCCGGCTTGGCAACCCCGTCGTTCTGGCTTGCCGTTCTGTTGATCCTGCTGTTCTCTTCCTACCTTAAGGTGCTCCCGGCATCGGGTGCTCTGCCTCACTTCACCACGAATCCGGTTGGCTATCTGGGACGTATGATCATGCCCGCTATCGCCTTGGCATTTCCGCTGACGGGCCAGATGACTCGTATCGTGCGTACCGCCATGGTCGAGGAGCTCGATAAGGATTATGTCCGTATGGCTCGCGGCGCCGGCGTTCCCGAGAAGGTCGTCGTCGGCATCAACGTTCTTCGCAATGCGCTGATCACCCCGGTCACCACCCTCGGTCTTAAGATCGGTTACCTCATGGGCGGCGCCGTCGTCATCGAGGTTATCTTCAACCTCCCCGGCATGGGCACCGCGATTCTGCAGGGCGTTCAGGGCAACGAGGCGAACCTGGTTCAGGGCGTCGTTATCGTCGTTGCTCTTGCCTTCATCATCATCAACATCGTGGTTGACATGCTCTACCTGCTCATCAACCCGCGCATCAGGACGGTGTAGATTATGGTAAAGATTCGAGAGAAGCAAACCGAGCAGCTCGAGAAGGCTGCCTCTAAGGGGCTCAAGCTCGGTGGCTGGAAGAAGATGACGCTGTCTTCTAAGATTGCAGCCGTCGTGCTGGTGCTGGTCGCCCTGACTGCGATTCTGGCGCCCCTGCTTGCCCCCTATAGCCCGGTCGAGATCTTTACGGCTCGCCAGGCTCCCGGCAACGGATTTATCTTCGGTACCGACGATAAGGGTCGCGACATTCTGTCGCGTATGCTCTACGGTGGTCGTTACTCGCTGATTATCGGCTTTGGCGCCACTGCCATGGCTCTGGTCTGCGGCTCGGTCGTGGGCGCCCTTGCAGCGGTTTCGCGCAAGGCCGTCTCCGAGACGATCATGCGTATCTTGGACATCATCATGTCCATCCCGGGCATCGCCCTCGCGGCCGTCTTCGTCTCCATCCTGGGTAACTCTGTGCCGTCGATCATCTTCGCCATCGGCTTTATGTACACTCCGCAAATTGCCCGTATCGTGCGCGCCAACATCGTGTCCGAGTACGGCGAGGACTATGTCCGCGCGGTCATCGTTTCCGGCGCCAAGGCTCCGTGGATTTTGATCAAGCATGTTCTGCGTAACTGCATCGCCCCGATCATGGTCTTCACCGTTACCCTGGTCGCCGACGCCATCATCTTCGAGGCTTCGCTGACCTTCATCGGCGCTGGTATCCAGGAGCCCACCGCTACCTGGGGCAACATCCTCGCCGACGCCCGCGGCGGCGTGCTCGCTGGTCGTTGGTGGCAGGCGCTGTTCCCGGGCCTGGCCATCATGATCACCTGCCTGGCACTCAACATCCTCTCCGAGGGCATTACCGACGCCATGGCCGCTGCCCCCTCCGCCGCCCTGGATCCTACCGATTCCTCCAAGCGTCGCGAGGCAGACCTGCTGGTCTCCGACCCCGTTCGCGCCTACAAGGAGCAGGCCCAGTCCCTCTCCGCTCGCCTTGGCGCCCTGCGCGATGTCGAACTCAAGCGTGACGATCGCCATGTGCCCGACGAGTCTGTCGAACCGATTCTCTCGGTCCGTGACTTCTGCATTCAGTTTGAGCATCACGGTGATATTAACGTCGTCGACCATGTCAACTTTGACGTCCGCCCTGGTCAGACCATGGGCCTGGTGGGCGAGTCCGGCTGCGGTAAGTCCATCACCACGCTGGCCATCATGGGCCTGACCGACGATGACGAGCATCTTTCCGGCGAGGTTCTCTGGGAGGGCCGCGACCTGCTCAAGATGAGCAAGAAGGAGTGGTTCGGCCTGCGCGGTACCGATATCGCCATGGTCTACCAGGACGCCCTGTCCTCGCTTAACCCCTCTATGCTCATTTCCGCCCAGATGAAGCAGCTCACCAAGCGTGGCGGCACCCGTAGCGCCGAGGAGCTCCTGGAGCTCGTGGGCCTCGACCCCAAGCGCACGCTCGAGAGCTATCCGCACGAGCTTTCCGGCGGCCAGCGTCAGCGTGTCCTGATCGCTATGGCCCTTACCCGCGACCCCAAGCTGGTCATCTGCGACGAGCCCACGACCGCTCTGGACGTTACCGTCCAGAAGCAGGTCATCAAGCTGCTCAACGATCTTCAGGCCAAACTCGGCTTTGCCATGATCTTCGTCTCGCATGACTTGGCGCTGGTCGCCGAGGTCGCCCATAACATCACGGTTATGTACGCCGGTCAGGTTATCGAGCAGGCGCCCACCAAGGAGCTGCTCACTAACCCGATCCACGAGTACACCCGCGGTCTTCTGGGCTCCGTTCTGTCCATCGAGAGCGGTTCGGGCCGTCTGCACCAGGTGCCCGGCGCCGTTCCGAGCCCGCGCGATTTCCCCAAGGGCGATCGCTTCGCGCCCCGCTCGAGCCATCCGCGCATTGGCCTGGACACCCGTCCGGTCTTCAAGCGCGTGCCCGGCACCGAGCACTTCTATTCCGAGCTCCCCGACGAGGTGCTCAAGGCAAATGGTTTGTCCCCTCACGCGGAGGTGATGTAGATGAGCGAGACCGCAGTCAACGGCGTCGAGCCGATCATCTTCCTTGATGACGTCCACGTCACCTTTAGGACCCGTACCGGCTCGATTCTGCACCCCAACCTGGTTCACGCCGTCCAGGGTGTAACGATTAGGCTCATGCCCGGTCAGACGATCGGCATCGTCGGCGAGTCCGGTTGCGGTAAGTCCACCACCGCCAACGTCATGTGCGGCCTGCAGGCCCCCACGAGCGGCAAGGTCTACTTTAAGGGCAAGGACGTAACCAAGCGTACCGCCGAGGACCGTCGCCACATGGGCCGTGTCATCTCGGTCGTGTTCCAGAATCCGGCTACGGCGCTCAATCCCCGCATGGTCGTTCGCGAGCAGCTGCTCGACCCCATGCGCGTCCACAACCTGGGTACCGAGGCCGAGCAGGAGAAGCGCGTCAAGGAGCTCCTGGAGCTCACCGGTCTGCCCAGCTCCGCCGCCGAGGTTCTTCCCGGCCAGCTTTCGGGCGGCCAGCGCCAGCGCGTCGCAATTGCCCGTGCCCTGTCGTTGAACCCCGATGCCATCATCGCCGACGAGCCCACCTCGGCTCTGGACGTTTCGGTCCGCGCGCAGATTCTGAACCTGCTGACCGACCTTAAGAAGGAGCTCGGCCTGGCCATGGTGTTCATCAGCCATGACATCCAGACGGTCCGCTATATCTCTGACGACATCATCGTTATGAATGGCGGCAAGATCGTCGAGCAGGGCGAGGCCAAGCAGGTCTTCCAGCACCCTCAGGACCCCTACACCAAGATGCTGCTCGGCGCTGCGCCGTCGCTGCTGCATCCCAAGCTCGGCGAGTAGCCTCGCTTTCCCTCCCGTGCGCCCGGTTCCCTTGCCGGGCGCACCTCCGTTGCGATTTCGAAAGGTTGGGTTCACGAGCCATGCCAAGTGCTCAGGAGCTACAACAGCAATTTGGTGGGTATCGGGGCGCCATGCCCCGTCCATCAGATTTCGATCTCTTTTGGAAGGACCGCATGGCCGAGGCCGACGCCGTCGGGCTTGACTATGCGATCGAGACGGCATCGGTCACCGATGCCGTGACCTGCCAGCTTTTCGACCTCTGGTATACCGGCATGTGTGGCGCTCGCCTGCATGCCAAGTACCTTAAACCCGTCTCGGACGAGCCCGTGCCATTGGTACTTCAGTTCCATGGGTATCCGGGTGCAAGCCGCAGCTGGTTTGAGCAGGCGTCGTTTGCGGGCATGGGCATGGCACTCATCGCCCTCGACTGCCCCGGCCAAGGAGGTCCCTCCGAGGACATTGGTGGATTTGAGGGCACAACGGTCGCGGGCCATATCGTCGCCGGTATCGACGGCGATCCGGCCAACCTCTACTATGTCCGCTTGCACCAAGATATTCGCATCCTGTGCCGCATCGTTCGCGAGCTCGAGGGCATCGATCTTGCCCGTGTGTTTGTGAACGGCGCGTCGCAGGGCGGCGGTTTGGGCATTGCGACCTGTGCACTTAACAGCGAGCTTATCAATCGCGCCGCCATCCTCTATCCCTTCCTGTCGGATTTCCGCCTGGTCTGGGATTTGGATGCCGACGAGATTGCCTACGAGGGCCTGCGCTATTGGTCTCGCTGGTTTGACGAGGACTCGACTCGTATCGACGAAGCCTATGCCAAGCTGGCGTACTTCGATTCCAAGAACTTTGCCCCTATGGTCAAATGCCCCGTGCTGTTTGGCACCGGCACAGCCGATACCGTCTGTCCGCCAGCGACGCAGTTTGCGGTCTATAACAACCTGACCTGTGAAAAGCGTCATGAGTTCTTTGAAGGCTTTGGCCACGAGGAGATTCAGGATTTTGACGATCTGATCATTCCGTTTTTCTGCAAGGGAGGGGAGGCTCATGTCTAAGTGCGAGAGCAATGTCAATGAGCTGATTGTCTCCGACCTTGTGGGGATTTCCGGAACGGTCTCGTCAAGGCTCGCTGATTTCCGGGATTGGCGCGGTGATGCTTCTGCGGATGTTTCCGAATTAGAGATAGCCGCTTCGGACCTTGAGGTTTGCGGGCCGAGTATTACGGCGATCGATTTCGCCAATCCGTATGCCCGCTACTCCGAGGTTTCCTTTGAGCTTGGTGGCGATGTGGTCCACGCACGTTTGATCGAGCCTGCCGGTCGCGCCCGAGCATCCGAGCTTGTGCCGCTATGTCTGATGTTTCACGACATCGACCGACCCGTGCGGGGATGGCATCACATGACGAGGTTTGCGGCCATGGGATATGCCGTGCTTGCGCTGGACGATGAGGCGATTGGACCCAGCGATCTGCGGCAGGGGATTACCTCGTCTGCTTTTGTCAGGCGCGTCCGTTGGGGCTGCGCGTTGGCGGAGGTCGCGCGCAATCTTGATGGCATGGACCCCGACCGCATCTTTGCATGGGGCGAGGGTCTTGGCGGCGGAGTCGCGCTGGCGGTTTCTGCTCTGGACGAGCGGGGCCTCGCCCGCACGGCGGTTGCCAATCCGCTTCCTGGCGGCCTCGAGGTGCTGTCGTCTCGGGTGCGCGGATCGGTGCTCATGGGCACATCGCTTATGGATACCGTGAGCGATCCCAAGGATCAGTTTGCCGTATTCAACGGTCTTGAGTGTGACCGGAGGCATATCATCTATGCAAAATACGCTCACGAGCGCATCAATGCGTTCGAAAACGAAGTCGTAGACTTTTTTAACCAAACGTTCCACTCGTGTTCTTTGGCCTAGACGGCCTGGACACTGCCAACAAGAGTGGGTGGCATAGGGCCGCCCGCCAGACAACTAAGGAGATTCTTGTGGCAACTCAGAAATTCACCGGCGTTATCCCTCCCGTCGTTGTTCCCGATACCGAAGATCACCAGCTCGATGTTGCCTCCTTTGAGCGCAGCATCAACCGCATGATCGATGCCGGCGTCGATGGCCTGTTCTTCTTGGGCTCTTCGGGTGAGGTCGTTTTCTCCACCGACGAGCGTCGTCGCCAGATCATCGCCGAGGCCGTCCGCATCGTCGACCACCGCGTGCCTGTTCTGGTCGGCATCATCGATACCGAGACCGAGCGCATGATTGAGCACGGCAAGGTCGCTCAGGAGCTGGGCGCCGATGCCCTCGTCGCCACCTGCCCGTTCTATGCCCTGCAGGGCATGACCGAGGTCGAGGAGCACTTCCGCATCCTGCACGAGGAGCTTGACCTGCCCATCTTTGCCTATGACATCCCCGTCTGCGTTCACACCAAGCTCCCCTGGAAGCTCCTTGCCAAGCTCGGCGCCGAGGGCGTCCTTGCTGGCGTCAAGGATTCCTCGGGTGATGACATCTCGTTCCGCTACCTCGTTCAGGAGAACGAGAAGAACGGCCATCCGATGAGCATCCTCACCGGCCACGAGGTTGTTGTCGACGGCGCTTACCTCGGTGGCGCCGACGGCTCTGTCCCGGGTCTCGCCAACGTTGAGCCCGAGGGCTACGTTCGTCAGTGGAAGGCCGCTCAGGCTGGTGACTGGGCTACCGTCAAGGCCGAGCAGGATCGCCTCAATGAGATTTCGCACATCTGGGATGTCACCTCGGGCGTCCAGGGCTATGCCGGTGGCGTCGGCGCCTTCAAGACCGCTATGAACCTCATGGGTATCTTCGACAGCCCGACCATGCCGCGCCCGGTGAAGGCCATGACCGGCGAGAACGTCGAGGCTATTAGGAAGGTCCTCCAGGACAACGGCCTCCTGTAAAGCTTTCCCAGGCACCCGACCTCGCCGTTCAACCGTGTGGCCATGACTATTAGGTCAATGGCCACACGGTTTCTCGGCGATCTTGGGCACCAGGAAAACCTTTACTGCGCTGTGACGGCTAGCCTGACGGCGCATTTCCTATAGTTGTTTTTTATCTCCGAAGGAGAGCGACATGGAGAACAAGTACGTCTGTTCTGTCGATATCGGCGGAACTAAGATCGCGACTGCCATCATGGAGTACCCGGCTGACGGTAGTGTGCCCCATCCCGTTTTTGAGGCCGAGGTTCCCACCGAGGCCCAAGAGGGCGGCGAGGCCGTCTTCCAGCGTATTGAGGCGTCCATCAAGGCTGCTCTCGAGGCGAATCCCGATGTCGAGGTCCTTGGCGTCGGTATCGGTGCCGCCGGCGTCGTCGATCCCAAGACGGGCGCCATCGCGTATGCCAATGAGATCATGCCCGGCTGGTCCGGCGTTCAGTTGGGGCCGCGTCTGCGTGAGGATCTCGGTCTTCCCGTTGCCGTTGTAGGCGACGTGCAGGCTCATGCTCTGGGCGAGGCCCACTGGGGCGTCGGCAAGGGCAAGTTCTCCGTCTTGTGTCTTGGCATCGGTACGGGCATTGGCGGCGCATATGTCGAGAACGGCCGCGTGATGCAGGGCTTCCATGGTGCTGCTGGCCATATGGGCCACATCGAGTGCTCGGCTGCCGCCGGCATTCCCTGCGCCTGCGGGCGTTCCGGCCATCTTGAGTCTGTCGCTTCGGGCACTTCCATTGGTCGTATGTACGATGAGCGCTTTGGCCGCGTCGACCCCAGCCGTCCTTCGGTCGGTCGCGATGTGAACGACCTGTGCCGCGCGGGCGACGCAAAGGCAACCGAGGTCATCCATGACGCCGGCTTTGCACTGGGTGCCAGCTTGGGCTCGCTCGCTAACATCCTGGACCCTGAGGTCATCGTGCTTTCGGGCGGTGTGATTCACCAAGGTCCCGATTGGCGTTCGCAGACGTGGAAGGATTCGGTGCACGAGGGCTATGCCAGCCAGGCGCTCGATCCGCTTCAGGACACGCCGATCCTCATCGGTTCTCTGGAGGGCGACGCGCCGCTCATCGGCGCCGCCGAACACCTTCTTGCGTCGTTGAAGTAAACATAACTACCAAGTGCGCCTTCTGAGGTGCCGCAGATTGACGTGAAAGAGGAGCGAAGCGTACTTCGGTACGCGAGCGACGGTTTGAACGTCAAGGTGCGGTGTCTCAGAAGGCTGTTTTGAGAAAGGTTGAGTCGAACATGACCGTTGATCCTTTGATCCAGTCCCTGAAGGGCAAGCTCGTCGTGAGCGTTCAGGCGTATATGGGCGAGCCGCTTCGTACGCCCGAGACCATGGCTCAAATGTCTCGCGCTTGCGAGCTTGGCGGCGCCGCCGCCATTCGCTGTCAGGGCCTTGCCGACATTGCCGCCATTAAGGGTCGCTGTGAGGTTCCTGTTATCGGCCTGTGGAAGGATGGGCACGAGGGCGTTTACATCACGCCGACGCTGCGTCACGCTCGCGCCTGTGTTGCCGCGGGTGCCGATATCGTGGCGATCGATGCCACCGATCGTCCGCGTCCCGATGGCAAGACCGTCGAGGACACCTTCCGTCCGCTGCACGAGGAGGGTGTGCTCCTGATGGCGGATTGTGCCACCATCGAGGACATTCGCCGTGCGGTTGATATGGGCTTCGACCTTGTATCCACCACGCTTTCTCATGGTGTCGCCGCCATCGACTGCACCATGGCCGATGGCCCCGATCTGCCGCTCCTGCGTCAGGCGACCGAGGAATTTCCCGGTCTTCCCATCATCTGCGAGGGCCGCGTTCACACGCCCGAGGAGGCTCGCGCCGCGATCGATGCGGGCGCCTGGGCCGTTGTCGTCGGCACCGCCATCACGCACCCCACGAGTATTACGAGTTGGTTCAAGGCTGCGCTTGAGGAGTAAGACAGGCCTCGTATCCGCTCGGGGCGGTATACTCAATATAGGCAATTGACCGCGCGGGATCCGGGTTGCTGGGTCCCGCGCTTGTTTTTAGGAGGCAGCACATGCAAAAGGGAGATGCCATGGATGCGGCGGAGCGCTCGGAGCGCATCCCCGATATCGTCATCATCACCGGAATGTCCGGATCGGGCCGAACGCAGGCCATGCATGTGTTCGAGGACATGGGCTACTTTTGCATCGACAACTTGCCTCCGCGTCTGATCGCCCAGCTTGCCGAACTCGTCGGCATCAATACGGGCGTGGGCAGGCATCTTGCCGTCACCTGCGACCTGCGCAGCCAGGGCTTGTTCGATGAGCTGCTCGATGCCGTTGCCGCACTCGAGGAGCGCGAGATGAGCTGTGATATCGTGTTTCTCGAGGCTTCTGACGAGGTGCTGATCCGTCGTTATAGCGAAAACCGCCGCCGTCATCCCATTGCCAAACCGGGGGAGACTACGGCCGATGCCATTCAGCGCGAGCGCCTTCAGCTGCAGGGCGTGCGCGATCGAGCCGATATGATTATCGACACGAGCCGTCTGCGCACCTCTGCGCTGCGCAACAAGCTACGTATGGCATTTTCCGAACTGTCCGACCAACAGCTCATGGACGTCCATGTGTTCTCGTTTGGCTTTAAGCACGGCATGCCCGTCGAGGCGGACATTATGATCGACGTCCGCTTCCTGCCCAATCCGTTCTACGATCCCGAGATGCGCACGATGACCGGTCTCGACAAAAAGGTCTCGGATTTTGTTCTGGACCATCCCAAGACGCAGGAGTTTTGGAAGGCTTGGACACAGCTACTCGATACGGTGATGCCGGGCTATATCGCGGAGGGTAAACCGCAGCTTTCTATCGCCATCGGCTGCACGGGCGGACAGCACCGTAGCGTCGCCATTGCCGAGGCCACGGCCCGTTACCTGGAAGGCGCCCAGTATCACGTGAGCATCTCCCACCGCGATCTGTCGCGCGCCAACACGAAGGCATAGGCCTGCATGTCGTTTACCGCTGAGGTGCGCGACGAGCTTGCGCGCTGCGAACCCGAATGTGAATACTGCGACTTGTCGACACTTGCCGCCCTCACGCGCGTGAGTGGTACGCTCTCGCTTACCGGCTCTGGGCGGTATCGTTTGACGGTTGCGACTGAGACGGGAGCCGTCGCGCGCACGATGATCACGCTGACACATCGCATCCTTAAGCTCAAAACGGAATTCACCGTTCGTAAATCGGTCTTGCATAAGGTCCGTAACTATCTCATTACCCTGCCCGATCAACCCGACCTGGACAAGGCTCTGGTGCTGCTGGGCATTCTAGACCGCAGGGGAGGGCTCGTCGCTGGTGTTCCCCGACACATCGTTGCCCGTCCCTGCTGCAGGCTTGCCTACATCCGCGGCGCGCTCATCGCGGGCGGCTTCGTGGCCGATCCACGCGGCGATTTTCATTTGGAGATCGCGGTGCAGGGCGAGCAATATGCTAAGGGGCTTTGCGACCTGTTGGGGCAGATTGGGGTCCATGCTCGTGTTAATGCACGGCGGGGGTCATATGCCGTGTACATTAAGAGCGCCGAGGAAATCGAGCATTTGTTAAAGCTGATTGGTGCCAAGCGCAGCGTTGCCGAGATTGAGGAGGCGCGCGCGGTCAAGTTGGTTAAGAACGATGTGAACCGTCGCGTGAACGCAGAGCTCGCCAACCAGACCAGAAGCGCCGGTGCTGCCCAACATCAGCTTGCGCTTATCGATGAGCTCGAGCAGCGCGGCCTTCGCGATGCGCTTCCGGATGCCTTGGCGGTCTTTTGCGACCTGCGCGAGCGCTATCCCGATCTGTCGCTGCGTGATTTAGGGGAGATGGCTGACCCTCCCTTGTCGAAGTCGGCCCTCTACCATCGTGTTTTACGTCTTGAAAAGCTCATTGAAGCAAACAAGTAGTTTAAAGTATTGACATATATACGGATTTAGCTGCTATTTTATTCTTTAAAACGTTTTAACGTAAATTTGATTTTCAATTTCGAGCATTCTCGTGAAATTCAAGTCAAAAAAAAGGTATATTAGGCGAGTGGTTAGTTTGTGGGCCTCAACGGCGGGCGCTGTAGCTTGCGGGGGCCTTACGAAAGGAGACACAATGGCAGTAAAGGTTGCTATTAACGGCTTCGGTCGCATCGGTCGTCTGGCTTTCCGTCAGATGTTCGGTCATGAGGGCTCCGAGATCGTCGCTATCAACGACCTCACCTCTCCCGACATGCTCGCTTACCTGCTGAAGTACGACTCCACGCAGGGCAACTACGCTCGCGATCACGAGGTTGTTGCTGGCGAGGATTCCATCACCGTTGACGGCAAGGAGATCAAGATCTACAAGGAGGCCGACGCCAACAACCTGCCTTGGGGCGACCTCGACGTCGACGTCGTTCTCGAGTGCACCGGCTTCTACACCAGCAAGGCTAAGGCTCAGGCCCACATCAACGCTGGCGCCAAGAAGGTCGTCATCTCCGCTCCGGCCGGCAGCGATCTGCCCACCATCGTGTACAACGTCAACCACGAGACGCTGACCGCTGAGGACAACATCATCTCCGCTGCTTCCTGCACCACCAACTGCCTTGCCCCGATGGCCAAGGGTCTGAACGACTTCGCTCCCATCGTGTCCGGCATCATGACCACCATTCACGCCTGGACCGGCGACCAGATGCCGCTCGACGGCCCGCAGCGCAAGGGCAACAAGCGTCGTAGCCGCGCCTGCGCCGTCAACATCGTCCCCAACACCACCGGTGCTGCCAAGGCTATCGGCCTGGTTCTCCCCGAGCTCAACGGTAAGCTCATCGGTGCCGCCCAGCGCGTCCCGACGCCGACCGGCTCCATCACCAACCTCTACGCTGTCGTTGACAAGAAGGTCACCGTCGACGAGGTTAACGCCGCTATGAAGGCCTACGCTGCCACCATCTCCGAGACCTTCGGTTACAACGAGGACGACATCGTCTCCACCGACATCATCGGCGAGACCCACGGCTCCATCTTCGACGCCACTCAGACCATGTGCTCTGACCTCGGCAACGGCCAGACCCTCGTTCAGGTCACCTCTTGGTACGACAACGAGAACTCCTACACCTCTCAGATGGTCCGCACCATCAAGTACTTTGAGAAGTTCGTTGCTTAATTTAGCTTTTAGCGAATAGCTCGTTGAGCGTCTAAAGAAGGGCGCGGCCTCATAGGGCTTACACCCTAGGGTCGCGCCCTTTTTATAGGAAATCGTCTGCCGTAATGGGAGGCAGACACGTACGAAAGGTAGAAGCAAACATGGCCTTTACCAAGAAGACCGTCCGCGACATCGATGTCGACGGCAAACGCGTTCTCGTCCGCGTTGACTTCAATGTGCCTATCAAGGATGGCGTCGTTGGCGACACCACCCGCATCAAGGCTGCCCTGCCCACCATCAACTACCTCGTTGAGCACAACGCTCGCGTCATCCTCATGAGCCACCTCGGCCGTCCCGATGGCACCGGCTTCCAGCCCGAGCTGTCCCTCGAGCCCGTCGCCAAGAAGCTCGCCGAGCTCTCTGGTCTCGACGTTGCCTTTGTCGCCGACACTTACGGCGAGAAGGCTGCCGAGGCTGTCGCTGCCGTCGAGCCGGGCAAGGTTCTCGTTCTCGAGAACGTCCGCTTCGATAAGCGTGAGAAGAAGAACGATCCCGAGATCGCTAAGAAGCTCGCTTCCTATGGTGACGTCTTCGTTCTCGATGCCTTCGGCACCGCTCACCGCGCCCAGGGTTCCGTTGTGGGCCCCGCCGCTTACCTGCCCGCCGTCGCCGGCTTCCTGCTCGAGAAGGAGGTCGACACGCTGACCGGCATCTTCGCCGAGCCCGAGCGCCCCTTCGTCGCTATCGTCGGCGGTTCCAAGGTTTCCTCCAAGATCGGCGTTCTCGATCACCTCATCGACTCCGCTGACACCCTGATCATCGGTGGCGGCATGGCCTACACCTTCTTCCTGGCTCAGGGCCTGACCGTCGGTCAGTCCCTCAAGGAAGAGGACTGGGTCGAGCGCGCCCGCGAGATGCTCAAGAAGGCCGAGGAGAAGGGTGTCAAGATCCTGCTCCCCATCGACAACCGCGTTGCCGATCACTTTGGCGAGGACGCTGTCCCCGAGGTTGTCGCTTCCGACGCTATCCCCGACGATCGTGAGGGCATGGACATCGGCCCCAAGACCGAGGAGCTTTACGCCGAGGCCGTCAAGGGCGCCAAGACCGTGTTCTGGAACGGCCCCATGGGCGTTTTCGAGTTCGACAACTTTGCTCACGGCACCCAGGCTATCGCCGAGGCTGTCGCCGAGGCCGACTGCACCTCGATCATCGGCGGTGGCGACTCCGTTGCAGCTGTCAACAAGTTCAACCTGGCCGACAAGATGAGCTGGATCTCCACCGGTGGTGGCGCTTCCATGGAGCTCGTCGAGGGTAAGGCCCTGCCCGGAGTGGAGGCGCTTCTCGATGCCTAATCGCACCCTTCTTATCGCTGGTAACTGGAAGATGAACAACGACGTCGCCGAGGCTGCCAAGCTCGCCGACGAGCTGGCCCAGGCTCTGCCTGAGGTTCCGGCTGGCGTCGAGGTGCTCGTCTGCCCTCCGACCATCGACATCACCACGGTTCATGACCGCATTCAGGCTGCCCCTATCGCCCTCGGTGCACAGAACGTGTACTGGGAGGCCAAGGGTGCCTTCACCGGTGAGTCCTCTTGCGACATGCTCAAGTCCGCTGGCTGCACCTACTGCATCATCGGTCACTCCGAGCGTCGCGACTACTTCCACGAGACCGACGAGGACCAGAACAAGAAGGCCAAGGCTCTCGTTGCCGCCGGTCTTGTTCCCGTCTTCTGCTGCGGCGAGTCCCTCGAGGTCCGCGAGGCTGGCACCTATGTCGAGCACGTCGTGAACCAGGTCAAGGCCGGCCTTGCTGGTCTTGAGATCACCTGCCCCAAGCAGGTCGTCGTCGCCTACGAGCCCATCTGGGCCATCGGCACCGGCAAGACCGCTACCGCCGAGGACGCTCAGGAGGTCTGCGGTGCTATCCGTGAGACCCTCAAGGAGATGTTCGGCGAGGAGCTCGCTAACGGCATCCGCGTGCTGTATGGCGGTTCCGCCAAGCCCGGCAACATCGCCGAGCTCGTCGCCAAGCCCGACGTTGACGGCGCCCTCGTGGGCGGTGCTTCGCTCAAGGCTGCCGACTTCGCCTCTATGGTCGTCAAGGCAGGCGAGTAGGACATATGGCACAACGTCATCTTCCTGCACTCCTGATTATCATGGATGGCTGCGGCCTTGCTCCGGCCGATGGCGAGAACGCCGTCGCCGCTGCCAAGACGCCCTTCCTTGATGGCCTGTACGAGAAGTACCCCCACACCACGCTCGGTGCTTCGGGCGAGGACGTGGGCCTTCCCGACGGCCAGATGGGTAACTCCGAGGTGGGTCACCTCAACATCGGTGCCGGCCGCATCGTGTTCCAGGAGCTTTCGCGCATCAACAATGCCATCAAGGACGGCTCCATCGCCAAGAACGAGGTTTTCGTCAAGGCTATGGACGATGTCAAGGCTGACGGTAAGACTCTCCACCTCATGGGCCTTATGAGCCCTGGCGGTGTTCATTCTCACATGAACCACGTCGAGGCTCTGGTCAAGATGGCTGCCGAGCACGGTGTCAAGACCGTTCGCGTCCACGCCTTCATGGATGGCCGCGACGTTGACCCGCAGTCCGGTGCCGGCTACATGAGCGAGTTCTGCGCCTTCCTGGCTAAGATCTCCGAGGAGACCGGTTGCGACGCTCGCGTTGCCACCGTCTCGGGCCGTTATTGGGCCATGGACCGCGATAATCGTTGGGAGCGCATCCAGCGCGCCTACGACGTCATGGTCAACGCGTCCGATGCCGATACCGACCCCGTGGCCGGTATCAAGGCCTACTACGAGAAGGATCCGCGCGGCGATGAGTTCGTCGAGCCCTTCGCTGCCCACAATGAGGGCATCCACGAGGGCGACGCGGCCATCTTCTTCAACTTCCGTCCCGACCGCGCTCGTCAGATGACCCGCGTGTTCACGGACAAGGAGTTCGACGGCTTTGAGCGCGAGCAGATCAAGCTTTCGCACTTTGTGACGATGACCGAGTACGATCCGACGTTTGACGTTGAGGTCGCCTTCCCCAAGACGTTCCCCGAGAACGTCCTGGCCGACGTTATCGCCGCCAATGGCCTGAAGCAGCTGCACACCGCCGAGACCGAGAAGTACGCCCACGTGACGTTCTTCCTCAACGGCGGCATCGAGGAGCCCAAGGAGGGCGAGGAGCGCGTGCTCGTCGCTTCCCCCAAGGTCGCTACCTACGATCTGCAGCCTGAGATGAGCGCTCCCGAGGTTACCGAGAAGCTTGTCGCCGCCATCAACGAGGATCGCGCTGATTTCTACATCGTGAACTTCGCGAACTGCGACATGGTTGGTCACACCGGTGTCTTCGACGCCGCCGTTAAGGCCGTCGAGGCTGTTGACGATGCCCTGTCCAAGGTTGTCCCGGCGATTCTCGCCAAGGGTGGCTTTGCGCTGATCACCGCCGACCACGGCAACGCCGACCACATGTTTGACGTTGCTTCCGACGGTTCCAAGCATCCGTTTACGGCTCACACCACCAACCGCGTGCCGTTCATCATCGTTGATGAGAAGGCCAAGCTCACCGGTATCGAGGACGGCCGTCTTTCCGATATCGCTCCGACCATGCTCACCATGGCTGGTATTGAGCCTTCCGCCGAGATGACGGGCCGCGTGCTCGCTACCGAGGCCTAATAGAAAACAAATACCGTTTTCTAGCAAGGGGGTTGTCCACAACCGGACAACCCCCTTTTTGGTATTTCTGCCATTTCCACCCCGTCCTTGAGTGGCAGGTAGGGGAGAGCGGGGGATTGTGGTACAGTACTGGAGTTTGAACTGTTCTATTAAGGAGCTTATCTATGGGTCCGTTCCAGATTCTTCTGTTTGTCGTTTGGGCTGTTTCTGCCGTGGCGCTGACGATTCTCGTCCTGATGCATTCCGGTAAGGGTACCGGCGTTTCGGATATGATTGCCAGCTCGCTGTATAACTCCAGCTCTGCCACGGGCGTTATGGAGCAGAACCTTGACCGCCTGACCGTCATCATGGCTGTCGTGTTTGCCGTGTGCGTCGTGCTGTGCATGTTCTTCTTCCCGCAGGGCATCGTGGGCTACTAATCACGAGCCGCATAAATACTTGAAAAGGGTCCCGCAAGTGCGAGACCCTTTTTGTTTACAGACTTGTAATAGAGTCAAAATATCCCCACATACTTCGCCTAACTAAAGAAATTCTCGACCGTTAACCGGAATTAGCGCCATATTGTGCATAAAATGCGCTAATGTATTGCGAAACGTTGGTCCGCACTGCATAACCAGCCATAACGGCGGACCGCGTTTGAATGGTTCGATCGGGCTGTCTCGACGTTGCCCGGCCTAATTCACTTTGTCCTATCTCATAAGGAGGATGGCATGGCTGATTCTATGTTCCACCAGCCCGTTATGGGTCGTCGCGCCTTTGTTGGCGGCACCCTCGCTGCGAGCTCCATGGCTTTTCTTGCCGCGTGCGGCAAGAAGGGCGGCGACGCTTCCGGATCTGACTCCGGTTCGACGCTGAACTTCTACATCAACAACCCGGTCTGCATCGACCCCTACAACGTCCAGGAGGATCAGGGCACTCAGGTCGAGTACCAGCTCTTCGACGCTCTGACGGAGTACGACCCCGAGAAGGGCGAGATCGTTCCGCTGGCTTGCGAGTCCTTTGAGGCTAACGACGACGCCACCGAGTTCACCTTCAAGATCAAGAAGGCTAAGTTCCACAACGGTGACGACGTTACCTCCAAGTCCTTCAAGCTCGGTTGGGAGCGTCTAGTCAACACCAAGTCGGCCATCGCCACCGAGTATGGTCCTTCCGAGGTCTCCTATCACCTTTCCATGGTTGAGGGCTATGACGATCTGCTTGCCGGCAACGCTACCGAGCTCAGCGGTGTTACTTGCCCCGACGATGAGACCCTCGTCGTCAAGCTGTCTTCCGCTTACGCCGACTTCCCGTTCGTCGCCTCTCACCCGGCTCTGTCCCCGGTTCCCGAGTGCGCCGAGTCCGATGTCAAGAGCTTCTACCTTGCCCCGGTCGGTAACGGCCCGTTCATGATGGACGGTAAGTGGGAGGATGGCCAGGAGATCAACCTCAAGAAGTTTGACGATTACTATGGCGACAAGGCCAAGATCGACGCCATCCACTTCCAGGTCATCAAGGACATGGAGACCGCTTACAAGGAGTTCCAGGCCGGTAACCTCGATGTCTGCGACGTTCCCGTTGCTCAGATCGACGCCGCCAAGAAGGACCGTGGCGAGTCCAAGGACGGCTACACCATGGGTGACGGCGAGCATATGCTGCTCGGTGCCGAGCCTTCCACGTACTATCTGACCTGCAACACCACGGCCGAGCCGTTCAATAACGCCGACCTGCGCAAGGGCATCTCCCTGGCCATCAACCGTGAGGCCATCTGCAAGACCATCTTCAAGGGTACCCGTACCCCCGCCGACGGTATTGTTCCTCCGGGAATCGCCGGCTACAAGGAGGGCGCATGGGAGTTCTGCGCCTATGACGTCGACAAGGCTAACGAGTACCTCGACAAGGTCGCTCCCGCTGGCGCTAACGGCGATCGTGGCATTAGCGTGACCCTTTCCTACAACCAGGACGGTGGTCACAAGGAGATCATGGAGTCCATCATCGGCGACCTCGCCAAGGTTGGCGTTACCGCTGTCTCCGATACCCCTGAGTGGTCTGCCCTGCTCGAGCAGTATCAGAACTTCAACTATCAGTTCGGCCGTCTGGGCTGGATCGCCGATTACCCGATCATGGACAACTTCCTGTACCCGCTGTTCCACTCCGACTCCCTCGGTGGCGACAACCGCTCCGGTTACAGCAACCCCGAGTTCGATGCCAAGGTTGACGAGGCCCGCACCACGGTTGATGACGAGGAGCGCATCGCCAAGATGCGGGAGGCCGACGCCATGGTCGCTGCTGACTGCCCGGTTATCCCGGTGATGTTCTACACGCACACCATCGCTGGCTCTGACCGCGTCAAGCATCTCTATGTTGATCCGCAGAAGCACGCCGATCTGGGTACCGCCGAGCTCGCCTAAGGGTTTTGCAGCTTCCGTGAGGGTCAAGTATTTACGTAGACCTCATGGGAAACATACAGTTCTCCCTAACCTGGGGTAAACTGGCTGATGGTAATTTTGGGATGCCGGTCTGGCGATCGGCATCCCATTTAGGTTAATCCCTAGATAGGGGAGTGGTATGGGTAAGTACATCGTTAAACGTGTGCTTCAGTTCATCCCGGTGTTTTTGGGCGTTACGCTGATTCTGTTCGCCCTCCAGAATATCGTGCCGGGAGATCCGATCAAGCTGATCGGTGGAGACAAGGCTCTGTCCCCCGAGGTGGAGCTTCAGCTTCGCGTTCGCTATCACCTGGTCCAGACGGACGAGGACGGCAACGCGATCCTTGACGAGAACGGCGACCCCGTTCAAACATCGCTCGTGGACCGTTACTTGTATTACATGAACGGCCTGCTTCATGGCGATCTGGGCAATTCGTACCAGCGCAAGCTGCCGGTTACGGAAATCTTTGCCCAGAAGTATCCGTATACGGTCAAACTTGCCGCGTGCGCCATCGTGCTCGAGGCAATCATGGGTATCGGTGCGGGTATCATTTCGGCGGTTAAGCGTTATTCCTTCTGGGATATTTTGGTAACGCTCACCACGTCGATTCTCGTTGCCGTCCCGGCCTTCTGGCTCGGTATGTTGCTGCAGCTGTTCTTTGGCGTCATTCTCAAGGACGCCACGGGCGGTGCATTCTCCATGCCGATCTCGGGTGCCGGCGGTTCCAGCTCTCAGTATCAGGATTGGATGCACTATGTGCTTCCGACCATTACGCTGGCTTCGGTTTCGACCGCTTATGCCGCCCGCATTATGCGCTCGCAGCTGCTTGACGTCATGAACCAGGATTACATCCGTACGGCAAAGGCCAAGGGTCTCTCCAATCGCGCGATCATTATCAAGCATGCGCTTAAGAATGCACTCATCCCCGTCGTTACCTATATTGGTGTCGACTTCGGCGGCATGCTTTCGGGCGCCATCCTGACCGAGACGGTCTTTAACTGGCCCGGCATCGGCTTCGAGGTCTACCGCGCCATTAGCATGCGCGACTGGCCCATCGTTATGGGCGGCGTTACGCTCATTGTTGTCGTCGTTATGGTGATCAACCTGCTCGTCGACATTAGCTATGCATTCCTCGACCCGCGCATCCGCCTTGGCGGTCCGTCGGATAAGGCCTAAGGGAGGTACGTCTCATGCAGGAAACTGATTCTCAGTCTCAGGAGCAGGCTACCGCCACCAAGGCCGCATCTGCTCCCGCCAAGTCCCGCACGCTGTGGGGCGACGCTTTTAAGCGTCTTCGTAAGAACAAGCTCGCCGTTATCGGTGTCTGCTGGATCATCATCGTTGTTGTGGTCGCCCTGACCGCCGATCTGTGGGCTAAGCCCTGGCTCGGCTCTCCTACGGCTTCTGACTCGACCACCATGGCCGAGACTTCGCTGCTGGCTCCGTGTGCCGAGCACCCGTTTGGCACCGACTCTCTTGGTCGTGACATTCTCGTCCGTGTTATCTACGGCGCGCGCGTTTCGCTTTCCGTCGGTATTATGGCCACCGCCATCTCCACGGTGATCGGTCTGGTCATGGGCGCCCTCGCCGGTTTCTATGGCGGCATCTGGGATACGATCATCATGCGCTGTGCGGACATCTTCCTGGCGTTCCCGTACGTGCTGTTCGTTGTCGCCATGATTGCCGTTATCGGTCGTGGTCTTCAGAATGTCTTTATCGCCATCGGCATTCTCGGTTGGCCTTCGATTGCGCGCGTCTTCCGATCCGCGATCCTGACGGTCAAAGAGAACGACTATGTTGACGCCGCTCGCGCGATGGGTGCATCCGATGCGCGTATCGTTATGCGCCATATCTTCCCGAACTCCGTTGCTTCTATCGTGGTCTACGCGACCATGAACATTGGTGGCGCCATTCTGACCGAGTCCGCTCTGTCCTTCCTCGGCATGGGCGTTATCCCGCCCACGCCTTCGTGGGGCTCCATGATTCAGGATGGCCAGCAGTATCTTCTGACTGCTCCCTGGATGATGATCATGCCCGGTCTGGCAATTCTCTCGACGGTGCTCGCCTTCACCCTACTTGGTGACGGTCTGCGCGACGCCCTCGACGTCAAGATGAAGGACGCATAAGGATGAAGAAGAACAAGAACTATGTGGACCTGAAGGACCAGCCGGTTCCCGAGGGCCAGCATCTGCTCGAGGTCGATGACCTTAAGATGTATTTCCACACCGAGGATGGCGTCGTTCGCGCTGTCGATGGTGTGTCCTACACGCTCGATCGCGGTGAGACCCTGGGTGTCGTCGGTGAGTCCGGCTCCGGTAAGTCCGTGACCGCCATGACCATCATGGGCCTTATCTCGATGCCTCCGGGAAAGATTGAGGGCGGTGACGTTCGCTATCGCGGTCGTTCCATCCTCGAGATGACCGAGGAAGAGATGCAACACATTCGCGGCAACGATATCGCGATGATCTTCCAGGATCCTATGACCTCCCTGAACCCGGTCTATAAGATCGGCAAGCAGGTGGGCGAGGGACTTCGTCTGCACCGTGGCTACTCCAAGCAGGAGGCGCTCAAGCGTGCCACCGAGCTTTTGGACCTCGTTGGCATTCCCGAGCCCGAGAAGCGCGTCAACGAGTATCCGCACCAGTTCTCTGGCGGCATGCGTCAGCGCGTCATGATTGCCATGGCGCTTGCCTGCGATCCCGATATCCTGATTGCCGATGAGCCCACGACTGCTCTGGACGTTACCATCCAGGCTCAGATTATTGAGCTGATGCAGGAAATGCAGGAGAAGAACGGCAACGCCATTATCATGATCACCCACGACCTTGGCGTTGTCGCCGATATGGCCGATAAGATCATGGTTATGTACGCCGGCCGTCCCGTCGAGTTCGGTACTGCTGAAGAGATCTTCTACGAGAGCCGCCATCCCTACACCTGGGGCCTTATCCGCTCCATCCCGGAGCAGGCTATCGATGAGAAGAAGCCTCTGACGCCGATTCACGGCAACCCGCCCTCGCTCATGAACCTGCCAGAGGGTTGCGTGTTCTCGCCTCGTTGCCCCTATGCGACCGATAAGTGCCGCAAACAGCGTCCTGAGCGTGTTGTCACTGAGTCTGGCCATTATTCCGCGTGCCACTACTCCGGCGACCCCGAGTTCCTCAAGAATGCTCCTGCGACGTCCCGTACGCGCAAGGATTCCGAGAAGGGAGGCGAGGCGTAAATGGTAGATAAGAACGAGCGCACTCCGCTGCTGAAGGTCGAGCACCTCTCTAAGGAATTCCCCGCCGAGTCCGGCATGTTCGCCAAGCGCTTTTCCAAGCGCGTCGTCTCTGCTGTGAACGACATCTCGTTTGAGATTTATCCTGGCGAGACCTTTGGTCTGGTTGGCGAGTCTGGTTGCGGTAAGTCCACCACGGGCCGCACGATTATGCGCCTGACCCAGCCGACTGCCGGCAAGGTGTTCTTCCAGGGCAAAGATGTTGCCGAGATGAGCAAGCATGAGATCAAGGACATGCGTCGCGAGATGCAGTTCATCTTCCAGGACCCCTATGCTTCGCTGAACCCCCGTATGACCATCGGCGAGATCGTCTCCGAGCCCATGACTATTCACGGCGTGGGCACCAAGGAGGAGCGTATCGAGCGTGTTCGCGAGCTTCTCGACGTCGTTGGACTGAACCCCGAGCACATCAACCGCTATCCGCACGAGTTCTCGGGCGGTCAGCGTCAGCGTGTCGGCATCGCCCGCGCCTTCGCTTTGAAGCCCAAGCTGATCATCTGCGACGAGCCCGTTTCCGCTCTGGATGTTTCCATTCAGGCCCAGGTTCTGAACCTGCTCAAGGAACTTCAGGACAAGTTTGGTACGGCGTATCTGTTTATCGCCCACGACCTGTCCGTCGTGCAGCACATCTCCGATCGCGTTGCCGTTATGTATCTGGGCAAGATGGTCGAGGTTTCGGACTGGAAGACGCTCTATAGCGAGCCTCACCATCCGTACACGCAGTCGCTGCTATCTGCTGTGCCGGTGCCCGATCCGGATATCCAGAAGACCCGCAAGCGTATCATCCTCGCCGGCGATCCGCCGTCGCCGCTGGATCCGCCGACCGGCTGCCGTTTCCACACGCGTTGCCCGATCGCGCAGGGCATCTGCTCAGAGAAGCTTCCTGAGTTTAAGGAAGTTGCCCCGGGCCACTGCTGCGCGTGTCACTTCGCGGAGCCGTTCCCGATCAAGGAATCGCACATCGACCTGTAGTCGGTTGTTATCGTTCGGGCCCGTGCTGGACTTAGTTTTCAGAACGTCCTCGACCATGGAAACCCCCTTATCCTGCTCCTTCGGAGCTGCGGATAAGGGGGTTTCCTGGTCTGAATGTTCTGAAAACTAAGTCCAGCACGGGCCCTACGTTGCCGTTGCAGAGGGGGGCGCGATTCCTTGATCGCTCACTTAATCTAATTAGAAATTGAGCGAGGCCGGAGCTTTGGCTCCGGCCTCCCCATATAAGGGCTCGGCTTTGCCGAGCCACCAAATTTGCATCAGCCCCAGAACATGTTTGAGAACTGTGCCTGGAGTATGTGTTGGTAGGCCCCGAATCGGTGTTGCCTCCCGGCGCATTCCGCAGGGGGAGCGATATTTTGCAGCACGAAGTGCGTAGCAAAATATCGCCCATGCCCGAGGACGCGCCGGGAGGCAACACCGATTCGGGGCCGGGCATACGGATCTACCTGCGCATTTACAAATTCGTAAACTTTTTTCAAAAAAGTGCTTGCACAGTTCTCGAATCATAGGTTATTATCTTCCTCGTTGAACGCGCGGGTCCAACAAAACGAACTGCGAATCAACAACATAGCATGTCGGAGTGGCGGAATTGGCAGACGCGCTAGCTTGAGGTGCTAGTGACCGCTTTTTGGTCATGCGGGTTCAAGTCCCGCCTCCGACACCATCGCATTTGAGAAGCCTCTTCGGAGGCTTTTTTGTTACCGATAGACGGTGAGGTCCACGATGGAAACGCTTGAGCGCAACGAGTGGGCAGACGTTGCCCAACTGGTCGAGATCACGAGCGATGCTGTCATCATCTGCGAACTCGACGGAACCATTCTGCATGTGAATAATCGCTTACTTGGTTTGATGTGCGAGGAACGCGCCGACGTCATCGGTGGAGATGTTAAAGACGTCCTGTACTCGTCCGCTTTTGAACGTGCGACGGAACATCGTCTGCCATTTGAAACTGATGGCTCCGAGAGCGAGTTGATGCTCAAACTAAGTGACGGCTCCTTTATTCCCGTCCTCGTTCGCGCCGGCTCGGTTACACCGCCTCGCATCTTTGGCCGCCGCGCGCCGCGCGTTCTGGTGGCGCTCCATAGCATCGAAGAACAGTATTCGCACGATCGTCAGCTCAAGCGCGCTCTTTCGGAGCTCAGGGTGGCGAATAAGCGACTCTCGGGCACGTTGTCGGTCATTATGAGCACGGTAGGCTCCGATGAGCTGCCCAGTTTGTTAGATACCGTTTTGAACCAGCTTGTAGGGACGCTCGATGCATCGGGTGCTGCCATTTATTTTTCTGAGAGCGGCGGGTTTAAGCTTCGCGGCGTTTCTAAGGAACTGCATGACAGCTACCTGCCCGAGTTTATGCCGTATGGCGCAGGCATTCCGACGTATGTGCTTCGCGAGTCGCGTGCGTGCCGCTTGTCGATTCAACAGGACCTGGAGGGCGATCGAGTCGCCTCGGGTATGTTCATGGATTTGGACAATCGTTCTAAGCACCTGCTACGCGTGCAAGATATGCCCCCATACCGTAGCGAGATCTGCCTTCCCGTGTTTTACGGCACGCAGGTGCTCGGTGTGTTGGAGGTCGGTTGGAAACGTCCGCAGGCACCGCTTGCCTATGACGTCAACGTGCTCGAAGTCATTTGCGATTACCTATCCATTCAGCTAGTCGGTATGGCATCGAGCCTGCGTTCGCGTCGCACGGCTGAGCTTGGCCGCTCCCTCAATGTGCTGCGCGATGAATTGTTTGCGTATCTTGATGATCCTGTTGCCGCCTCGCGTGCGGTGTCGTCGGAACTCTGCGCCGTGCTCAACTGTCATTTCTGCCCCGTGGAGTATGACGCGGGTCTCGAAACCTATGTCATCGATTTTGAGGGCGGCAGTCGTGTGGCGTTGCCGGGCAATCCGGAGTCGCTCTTCTTTTCTGTCACGACGCCAGCGGCGCGCCTGGGGGCAACTTCTGATGGGTTTGAGACATCGGTGCTGGGCGGGACGAGCGCTGACGATCTTAAGCACGTGCGCCTAACACGCGTGGACGAATCTACGCCTATGGGTGCATGGCTGAGGGCTCACGGCCTGCCGTGTCAGGGGCTTTATGTCGACTCTGGTATCGAGGCGGGGCGCTATCGCTCGGAGGCGGATGGCAAGCGAAGCAACGATGCGATTGTTCCCGCTGATGTCGCCAAGGGGCCGACGACGCGCGCCTTGCTGCTCCGCGATGGCAGCCAGGAGCCAATCGACGACCTCGAATACGACTACATGGTGCATTTGGCGCACGACTTTGAGTCGATCTATGAGGGCGAGTCTCAAAAGCGCGAAGAGCGCCATATCGCTCAGACGCTTCAGATTGGCATGAGAAATTCGCTTGGTGACGTTCCGGGTATCGCAACCGATTCGGTATACCTATCGGCAACGAATTCGGCGTTGGTCGGCGGCGACTTCTATACGCTTGTTCGTCTTCCCGACGATTGCGCCGTTATGATTTTGGGTGATGTATCCGGCAAGGGAATCGAGGCGGCATCGATGTCGGCGCTCGTCAAGACGGCGCTGACGGCCTATGCCTGGGAGGGTGCGGGGCCTGCCCGCATGGCCCGCTCGCTCAATAGCATGCTCATGGGCTTTTCGAGGGTCGAGACATTTGTGACGGCGTTTATCGCCAAGATCGATCTTAAAGCGGGCCGCGCTACCTATTGCTCAGCGGGACATCCTCCCACGATGGTCATTAGGCCGTCGTCAGCGCCGCTTGGCGGCGGCGAGACCTGCGGGGGAGAAGTGGAGCTCCTTGGGTGCCAGTCGGGCGTGATCGGTGCCTTTGAAAGCATGGTGTACGAGACGGGCGTGTTTACGTTCGCTCCTGGTGACATGCTATTCATGTATACCGACGGAACGATCGAGGCGCGCGATCGCTCGGGTGCTTTCTTTGGCGAGCAGCGCCTTCGTGACCTTCTGCTCTCTGTTTCGAGTGAGGGCGTATCGGGAATCTGCGGTAAGGTCTTGGGCGAGCTTGACCGCTTTACCGAGTCGGCGCTGGACGATGACATCGCGCTGGTTTCCCTTGAGTTTTTACGGGGTCGTTCATAGACGACGCTGGGCGGGCTGAATCCGTACGGTTGGGGAAACGAATGCATCGAGTGGGCTTTTTTGGGGAACCATGGTCGTATGAATGAGTGGAATGACATAGCGGTTTTGACGCCACCAGGCGATATCGACATCGCCACGGTGCCTGCGCTGCGTCGGCGGTTGGATGCTTTGATTGGCCGCGGCGTGCGTCGTGTTGTCATCAACTGTCAGGCTGTTAGCTTTATCGATTCGACGGGCTTGGCATTCCTGCTTACGCGCGCTCGTGAGCTCATGAGGCGAGAAGGCCTGCTTTCGCTCGTCAATGCATCGGGTGAAGTTGTTCGCTTTTTGGAGATTGCTCGTCTTGTCGATATCCTTCATGTCGCGGGGCCGGCACGGGAGTCTATTCCCGCCATTCCGGTGGGGGAGCTGCCTCGCTGGAGTAAGAGCGTCGAGGTCCGTCAGGGTATCGAGAATCTTCCATACTACCGACATCGCATCGCCGAACTCCTTGAATCGCTTCCGTTGCGCCGTGACGAGCGCTACGATGTCGCATTGGCGTCGGGGGAGGCGCTGGGTAATGCCTATGACCATGCGGGCGGTATCGGGTGCGTCCTGACGGTTCAGGCCTATGGCGATCGCGCTGTGGTTGAGGTGCTTGATCGAGGTGCCGGCTATTCTATCGATGAAACGAGCGAGCCGGTCGCATCCGAGGAGCGCGGCCGTGGCATCAAGCTTATGCGTATGCTCGTCGATAACGTGGAGGTTGCTCGTCGTACGGACGGCGCCGGCACGCGCGTACAGATGGTGAAGCTGTTTAGCGGAGCGCTGGAATCGTGTGCCTAGCCAATCGCTTTAGCGCGTTTAGCTACTAAGAACATGCGGCAGACAAGTTTTTTGAAAAAAGTACTTGCGTCTTTTGGACAACTCGCGTAAATTAATAACCCGCAAGCGGACATGGCTCAGTTGGTAGAGCACAACCTTGCCAAGGTTGGGGTCGCGGGTTCGAGCCCCGTTGTCCGCTCCATTGCATTTCCGGACCGTTTAGGCGGTCCTTTTTCGGCGAAGTGGCCAAGTGGTAAGGCAGAGGCCTGCAAAGCCTTTACCCCCGGTTCGAATCCGGGCTTCGCCTCCAGGCAACATCCGGGCGCTCCGGCGCCCGTTTTGTTTTACATATGCGGACATGGCTCAGTTGGTAGAGCACAACCTTGCCAAGGTTGGGGTCGCGGGTTCGAGCCCCGTTGTCCGCTCCAAGTGTAATAGCCCGACTACCACGGTAGCCGGGCTTTTTTGTACCCATCGCCTGGGCTCGAACCCGAGAGGGAGCGAGCGTTAAGCAAACGCGGAGCGTTTGTAGCGAGCTGGCGAGGTCGCCGGCAGGCGGCCGAAGCCGGTGCGGATCCGCGAAGCGGATACGCGGACGCCCCGTTGTCCGCTCCAACTATCTTACGCGGTTCTAACGAACCGCGTTTTTTGTTGACGCTGCGCGGGCCCCGGGCACCCCATCTTGCCCCTCAATCGGTACCGTCAAGATTCTTTCGCAAATTGATCGAGGCGGCCTCGGCCCCGCCTTG
>DXMC01000017.1:0-46693 GCA_019414365.1 Collinsella sp.
GCCAAAAAGTCGATGGCATACTGGGCGGCCACCATGGAGCCCTTTGCCAGCACAGTCTCGTCGATCTTGTAGAAGCAGGAATGTTGGGCGTACGTGGCGCCAATCTTGGGGTTGCGCGTACCTACAAAGGCGAGCACGCCCGGTACACGGCGCAGGTACTCCGAAAAATCCTCGCCCGAAAGTGTGCCGCGATAATGGCCTTCGCCGGCTGCACCCAGGCACTTGACCACGGCCTGACGACAACGCTCGCTCGAGGCGGCATCGTTTTCGACCTTATAATTGGCGATGGTGTAGTCGGTGAGCTCTGCCTCGGCGCCCAAGGCGGCCGCGGTATGCTCCACGATGCGGCGCATGAGCTCCGGCATTTCCTCGTGGGTCGAATCTCCGTAGGTGCGCACCGTGCCGGCGAGGTAGGCCGTGCCGGCGATAACGTTGCGCGCGGTGCCGCCGTGCAACTCGCCGACGGTAATGACGGCCGGCTCGTAGGGGCTGATCTCGCGCGAAACGATGGTCTGCAGGGCATTGACGATCTCGGCGGCCACCATAACGGCGTCGTGGCCGCGCTGGGGCATGGCACCGTGGCATGAGGTGCCGCGAACATCGATGCGGAACCAGTCGGTATTGGCCATGCGCGGTCCGGGTTCGCAGCTCACGGTGCCGGCGTCGACCTCACTCCAGATGTGCGCGGCGTAGGCGCCATCGACGCCGTCGAGCACGCCCGTGCCGATCATGAGCTTGGCGCCCTGGCCGTTTTCCTCGCTGGGCTGGAAGACGATGCGGACTTCGCCGTGGATGTCGTCGGTCATATGGCGCAGGATCTGCAGCGTGCCGAGCATCATGGCGATGTGGCAGTCGTGGCCGCAGGCGTGCATGCAGCCCTCGTTGACGCTGGCGAAATCCTCGCCGGTCTGCTCGGTGACGGGCAGGGCGTCGATATCCGCGCGCAGCAGGATGCGGCGGCGCGGCGTGCCGTCCTCGCGGTAGGCGTCGGGCGCGGTGCCGCGAAGGGTCGCCACCAGGCCCGTCTTAAGGGGACGCTCGTAGGGGATATTCATGGCGTCGAGCTGGTTGGCGATGTCGGAAGTCGTGCGCTCCTCGGCAAGGCTCAACTCCGGGTGCTTATGGAAGTGGCGGCGCTGCTTAATGATGTAGGGCTCAAACTCGGCGGCGATATCCTGGATAGCCGCGGTGACGTCGTCTGCCGCGCGAACCTCGGTTGCCGCCATAATCTGCTGTGCCTTGGTCTTCGTCATGGTCGATTTGCTCCTTGCTGGTTTTGCAAAATCGTACAAGCTCATTCCAGTATGCCACCTGCCACTTGGCCTGGCAAAGGTGCCGTTTGCCGCTTGGCGTTTTGTAGCTGGAGCGGGGGAGTACACTCGGGGGTGTTGAATTTCCTGCCAGAGATGGGGATGCCCATGCAACATATCGATCGGATTATCCGCTCCAAGAACGTCTTTACCGCGCAAGACGGTATCGATACCGCCCGCGAGCTGGCGATTGCCATTGCAGGCGACCGTATCGTCGCAGTCGGTACGCTCGATGATGTGATTGCCGCCGCTCCTGCCGCCACGCCGGTTATCGACTACGGCGAGCAGTTTGTCTGCCCCGGTTTCCACGATGCGCACCTGCATTTCTTCCATACTTCGGTTGGCTCCTCGCCGTACATGCTCATGGATATGGGCACGTCCGAGGCAGCATTGGTGCAGCATGCGCTCGAGTTTTCCAAAGGCTTGCCAGATGACGCCTGGGTCGTGACCCAGGGTTGGCGCGATTACCGCTGGGATCCGCCCGAGCACCCTACCAAGGCCTCCCTCGATGCGGCATTTCCCGATCGTCCCTGCGTTATGTACTCGGGCGACGGGCACACGCTGTGGCTCAACAGCCGCGCACTCGAGGCGCTTGGCGTTACGCGCGACAGCGAGCCTCCGGCGGGTGGCAGTTACGACAAAGATGCAAATGGCGAGCTTACGGGTATCGCCCACGAGGCGGCTGCTATGCAGCTGCTGCCGCGCTGCCTGGAGTGGCTGGGCGAGGACCGCATCGCGAGCGCTTACGCCGACCAGATGAAGCGTATGGCCGAGCAAGGCATCACCTCAATCTGCGATATGTCGCTCATGCCCATGCCGGGCTGCGGCTTTATTCGCGACGCTGTTTACGACAAGCTGCAGGCCTCCGGCAAGCTGGGCATCCGCGCCCATCTGTTTCCCACGCTGCTGGATGACCAGTCGCGCTTGGAAGAACTCCAGACCCGCTACGCGAACAACGCGCTGCTCTCGGCGCCAGGCTTTAAACAGTTCTTCGACGGCGTGTCGAGCGAGCATACCGCATACCTCACTGAGCCCTATACCAACCCGCGCTTCCCGGGCGACCAAGGCCACCTGACGGTCCCTGTCGAGCGCATGCGCAAGCTGGTCCTGGCGGCAGCCGAGCGCGGCCACACCGTGCGCATCCACGTTATCGGCGACGGCGCCATCCATGCCGCACTCGATATCTTTGAGGAGGCGGCAGAGCTCTACGGTTTGCCCCAGCACGGCCATAATACGCTTGAGCATTTGGAGAATTTGCTGCCCGAGGACATCGATCGTCTGCGCAAACTCAACGTCATTGCCTCGAGCCAGCCCTGTCATATCACACTCGACCCGGGTGGTCCGGAGCGCGACCTGGGCTTGGAGCGTAGCCGCATCATGTGGCCGTTTGCGACCTATAAGCAGCGCGGCATCCGCCAAGCCTTCGGTACTGACAGCCCTATCACGCCCGTTACCAGCATGAACGTGCTCTACACGGCCATCACGCGCCAGGACCCCAAAAGCCACTGGCCCGAGGGCGGCTGGTTGCCGAGCGAGCGCATCGATGCGGCAACGGCTCTGCGCAACTACACCCTGGGCAGCGCCTATGCAGCGGGCGACGAGCAAAACCTCGGCAGCCTGGAACCCGGCAAATACGCCGACCTGGTAGTCCTGGACCAAAACCCACTCACCATCGACCCCCAAGAACTCCAAGCCACCAAAGTCCAAGCCACCTACCTAGCCGGCAACCTGATCTACGAGCGCTAGCCCCATACCCCACCCATAAGGGGCGCGTTTCTGCAACGTGCCCCTTTCTTGTTCGCACCATCTGCATCGCCATTTTGCTGCACTGACTTTTCTGAATGCCGGGCCCGAATTAGTTAACCTGGCTCCCTGGGCGGACCGGAGGGCATGAAGTTTGTCGCGAGTTCCGCACGCAAAGGAAAGCACTTAATGTGCTTTCCGTCTTGCGCAGGACTGTAGAGCAGCAAACTACATGCCCTCCGGTCCGCCCCGGGAGCCACCGTTAGGTTATCCCCCGGCATTCAGAAAATCTAAGTGCCAAAAAATAAGATTTTTTGACTCCGTGTTGTATAACCCGCCATTCGTGGGTACCATTCAACGCGTACGCAAACAAAAGGGTTAGTGCGCGCGGCATAACCGCGCAACCCAAAAAGGAGGAGACAAGCATGTCGTCTTTGAAGCCGCTTGCAGATCGTGTTCTGGTCAAGCCCGACGAGGCCGAGCAGAAGACCGCTTCTGGTCTGTATATCGCCAGCAACGCTCAGGAGAAGCCGCAGCGCGGCACCATCGTTGCCGTTGGCGCCGGCAAGGTCAACGACAAGGGTGAGCGCATCCCCATGGACGTCAAGGTCGGTGACGTTGTCATCTACGGTAAGTTCGGTGGCAACGAGGTCAAGGTCGACGGCGAGAAGTATCTGCTGATGCGCGCCGACGACATCTACGCCGTCGTCGAGGCCTAGTCTCGTCAGAATCTCTGATTCGTCTTTGAACGCGCCCGCCGCATAGGACTCGGAAGCGGCGACGCGAGTCACATTTCTTTTGGAGGATTACCTACCATGGCAAAGAACATTACGTTCAACACCGATGCCCGCGCTAAGCTCGCCAAGGGCGTCAACACTCTGGCCGACGCCGTTACCGTCACCATGGGCCCCAAGGGTCGCTACGTTGCGCTGCAGCGCACGTTCGGTGCCCCGACCATCACCAACGACGGCGTTTCCGTCGCCAAGGAGATCGAGCTCGAGGACAACATCGAGAACATGGGCGCCCAGCTGGTGAAGGAGGTCGCCACCAAGACCAACGACACCGTGGGTGACGGCACCACCACCGCAACCCTGCTCGCTCAGGCCATCGTCAACGACGGTCTGCGCAACGTCGCCGCCGGCGCCAACCCGCTGGCCATCCGTCGCGGCATCGACAAGGCCGTCAACGCCGCCGTCGCCGAGATGAAGAAGCAGGCCAAGCCGGTCGAGACCAAGGAGCAGATTGCTTCCGTCGGTACCATCTCCGCCGGTGACCCCGAGGTCGGCGAGAAGATCGCCGAGGCCATGGAGGTCGTGGGCAAGGACGGCGTCATCACCGTCGAGGATTCCCAGACGTTCGACATCACCATCGACACCGTCGAGGGCATGCAGTTCGACAAGGGCTACGTCTCCGCTTACTTCGTCACGGACAACGACCGCATGGAGGCCGTGATGAAGGATCCGTACATCCTCATCACCGACCAGAAGATCTCCAGCGTCCAGGACATCATGCCCGTCCTCGAGGCTGTCCAGCGCGCTGGCCGTGGCCTGCTCATCATCGCTGAGGACATCGATGGCGAAGCCCTGCCTACCCTCGTCCTCAACAAGATCCGTGGCGCCCTCAACGTCTGCGCCGTCAAGGCCCCGGGCTACGGCGATCGCCGCAAGCGCATCCTCGAGGACATCGCCGTCCTCACCGGTGGCCAGGCTGCCCTGGACGAGCTGGGCGTGAAGGTCGCTGACATCACCGCCGATATGCTCGGCACCGCTAAGTCCGTCACCATTTCCAAGGACAACACCGTTGTCGTCGGCGGCGCTGGCTCCAAGGAGGCCATTGACGCCCGTATCGCTCAGATTAAGGGCGAGATGGAGAACACCACCTCTGACTTCGACCGTGAGAAGCTCCAGGAGCGCCTGGCTAAGCTCTCCGGTGGCGTTGCCGTCATCAAGGTTGGCGCTGCTACCGAGTCCGAGCTCAAGGAGATCAAGCACCGCGTTGAGGATGCCCTGCAGGCTACCCGCGCTGCTGTCGAGGAGGGCATCGTCGCCGGCGGCGGCGTCGCCTTCATGGACGCTGCTCCTGCACTCGACGCTGTCGAGATCGACGACCCCGAGGAGAAGATCGGCGTCGATATCGTCAAGAAGGCTTTGACCGCTCCGGTCGCCACCATCGCCAAGAACGCTGGCTTTGAGGGCGCTGTCGTGGTCGACAAGGTTGCCGAGCTGCCTGCTGGCCAGGGTCTCAACTCTGCCAACGGCGAGTGGGGCGACATGATCGAGATGGGCGTCCTCGACCCTGTCAAGGTCAGCCGCGTCACCCTGCAGAACGCTGCTTCTGTCGCCAGCCTGATCCTCATCACCGAGGCTACCGTCTCCGATGTCCCCAAAAACACTCAGCTTGAGGACGCTATCGCTGCTGCCACCGCTGGTCAGCAGGGCGGCGGTATGTACTAAGGCCGACAAGGTCTAGAACTCCCACCGGGAATCCGGGGGCGTGACGGGGGCTTCTCTCCGGAACGTCCTCGGACATGCAAAGAGGCTCCGCATCGCGCTTCGCGCTGCGGAGCCTCTTTGCGTCCTGCGGAATATTCCGGAGAGAAGCCCCCGTCACGCCCCCGGATTCCCTGCGTTTACGGCCTTGAGGTCGGCGTGGGCGGAGGACTTGGTTGTTGGGAATACGTGTCCCGGTCGCTGTTTCGCGCTTTGCGCGAAAGGCGCGTTACTTTGGGATGGCTGGGGAACGTGGTTGTTGCGGCAACTGGTCCCCGTCAGAAATTACCCTCGGCGTACTTGCGCCTTTCTTCCCTCGTGCTACAATTGCAATTGCTGTTTCAGGGCGGGGTGGAATTCCCCACTGGTGGTAAATCGGGCGGTGTCAAAGGGACGCCGTGGCGCAGGTAAAGTGCCTGCGACCGAGCCGATGAGTCCGCGACCCGTGCGTGTGTTGGTTCGCATGCCGGCTGAACTGGTGAGATCCCAGTACCAACGGTTAGAGTCCGGATGAAAGAGGCAGGTGATCTTATGTCTGAACAGTCGCAGCATATCCATTTTGAGAATACGAATAGGTGGAGCACCAAACAGCTCGTTACCATGGCGCTGATGTGTGCCCTGGGCGCCCTGTTTATGTACGTGCAGCTGCCCATCCTTCCTTCGGCGCCGTTTTTGACCTATGACCCGTCGCTGGTGCCGGCGATGGTGTGCGGGTTTGCGTATGGTCCCGGCGCCGGTACCGCTGTTGCCGCTATGGCTATCGTTATCCATGCGCTCACCACGGGTGACTGGGTCGGCGCGCTTATGAACTTGGTTGCCACGCTGGGCTACATTCTGCCCGCGGCTATCGTCTACCAGAAGATGCACACCTATAAGGGTGCCGTGATTGGCCTGGTGCTCGGCGTCATTGCCGCTACGGCGCTGTCTATGGTCGCAAACCTTACCATTGGCGTTTGGTTCTGGTATGGCTCGGTCGATGCGATCGCCCCACTCATGATTCCTGCCGTGCTGCCGTTCAACCTTATCAAGACCGTGCTTAACTCGGTGTTGACGCTGGCGGTGTATAAAGCAGTCTCCAACCTCATCACGCCTAAAAAGGACCAGGTCAAAGGCCGCGCATGATTGAGTGTCGGGGCGTTTCCTTTAGCTATGACGGTGCCGTACCGGCGCTCGACGGCGTCGATCTGAACATCGAGGACGGTGAGTTTTTCTGCATCCTCGGTGGCAATGGGTCGGGCAAGTCGACGTTTGCCAAGCATCTGAATGCGCTGTTGCAACCCGATGCGGGCACGGTACGCATCAACGGCATGGATGCGTCCGACCCCGAGCTGGTCTACGACATTCGTTCGACCGCGGGCATGGTATTCCAGAATCCCGACGACCAGCTGGTGGCAACGCTTGTCGAAGATGACGTTGCGTTCGGTCCCGAAAACCTTGGCGTGCCATCGGCGCAAATTGCGCAGCGCGTACGCGAGGCGCTGAAGGGTGTGGGCCTGGTGGGCTTTGAGCGCCACGAGACCCATGCGCTTTCGGGCGGCCAAAAGCAGCGCGTGGCGCTTGCCGGCGTGCTCGCCATGGAACCGCGCGTGCTCATATTGGACGAGGCTTCCTCGATGCTCGATCCGCGTGGACGCAAGGGCCTCATGAAGGCTTGCCGCGCGTTGCACGCTCGCGGCATGACCATCGTGATGATTACGCACTTTATGGAAGAGGCCGCCGAGGCCGATCGTGTCGCGGTGTTTCGGGCGGGGCGCGTTGCCATGCTCGGTACGCCCGAGGAAATCTTGACGCGGGCGGACGAACTTGCGCAGCTCAACTTGGATATGCCGGCGTCGTGCTGTCTAGGTAGGGTACTTCGTGAGAAGGGCGTACCCGTTTGCGCACAGGTGCGTGAGGCGGATATGGTCGCCGAGATTGCGCAGGCTTATGCCGAGCGAAGTGGAGCAGGCATCGCGGGGCAGTCTTCCGTATCCCAGTTGGAAATCGCTGACGGCACTGTTTCGGCAGACAACGAGGACAACGCGTCGGAGCCCATCATCGAGCTATCCCATGTTTCGTACAGTTATTCGCTCAGTCCGCGCGAGCGCCGCCGCTGGCATAAGCGCTCGGCCACTGCGGGCAAATCGAACAAACAAGCCCTTTGGGGAAACGACCCTAGCAGCCCGTGGGCGTTGCGCGATGTATCGCTGACGGTGCGTCGTGGCGAGTTCCTGGGCTTGGCAGGTCATACCGGTTCGGGTAAGTCGACGCTGGTCCAGCATCTCAACGGTTTGATTCGCCCCCAGGAGGGATCCGTTCGCGCGCTGGGGCTCGATCTGTCAAACAAGAAAGACGCCGCCGCGGTTAAGGCCAAGGTCGGCGTGGTGTTTCAATATCCCGAGCGTCAGCTGTTTGCCGAAACCGTGGCGCAGGACGTGGCGTTTGGTCCGCACAACCTTGGCTTGCCGCAAGATGAAGTCGACCGTCGTGTCGAGTCATCGCTTGCGCGCGTGGGCCTCGACCTTTCCACGGTCGGCGACAAGAGCCCCTTTGAGCTTTCGGGCGGTCAGCAACGGCGTGTGGCATTCGCCGGCGTGCTCGCCATGGAGCCCGAAGTCCTGGTGCTCGATGAACCCATGGCGGGGCTCGATCCGGCTGCGCGCAGGGATTTCCTTGAGCTTATCGATCGACTTCACCGTGATGGCCTGACCGTTGTCATGGTTTCGCACAGCATGGATGACCTGGCCAATTGCTGCGACCGTATCGTTGTGATGAACGAAGGCGCGGTGTTTGCCGAGGGCACGCCCGCTCAGGTTTTTGCGCATGCGGATGAGCTTAAATCAATCGGCTTGGGTGTTCCCGCTGCCCAGCGCATGGCGCTGGCGCTCGCGGAAGCGGGCGTGCCGCTGTGTTGCGACGGGCTCTATACGGTTGAGTCGTTGGCCGACGAGTTGGTGGACCTGCTAATCGGTCGCTCGGGCGGTCCTTCTAACGTCGCGGACATTGCTAAATCCAAGACGGTTGCGCGAGAGGAGGGCTGCTAATGGAGGCGTTTTCGTTTGGCAGCTACTATCCCGGCGATAGTGCGATCCACCGCCTGGACCCGCGAACCAAGTTGCTCTTGGGCTTTGTGTTTCTGATCACGACGCTCACGGTCAGTGGCTTCCGCGGACTGGCCCCGGTCGCAATTTTCGTTGTGCTGATCTATGCCGTGTCTCGGGTGCCGGCTCGTCGCGTTCTGTCGTCGATGGCGCCACTGCTGGCAATCGTCGTCGTGGTCGCGGTGCTCAACTTGTTTACCGACCAGAACGGGCGCATTCTGTGGCAGCTCGGCTTTTTGCAGATAAGCGAGGGCTCGCTGCATTCCGCCGCCTTTATGGCGTGCCGCCTGAGCTTGATGATGGCCGGCATGAGCGCCATTACGCTCACCACACCGACACTCGACCTCACCGCGGGCTTTGAGCGCCTGCTCGCGCCGTTTGCGCGTGTGGGACTTCCTGCGCACGAGCTCGGCATGATTATGGGTATCGCGCTGCGCTTTATGCCGCAGTTTGCCACCGAGATGAAGCAGACGGCCGATGCGCAGGCGAGCCGCGGTGCGCGCGTGACGGGAGGCCCGCTCGGTGGCGTGCGTATGCTCGGCAGTGTGGCGATTCCGCTGTTCACGGGCGTGTTCCGCCATGCCGAGACGCTGTCTGCTGCCATGGATGCACGCTGCTATCACGGCGAGCAGGGCCGCACGCGCCTGCATGCGCTTGCATTTCGCCGCGGGGATGCGCTGGCTGCGGTGGTGACGGCGCTGCTGGTGGTATGCGTTGTCGTTATCAATCTTCAATTTGTCTAAGCTCGATTCGAGCGCAAGAAAGGGGTCTCTATGACCGACATCGATCGCACGGCTCAGCTCGAGCGCGTCTGCTCGTATCTCAGGCGCATTCCGGCGTGGTATCTTGCTACGACCGATGCGAGCGACGGGCATCAGCCCCGCGTGAGGCCGTTTTCGTTTGCCATGGTCGATGACGGCAAGCTGTGGTTTTGCACGTCGCGCGACAAGGACGTGTGGGCGGAGTTGAGCGCGAATCCCAAGTTTGAGGTATCGGGCTGGAAGCCGGGGGAGTGCTGGATCGTGTTAACCGGTGAGGCCGCGCTCGAGGACGATGCAGTCGTGAGCGACAAGGTGCGCCAGGCGGGCTTTAGGCACATGGTGGGCATTGGCGAGCAACACGATAGCGCCAACGACGGCCGCCTTGCATTCTTCTCGGTCCGCAACATCGCCGCACGGTTCTGCGATATCGACGGCAGCGAAGAGCGCCTCGAGCTCTGATTTCCCAAATTGACTACCCATTGCAAAAAGACTGGTCAGGCGACAGGAGGAAACGTGGACGGATTGAATACGGTGCTGGAGTATCTGACGTCGGTGCCGGCGTGGTATCTGGCGACGAGCGTGGACGGGCAGCCGCATGTGCGTCCGTTCTCGTTTGCACAGATTCAGGACGGCAGGCTGTGGTTTGTGACAGCGCGCACCAAAGATGTGTGGCAGGAGCTGCTGCAAAACCAGCGCTTTGAGGCCACGAGTTGGTGGCCGGGCCACGGTTGGTTGATCCTGCGCGGGCGTGCGGGACTGGAAGACCGGGCTTCGAGCGAAATGCGCGAGGCCGGATGGAAGCATCTTGAGCGCTTGAGCGAGCACTATGAGGGGCCTAACGACCCTGCGCTCGTCTTCTTTAGCGTCGAGGATCCCGAGGCATTTATCTGCAATCACGACGAATGGGCGCCGGTCGAGCTCTAGCCGGCTGGCTTATCCTAACAACTTGGTTTTCGCATGGGCGGGCCCCGTGTTGCCCGGCGCCGTAAGGAGTGCCGGTCAATACGGGGCCCGCTCTATTTGTCAATTCCTTCAAGCGAATGTGTCGGGAATGTTTCAATGCATGAACATGCAAGCTATTTACGTATTCATGCATCTTTTGGTGCTAAAGTTTCAACCCACTTCATAACTGCCGCTGTGAAATGCGCATCGGTGCATAAATCGCAGACAAGGAGTCTGATATGTCTTTAAAGGTTGGAATCGTCGGCGCGGCTGGATATGCCGGAGCCGAGCTCATTCGCCTCGTGCTCGGTCATCCCGAGTTTGAACTTGTTGCCATTACGTCCAACGCCGATGCCGGCCAGCCGCTGTCCGCAGTGTATCCGAGCTTTGCTGGCGTGAGCGATCTGGTTTTCACCACGCATGACGCCCCCGAGCTCAAAAGCTGCAATGCGGTTTTTCTTGCCGTGCCGCACACGGCTGCCATGGCGCAGGTGCCCGCGCTCCTTGCCGCGGGCGTTTCCTGCTTTGATCTTTCGGCCGATTACCGTCTGAGCGACCCGTCCGTCTTTGAGGCATGGTATGCCGCCGAGCACACGAGCCCCGAGCTGCTCAAGACCCGCGCTTTTGGCCTGCCCGAGCTGTTCTGCCGGGACTTAGAGACCGCTGCTTCCAGCCATGCCGCCGGAAAGCCCGTTTTGGTCGCTTGCGCCGGCTGCTATCCCACCGCAACGAGCCTCGCTGCCGCTCCTGCCGTGCGTGCGGGCTGGGTGGCAGAGAACGGCCCCGTAATCGTCGATGCCATTAGTGGCGTGACGGGCGCCGGTAAGTCCTGCAACGCTCGCACCCATTTTTGTAGCGCAGACGAGAACTTAGAGGCCTATGGCGTAGGCAAACATCGTCACACACCAGAGATCGAGCAGATTCTGGGCCTGACCGATCGCGTCGTCTTTACTCCGCACTTGGCACCGCTCAGGCGCGGCCTGCTTTCCACGGTGACGATGCCGCTCGCGCCGCAGGCTCTCGACACGTTGGCCCTTGAGGACGTCGTCGACCATTACAAGAAGTTCTACGCCGGTCGCACCTTTGTGCGCGTGCTCGATGCCGGCCAGCAGCCCAAGACGGCTTCGGTCGTCGGCACCAACGCTGCCCAGATTGGCCTTGCGCTCAACAAGCGTGCGGGCGTGCTGGTGGCGACGGGTGCTATCGACAATTTGTGCAAGGGTGCTGCGGGCCAGGCGGTCCAGTGCGCCAACATCGTTTTTGGCTTTGACGAGCGACGAGGCTTGCCCACAGTGGCGTGCCCGGTGTAGCACATTCGATTGTTAACGATTTGGTGGTCGGGTATCGAGTTGGGCGCCGCTTTCAAGCTGGTCTAGTAGTTGCGACCGGTATGGCGTGCCAGCCGATGCCCGCTTTTTTGTCTGATATAAGGAGCCGTAGGGACGATGAATACCGACCTGATTGATATCAAGATACGCGCCGTCGAGGGTGGCGTTACGGCAGCGGCTGGCTTTAAGGCCGCAGGCATCCATGCAGGATTCCGGAAGAATCCCGAGCGCTTGGACTATGCGCTCGTCGTGCCCGATAAGCCCTGTCCAGGCGCCGGCGTGTTTACGACCAACCGCTTTTGCGCGGCGCCCGTGCAGGTGAGCCGTGCCAACCTGGGCGGTGCGGACAAGGGCTATGGCATCATCGCCGGCGTTTCAATCAACTCCGGCAACGCGAATGCCGCCACGGGCGAGACCGGCCTTGCCTGCGCGCGAGAGACATGCAATATCGCGTCGCAGGTCATCGGCTGTGAACCCCAGCAGATCCTAGTTGCATCCACAGGCGTGATTGGACAGATTCTGCCGATCGACACGTTTGAGACCGCCATTCCTGCTGCCTACGAGGCACTCTCTGCCCATGGCGGTGCCGATGCGGCCCGTGCCATCATGACGACCGATACGCACTCCAAGGAGTATGCCGTTCGCTACCGCAGTGAGGCTGCGGGTCATGCGGGCAACGCTTATACGGTGGGCGGCATGTGCAAGGGCTCGGGCATGATCATGCCCAATATGGCCACCATGATCGCGGTCATTACTACCGATGCCCCCGTCGAGCCGTCGGCGCTCCACGCCCTGTTGCTCTCGACCGTTAAGCAGACCTTCAATAAAGTGACGGTCGATTCCGATACCTCGACCAACGACACCTGCATCATGCTTGCTTCTGGCGCTGCTGCCGCAGATGCCGAGGCCATCGTCGAGGGCACTGACGCCTTTGACGAGTTGGCCTTTGCCGTGCACGAGGTGTGCGAGAGCCTGGCGCGCAACATCGCGGCCGATGGCGAGGGTGCGTCGAAGCTCGTGACGGTTAACGTTACCGGCGCCGCCAACGACGAGGAAGCCGATATCGCCGCCCGCGCCGTCGCCAATTCGCCGCTCGTCAAGACCTGCATCGCCGGCCACGACTGCAACTGGGGCCGCGTCGCCATGGCGCTCGGCAAGTGCGGCGTGAAGTTTAACCAGGAAGACGTTTCCATCGACATGATGGGCTTGCCTGTCTGTCGCGACGGTCTGACTGTTCCCTTTGACGAGGACGAGGCTCTGCGACGTTTTGAGGCGTCCGAGATCGTGATCTCGGCCGACCTGGGTGCAGGCGACGCGGCAACGACCGTGTGGACCTGCGACCTCACGCACGAGTACATCTCCATCAACGGCGACTACCGTTCCTAGATTCCAGGCACGCTGCGCATCTTGCCGCATTGCGGACAGCGAAGCACGGCGTGATAACGATACGAAAGACGAGGCAGATTATGAAATTCGCACGCGACTGTCGTTCGAGCGAATCCAACGAAGCAACCGCGCAGCTGCTGTTCGAAGCGCTGCCGTGGATTAAAAACCTGACCGGCAAGACGGTCGTTATCAAATATGGCGGAGCCGCCATGGTCGACGAGCAACTGCGCCGCGACGTGACGAGCGACATTGTTTTGCTCAAGATCATCGGCATGCGCCCCGTCATCGTGCATGGCGGCGGCAAGGCCATCAACGAGGCACTGAGCCATTACGATATTCCCGTCGAGTTTAAGAACGGCCAGCGCGTGACCACGCCGGCGACTATGGATATCGTGCGCGAGGTGCTGGGCGGCAAGGTTAACCAGGAGCTGGTTGCCGCCATCAACCAACACGGCAACCTGGCCGTGGGCGTGTCGGGCAGCGATGCCGGCACGCTCATCGCTGAGCCGCTCGATCCCGAGCTCGGTCGCGTGGGCAAAGTGACGCGCGTCAACACCGACTACATCGAGCGCCTGCTCGATAGCGAGTACATCCCCGTCATCGCTACCGTCGCGGCGGGGGAGGACGGCGGCTTCTTCAACATCAATGCCGATACCGCCGCCGGCGCCGTTGCGGCGGCGCTTCATGCGCACAAGGCGATTTTTTTGACCGACGTCGACGGTCTGTACAGGGACTTTAGTGATAAGGACTCGCTCATCTCCAACCTGACGCTCGACGAGGTCAACGAGATGCTCTACGGCGGAGAAGTCGACAAGGGCATGATTCCCAAGCTGCGCGCCGCCGTCGATGCGCTTGCTGCTGGCGTGTTCCGAGCCCACATCATCAACGGCACGACGCCGCACTCGCTGCTGCTGGAGCTGCTGACCGATGCTGGCGTCGGTACCGTGATCCACTCCACCGAGACGGCCTACGAGTTCGATACGCATCCGCATCCGCTTTCGACGTTTGCGGCGCGTCTGACCGAGAACCTCGACGAGGTCGAGAAGCTCCAGACGGTCTAGCCGGCTCAAAATTGCTACGCCATTACGCCCACGGTCCGCGCTACCTGGCGCTTAACGAAAGGTATCTCATGTCACTTGCTGCTCAACAATCGCTCGAATCTCACTACGTCATGCACACCTTTGGCCGCTCGCCGGTCGAGTTTGTCGAAGGCCACGGCATGAAGCTCACCGGCGACGATGGTCGCGAATACCTCGATTTTCTTGCCGGCATCGGCGTGTGCAGCCTGGGCCACGGCAACCCGGCAGTGCTGTCGGCGCTCGAGGCTCAGACCAAGAAGCTCTTGCATGTCTCCAACTATTTCTACATCGAGCAGCGCGGCCAGATCGCGGCGCTGCTGTCCAAGCTCGCTAACGATGATGTGGACGGTGCTCGCGTGCTTGCCGACGCGATTGCCGCTGGCGACGAGACCACGGCGGCAGCGCTTGGCGTTCCGGCTGCGGGCGAGCAGGTGTGGGAGACGTTCTTTGCCAATTCCGGTGCCGAGGCCAACGAGGGTTCGATGAAGCTCGCACGTCTGTACGCCAAGCGTGCCGGCAACGGTGGCAACACCATCGTGTGCATGCGTGGCGGCTTTCACGGTCGTACGCTCGAGACTATTGCGGCCACCATGCAGGATTGGCTGCAGGACAGTTTCCGCCCGCTGCCGGGTGGCTTTGTGGCCTGCACACCCAACGATGTAGATGAGCTGCGCGCAATCTTTAAGCAGCTGGGCAGCGAAATCTGTGCCGTGATGCTTGAGCCAATCCAGGGCGAGAGCGGTGTGCATCCCATGACCGAGGAGTTTATGGCTGCGGCGCGTGACTTGGCGCACGAGGTGGGTGCCGTGCTTATCGCCGACGAGGTCCAGTGCGGAATCTTTCGCACGGGGAAGCCGTTTGCGTTCCAGACCTATGGCGTGGAGCCCGACATCATGAGCCTTGCCAAGGGCATCGCCGACGGCGTGCCCATGGGGGCCGTGGTGGCGAAGAAAGAGATCGCCGATGTGTTTAAGCCCGGCGATCACGGTTCGACCTTCGGTGGTAGCTGCTTGGCCATCGCGGCGTGTGCCGCGACGCTCTCCGTGCTTGTGCGCGGCGATTATGCCGAGCATGCTGCCAAGGTTGGCGCCTATATGGAGCGGGCGCTGGCTAAGCTTCCGCATGTGGTAGAGGTGCGTGGTCGCGGCCTGATGCTCGGCTGCGATCTGGACGATGCCGCGGGTGATGCACACGACGTCGTGGCCCGTGCATTGGGGGCTGGTGCCGTGATCAACGCTACGGGCGCACATACGCTGCGCTTCCTTCCGCCGCTCGTGTGCGAAGAGGCCGACGTGGACAGCCTAATCGAGATCCTGTCGGACGTTTTGGCCTAGCGAGAGTAAAACATAGCCAGTTTGAACGGGTTCCAGATTGTCGGTGCGTCATTTGATGCATCTTTGGACGGTCTGGAACCCTTTTTGTCATCAATCTGCAAAGGCCACGGCCTTTGCGACAGACGTGCTGTCGGGTTCGAATCCCTCTGCGATGGGCCCAAACAAAAACGGTCCCCTTTCGAGGACCGTTTCCAATTCAATGGTGGGCGATGAGGGATGTCCGCGTGCGGCTTCGCCGCCCGCGCCCCGCTTCGGGCCTGCGGCCCTCGCGTGCTGCGCTGGAAAACGCTTCGCGTTTCCCCAGCTCCGCACCCTTGCGGGTTCGAATCCCATGCACCGGGCACAAAAAAGAAAGGCCTCCATTACTGGAGGCCTAACAATTCAATGGTGGGCGATGAGGGATTCGAACCCCCAGCCTTGTGCGTGTAAAGCACCTGCGCTAACCGTTGCGCCAATCGCCCGCAGGGATTGAGTATAGCGGAAACCCTGCGCTGTTCACCGCTAATTCATAACGAAATCTAAGCGGCGACTTCGGCGCCCTTGCCCTCGTCGATAAAGAAGCGTTTGTACCAGATGAGGAAGGTCAGCGTGGTATAGATCTTGCGCTGGTTGAGCGCACGGCCCTCAAAGTGATCGTCGAGCAGTTTCATGAGCGCATCGGTGTCAAAGAAATCAGCAGCCCACGGCGCGGTGAAGTATTCCTTTACGTAGTCGTAGTACTTTTGCTGGCGCAGCCAGAACTTGACCGGTACGGGGAAGCCCACCTTCTTGCGCGTTGCCCACTCGTCGGGCAGCGTGCGGTTGGCGGCGTGACGCAGGACGAGCTTGCAACCTTCTTCGTTAACACGGTAGTTGGCGGGAATGTGCTCGGCAAACTCCATGACCTTCTTGTCCAGGAACGGGACGCGAAGCTCCAGAGAATGCGCCATGCACATTTTGTCGGCCTTGAGCAGAATGTCGCCCGGCAGCCACATGTTCATATCCAGATACTGTTTCTTGGAAAGCTCGCAGCAGTTGGGAACCTGCTTGTAGTACTCGGCGCACATCTCGGCGGCGTTCTTGCCGGTGTCATAAGCGGGCTTGAGCACCTCGTCGACCTCGGAGGGATCGAACACCTTTGCCTGACCCACATACCAGCGCTCGGGAACCTCGGCGCATTTCGTCAGGAAGTTGTGGCCCTTAAAGTAGGGGAGATGTTGAACGAGTGAGCCCAGGGCGCGACGTACGCCGAGCGGCACGCGCTTCTTAAAGGTGCGCATCTCGGGGGTGTCCTCGTACCACTCATAGCCGGCAAACAGTTCGTCGGCACCCTCGCCCGAAAGGACGACGGTGACCTCCTTGGAAGCCATCTGCGCCAGATAGTACAGCGGCACGCTGGACAGGTTCGATTGCGGCTCGTCCATGTGGTACTGGATATCGGGCAGTGCATCAAAGAACTCGTCGGCGGTAATCATCTTGCGCACGTTCTTGATGCCCAGCTTGTCGGAAAGCTCGGCGGCGTAGTTGGTCTCGTTGAAGTTCTTGTAATCGAAGCCGACAGAATACGTGGTGTCGGGCATGAGACAGGCAGCGATGTAGCTGGAATCGACACCGCCGGAGAGGAACGAACCAACCTTAACATCGGCGATTCGGTGCGCAGCGACGCTTTCGTGCACGACCTTGTCGCACTCGTCCACGTACTCCTCGAAGGTCTTGGAGTTGTCGTCGGTGAAGTCACAGCTCCAGTAACGCTTGATGTCCATGGTGTTGGTCGTCAGGTCATACGTAAAGCAATGCGCTGGGGCAAGCTTGAACACGCCCTTAAAGAAGGTCTCCTCCGTGGCGGGGAATTGCAGCGTCAGGTAGGGGCGCAGCGCGTCGTGGTTGACAGCCTTCTCAAACTTGGGATGGTCCAGGAAGCTCTTGATCTCGGAGCCAAACAGCAGCGAGCCATCGGATGCCTGGTAGTAATAGAACGGCTTGATACCAAAGATGTCACGAGCACCAAAGAGTTTGTTCTTGTTCTGGTCGTGAATCACGAACGCGTACATGCCGCGCAGACGGTTGACCAGGTCCTCGCCCCACTCCTCGTAACCGTGTACCAGGACTTCGGTATCAGCGTTGCAGTGGAAGGCGTAGCCGGCCGCCTCCAGCTCGGCGCGAAGCTCCTGGAAGTTGTAGATCTCTCCGTTGAAGACAATCGTGACCCTGCCGTCGTCGCTCGACATGGGCTGGGCTCCAGCTTCGGAAAGATCGAGAATCGAAAGACGACGGAAGCCAAGGGCAACGTTGTCGACGATATGCTGGCCGCCCATATCGGGACCACGGTGGATGATGCGATTCATCATGGCCGTGAGAACCAGCTCACTCTGTTCATCTGTACCGGTAAAACCGACAAAACCGCACATGCAAGATCCTTTCTGCTGACGGCTCAGGTGTACTGCCGCAAGGATTGCGGCAGCTGATGTCAAATAATCTTTACTATCATGCCAATCTTTTGTTTCGTGATAGGGCATAAGCGCCGAGCGAACCGAAAAAACCACGTCCCGATCTTCAGACGAAGCGGCGGGACGTGGTTGCGAACGCTATGTTAAAGAACAGCACCCAGATTTCCTTGTTTTTACATGGAGTGAACACCGTTGCCATTTATTAGACCACGGCACAGTCCATGCAATTTTTTAGAAGGCTGTGATGCGCGCAAGGTCAGGTGGCATATTAGGATGGTTGATAATACAGAATGTTTCATCGTTTCTGCCGCGGGACGTCTTCTGCCCTTTAAGGCTGAATTTAGCGAGAGAGGTCTTTGTATGTCGAGCCCGACACAAGAGAAGCTAACTCTGATGCGCTATATAGAGTTGCTCGAGGAAGATGACCTTGTTGTTTCCAGACCGAGCGCTTCGTGCGACCAGCGCATTGAGTTTGCGACTGATGACTCGCGCCAGGTGCGTCCGGGCACGTTGTTTGTCTGCAAAGGCCGTGCGTTTAAGCGCGAGTACCTGCTTTCGGCAATCGCCGATGGCGCCGTGGCCTACGTTTCCGAGGTCGATTACGATGTTGATCTTCCCGCGGTGATTGTGAGCGATATTCGTCGCACGCTCGCCGTGGTGGCAGATGCCTTTTATGGGCACCCGTCGGGTAAGGTGAAGGTCTGCGCCTTTACAGGCACCAAGGGCAAGTCGACCTGCAGCTTTTATCTGCGCGGCATCCTCGCCAACGAGGCCAAGCTTACGGGCTGTCATCGACCCGCTCTTAATACGGGCATTGAGTTCGACGACGGCATCGAGACGGGCCCTTCCAAGCTGACGACCCCCGAATCCTTCCTGCTGCAGTCCCGCATCGCACATGCTGCGGAGGCGGGTGCCCCGTGGCTGGTTATGGAGGCATCGAGTCAGGGCCTCAAATACGAGCGTACGGGCAAGATTGACTTTGAAGTCGGCGCCTTTACCAATATCGGCGAGGATCACATTTCGCCGATTGAGCATCCGACGCTCGAGGATTACTTTGCCAGCAAGCTCGAAATCTTCTTGCAGAGCCGTTTTGCCGTGGTCAATCTCGATATGGATAAGGTCGATCGCGTGCTCGAGGCGGCATCTCGTTGCGAACGTACGGTGACGTTCTCCCTGACCGACGAGCGTGCCGACGTGCTTGCGCTGGCGATTCGCAATGGCGACTGCGGCGTGGTGGCAACGGTGCGCACGCCCCATTTTACGCGTGACATTGTGATTCCCACGCCGGTTAAGTTCAATGTGTCCAACGCGCTTGCCGCTATTGCCTGCGCCGAGGCCCTGGGCATTTCCGAAGAGGGTATCGTCCATGGCTTTGAGGGCGTTTTCGTTCCCGGTCGTATGGAGCTCTATCCGTCCGTATCGGGCAAAATCCTGGGCATCGTCGATTTTGCACATAACGGCATGAGCCTCGAGACACTCCTGCGCGACTTGCGCGAGAACTATCCCGAGCGCGAGCTGGCGGTTGTATTTGGCGCTACGGGCGGTAAGGGTGTCGATCGACGCACCACGATGGGCATCGCCGCTGGCAAGTATGCCGACCGAATCGTGATTACCGAGGATGACCCCGGCCCCGAGGATGTCGAGGACATCTGCGCCGAGATCGCGCGCAACGTTCAAGCGCAGGGAAATGATAACTGGCAAATCGTGACTGATCGCGTTGCCGCTATCGAGACTGCCGTGCGCGAAACTGTCCGTCCTGCCGTGGTCATCGTGACCGGTAAGGGCGAGGAAGAGTGTATGCTGCGCAAGAACGGACCCGAGCCTTGTGAGCGCGACGGTTCGATTCTCAAGCGCACCCTTGCGGCGTACGACGCCTAGACCAGCCCCTTCTATGTAAACGGAGTGACCATGTCCCACAACATCCTGCCGACCGTTGCCGAGCTTTCGGGCGAGATGCGCGAGCGCCTTGCCAAGGTCAAGTATGTCTTTACCGATCTGGACGCCACGATGCTCGCCCCCGGCTCGTGCGTGCTGCGCGATAACGACGGCAATCCCTCGACCAAGCTCGTCGAGGCGGTTGTCGCGCTCGCCCGTGCCGGCATCCAGGTGGTTCCCACCTCGGGTCGCAATCGCACCATGATCCATGAGGACGCCCGCGTGCTCGGCCTCAACTCCTACATCGGCGAGATGGGCGGCCTGGTCATGTACGACCTCAAGGCCAACGACTGGGAGTACCTGACGGGCGACATGCCCTACGACCCCGCCTGCGGTCTCACGCCGCACCAGGTGATTGAGCAGACCGGCGTGTGCGAGAAGATCCTTGCCCGCTGGCCGCACAAGATCGAATACCACAACGACATGTCGACCGGCTACAAGTACCGTGAGGTCACCGTCGGCATGCGCGGCGATGTGCCCGACGATGAGGTCCAGGCCATCCTGGACGAGGCCGGCTGCGGTCTGGTCTGGGCTTGCAACGGCCATCTGACTCACCTGTCCAAGCCGACGACGCTCGAGCTTAATCGCGTCGAGGACGGCCGCGCCTTCAACATCAATCCGGCGGGTCTCAACAAAGGCGTTGCCATTGCGCGCTTCTGCGAGCACCTGGGGATCGAGCGCGAGGAAACGCTTGCGCTCGGCGACTCCGAGTCCGACTTCTACATGGCCGACCATGTTGGCATGTTCTGCCTGGTCGAGAACGGTCTGACGAGCGTCGGTGCCCCGGAGTTCTTGGATGCCTGCGACAATGCCTATATTACGCGCGGCAAGATTGTCGACGGTTGGGTGGCAACGACCGAGCTGTTGGTCGCGGCCCGTTCGTAGCGCGACGCATCACGCATGGTCGCATTTTTCGAGAGAGAATCTGGTGAGGTAATGTCCGATATCGATAATCTGGCCGGGGACACGCGTCCGATCGGCGTGTTCGACTCGGGCCTGGGCGGCTTAACGGTCGCGCGCGCGATCGCAACGGCGCTTCCGCACGAGTCCGTCTACTATTTCGGTGACACTAAGCGCTGCCCTTATGGCACCCGCACCGAGGACGAGGTTCGCTCGTTTGCGCTGCAGGCGGGCCGCTGGCTATCGAGGCACGACGTTAAGATCATGGTCATCGCCTGTAACACGGCGACCGCCGCGGCCTTGCGTCTGGCTCAGCAAGTGCTTGACGTTCCCGTGATCGGCGTGATCGCTCCGGGCGCACGTGCTGCCATCAACAGCACGCGTACGCGTCGCGTGGGCGTGCTCGCCACCAACCTCACCATTCGCTCGGGTGCCTACACGCGCGCCATTCAGGACTTGGATGCTGGTGTCGATGTGTATGGCTGCCCGGCCTCGAGCTTTGTCGAGGTCGTCGAGCACGAGCTCGCCTCGGGCGCGCACCTGCAGGAGCAGTGGCTCGAGAACGAGGATATTTTTGATACGCCAGCCGTTCGCGCGCTGGTCGGCGCCACAGTCGAGCCGCTGCACGATCGCGGCATCGATACCGTGGTGCTCGGCTGTACGCACTTCCCGCTGCTGGTGGGTCCCATCCGCCATGCGCTGGGACCCGGGGTGCGCGTGGTGAGCTCCGCCGAGGAGACCACCCGCGAGCTGACCGATATCCTCACGCGCCGTGAGCAGCTGGCGGGCGATACCGCCGAGCCACAGCATCGCTTTGCCACCACGTCTGACAACATTGCCGAGTTTGCGGTGGCGGGTAGCTTTATCTTTGGCCAGCCGCTCAAAAGCATCGAGCACGTCGATATCGACGAACTCGGTTAGGCTCGCAATGTCGCCGGAGTCTTCGCCACATCTTTTGCCGAAAGGATAGTTCCATGGAATACATGCAGGTCAACCGCGCCAACGGCCGCGCCGCCAACGAGCTGCGCCCCGTTAAGCTCACCCGCGGCGTCATGAAGCACGCCCACGGCTCGTGCCTGGCCGAGTTCGGCGACACGCGCGTACTGTGCTCCGCCACCATCGAGGAGGGTGTGCCGGGTTGGCGCAAGGGCGCCAAGGCCGGCTGGGTAACGGCGGAATATGCGATGCTGCCGGCCTCGACCGGTAAACGCTGCAAGCGCGAGCATGCCAACCGCAAGGGCCGCTCCATGGAGATCGAGCGGCTTATCGGCCGCAGCCTGCGTACCGTCGTCAACATGAAGGCGCTCGGCGAGTACACCGTTACCGTCGACTGCGATGTGATCCAGGCCGATGGCGGCACGCGTACGGCGAGCATTACCGGTGCCTGGTTGGCGCTGCACGACGCCCTTGCCATGTGGGTCGAGGCGGGAAAACTCGAGCGCATCCCGCTCACGGGCCAGGTTGCCGCCATTTCCATGGGCGTCGTCGACGGCAACACCCTGCTCGACTTGGATTATTCCGAGGACAGCCACGCCGAGGTCGACATGAACCTCGTCGCCACCGATTCCGGTGAGATGATCGAACTCCAGGGTACCGGCGAGCAGGCGCCCTTCGATCGCAAGCGTCTCAACGCCCTACTCGACCTGGGTGACAAGGGTATCGCCGAGCTCATCGAGCTTCAGCGCCAAGCCCTCGCCTAACCTGCCAAAAAGGGACAGGTTTATTTTGGCAGGTTTTATCTGGGAAAACGTCGAAGTATAAGACTGCCGTTGATTGAGACGGGAGAGAGGCCGAAGTCCTCGTCGTCCTCAACTCGGCATTGCTATAGAGACAAAGGAGTCCAGCTATGGCACTTGAGAAGATTGACATCGACACTCTCGACCCGGCGGCGACCATCGTCGTGGCAACCGGCAACGCCCATAAGCTCACCGAGATCGAGGCCATTTTGGGCAAGGTCATGCCCGAGGTGCGCTTTGTGGCGCTCGGTCAGCTGGGCGATTTTGAGGACCCCGAGGAAAACGGCACGACGTTTTTGGAGAACGCCATCATCAAGGCGCAGGCTGCCGTTGAGGAGACGGGCCTTATGGCCATCGCCGACGATTCTGGCTTGGTCGTCGACGCGCTGGACGGCGAGCCGGGCGTGTATAGCGCGCGCTATGCGGGCGTGCATGGCGACGATGCCGCCAACAACGCCAAGCTTCTCGTTAACCTGGAAGGCGTGGCAGACGAGGATCGTACCGCGCGCTTTATGAGCGTCGTCGCGCTTATCGATACGGACGGCCTGGTCACCTATGGCGAGGGCGCCTGCGAGGGCGTTATCGCGCACGAGGGCCGCGGCGATCACGGCTTTGGCTACGACCCGCTGTTCCTGCCGGTCGATACGCCGGGCAAGACCATGGCCGAGCTCACGACGGACGAGAAGAACGCCATCAGCCATCGTTTCCATGCGCTCGAGCATCTGTCCGCTAAGCTGACGGGCGAGGAGTAGGCCGTGCGTGCGGTGGTACAGCGCGTGCTCAACGCCGGCGTGACAGTCGACGGCGAGTGCGTGGGCCGTATTGGACGCGGCTACCTGGTGCTGCTGGGCGTGGGCCACGGCGACACACGCGCCGAAGCCGACAAGCTGTGGGGCAAGCTCCGCGGGCTGCGTATCAACGAGGATGAGAACGGCAAGACCAACTTGGCGCTGGCGGATGTCGACGGCGAGGTGCTCGTGGTGTCGCAGTTCACGCTGTTTGCCGACTGCCGCCACGGCCGCCGTCCGTCGTTTACGGACGCCGGCGCGCCCGATGTCGCTAACGAACTTTACGAGTACTTTCTGACACTCGTCGCTCAGGACGTTGAGCATGTGGCGCACGGTATCTTTGGCGCCGATATGAAGGTCGACCTGGTCAACGACGGTCCGTTCACCATCGTCCTCGACACCGATAGTCTGTAAGTAGTCAATTTGGGACCGGGCTTTTTTAGCTGCTTGCGTATGGCTGCAACAGGGTGCTATAGTATTAGAGTTTTGTCTATCTTAGGGGTATTATCCCCTTTTTGAATTGCATCCTCTGGAGGCCCTATTCATGGAAGAGATGGAAGTCAATCACGTCGACGACATCCACGAGAAGCTGACCGATATGGTGGGCGATCGCGTCAAGGTTAAGGCCAACATGGGCCGTACCCGCGTCATCGAGCGCATGGGCACCATCAAGAGCGTCCACCCCGCTGTCTTTATCGTTGAGGTTGACGAGCGTCGCGGCCGCAAATCGCGTCAGTCCTACCAGTACATCGATGTCCTTACCGGCCAGGTCGAACTGTTCGACCCCGAGAGCGGCGAACATATCTTTACCCCGCTCGGCAACCAGCTCGAGGAGCACTAACGGTGACCGATCGGTCCCTCATCCTTACCGCGCCGGCAAAGATTAACCTCTATCTGGGGGTTCATACCGAGCGCGACGCCCGCGGCTATCACAGGGTCGATTCCCTGATGGCAGCCGTCGGTCTAGCCGATGCCGTGACGGTCACGCCGGCGCAGGCGTTGACCGTCCAGACGGTTCCGGCATCCGATTTTCCCATGCAAAAAAATACGGCCTATCGGGCGGCAATCGCTATGGCCGAGCGTTACGGTCGCGATGCCAACGTGTGCGTGACGATCGAAAAGCGTATCCCGCTGTGCGCCGGCCTGGGAGGCCCCTCGACGGATGCCGCCGCGGTCATCGTTGCCTTGGCCGAGCTGTGGGGTATCGACCGCGCCGACCCCGCGCTCGATGACATCGCTCGCGGTATCGGCGCCGACGTGCCGTTTTTTTTGCACACGAGTCCCGCATTCTACGTCGGCGGGGGAGATGTGCTGGCCACTGAGTATCCTGTGCTTCCGGCGACACCTGTCGTATTGGTCAAACCGCACGAGACGAGCGTTTCAACGGTTGAAGCGTATCGACGATTTGATGAGAGCCCAGTGCCCGCGGACAAACCCGGTGCGATTGCTTCTGTCTTACGCGCCGGCGATGCCGAGGCGGCATATGCGCTCGTTCATAACAATCTGGGCGTCATATCCGCGCAGATGGAGCCGCGGATCCAGGCGGTTCTCGACTGGCTGCGCGCACAGGAGGGAACCGTTGCCGTGGACGTGTGCGGTTCGGGTGCCTGCTCGTTTGCCATTTGCGATACCGTCGCTGCAGCAGCCCATCTTGCGGGAGCTGCCCAGCAAAATGGCTGGTGGGCCTGCGCGACTGAGCTTATTCCCAACACGGTTCAAATCGACGCGCCAAAGAAATAAAAATTTCTCTAGCACACGGCGAAAATCTTTGTTACTATAGTCGAGCTAACGGGTTGTGGCTCAGTTTGGTAGAGCACTGCGTTCGGGACGCAGGGGTCGCTGGTTCAAATCCAGTCAACCCGACCAGAGCATGAGGAGGGACCGCTTCTTGCGGTCCCTTTTTTTAGCTATTGTTGTGATACCGCGGCACCCGCGGTATACTCATTCGAGCTTGTCTCGCTGTATTGTGGAGGTCTACATGTTTGGACTGAGGGCTCCTGAGCTCATCATTATTCTCGTCGTTGTTTTGATCATCTTCGGGCCTAAGAACCTGCCGAAGCTCGGCAAGTCTCTCGGCTCTACCGTCAAGAATATCCGCGAGGGTATGGAGGGCGACGATAAGGGCGAAACCAAGCAGGCCGAGGACGTTGTGGTCGAGGAGTCCAAGGAGGACAAGGAGATCGCAGAGCTCGAGGCCAAGCTCGCTGCTGCCAAGAAAAAGCAGGCAGAGGACAGCGACGCGGACGCAGAGTAGTCCCATCCCTTTGGGGTGAGCACCTGACCGGCTTGCCCGCAGGCTAGCCGGTCTTTTTCGTTTTGTTGACAGTTGATCGTTACATCATAGTTGGGGAGATATCCGTATGGACGCAAGCCAGATCGTACTGACCGCTGAGGGCCGCCAGAAGCTCGTCGAGGAGCTCGCTTGGCGTGAGGGCGATTACGCCAAGGAGATCGTCGAGGACATCAAGGAAGCCCGCGCGTTCGGCGACCTTTCGGAGAACTCCGAGTACGATGCCGCCAAGGACAAGCAGGCCCAGAATGCTGCTCGCATTGCCGAGATTCAGGCCATCCTCGCCAACGCTCAGGTTGCTGCCACCACGGGCGATCTGACCGTCTCCATCGGTTCCACCGTTTCTCTGATCGATCCTAACGGTGAGGTCATGGAAGTCACGCTCGTCGGTACCACCGAGACCAACTCGCTCGAGCACAAGATCTCTAACGAGTCTCCGGTCGGTCACGCCATCATCGGTCACGGCGAGGGCGACTCCGTTGAGGTCGTTACGCCTTCTGGCAAGACCCGCGTCTACACCATCGCCAAGATCGCACGCTAGACCACGGTCCCGCGTAAAGGTATGTTTTCGCTCCCTGGGACCGAATCCTGGGGAGCGTTTTAGTTTGAGGAGCTAACTTATGGCAGAGAACCAGAACGTCGCCGATCAGGCCTCGACGCTCAACGACGAGCGTGCCACGCGTCTGGCAAAGCGCGCCGCCCTGTTCGAGGCGGGCCAGAACCCCTATCCCGAGCACTCCGAGATCGAGGACTATGTCGTCGACATTGAGGCCAAATATGCCGATCTTGCCGATGGCGAGGATACTGAGGACGTCGTGAAGATCGGCGGCCGCGTGGTCGCCAAGCGCGGTCAGGGCAAGATCATGTTTATCGTCGTGCGCGACGCTACCGCCGAGATTCAGCTGTTCTGCCGTATTAACGACATGGACGAGGCGGCCTGGAGCACGCTTAAGGCCCTCGACTTGGGCGATATCCTGGGCGTGACCGGCGTGGTCGTGCGCACCAAGCGTGGCCAGCTTTCCGTCGCCCCCAAGAGCGCGACGCTGCTCTCCAAGGCCGTTCGTCCGTTGCCCGAGAAGTTCCACGGTCTTTCCGATAAGGAGACCCGTTATCGTCAGCGCTATGTCGACCTGATTGCCAACGACGATGTTCGCGAGACCTTCCGCAAGCGCTCGCAGATTCTCTCCACCTTCCGCCGCTTCATGGAATCTGACGGCTACATGGAGGTCGAGACCCCCATCCTGCAGACCATTCAGGGCGGCGCTACGGCCAAGCCGTTCATCACGCACTTCAACGCGCTCGATCAGGAGTGCTACCTGCGCATTGCTACCGAGCTGCACCTCAAGCGCTGCATCGTCGGTGGCTTTGAGCGCGTCTTCGAGATCGGCCGCATCTTCCGCAACGAGGGTATGGACCTCACCCACAACCCCGAGTTCACCACGATGGAGGCCTATCGTGCCTTCTCCGATCTCGAGGGCATGAAGGCACTCGCACAGGGCGTCATCAAGGCTGCTAACAAGGCTATCGGCAATCCCGAGGTCATCGAGTATCAGGGCCAGACCATCGATCTGTCCGGTGAGTGGGCAAGCCGTCCCATGACCGACATCGTCTCGGATGTGCTCGGCAAGCAGGTCACCATCGACACGCCGGTCGAGGAGCTTGCCACCGCCGCACGCGAGAAGGGCCTGGAGATTAAGCCCGAGTGGACTGCTGGCAAGATCATCGCCGAGATTTACGATGAGCTGGGCGAGGACACCATCGTCAACCCGACCTTCGTATGCGATTACCCCATCGAGGTCAGCCCGCTTGCCAAGCGTTTTGAGGACGATCCGCGCCTGACGCACCGCTTTGAGCTGGTCATCGCCGGCCACGAGTACGCCAACGCATTCTCCGAGCTCAACGACCCGGTCGACCAGGCCGAGCGCTTTGCCGCCCAGATGGCCGAGAAGGCCGGCGGCGACGACGAGGCTATGGAGTACGACGAGGACTACGTGCGCGCCCTCGAGTACGGTATGCCTCCCGCGGGCGGCATCGGCATCGGCATCGACCGCGTGGTCATGCTGCTCACCAACCAGGCTTCCATTCGCGACGTCCTGCTGTTCCCGCACATGAAGCCCGAGAAGGGTTTCCAGTCCGGTGCCGCCGCTGCCAAGGCTGCCGAGGCCGGCAACGCCGCAAGCCCGTTCGTCAAGCCGCTCAAGCCCACGCTCGACTACTCCAAGATCGCCGTTGAGCCGCTGTTCGAGGAGTTCGTCGACTTCGATACCTTCTCCAAGAGCGATTTCCGCGCTGTGAAGGTCAAGGCATGCGAGGCCGTCAAGAAGTCCAAGAAGCTGCTGAACTTTACGCTCGACGACGGCACCGGCACCGATCGCACCATCCTCTCCGGCATCCATGGCTACTATGAGCCCGAGGACCTGGTCGGCAAGACCTTGCTCGCCATCACCAACCTGCCTCCGCGCAAGATGATGGGTATTCCCAGCTGCGGTATGCTGATCAGCGCCATCCACGAGGAGGAGGGCGAGGAGCGCCTCAACCTGATCCAGCTCGACGCTTCCATCCCCGCCGGCGCAAAGATGTGCTAACTAGTTACGCGGTTCTACGAACCGCGTAACGGCTCGACGCTGCGCGCCGCCCAGAGCGACAATTTGTCATTCAAAAGGCAAGGCATGACCAGAAGGTCTATGCCTTGCCTTTTTCATGCCAACTTGTTCGCTCTGGACGGCGCTCGCTGGCGTTGCCGAAACATCGGCGTTGCCTTGGTCCAGATGTGGCACTTGGGGACGGTCCTTTTCGTCGGGCCTACCGGCGCATTGGGGGTTTGCGCCTTCCATGCATGACAGCCGTTTCTTTTATGTTTCCTTTAGCCGTTGCTGCCTAGGATGGGGGTTAGTCGGTAGGAAAGGAGCGCCTGTATGGACGACGCGAGCGAGCGTGCAATCGAAGAGGACATGCTCGATCAATTCAACTACTTTGATGATGAGGATGAGGAGCTAATCGATCGTCGCGAGCCAGCGCCGCTTGATTCCTTTGATCTGGTCGATGAAGAGCCCAACGAGGACGAGGGCGAATCAACGGAGCCCCCACAGTCTTCGCGCCTGGACTCGCTGCTTTCGAGAGTTCCTATGCACCACGGCGCTCGTGCCGGCGCGCTCCATATGAAAACTGACTGGCACCAGATCGTGACGGCAGGCGATGAACTTGCCGTCGATGCGCCGCTCACCGATAAGTCATCCATTATCTGCCGCACCGGCATGCTTATGCTGGCAAGCGGAACAGGCGCCTGGCGCGTGCGCGATACCATGAATCGTGTTGCCGCTGTACTCGGCGTCACGATTCACATCGACCTGAGTCTCCTGTCGTTTGAGTGCACCTGCATCGAAGATGGCCACTGCTTTAACGAGGTCGTCAGCCTACCCACAACGGGGGTCAATACTCATCGCATTTGGATGATGGAGAGCTTCCTAAAGGAAATCGAGACATACGGCCGCCGGTTTACCGTGCACGAATACCACGAGATGCTCAAGACCGTTGAGAGCTCAAAGCCCGATTACGCTCCCTGGCAACAGGGCCTTGCGGCAGCCTGTGCTTGCGGCGCCTTCGTCTTTTTGCTCGGCGGCGGCCCTATCGAGATGGCCTGCGCATTCGTAGGCGCTGGTGTCGGCAACTTTGCTCGCTCCCATATTCTCAAGCAGGGTCTTGGCCAGTTTAGCGCGCTGACGACTGGTGTTGCGCTCGCTTGCGTTTCGTATCTGCTGGCATTGCTCGGCCTTGGCCAGGTCATTCCAGGGGCAATGTCGCACCAAGAAGGCTATATTGGCGCCATGCTCTTTGTGATTCCCGGCTTTCCCCTCATTACGGCAGGCCTCGACATCGCTAAGCTCGATATGCGAAGCGGTATCGAGCGTCTTTCGTATGCTGTGTCGATTATTGTGATGGCGACCCTCGTAGGCTGGATGGTTGCCGAATGTGTGGGGCTGGCGCCGGATGACTTCGCCCCGCTCGGTCTCTCACCGTTGGCTCTTACGCTCTTGCGTATACTGATGAGCTTTATCGGTGTATTTGGCTTCTCGGTTATGTTCAACAGCCCGGTAAAGATGGCCGCGGCGGCAGGGCTCATCGGCGCTGTGTCCAATACCTTGCGCCTTACGCTCGTCGATGCGCCGACGATGCTTCCGTTCCTGGGCTTGAGCGCAGGTATGCCTCCCGAGGCAGCAGCGTTTATCGGCGCGCTGGTATCGGGGCTGCTCGCGAGCTTAGCCGAAATCAAGCTCACCTACCCACGTATCGCCCTCACGGTGCCATCGATTGTCATTATGGTGCCGGGCTTGTATCTGTATCGCTCGATGTATTACATGTGCACCTTCGACACGGTCAATATGCTCGGCTGGTTTGTGCGCGCAGTGCTCATCGTAGCGTTTCTGCCCGTTGGGCTGGGTGTGGCGAGAACTCTCACCGACCCTCGCTGGCGCCACACCAGCTAATTGGTACAAGGGGGACAGGTTACTTTGCACCAAAAGAGTTGCGGTGAAATAGGGACTGAATTGCTGCTTAAAGGGTCAAAACAGTCCGTATTCCACCGCAACTTATGGGGTCGGGGGATTATTGGTGCCCTGCATCTTCATAAACTCAACGCTTACGAAGCGCATGCGTTTCGTGCTAGGCTGGTTCCACCACATAAGTAGTCGCAGACGCGCGTACCACGGGCGGGCGAGATGAAGTCCCAACAGCTCCATCTCGCCCGCCCGTTTTTGTTGTGCGCCGCGGCGCAACACAGAAAGGACCATGCCCTTTATGCCTATCAACAAACGAGAGAGCCTGCTGTTCACCTTTATCATGTGCTTTTGCATGGTGCTCTGGATGAGCATCTACAACGTTGCCCTGCAGCACGGGGCCATCAACGGCGAGGTCGTTGCCGCTGCGTGGCTCGGCTTCCCCGTTGCCTATATCTTTGCCGTGTGCTGCGACCGGTTCGTCGCCAGCCCGCTTGCCAAGGGTTTCGCCTTTAAGTACTTGGTCACTCCGGGTAAGAGCTCGCCGCTCGCCATGACGCTCGCCGTCAGCTCCTGCATGGTCGTTCCCATGGTCATCATCATGTCGCTCTACGGCGCGTGCGAAGGCCTGTTCCATATGCCCGGCGGCCCGCTTGCCAATCTGCAGGCGTTGCCGATGATGTGGCTCGTCAACATTCCGCATAATTTTGTGATGGCGCTGCCGTGGAACCTTTTGGTAGCCGGTCCGATTTCCCACTTCGTCTTCCGTCGCGCCTTCCCTGTGGGGACGGTTTTCAAGGAGGAGCATGCCGAGCTCTTGGAGCAGGCTATGGCTCCTGAGTGCGAGTAGCTCGCTTAGGGATCTGCTGAGCGCGGGCGACTTGCTTGGTTGGAGCCCTAAGCGTGGATAGCTCTCTCGGCGACATCGCGGGCGTGAGCGGTGCGCGTGACCGGAGGGCCCGTGCTGCTCCGTTGCCCGACGTGCTAGCGCGCAGAACAATCTGTTGGTGCATTCGGCGGCTGCTGAAGCGTTTCGGCAGCCGCTTTTTATACGGAGTTTAAATACAACAGTCTGTTGTATTACGTAGAGTGGTATATCTCTAGCAGGAAAAATGCGAGAGACGGAGCATTATGGCGTTGCTAGTAGGACTGGACGTAGGGTCGACGACGACCAAAATTTACGCGATGCACGAGGATATGACCGAGGCGTGGTGGGGATATCGCCGCCACGGGGCGTGTCAGACAGCGAGCGTGCGCGCCATGCTCGGCGAGCTCGCCGAGCGCTTTCCCCATGAGTCGCTGCGCGTTGCGGTGACCGGCTCGGGTGCGCGCGATATCGCGACCGCGCTGGGCGCCTCGTACGTTCAGGAGGTGGTCGCCAACGCGCTCGCGATCAGCAGGTTCTATCCGCAGACGCGCTGCGCCATCGAGCTGGGCGGCCAAGACGCCAAGATGATCTTCTTCCGCACCAACGATAAGGGAGACATCGAGGTTGCCGACATGCGCATGAACGGCTCGTGCGCAGGCGGTACCGGTGCATTTATCGACGAGATGGCAAAGCTCATGGGGGTCGGCACCGAATCGGGCGAGTTCGAGCAGCTCGCAAGCCGGGGAACGACCGTCCACGAGGTCTCGGGCCGCTGCGGCGTGTACGCAAAGACCGATATCCAGCCGCTGCTCAACGAGGGCATTCCTACCACCGACCTGGCGCTTTCGGCGCTTCACGCGGTCGCCCGCCAAACGATCGGCGGTCTGGCCCAGGGTATCGACATCGAGCCGCCGGTAATCTTCGAGGGCGGTACGCTCGCCTACAACCCCACGCTGGTCCGCGTGTTCCGGGAGCAACTGAATCTATCGGACGATCAGGTTATCGTCCCGCGCGATCCGCAGATCATGGTCGCGCGCGGTGCCGCCCTGTCGCTGACCGACATGTTCGCATCGTCCCAACCGATCGACCTTCCCGACGCTTTTGTCCGGCTGGATAAGCTCGAGACGGTCGCGCCCGCAAGCGGGGAGGGACGTCTTGCCCAGCCCTTTTTTGCCACACCTGCCGAGCAGGCGGATTTTACGGCACGCCATGGCAAAGAGACGCCGGCAAAGGGTCCGGATGCGTATGCGCCCGGAGAGACGGTGCGTGTGGCCCTCGGTATCGATTCGGGGAGCACGACGACCAAGTTCGCCCTTGTCGATGAGGCGGGTGAGCTTGTCGATTCGTTCTACGCGTCTAATAACGGCAGACCGCTCGACGTCGCCCAACAGGGTCTTGTCAGCTTGAAGAACCGCTGGGAGACAGCGGGAGTCACGCTTGCGATCGATGCCGTGGGCACCACGGGATACGGCGAGGAGCTTTTCGCGCGCGCGTTCCACGCCGACTACCATACGGTCGAGACGGTCGCGCACGCCCGCGCCGCGTGCACATGCGTTCCCGATGCGACCTTCGTGCTCGACATCGGCGGACAGGATATGAAGGCCATCTGGCTCAACCACGGCGTGCTGACCGATATCGTCGTCAACGAGGCGTGCTCTGCGGGCTGCGGCTCGTTCCTCGAGGGTTTTGCCAAAAACCTCGGAATAGCCGTTGAGGATATCGCGACCGAGGCATTTTCGTCCAAAGCCCCCGCCGTTCTCGGCAGCCGCTGCACGGTGTTCATGAACAGCAGCGTCGTTTCCGAGCAGCGGCGCGGTAAGGGTCCGGGCGACATCATGGCCGGTCTCTGCCGTTCGATTATCGAGAACGTGTTCACCAAGGTCATTCGCGTTTCAAATCTCAACCGTCTGGGCGACAAAGTCGTCGTCCAGGGCGGCACGTTCCGAAACGACGCGGTGCTGCGCGCATTCGAGCAGTATCTGGGCAAACCCGTCACGCGTGCGCCCCACCCGGGGCTGATGGGCGCTATCGGTATCGCCCTGCTCGCGCGCGAGGAATGCCGCAAGGGCGACGCCGGCACGTCGTTTATCGGGCTCGATGCCGTGGAGCGCTTCGAGCATCGCGAGTTCGGCGGCGTTACCTGCCGTCGGTGCAACAACCGCTGCCAGCGCGCGGTCGTGGCATTTGGCGACGGCTCGCTTTACGTCACGGGCAATCGCTGCCCGCGCGGCGGCGCCATCTCATGGGATGAGCTCGTGCGCGAGGTTCCCGCGGCGGAGGAGCTGCGTCCGCAGGGTACTTGCGAGGCACAGGCACCCGGCACGGGGCGCGACCGGACCGCGGCTGCCCCCAATCTCTTTGTCGACCGCGAGAAGCTGCTGTTCGAGTCGTACCCCACGGTTCCCGTCTGCGGGGGGCGCGATGTCACGATCGGCATTCCCCGTGTGCTCGAGTTCTGGGACACCATGCCGTTCTGGTCGACGTTCTTCAGCACGCTCGGCTTTAAGGTGCGCGTCTCGGGACGCAGCACCAAGGCGATGTACGAGCGCGGTCTGGCGCACGTCACATCCGACACCGTGTGCTTCCCGGCCAAGCTCGTCCACGGGCACATCCGCAATCTCGTCGACGCCGGCGTCGACCGCATCTTCATGCCCATCATCACGACGGTGCCCACCGAAAACACCGCCTCTACCAGCGAGTGGATGTGCGCCGTCGTAAAGGGATACCCCTACGTGATGCGCAATTCCGATAACCCGGAGGAGCGTTTCGGCGTTCCGTTCGATACGCCGCTGTTCCACTGGTACGACGAGGGCGACCGAAACCGCCAGCTCAAGGCGTGGTGCAAGGAGACCTTCGATATCGATGCCGACCTGGTTGCCAAGGCGACCGAGCAGGCGGACCGCGCGCAGCAGACGTTTGAGAACCAGCTGCAGCTGCGCGGCAGGCAGGTGCTCGAGAACGTGCGCGAGGACGGCGGCTACGCGGTGGTGATCGCTTCGCGCCCGTACCACAACGACCCGCTGGTCAACCACGGGCTGCCCAAGCTCTTCTCTGAGCGCGGCATCCCCGTGCTGACGCCCGATGCGGTGCCGGGGGTCTACAACGTCGATCTTTCCAACAGCCGCATCGACATCGTGAACAACTACCATGCGCGCATGCTGTCGTGCGCGGTCATCGTCGCATCGACGCCCGAGCTCGAGCTCGTGCAGATGGGCAGCTTCGGCTGCGGCCACGATGCGTATCTCACCGACGAGATCGCGCGCATGATGGGCGAGATGGGCTCCAAGGTTCCGATGATGATCAAGCTCGATGAGAGCGACGTCGCCGGTCCCATGGGCATTCGCGTGCGTTCGTTTATCGAGTCGGTCAACCGTCGTCGCGCGGAGGAGCGTGCCGAGGGCGCCCGGGTGCACGCGGTCCATCCGCTCGACGACCCGTATAAGGTCAAGTACACCAAGCGCGACCGGCACGACAAGATCGCGCTGGTCCCCAACACCTCCCATGCGTTCTGCAGGCTCATGACCGCGGCGATGCGCAATCAGGGCGTGCGCGCCGAGGCCCTTGATATCGGGCGCGAGGATGCCATCCGCCTGGGCAAACGCTATGTGCACAACGACATCTGCTTCCCCGCGCAAATCGTGATCGGCGAGGCGCTCGCGGCACTCGAGAGCGGTAAGTACGACCCGCACGACGTCGCCGTGGTGACTGGCAAGTATATCGGCGACTGCCGCCTGACGCACTACATGCCCCTGCTGCGCCGCGCGCTCGACGACGCGGGATACGACTATGTCCCGGTGCTCACCAACGACGACGTCGATGCCCACAATGCGCATCCGGGCTTCAAGCTCGGCCTTGGCCCGAGCATCCAGATCGCCTACGGTCTTCCCATGATCGATGCCCTCGAGGCCATGCTTAGGCGCATCCGTCCCTACGAGCTCGAGAAGGGCGCGGCGGACGCTGCGTTCGACCGCGCGCTCGATGAGGTTATCGAGGGCATGGAGCGCTCCGGGCTGAGAGGCCAGGCGACGGGCTTCAAACGCGCGCTTGCGATCATGGACGCCGTTCCGTACGACCGCTCGAACCCGCATCCGACCGTTCTCATCGTGGGCGAGTACCTGCTCAATTTCCATCTCGGCGCCAACCACGAGATCGAGCGCTACCTCGAGGACAACGGGCTCGAGGTCATCGAGGCGCGCATGACCGACGTGATCCGCAAGACCTATTTCTACAAGCATGCGCAGTCGCGCGAGTTCCACGTCGACCTGTCGCTGCCCGAAAAGGCCTGGTACGCCACGGCGGACAACCTGTTCGAGCTCGCGCACGACCGTTGCGACCGCCTGGGCGCGGCGAGCCCGCTCTACGAGCCGCCGACGCGCATGCCCGAGCTCGTGCGCGCGAGCGATAAGATCCTGCACCATACGTTCGATGCGGGCGAGGGCGTGCTGATTCCGGCGGAGATCCTCGAGCACGCCAAGCGCGGCTGCCGCAACTTCGTGATCCTGCAGCCGTTCGGGTGTCTGCCCAACCATGTCGTGGGGCGCGGGCTCATCCATGCGCTCAAGGAGCAGTATCCCACGGCGCAGTTCCTGCCGCTCGACTACGATCCCGACGTGAGCTTCGCCAACGTGGAGAACCGTCTTCAGATGCTCATCATGAACGCCAAGGCGCAGGGGTGCGGTGAGGCGCATGGCGAGACCGCGTAAGGACGCCGATGCGCCCGATGCACGCACCCGTATCATCGAGGCGTTTTGGGAGCTCATCGAGAACAACAGCATCTTCGAGCTGTCGGTTGGCGAGGTGACCCGCGCCGCCCAGTGCAATCGCGGAACGTTTTACTACTATTTTCACGATTTCGATGAACTCGTCGCCATCGCCATAGCCCAGCTGCTGCAGGATAACGAGCTCATCACCGATGTCCTCTGGCATTTTTCAAGCGAGGGCGACCTTTCGGCGTTCGACCGGCGCGACGTCCGCTGCCTGCTGCGGCGCATCGTCATCACCATGAGGGCGGGTGCCGCCGAGCAGGTCGTGCAGGGCATCCATACGATCATCATCGACCGCGTGAGAGAGATCGTCCACCCCGACGGAGAAGAGCTCAAGGCAGATTCGAGCTTTGCGGTGGGCTTTCTGGTCTCGGGCATCATGGGCTTTGTGATGGCGGTCGGCTTTGCCCGGGAGGGCGGCGAGGAGATAGACCTCGAGCAGCTGGGGGACAGCGCGTGCGCGTATCTGAGGGCGGTCGCCATGCAGACGGTGGAAACGGTCGCGCAAGTCGAGGGCGTCGATACATCCGAGCTGCTCGAACGCGTCTCCAAGGAGGCCGATGCCTATCGCGCATCGCGTGCGACGAGTCCCGACGTGGTGAAAGACGCCTAGGGTTTCTCTTGCGGGGCGCCTGTCGCGCATCGCGCGGTGAGTCCCGCGATGCGGTCATAACCTGCATTCATGTGAGCCGGGTTTATAGATATTCCTCCAGCTGTTAACATAGACAACCTGTGGGTAAAGAGACAAAAGCGCCGCCGACGGGCGGGCGTTTTGATTTCGATGAACTCATGTAAGGAAACGAGCATGTTAGATAGATTTACCGATCGAGCGCGCAAGGTCATGTCGATGGCCAAACAGGAGGCGCTCGACCTGCATACCAACAAGGTGGGTACCGAGCATCTGCTTCTGGCGCTTGCCAAGGAGGACGAGGGCATTGCCGCCGAGGCGCTGCGCTCGCTCGATATCGCCTACGACGACATCATGGACACACTCAAAGAGGTCCAGACTACCGTTCCCGAGTCCAGCGAGGAGACCGAGGCCGCTAAGCTCGCCTTTACGCCGCTCGTCATCAGCGTGATGGAGCGCTCTTTCCGCGTGGCACGCGAGAACAACCAGACCTATGTGTCGACCGAGCACCTGCTCATCGGTATCGTCGAAGAGGGCAACGGCATGGCCATGGACATCCTCATGCGCCTGGGTGTGTCGTCCGCTTCCATTAAAAAAGCCATCGAGAAGCTTACCGCCAAGGATCAGGATAAGAAGCGTCCGCTCGCCGGCGCCGGTGCCGGGCGTCCCGGTGCGGGCCTGCCGTTCTTTAGCGGTTCGGACGCCTCGCAGCAAAAGGGGGGCGGCACCGATACACTCAAGCAGTTCGCCACCAACCTTACGCAGAAAGCACGCGACGGCGAGCTCGACCCCGTGATCGGCCGCGAAAAGGAAGTCCAGCGCATGATGGAGATCCTTTCGCGCCGCACCAAGAACAACCCGCTTATCTTGGGTGACCCCGGTGTGGGCAAGACGGCCATCGTCGAGGGCCTGGCGCAGCAGATCGCTGCCGGCAACGTGCCCGAGAACCTTATGAACCAGAACATCTGGACGCTCGACCTGCCGGGTCTTGTCGCGGGCGCCAAGTATCGCGGCGAGTTTGAGGAGCGCCTCAAGAACGTGATACAGGAGGCAACCGAGGCCGACGACGTCATCCTGTTTATCGACGAGATGCACACCATCATCGGTGCCGGTTCTGCCGAGGGTTCCATCGATGCAAGCTCCATGCTCAAGCCCGTGCTCGCGCGCGGCGCCTTCCAGATCATCGGTGCCACGACGGCAGAGGAGTTCCGCAAGTACCTCACCAAGGATCCGGCCTTTGAGCGTCGCTTCCAGACCATCGATGTCGAGGAGCCGAGCGTCGAGGACACGGTCAAGATCCTGACCGCGCTCAAGCCGCGCTACGAGGAGCACCACCATGTGCGCTATACGCAGGGTGCTATCGAGGCCGCCGCGAACCTTTCCAACCGCTACATCCAGGATCGCTTCCTGCCCGATAAGGCCATCGACCTCATTGACGAGGCCGGTGCCCGCGCCCGCATTGCCGCCAATCGCGCGCCCGAGCCGGTGCGCGAGGCCGAACATCGCGTCGAGGAGCTCAAGGCTGCCGCACAGGAGGCCACCGAGAGCGACGACATGAACAAGGCCGCCGAGATCACTGAGCAGCAAAAGGCTGCCGAGATTGAGCTTGCCGAGGCAAAGGCTGCCTGGACGGCCGAGCTCGACGCGAGCCCGCTCACTATTGACGTGAGCCAGATCGCCGATATCGTGTCCGTGACCTCGGGCGTGCCGGTGTCCTCGCTTACCGAGAGCGAGAGCCGTCGCCTGCTACAGGCCGAAAGCGTGCTCAAGACCCGCATTATCGGCCAGGACGAGGCCGTCGAGGCCGTTGCCAAGGCCGTGCGCCGCAGTCGCTCGCCGCTCAAGGATCCGCGTCGCCCCGGCGGCAGCTTTATCTTCCTGGGCCCCACCGGCACGGGCAAGACCGAGCTCGCCAAGACGCTCGCCGAGTATCTCTTTGGCAGCAAGGACGCGCTCATCAGCTTCGACATGTCGGAGTTCGGCAGCGAGTTCGAGGTCTCCAAGCTTATCGGTAGCCCCCCGGGCTACGTTGGCCATGACGAGGGCGGTCAGCTCACCAAGGCCGTTCGTCGTCACCCGTACTCGGTCGTGCTGTTCGACGAGATCGAGAAGGCGCACCCCGATATCTTCAACATTCTGCTGCAGGTGCTGGAGGAGGGCCGCCTGACCGATAGCCAGGGCAAAACGGTCGACTTCCGTAATACCGTGATCATCATGACGTCCAACGTGGGCGCCCGCGAGATTGCGCAGGATGCGAGCGTTGGCTTCGGCACCACCGGCGAGCAGGGCCTTACCTCGAGCGAGATTAAGGGCCGTGCAATGGGCGAGCTCAAGCGCCTGTTCCGCCCCGAGCTGCTCAACCGTATCGACGACATCGTGGTGTTCCAGAAGCTCTCGGGCGAGAATCTCACCAAGATCGCTCACCTGCTGGTGGACGACCTGCGTCAGCGTTTGATTGCCAACGGCATGAACATTAAGCTCACCGATGCGGCCTATGACAAGATCGTGGCCGAGGGCACCGACCTCACCAACGGTGCGCGTCCGCTGCGCCGTGCCATCCAAAAGCTCATCGAGGACCCGCTGTCCGAGGAGCTTCTGGCCGGCGAGTGGGGCGAGGGCGATACCGTCCTGTGCGACGTGACCGATGGCAAGTTTGTCTTTAGCCACGGCACGGGTGAGATCCCGGCACCGCGTCCGGCGGGCACGCTCGGTGGCGATACCGCTCCGGCGGCGCCGCACACTGGCAGCGCTGCGCCCGTCAGCGGCGGCGTGACCTCGGGCCCCGGCGGCATGATGCAAGCCGGCTCCGGCGCGCTGTAGAGTGTGGCGACAATTTGATCTATGCAATCGGGGCGTTCCGGCAAGGGCGCCTCGATTTGTTGAGCTGCGGTAGTTGTGACCATTTCGCTATTCGGTCCGCCGTTAGCCGATGATGCGAGGGCGCTCGGCGTTTTCGACTGGTTTATGCAAACGAAGTCTGGGAATATACAAGGCGCATGTCTTACTGTCTAACCAGTTGCGCCAAGGAGGCACCATGGACTACAAGATTACCGGCTACGAGCCCGCCCAGCTGTTCCATTTCTTTGAGGAGGTCAGCGCGATCCCCCGTGGTTCTGGCAACGAGAAGGGCATCAGCGATTTCCTGGTCGCGTTTGCCAAGGAGCGCGGTCTCGATGTGTATCAGGACGAGGTCTACAACGTCATCATTCGCAAGCCCGCATCTGCCGGCGCCGAGAATGCCCCGACCGTGATGCTGCAGGGTCACATCGACATGGTGTGCGACAAGCTGGGTTCCGTCGAGCACGACTTTACGACCGACGGTATCGACCTGGTCGTCAAGGACGGCGTCCTCACCGCTAACGGCACCACTCTGGGCGCCGACAACGGTATCGCCGTCGCGCTTATGCTTACCGTGCTCAACGACGATTCGATTGCCCATCCGGCCCTCGAGTGCGTATTCACCACCGACGAGGAGACTGGCCTGGTCGGTGCCGAGACGCTCGACAAGTCCCAGATTAGCGCCCGTACTATGATCAACCTTGACTCCGAGGAAGAGGGCGTTGCCACCGTCAGCTGCGCCGGCGGTGTCGTCGTTACCTACACCTGCCCGATCGTGCGCGAGCACAAGACCGGCAGCACCCTTACGCTCGAGATCTCCGGCCTGCTGGGTGGTCACTCCGGCGCCGACATCCACCTGGAGCGCGGCAACGGCAACCTCATCATGGCCCGCATCATCGACCGCCTGATGGTCGCCGGCGAGCCCGCCATCGTCAGCTTTAACGGCGGCACTAAGGACAACGCCATCAACCGTGAGTGCAAGGCCGAGCTGGTCTACACTGATCACGCTGCCGCCGAGGCCGCGGCCCAGATCGCAAAGGGCATCATTGCCGACGTCACTGCCGAGCTCGAGGTCTTTGACCCCGGCTTTACCTGCACCGTCGAGATTGCCGACGACGCCGAGGTCGAGGCCATGGATCAGAAGTCCGCGCTTGCCCTCATCCGCGCCCTGCGTCTTGCCCCTAACGGCGTGATTCGCCGCAACGTCGCCACCGACGGCTCCGTCGAGGTTTCCTCCAACATCGGTGTGGTTGCCACTTCTGACGACGAGGTCAAGATCATGCTGTCCCCGCGCTCCTCGATTACCTCGCTGCAGAACGAGTTCAAGGACCGCCTGCAGACGCTGGCCGATGTCCTGGGCTTCGACGCCAAGTTCGAGTTCGAGTATCCCGGCTGGAGCTATGCCGAGCATTCGCCGGTCCGCGACATCTTTGTCGAGAGCTATCGCGAGCTCTTTGGCTCCGAGCTGCGCATCGAGTCCATTCACGCCGGCCTTGAGTGCGGCCTGTTTGCCGAGGCCCTGCACGGCCTGGACGCCATCGCCGTGGGCCCGACGCTCTCCGATGTCCACACCCCGGACGAGAGCATGGAGCTCGCTTCTGCCGAGCGCTTCTACGAGCTGCTCATCGACGTCCTCAAGCGCCTCGCTGCGTAAAGGTCGCATTGACGGCGATCCAAAACCTTTGCTGATGGATTGCAAATGACATTACGAGAGGGGGTACCCGAGCTTTTGCGACGGGTGCCCCCTCTCTTCTTTTAAGAAATGGGAAATTGATTGGCGTCTAGCCCATATCCGCCTTGATGAGGTCGAGGGTGCGCTGGCAGTTTTCGCGGACGGGCCCGAGCATATGCTTGCGCAGGTCCGCCATGCCGGGCAGATCGGCGTATTCGTCCATGACCTCTTCCATGCAAATGGGTACCTCGTAGGCGAGGTCCATCATGGTCGCAAAGCAAAACTTCTCGGATAGCCCGGCATCGGTGAGTGCCGCCTCCAGCGCGGGGTCGCCCATACCGTGGTATCGGCGGATAGCGCCTGGACCGATGCGTCCCACACGGTTTTCGCCGCCAACGCTCATGGCGAGGCGCGCTTTTCGCCGCATACGTTCGTATGCCAGCCCAGATGCAACGTCATACATACGGGCCATCATAGCTGTGCCGCCGTTTCCAAGAAGCAGGGAATAGTTCTTCGCATGCGCGTCCGGTGCGCCGATGATGGCGTTAAAGAAAAGTATCTGCGTAAACAGATACAGGTTAAGTTGATGATGGCTCGTATTGACGAGGAGTTCCTGAATATCGCGTGCGGTCGGGCCGCCGTCTGCCGTGTACTTTTGAGCGGGCATCACTCCAAGGGCCTGACAGAGGTCTTCTTGGTGTAGACGCATGATTGTCCCGTCTTTGACATTCACACGGTCATAGCGCTCAACAATGAGGGCGGGTTCGTCCTCAAATAAGCGATACTCAACGTTCGCCGTTGCGATACCCGCGCGCTGGGCGCTTTTCATGCAGACAAACTCATTAAGCGCTTCGAGCTTAAATCCGATAACGCCATTTTTGAAAATATGCGTCGTGGGCGAGGAACCTACGCATTCGCACCAGCGACCGTCTATGAGTGCGAGTGCGAACTTGCCCTGGTTGCCTCCAAGTGACCAACTTTCATCTAGACCCATCCACGATGCATCGCGGTCATCTCTGATCGACTTGAGACGGAGAGCAATTTCGTGGTCGTCTATAGGGCGGTATTCGCCAGCGCGATGCAGGACGGCGTCGGCATCTTCTTCGGCACAAAACTGCACTCCGCCCGGACAGTCGAGTCCGATATGGCTGAGCAACGCAACGGGATTGTTGGGCCTAACGTCGAATTCGGCGGCAATCGCTTTTCGTTGGTCCTCGCTGTCGGGTAGAAGGCCAAACAGGTACGGATTCATGACCTGTTGGCTGTATGTACGATTTGATACGGGTATGTTGATCGATAATGCTGGCCCGTCATAGTCTTGATCATAGGCAAAGCTGACTAGACCGTTCTCATCTTGCATGAGCGTTCCTGCAGGTTCGCCGCAAATAATAGTCCGAAGCGATGTGGTGGCCATTGGCTATTTCCCGTCAGGCTTTGGTTGGACAGATGCGTTTGCGGCAATCGAGACTCCGAGATTGGACATGGCGAAATCTGCGAAGGCTTTGTCGTAGAGTTCAGACGTAAAGGGGGCGTCTGCGAGAGCCGGAATGGCTGCGCTGCGACGGTTGCGATGGCGAAAACGTTGAGCGCGATGGCGTCTGGGGGTGCTACGAGGTTGCAGATCGGCATGCGGAACGTTGGCTGATTGCTCGTTATTCGTTTTGACGATATCCCCTTGAGCGGCGAGCGCCAGTCCGAGAGCATTAAAGATCGCCAATAGCTTGTCGAGTCGAATGCCGGTGGCATCTCCCAGCTCGAGCGATGCGAGCAGGCGCTCCGAAACACCGGCTTTTTTAGCGAGGGTCGCACGGGTGATTCCCTGTGACTCGCGTGCCTGGCGCACGTAGATGCCAGCTTGGCGCGGCGTGGTGATGGGAAAGGTATCCACGGCAATCTCCTAACGTGCAGACTTTTGTATATCAGTATGACATGCAAAAGTCTGCACGAAAAGGCCTTATGCAAAACTCTGCATGAGACTTCCACGTTGACGTTGAGCTTATGAGAGGCGTTTTTTATATCGCGAGGATCCCCAGATGCTCAAGCAAGATCTTAAGTCCGATGAGGATGAGCACGACGCCGCCCACGATGGTGGCAGGCTTTTCGTAGCGCGCGCCAAAGGTATGGCCGATCGCCACGCCGGCGATGGAGAGGATAAAGGTTGTGATGCCAATAAGCGATACAGCGGGCACGATGTCAACCGAGAGCGCCGCAAACGAGATGCCTACGGCCAGGGCGTCAATCGAGGTGGCAATGGCGAGAACCAGGTATTCTATCAGGTCAATCTTCTCGGCATTCTTGTTGTCGCTCTCGTCCTCGTCCTCGGTAAAGGCCTCCCACAGCATCTTGCCGCCGATGAAGGCCAAAAGGATAAAGGCGATCCAATGGTCGATGGGCCCGATGATGCCCATGAATTGACTGCCGAGCGCCCATCCGATCACGGGCATGCCGGCCTGAAAGCCGCCAAAGAACAGGCCGAGCACCACGGCGACTTTAAGGTTGATCTTTTTCATGCCGAGACCCTTGCAGATGGAAACGGCAAAGGCGTCCATCGAAAGGCCAACGGCGAGCAACACGAGCTCTGCGAGTCCCATAGTCTGGCTCCCTCTCTGCGGGCGAGCCCGATTACGCGACTACTCCCTCATTTATATGAGACCCGATGCTACCACATGAGCAGTCAAAGGAGCCCCGTCCCAAATGAGCTACCTAAGCTGTGTTCGCTCATTCTGTAAGCATCGGATTTCGCGAGTGCCGCGGGGACAAACCGTGAGAAACTATTTAGCGTTTATGGAGCGTATACGATGGGAGCGATGCCTTGGATAAGAACGAGCTGCAAAAGCGTATGGAACAGGCTATTCGCCTGACTGCCCCCGGCCAGCCGATCCGCACCGCCCTCGACATGATCATTGCTGGTCACCTGGGTGCCCTTATCTGCGTCGGCGACACCGAAAACGTACTCGCTGCCGGTAACGACGGCTTCCCGCTCAACATTTCGTTTACCTCGAACCGCCTGTTCGAGCTTTCCAAGATGGACGGCGCCATCGTCATCGATGGCGACCTCACCCAGATCCTGCGCGCCAACTTCCACCTCAATCCCGATCCCTCGCTCGCCACGAGTGAAACGGGCATGCGTCACCGTACTGCCGCTCGCATGTCGGTGCTCACCGACGCCATCGTGATCTCGGTTTCGGCTCGTCGTGCCGTCGTCAACGTGTACGTTCACGGCAAGAGCTATGAGATCCAGCCCGTCACCACCATCATGAGCTCGGTCAACCAGCTCGTCGCCACGCTCCAGACTACCCGTCAGTCGCTCGACCGCTCCCTGCTGCGTCTGACGGCCCTCGAGCTCGACGACTACGTTACGCTCGCCGACATTACCGGGATTTTCTCGAGCTTCGAGATCATGCAGCAGGCAAAGACCGAACTTAAGGATTGCATTGTCAAGCTGGGCAACCAGGGCAAGCTCGTGCAGATGCAGCTCGAGCAGCTCGCCGGCTCCAGCATGGATATCGAGTACGACCTGATGATTCGCGACTATGCGAGCGATTCCTCCGAGGCCAATGCCGAAAAGATCCGCGCCAACCTGAGCCGTATGACGCCCAAGGACTTGTCCGACCCGCAGCATGTGGCGGCGGTTCTGGGTTACGACGACCTGGACGAGGACTCCGTCATGACACCGCTGGGCCTGCGCACGCTTTCGCGCGTGTCCGTCGTGCGCGACGGCGTGGCCGAGAAGATCGTCGACGAGTATGGATCGCTGCAGGAGCTCATGGACGACATCAGCGAAGATCCGGAGCGCCTGGGCGACTTTGGCGTCAACAACCCTGCCATTCTTGCGGACTCCCTGTACCGCATGAAGGGCACCAAACAGGGGAACGCATAATGGCGCCCGTATGCGCCGTGGTCGTTGCCGGCGGCAGCGGCCAGCGCTTTGGAAATCCCGGCGGCAAGCAGCTCGTTAACGTGGCGGGCCGTCCGCTCATGAGCTGGTCTATCCGCGCGTTCGATCGGAGCGACAAGGTCGGCCACATCGTGGTGGTGTGTCCTGCCGAGCGCCGCGCCGAGATGCGCCGCCTGGCCATCGATCCGTTTGACTATGACACGCCCATCAGCTTTGCCGATGCCGGCGATACCCGTCAGGATTCCACCCGTGCCGGCGTGCATGCGGTGCCGGCGGGCTTTGAATACGTCGCCATTCACGATGGCGCTCGTCCGCTCATTACGACCGAGGCCATCGACCACGCTATCGACGTGCTCGTGAGCGACCGTGCCCTCGACGGTGTCGTGTGCGGCCAGCCTGCCATCGACACACTCAAAATCGTCGATGGCGACAACATCGTCGAGACGCCGCCGCGCGAGCTGTACTGGGCCGCGCAGACGCCGCAGATTTTTAGTGTCGACGCCATGAAGCGCGCCCATGCCGCGGCGATTGCCGAGGGCTTTATCGGCACGGACGATTCGTCACTGGTCGAGCGCATGGGTGGGCGCGTCCGCTGCGTCCAGAGCCCGCGCGATAACCTTAAGGTGACGGTGCCCGAGGACCTGCGTCCCGTAACCGCGATTCTGCTTGGCCGCATGGCCGAGGGAGAGGACCTTCCCCATGTTCAGTAACCTGCGCATTGGCCATGGCTACGACGTCCACCGTTTGGTGGAGGGGCGTCGATGTATCATCGGCGGGGTCGACATCCCCTACGAGCGCGGCCTGCTGGGCCACTCGGATGCCGATGTGCTCGCGCACGCCTTGGCCGACGCCATTCTGGGCGCCTGCCGCGGGGGAGATATCGGCAAGCTATTCCCCGACACCGATCCCGCCTACGAGGGTGCCGATTCGATGGTGCTGCTCGCTCGCGTGATGGACTATGCGCGCGAGCTGGGCTTTGAGTTTGTCGATGCCGATTGCACCATTGCCTGTCAGCAACCCAAGATCACTCCGCACCGCGATGCCATGCGCGCCAACCTTGCCCATGCCCTGGGCGTCGACGTGGAAAACGTGGGCGTCGCCGCCACCACGACCGAAAAGCTCGGTTGGGAAGGCCAGGGCGAGGGAATTGGCGCCTGGGCCGTCTGCCTGCTACAGAAAACCGTTAAGGAGTAACGAATGCGTATCTACAACAGCGCTACCCATAAAAAGGAAGAGTTCCAGCCCATCGAGTCCGGCAAGGTTCGCATGTACGTGTGCGGCCCCACGGTCTACGACAACATCCATATCGGCAACGCCCGCACGTTCATCAGCTTTGACGTGATTCGCCGCTGGCTCATCGCGAGCGGTTACGAGGTCACGTTCGCCCAGAACCTCACCGATGTCGACGACAAGATCATCAAGCGCGCCAACGAGCAGGGCCGAACTGCCGCCGAGGTCGCGACGGAGTTCTCCGACAAGTTCATCGGCGTCATGCGTGCCGCCAACGTGCTCGATCCCGATGTGCGCCCCCGCGCCACCAAAGAGATCGGCCCCATGATCGCCATGATCAAGACGCTTATCGAGCAGGGCCACGCCTACGCCGCCGATAACGGCGACGTGTACTTTGCCGTGCGCAGCGATTCCAACTATGGTCAGGTCTCGGGCCGCAACATCGACGACCTTATGGTTGGCGCGCGCATCGAGGAGAACGAGGACAAGAACGACCCGCTCGACTTTGCCCTGTGGAAGGCTGCCAAGCCCGGCGAGCCCAGCTGGCCGAGCCCCTGGGGCGAGGGCCGTCCCGGTTGGCACACCGAGTGCGCCGCCATGGTGCATCGCTACCTGGGCACCCCGATCGACATCCACGGCGGCGGCTCCGACCTTGCCTTCCCGCATCACGAGAACGAGTGCGCCCAGGCCACCTGCGCCTGGCACCAGGGCTTCTCCAACACCTGGATGCACACGGGCATGCTGCTGGTAGACGGCGAGAAGATGTCCAAGTCGCT